>JAEWRW010000060.1 GCA_023398815.1 Bacillota bacterium
CCTGCGAAGTGGAATCTGAATTCATGGAAAAAACAATATTGCCTATTAATAAGTAAACCGGAAAATTCTTGATTTTCGATGTAAAGAAAGCGGAAAACACAATTGTTTGAATTGTCATCATTAACAATGGATTTAAAACAGTCCATAATAAGCCTAAAACAGACCTCCTATAACGCACCTTGATATCACGCACAACCAGCTCACGTAATAATCCGCTGTAATGGAAGAAAGTGAATGCTCGAGTTTTTAATTTATCTATCATAAACATTCCCTTACATTTTGTAATAATATTATTGGCTTTCTATATAAAGTCATTTTACCTGAATATAGAAAAAATTTCAAGTAAGCAGTCAAACTAAGTATTGAACTATATCCATTTCCTACAAATTCATAAGTTTCGATACAGCGTCGCCTTCTTTACCCCAGTCAGCTCTTCAATCTCTTTGACGGAATACTGCTTTGTGTTGTAAAGCTTCACCGCCTGTTTTACCTTAGCCTCATCAATTTTTGGCCTCTCGCCCATACGGCCACGGGCTCGGGCTGATTTGAGCCTTCCTTTGTTCGCTCGGCAATAACATCACGTTCAAATTGAGCCAGGGCACTCATTAGCGTAAAAAGTAATTTCCCGGTTGGCGTACTGGTATCGATGGACTCTTTTAGGGAAACCAGATGCACCTTTTTCCGTTCAGACAACTCCACCAACTCAATCAGGTCTTTTGTGCTCCTGCCAAGACGTAATAACGATTCGATCACAATCGTATCACCCTTGTCAATACGATCCAGCATTTTCATCAATTCTGGCCGGTCATTTTCTCGTTATAGATAAAGTCTACCCCGTACCGTTTCAAAGCATCAAGCTGACGGTCAAGGTTCTGTGCTTCCGTGGATACTCTTGCGTATCCAAAAATATAATTTTTGCCTTTTCCTCCAATGACATAAAAATAACGGAACGTTGTTAGCGTTCCGGTGGAATAACCCGTTCCAAAACCGTATGGATATTGCCCCATAGATTTTGGAACGCGTTTTGACACGAAAATGCCCCCGAAACAACGTGTTTCGGGGGCTAATTCTGCTGATCCAGAACCACCAGATCCCGCCGTTCTGGCTGGGCGATAGCTGTGGAGGATCCGGGAAGACAGCCTAGTAGCGCATAGCTACATTTTAAATGAATGATTAATCTTTGACCAGAAAAAGCCTCACCAAAAAACTGAGAGGACACTTTTTATTGATATTTGGCAGTATATAAAAACATGCGCATCATTCACGGGCGATAATTCCATACCTTTTCAGAGATTTTTCTGGCAAAATTCCTTCAGCTTCATACAATCGCTCTGTTCGTCCTTACCCTCTATGTGAAAAGTAACGGTATCGTTCTGCTGCACGCAAAGGCTCATAATGGCGAAGAGCTTTTTTGCATCCATCTTTTTTTCCCCCAGTGAAATCCTGACGTCGGAACCGCAGCTCTGCGTACATTTTACAAGCAGGCCTGCCGGTCTTGCGTGCAGACCATCTTCATCTCTTACCTTATATTGAAATGTTTGCATCATTTTAACCTCACTTGATGATTTTTATCAGCTTCATGGCGACCCGATTACTTTAAAAGCGCTTTTGCACATTCGGCGACATTTTCTCCGTAAATCCCATATTTTCTCTTTAAATCCGCTATTGCACCCGATTCCGTAAAAACGTCCTGAATGCCAACCTGTGCGAATTTGACACTAATATCGGCATTCATCAGGACCTCGGCAACAGCGCCTCCCAGTCCCGCCATCACGGAGTGGTTTTCCACCGTAACAACGCCTTTGACAGTTTCCGCTACGGAGCATAAAGTATCTGCATCGATGGGTTTCAAGCAGAAAATATTAATGAGTTTGCATTGAAACCCTTCGCGCTTTAACGTGCAGTAGCCTTCAAACGCCGCCTTCATTGCAGCGCCTTCATAAATGATTGCAAGATCGTTTCCATCATCATAATTTACAATCGTTTTCCCTATTTTCACCGGTGTGTGCGGGATATCCAAAACGGGAACCGTATCACGCGCGACACGGATATAAAACGGGCCATCTGTGTTAATTGCAAGCGCAATGCTGTCCCGTAAATCTTCAACGCTTGCCGGAGTGAGTATGGTAATCCCGGGAAGAGCCCTGGTAAGTGCCAGGTCTTCATTTGCATGATGGCTGGCCCCATCCGGTCCGTCGTCCAGACCGGGGTGTGTTCCGATGACCTTCACATTTAAATTCGAGTAGCAGGCTTGTCTGAGCTGCGTCCATGCGGTCCCGGTTGTGAATAACGCAAAGCTTACGTAAAACGGAATTTTCCCCTCAATGGCAAGGCCGGAAGCCACCGACATTGCACTTTGCTTCGAGATTCCCATTTCCAAAAAACGATTCGGATATTGGCTGCGGAATTCAGCGGTGGTCGTCGACTTTGCCAAATCGGTGTCCAAAACAAAAATGCGTTCGTCATTTCCGAATTCACATAAAATCCGACCCACTTTTTCTCTTAAGCTGATCAAATTTTCAGTCAAGGCGGATCCCCTCCTTCTCCCTTTGGATGTCCTTCATCGCGGTCGTGTATTCTTCATCGGTCAATGCGGAACTGTGCCATTTGGGATTATTCTCCATATAGGAAACTCCCTTGCCTTTGACTGTATTTGCAATAATGGCAATCGGTTTTCCGGTTCCTTTGCGTGCAATGCTCAGTACCTCTACAATCTGATCCATATTGTGTCCGTCAATTTCATATACGTCCCAGTTAAAAGCTCTGAATTTATCCGTGAGGGGATTCAGATTAATTACTTCGTTCACAGGTCCGCTGGATGAAAGCTTATTGTAATCGACAATCAGCACTAAATTGTCAGTCTTAAACTGAGGCGCTTCCAGTACTGCTTCCCATATTTGCCCTTCATGGAGCTCTCCGTCGCCCACGATAGCATAAACACGATGGCCATCATTGCTTGCTTTCTTAGCAACGGCAATCCCTACCGCAATGGAAAGTCCCTGTCCAAGCAATCCTGTGGTCGCGTCCGATTCGGGGATATCCACAATGTACGGATGGCCTTGCAGCCGCGAATTAACAGAACGGAACGTCCCCATTTCCTCATCCTTAATAAGCCCTTTTGCATTGAAAACCGCATATTGTGCCGGTACGGCATGGCCCTTTGAGAGTACTACCCTGCTGCGCTGCTTTGCGTTGAGATCCACATCCATTTCATAAATTGCAGTAAGGATATCGATAATGGAAAGTGACCCGCCCGGATGTCCGGCCTTTGCCTGATAAATCATTTTAATAATGCGTTCCCGATTTTCCATTGCCAAAAACGATAATTTTTGATTTGTTCCCATAATACCTCCAACTTCATATCAGACCTTCATAACTATGCCGCAAAAGCGAGCAAACTTTTGCGGCAATAATTTTCTTATAAAACAGCTAAATTTGCAGTATGTTTACGCTGTCAAGCCAA
>JAEWRW010000008.1 GCA_023398815.1 Bacillota bacterium
GATATGGTCAAACCGTCAATGTTAGTACAAGTTATAGCGGTGGAGTAATTAAAGGAAATACCTATGTTGGAGGAATCACTGGATATAACGGTTCTGGGACAATTAAACAGAGTTATTTTAGTGGAGAAGTAATTGGAACTAGTAATTATGTCGGAGGACTCGTCGGAAATAATAGTGCAACGATAACAGATGCATATGTTGTTGGGACTGTAACAGGAAATAATACAGCTTATACTGGAGGAATCGTCGGATATAACCAGTCAGGAACCTTGAAAAATGTCTATGTGCAAGGAAAGGTTACCAATGGGCAAGCATTAATTGGAACACGAAATGGTGGAACTCTTACAAATCTATATTGGATCAGTGAGACAACAGGAGTATACAGTAGTAGTTATGGAACGATGATTAATTCCGTACCAGAAGCAGTTCAAAGAGGAAACTATGTAGGATTTGACTTTGATACAATCTGGAATATTGAGAATGGAAGTACAACGCCATACTTAAGAGGATTAATGATATCGGATAAAAACTACTTGGAAAACATAGAACATTTCACTGGAGAAGGAAAAGGAACTGAAACTGATCCATATCTAATAAAGACCGCTCAAGATTTCTATAATATAAGAATCAGTCCGAATTCATATTACAAGGTGATGAACAATATCGATATAACTTCTAGTGAATGGAAAGATAATTTTCCACAGATGCCAGTCTTTTCCGGAACGTTAGATGGAAACAATAAGAAGATAACAGGAATTAAGATAACTGGTAATGGATTAATCGGAACAATGTATTCAGGAGCAACGATAAAGAATCTAGAGTTTGTTTCGCTGGCAGTTGATGGTACAGGCTTAAATTATGTTGGGGGAATTTTAGGGACGTCAACATATGACAATATTGTTTTAGATGGGGTAAGATTAGATTCCAATTCAATTGTTAAGGGTAGTAGTCAAACAGGGGGATTAATAGGAAGAGCAATGGTAGACATAAATATAAATAACAGTTATATTGGTGCAACAATTAATGGTAATAATTATGTTGGAGGATTTGTCGGTTATATTGACACAAAAGTTGATATTACAGATAGTGTCAGCCATGGAGATGTTACTGGTGTAACATATGTCGGAGGATTCGTTGGAGGTGGAAGAGCTTCTAACATAAAAGGCAGTTATACAAGTGGAAAGGTAACTGGAACATCTCAAGTTGGAGGAATCGTTGGAGTTAGCACAGGTGGTCTAATTGATCAATCATATGTAAGTGGAGTCATTAAGGCAAATAGTTCGGGCGGAGGTTTAGTTGCAAGCGGATCAATTAACTTAAAAGATGTATATATGATAGGAGAATTGATGGTAAATACTAGTAGCAATCAAGGTGGACTTGTATATAATAATGCAACTGTTTTGAATAGTTATATTTTAGGACTATCTAATAAAAATCCGATTGGGAATAGCAATATAACTGCTGGCAATACTTATTGGATTAAGGAAACTACTGGTGCTACTAGTAGTAGCTATGGTGTAATGATAGAAACTAAGCAAGCAGCAAAACAAAAAACGAGTTATCCAGGTTTTGATTTCGACACAATTTGGAATATTGAAGAGGGAATAACAACTCCTTATTTAAGAGGAATGACAATTCCAGAACAAGTCTATATAGGAGAGTAGGTAAAACAATGAAAAAAGGATTAAAATATAGTTTATTATTGTTGCTGGTTATGAGTTTACTTGTAACTGGATGTAAAAAATCTAACAAGAAAAATGAAACAATAATTGATGATAAAACAGTCACTAATGAAACAAAAAAGAATCAAGGTGATCTGGTATTTAATGATATTAAGATTGAGAAAAAAGGGGCAACGAGTTATATTACTGGAACTGTGAAGAATGAAACAGGAAACGAAAAAAGTTTTCAATTAGAACTTATTATGAGTAACTCAAGTAGTAAACGAATTTATGGAAGAGTTGAGACCCAAATTGATAATCTAAAAGATAATGAAAAAAGAGATTTCAGTATCTCTATAGTAGGCGACTACAGTAATGTTGATAGCTTTGAAGTTGTTGTAAAATAGTAGAGGTCACAAAAAAGGTAGAAAATTATTCTACTTTTTTTATGCTTTTTTATCATTATTGTTACATAAAAAAACAGGGAATTTTCCCTGTTTCTAATTTCCTTTTATTTTGTTGTGTAACTACCACAAACTAAATGATTTTCTACTTTATAATCACCTGTCTGGTATCCACTATCATCTGTAGAATAGATTACTAACGCATAAGATTCTGTTGTATCACATTTTTTCTTTGTGAATTTAGAGATATCAACATTAGTCTTTTCTAATGCTTCTAAGGTTACTTTTTGTTGTACATTTTGTTGAGCACCAGCCATGATAACCTTATCTTTAATGTTTGTTTCATAGTATTCTCCTGCTTTTTTAGAAAGTTCTTTTTCTAGTGCACTATAATCTTTTTTTCCACATCCTGTAAGTAGTAGAAGTGGTAATGCTAGTATCAAAAATTTTTTCATTTAAAATCCTCCTATTTTCATATCAATGATAACATATTTTTAATGTTATAGCAATACTCTACTTTACGAAAAGGAATTTAAAAAAATTGACAAAAGAAGTGTTTTCTAATATAATAACACCAGTTAATGAGGGGGAGATTAGATGGAAGATTATACCAAGCAAAGAACGACAGAAACTTTAGATG
>JAEWRW010000017.1 GCA_023398815.1 Bacillota bacterium
ATGGAGTCTGATGAGAGGGAAGGACTGGTGCGTGATTACCTTGATATGCTCTTGCCAGAGGATTGGGACACGATGGATTTGTACAGCCGCCGTGCCTATATAAATGGCACTGAGTTTGGTGAAAGCAAACGGGTCGGAGTCAGGAAACGTGAATCGGTCTCCAATATGGAGATATGGTGCGAGTGCTTCGGTAAAGACCGTGCAAACCTTCGAAGAGTGGATGGCAATGAAATTTTAGCCATTATGGCTGGTATCGGAGGTTGGAGTGGTCTTGTGACGAAGGAACGAATACCGCTTTATGGTCCTCAATGGCTCTATGTTCCAAAATCATGAGAAAGTTGGGAACAGTAGGAACAAATATTTGTCAGAGAACAGAATTCGCCTGTTCCGGTGAGCCAAAAACCCCTTTATGGTACATACCATCGGAACGGGCGGTAGCCCCTTTAGTAATACATTGCTTAATATCCTGTGTTCCATTGTTCCAATAACTACTATTAAAAATAATCATATAAATAAATACAGATATAGGACACGCAAACACGTAAATACACGCGTAAAGGACTTTTGGGATTTGGGGAACACAAAAGGAGAGTAAATATGCGAGAAAAAATAATAGAAAGACATCTGGTGGTAGAGGCTAAAAAAATTGGAGGACTCGCACTAAAGTTTGTATCACCTGGATTTGACGGTATTCCTGACAGACTAGTGCTTCTGCCAAAAGGAAGAATAGCTTTTGTTGAACTAAAAAGACCTGGTGAACAATTAAGACCGCTTCAGGTAAAGAGAAAAATACAGTTGGAATCACTTGGCTTTTTAGTTTACTGCATTGACAGCATAGAACAGATTGGAGGTGTACTTGATGAAATTAAAAATAAGCTGTGATTGGTGCGGTAAGGAGTTTGAAAAATATTCATGCGTGATTACAAAACATAATTTCTGTAGTAGATCCTGTTTGGCTGCTTATAGTAATAAGCAAAAGAATCCAAATGGATATATGAATTTAAAAGATTATACCAATATGGCTGCCAATTTCTCAAAATTGGCGAAAGAATTGAATCCAACCAGAATGACAATAGAAACACGGGCTAAAATTCGAAAAGCACGGCTTAATTCAGGAAAAGGCATATCTTATGTAAAACTTTATGGCAGGCATGAACATCGGATTGTGGCAGAAAAGATACTTGGAAGACCTTTAAAGGATGGAGAAGTTGTACACCATATTGATGGTAATAAACGCAACTCTGATATAGATAATATACAAATTTTTCCGTCACAAAGGGAGCATGCAAGATACCATGCTAAATTGTCTGCATTTTTCAAAGCAGAAGGAGGTGGTGCCAAATGAAGTTCATACCTCATAAATATCAGGATTTTGCGATTGATTACATTTTGAAAAATCATATTGCAACAGTATTTTTAGATATGGGCTTGGGTTGACAAAACCATAATAACTCTTACTGCTATAAACGACCTACTGTTTGATAGCTTTGAAATTATAAAAGTACTTGTGATAGCACCACTAAGAGTTGCAAGAGACACATGGACTGCTGAGATTGCTAAATGGGAGCATCTTGAAAACATCAGAACATCGGTGGCAATCGGTACAGAAAAACAGCGCCGGAAAGCATTATTAGCAGATGCTGATATATACCTAATAAATCGTGAAAATGTAAAGTGGTTGGTGGAAAACTTTAACTTTGATTATGACATGGTTGTAATTGATGAATTGTCATCCTTCAAAGACCATGGCTCTCAAAGGTTCAAGGCACTTAGGAAGGTAAGACCAAATGTTAATCGTATTGTTGGGCTTACTGGCACTCCAGCACCAAACGGTCTGATGGATTTATGGGCGGAAATAGGAATTCTTGATATGGGGCACCGACTTGGAAGATTTATCGGGGGCTACCGTGAAAGATACTTTTTACCGGATAAACGAAATCAAACCACTATCTTTTCATACAAACCCCGCGAGGGTGCTGAGCAAGCCATCTATGAGAAAATCTCAGATATCTGTATAAGCATGAAAAGCTTAGACTATCTGAATATGCCAGAGTGTGTGATAAACAATGTAGAAGTTGAAATGTCCGCTAATGAAGCTACACTATACCAAAAGCTTAAAAAAGACATGATCCTGCCCTTCAAGGATGGAGACATTGATGCAAAAAGCAGTGTGGGTCTTTCAAACAAGCTTCTGCAGATGGCAAACGGTGCTGTCTATGATGAGATAGGAAATGCAAAATACATACATGACCGAAAGCTTGATGCGCTTGAGGATTTAATCGAGGCTTCAAATGGTAAGCCAGTACTGATAGCTTATTGGTTTAAACATGACATACAGCGTATCTGTGAGAGGTTTCATGCTGTGAAGCTAGACACTTCGGTAGATATATCAAAGTGGAATGCAGGAGGAATACCAATTGCAATTATTCACCCAGCTTCCGCAGGACATGGTCTCAATTTGCAAGTAGGTGGATCAACTTTGATATGGTTCGGGTTAACTTGGAGCCTTGAGTTATATAAGCAGACAAATGCAAGGTTGTGGCGACAGGGTCAGAAAAACACGGTTGTAATTCATCACATCATAACAAAAGGAACTATTGATGAGGATGTCCTGAAAGCCTTGTTAAGCAAGGAGGATACACAGGCAGCCTTAATTGAGGCAGTAAAAGCAAATTTGTACGAAGGAGGCTGAACGCGATGACAAAGAAAGAATTATCGCAGCTATATTATTTAAACCGTGAAATAGTACAGTTACAGGCGAGACTTTCAGAGTTGGAGGACTTAGCCA
>JAEWRW010000050.1 GCA_023398815.1 Bacillota bacterium
CCAGTAGGACCAGTCGGGCCTGTGGGGCCGCTAGGGCCGGTGGGGCCAGTGGGGCCAGTCGGGCCAGTGGGGCCGCTAGGGCCGGTGGGGCCAGTGGGGCCGCTAGGGCCAGTGGGGCCGCTAGGGCCGGTGGGGCCAGGGCGCCCAGGACAGCAACAGATGAATGACGGATTGCAACATCTGTTGCAATCACAGTCCCATCTCCAGTCGTGACAAGGATCGGACCGTTCCCAACAGTGGTCCGAATGGTCGCTTCCGTTCGAATAGTCGGAGCGCGGATCGTTTCTGCCTTCGTATTCTTCTGCCGTCATGGGCCGTCTGCGTGTATGGGTATATTTGTTACCAGAGTTATCGTTCAAAATGACGTCCCTCTTTTCAAAGCATTTGCGGAATCCATCTGCATCCTATGCTTTTTTCTGCCTTTTTGTTTGGCGCACCACGCCCAGAAGAAGGAGTTTGACAGAGCAGGGAAAACACAAAAATCTACTGAAACGGGGAACTGGCATTTTTGGTGGGAAGAAGCACAAGCACAACAGCATCCTGCGCTGCCGCAAGATGCTGTCATCAGTCGATCTCTTCTCTGCAGAGGGCTTCACGCCAACGGGATTTCGCTGTAGCGGGCCGGGCGGATGATCGGCGGGGTTGGGGGGCCTGCAGCACAAAACCAGTGCTCAGCCCACTCCGTTTACCCGCGTCAGCGTCCCTCGCCCACCAGCCACCGTTTGCCCGTCTCGGGGTCGTCCACAAAGCGGGGCGGCTCCCGCAGCACGCAGCCGTGGGTCTCCATGGCTCGCAGCAGTTTCTTCTGGCTGCGGCGGGGGAGCCCGGCGAAGCACAGCCGGAAGATCTTGGGTGCGAGGGCAGTGAGGTGCCGGGCCAGCGCGTCGATGGTCTCGTCGTTCCAGGGCGATTCGTAGCAGTCAATCCACACCCGGCGGTTGTGCTGCCCACCGGAGGCGAGCACGAACGCCTCCTCTGCGGCCATCACGGCAAGCAGCCGCGCCGCGTCGGCTTGGAAGCCTCCATACTTCAACGGGTGCAACTCCCCACCCAGGTAGGGATAGGGGCACAGGGATCCGCTGGGTGATTTTGCCATGTTAATCCTCTTCTTCCTCCCCCAGCAGCTGCCGCAGCATGCCTTCGGGGTGCTCCAGGAACGCGCGGGTCACCCGGTAATGGTCGGTGTCGCGGTAGGCGACGGGGTGTGGGCCGCCATCCAGGCTGTAGATGCACGCATCGGGGTAGGCCAGCAGCAGCGGCGAATGGGTGGCGATGACAAACTGGCTGCGCGAGCCAATGAGCTCATCCATGCGCCGCAGCAGGGCCATCTGCCGCATGGGGGACAGCGCCGCCTCGGGCTCATCCAGCAGGTAGAGCCCCTGCCCGCCGAAGCGGTGGAGCACCAGGGCCAGGAACGCCTCGCCATGGCTCTGCCGGTGCAGCGACACGCCGCCATAGCTCTGTACGATGGGCGGGCCAAAGCCCGGGTCCTCGTCGAGCTCGTCCATGTTGGTGGCCACGTTATAAAGGCTCTCCGCCCGCAGGAAGTAGCCGTCCCGCGGCCGCCGCACACCGCGGGTGAGCTTGAGGGCCCGGTGCAGGGGGCTGTGGGTCTCCCTCGTGGCAAAGCGGAAGTTGATGGAGCCGCCCTCGGGGTTGAAACCCCAGGCCACGGCGATGGCCTCCAGCAGGGTGGACTTGCCCGAGCCATTCTCCCCCACCAGGAACGTGCAGCGCGGGTGCAGCGCCAGTCGCCCCAGCCCCCGCACCGCCGGCAGGCACCAGGGGTACTCCGCCGGGTTGTCTATGGCATCGGGCAGCAGTTCCACCGCCCGCAGGTATTGTTCCATCGTGTCCATCAGCCACTCGCCAGCGCCCGTAGGGCCGCCCCCTCCAGCCGGTGGTCGGTGCGGTCGCCCAGCACCGTGGCCCCAAGGCTGCGGTAAAAGGCCAGCGACGGCGCGTTCCAATCGAGACAGTTCCACTCCAGCCGCGCGCAGTCCCGCTCCACCGTCAGCGCCGCCAGGTGCCGCAGCAGGGCGCGGCCATAGCCGCGACCGCGCTTCTCTGGCAGCACAAAGAGATCCTCCAGAAACAGCCCCCGCCGCCCCTGAAAGGTGGAGAACTTGTGGAAGAACACGGCGAAGCCCACGGGCTCGCCGCCCTCGCAGGCAAAGACCGCCTCGGCAGAGTTGCGCTCAAAGAGCTCCCGCCGCAGGTCGTCCACGCTGCAGATGAGCTCGTCCTCCATGTGCTCGTATTGGGCCACGCGGCGCAGGAAGTCGTGGAGCAGTGCCGTCTCCTGCGGCTCCACCGGGCGGATGGTCAATGTGGGCATTGGTACCTCCTGAGTAAAGCGAAAACCCTCCGGCAGGCGAAGGGTTGTGTCGTCATGGTTCGGCCAGCGCCTGCAGCGCGTCCCCCTCCAGGCGGTAGGTCGTCCAGTCATCCAGCGGCTTGGCCCCCAGGCTGCGGTAAAAGGCGATGGACGGCGCGTTCCAATCCAGGCACGCCCACTCCATCCGTTGGCAGCCCCGCTCCACCGCCAGCGCCGCCAGGTGCCGCAGCAGGGCCGTGCCCACGCCGTGGCCGCGCTTCTCTGGCAGTACGAAGAGATCCTCCAGGAACAACCCCCGCCGCCCCAGGAAGGTGGAGAAATTGTGGAAGAACAGGGCCATGCCCACCGGCTCGTCGCCCTCGCAGGCAAAGACCGCCTCGATGGAGCGCCGGTGGAAGAGCTCGTGCTCCAACCGTTCCTCGTCGCAGTCCACCAGGTCCAGCAGTGCCTCATACTCCGCCAGCCGCAGGATAAAGGCCCGCACCAACGAGGCTTCGCCGTGGCGGGCCGGGCGGATGGTGATCTCTTCCATCATTGGGCTCCTCCATTGGGCTGGGTAGACGCTTGGCACACCGTTGGGTTTGGCTGGGGGTATGCCTGCGGCTCAAAGCCCGGCAGCGCCCAGCCCAGCAGCACCGGCCACAGCACGCAGCCAGCCGCCGTGGCCAGGAACACCGTGATCATGCTGGGGAAAACACACAACGGTACCAAGGGGAGAACCAGGCCCCCAATGGCCAGTGCTTTTGTGCGTGCCGGGGTCTTGTGCCGGGGTGTGCGGGCGTGCCATGCCGCCGTGAAGGCCAGTGACACCGCCGTCACTCCCACACCGCACACCACAGCTGCCACAACCGGAAGCGGAATAAAATCGATTGACGTGGGGGACATGCCGTTTGCAAGGCGATCCTCCAAGTCCATCATGCTGACGGGTTGGTTCATTCCGCTGACGACCTCAATAAACAGCAAGAGCAGCGCCACCGCGGTAACTGTGGCCACCAGTTGCGTCAGCAGCAGGTATAGGTAGGGGTGAAAGGCGTTCCGGCGGCGCATGGGGGCCGCTTGGCACACAACTGAGTCAGGTAAGGGGTCAGCCTGTGGCTCAAAGCCTGGCAGCGCCCGGCCCAATGCCACTGGCCACAGCACGCAGCCAGCCGCCGTGGCCAGGAACATCGTGAGGATGCTGGACAAGAAACACAGCGACACCAAGATCAATGCCAACCCGCCAATGGCCAGTGTTCTCGTCCGAACCGATGGTCTGTGCCGGGGCACGCGGGAATGCCATAACACCGTGAAGGCCAACGACCCCGCCGTTACACCCGCGCAGCAGACCACAGTCTGCACAATCGGAATCAGAACGAAACTGCTTGCCAATTCATCCACGGAGGACGCACTGTTTAGAGAACTACCCATCAGGTTCATTCCGCTAACGACATTCAACTGCAGGAACGGCAGCGCCACCGCGGTAACTGCGGCCGCCAGTTGCGTCAGCAACAGATAGAGGTAGGGGCTAAAGGCTTTCCACCGAGCCATGGGGGGCCTCCTCTCAGGGCAGCGTGCGTATTTGGCGCGCCACGTCGGCAAAGTCCGCCACCTGGCGGGCATCGATGCCGCAGGCCCGGGCCGCCTCCACGTTGGCGGGGTTGTCGTCAAAGAACACGATGGACCCGGCGGGGGCGTCGAGCTCGCGCACGAGGTGCTCAAACACCGTGCGGTCGGGCTTCAGGAGCCCCAGTTCAAAGGACAGGAACACCCGCTGGAAGTGGGGCCGCAGGTTGGTGGTGCGCAGGAGCTTCTCCCACTGGGGGCGGTTGGTGTTGGAGAGGAGAGCCAGCGGGTAGCGCCGCCCCACGTCAGTCAGCAGTTCCTCGGCCCCGTCGTACATGCCGCGCACAAAGTCTGGGAACTCGCTCAGGAACTCCTCGGCGTGGGTATCCAATGCAAATTCGCTAATGATGGCGTGGGCGAAGTCCTCCGCGGTGATCTGCCCGCTCTCAAAGGCCCGCACCGCCGGGGAGTAGAGCCACCGCCGGTGCATGTCCTGGTCGGTCAGCTCACTGCCCATCCACTGGCGCAGTTTGCTGACGCCTACGTATTCCACCAGCACCCCGCCCAGGTCAAAGACGACCCAGCGGATGCCATCGGTTTGGTTTGTCATGTTGCGTTCCCCCATGGGCGGCCTTTTGCGGCAGCCCCTTCGCGGCCCGGCGCGGTGCGTCGTCCGCGGGTCGGTCGTTTTGTTATTCTTCCCTGTGCCGGTTTCGGCAGCAGGGCGGCGTCGGCTTGCGCCACGCACGTTACTACTATTATAGGGGGTTGGCGAAAAAGGGCAAGGGACCCCGGTCACACAGCGGGGTCGGGCAGGGCAAGCAGGGGGGTGGGGTCACCCTTGTGGTAGCACTCCAGCACGTGCAGGGGCCGGGTGCAGCACACGTAGAGCAGCCGCCCGTGCAGCGCGTCCGGCGGGTAGGTGCCCGCGTCGGCGTCGGCGATGAGCACGGCGTCAAACTCCAGCCCCTTCACCATGTGGGCGGGCAGCACCATGGCCCCGCCCCGGTAGTCGTCGTCGCCGTCGCGGTAGAGTGTCAGCGGCACGTCGGTCAAGCCCTTGAGCTTGCGGTGCAGGGCGGCGCAGTCGTCGGGGCGCTTCATCACGATGGCCACCGTCTTCATGCCGCCGGCAACGAGGGCGGTGAGGCGCTCGGCCAGCACCTTCTCCCAGCCTTTCTCTGGCAGGGGGGCAATAAGCGGTGCCTTGCCGTGGCGGAGCACTGGCTTGGCGGCCTGCTGCCCGGCGAAGGGGAACCGCGCCGACACCCGCCCGGCAAACGCCATGATCTCCACCGTGTTGCGGTAGCTCGTCACAAGTTCCCGGTAGTCAGCGTTGCCGGGGCCGAACACATCGCCCATGAGGCCACGCCAGTCGGTGACGCCGCGGTAGCCGTGGATGCCCTGGGCCAGGTCGCCCACGATGGTGAACGACGCGTTCTGGGTCAGCGATTTCAGCAGGTCAAACTGGAAGGGCGAGAAGTCCTGGGCTTCGTCGAGCACGCTGTGGTGGATGTCCAGCCGCTTGGCCTGGCCGAAGACCAGGCCGTTTAAGTGTACCAGCGGCGCGATGTCCGCCGTCTCAATGCGCCGGTCGTCAAGGAGATTGAGGCTCCCCTCGCACAGGGCCTGCCAGTCGGCGGGGTTCACGCCCTCGGGCAGGGCGAAGGCTGGTTCGCCCGCCAGGAACTGCCGGTAGAGCGCCATCAGGTCGAGCTTGGGGAAGCCGGCCAGCAGCTTGTCCACGGCCCCGGCGGCCCAGTCGGTCAATTCCAGGATTCGCGCGTCCCGCGTGGCGTAGAGGGTGCGCATGGTCTCTTGCCGCCGGGGGGAGTCGTTGGGCTGCCGCTCGCGGATGAGGTTGGCGCGCCGCACGGTCTCCCGTTCCACCTCGGCCCGCACGGCGTCGGCGGCATCCTTCACCCGCAGCTTCAGCGATTTCTTCAGCTGGGGCAGCCGCCGGGCCAGCGGGAAGGGCTTCAGATCCTCCAACAGCAGCTGGCCGATGTGGGCGCGGCTCACCAGCGTGTTGCCAGAGAGCGCCAGCCCCCCGGCGGGCACCAGGCTCCGGCAGTAGGCCGCGAACCACCGGTTGACGCATTCCTTCATGAGGAGGCTGCCCTTGAGGCGCGCCACCCGCACCACCGGCTCCCGCTCGTCCTCGGGCAGGTCAAGGAGCCTCAGCAATGTGCCGGAGTCGTCCACCTTGGGCAGCTTTCGGCCAGTGAGCAACTCGCCCAGCCCTGGGAACGTCGTCTGCAGCACGTTCTCGGCACCGAGCTCCGGCAGCACGGCGCAGATGTAATTGAGGAACAGCGGCGATGGTGCGATGACCATGAGGTTCTCGGGCGACATGGTCTGTTGATAGGTGTAGAGCAACCAAGTGATGCGGTGCAGGGCCACCGTGGTCTTGCCCGCACCGGCCACGCCCTGCACAATGAGGGGCCGCTGGTAGTTGTGGCGGATGATGTCGTTCTGCTCGGCCTGTATGGTGGTGACAATGTCTCGCAGTCTTGCGTCGGCGTGGTCAGCCAGCACATCGTGCAGGTAGGCGTCCTGGGTCACCACGTCGGCGTCGAAGAGGTCGCGGAGTTCGCCCTCCACAATGTTGAAGATGCGCTTCAGGGCCATGTCGCCGGTGATCTCACCGCCGGGGCTGCGGTAGCTGGCCCGACCCACCTGCCCGCCGTAGTAGAGGTTGGCCACGGGGCTGCGCCAGTCAAAGATGTAGCTCTTGCGGGTGCGTACGTCGCTCACGCCCCACTTGCCGATGTAGTAGGGGGTGTGGGCCGTCTCGCTGTCACGGCGGAAGTCCACCCGGGCGAAATAGGGCTGGCGGGCGGCGTGGCCCAGGTTCTTCAAGCGTTGGCAGGTCTGGGCGTAGAGCTGCTCGGCCACAAACCAGTCGTTGTCCCAGTTGCCGCCGGACGACTCCCGGTAGTGGGAGACTTCGACAAATTGCCGCCGCTCGATGTCGGCCACGACGTCGGTTTCCCGTCCAATGCGTGTGAGTGCCTCGCCCAGGCGCTGGGCCTCGGCGGCAAAGTCCTTGTGCTGGGTGGGCATACGCACCTCCTGCAGTCGGTTCCCCTGGCTCGGTTGTGTTTGCGAAAGGGTAAATATTATAACGCAGGACAGCGTTGGATGCAAGAGGTGTTTTTGTCGGATTTTGGCGATGAGTTCTCCGTTGTGTTAACCATTTTTAGGTTGTTTCATCGATTTCACTGGTGATATACTTTCCATATTGTGGCTGTGGAGGATGGGATTGTGAAGCGAAGCGTGTTCGGCAAGACTCTCGCAGCGGCGCTGCTTTGTCTGGCGGTGTCCATTTTGTTTTCGGCGCAGGCGCTGGCCCTGCAGTATGGGGACTTCACCTATGAGGAAACCGAGACCACCGTGACCATCACGGGCTACACCGGCCCCGGCGGGATGGTTACCATCCCCGCGAAGATTGACAACCGAGTGGTGGTTACCATAGGCGAAAGTGTTTTTGAAAACAATCAGACAATCACCAAGGTAGTTCTACCGGAAGGGCTGAGGAACATTGGATCCTATGCCTTCTCAGGCTGCACCAATCTGGGGAGTGTGTCCTTTCCCAGTACGTTACGGGACATTTACCCGTGCGCGTTTCAGCAATGCCCCCTGACCAGTGTTGCATTACCGGAGAATTTGTTTTTGATTGAGGACTACGCCTTCGCCAAGACGCCGCTGACCACGGTCACCTTGCCCAAGGGCCTGTCTGAAGTGATGCGGTATACGTTTGACCAGTGCATGCAGCTTCAGTCCATCAAAGTCGCCGCCGGGAACACCCATTATGTGAGCCGGGACGGCGTGCTGTACGGCTATGGGGGTGAATATGCCGGGTGGCGTGGTCACCTCACCCATCCAATCGCACCACAGCAGCTTCCGGGTCAACCGGGATACGACGCTGCCCGCTTCGTACCGGTTGCCAGCCAGCCAACTGACGGCGGTGCGCGACCAAGGCAGCTTTGGCACCTGTTGGGCCCACGCTGCTCTGGCTTCCTCAGAGAGTCTCCTCAAGACACAGGGGGTGGCCGCGAACCCCGACCTGTCGGAGCTCCAGCTGGCCTACTATACCTATGTGAGGCAAAACGGCCTTCCTGCCTTTGACCTGGCCGCGGGGCAGACGCCATTGAACCGTGGCGGCAACGATTACAAGTCGATGGCCATGATGGCGCGGGGCTCCAGCCCGGTATTGGAAAGCCAGGCGCCCTATCCGACCACGGGTACTGTGATACCGCCGTCCCCGGCAATCAAACCTGCCTACACGCTCAAAGAAACCTATCTGGCCCACACCAAGGACGAGTGGAAGACACTGCTGATGGCCAAAGGTGCGTTGAGCATCAGCTATTACCACGATGACAGCGCATACAACGCAGGAACCGCCAGCTATTATCTGCCCACCGCCGTGGGGAACACCAATCACGCGGTCACGTTGGTGGGTTGGGACGACAATTACCCGGCGTCTCGGTTTGCCCAAACGCCAAGCGGCAACGGCGCATGGATTGTGAAGAACAGCTGGGGTACCTACTGGGGTGAGAATGGGTGTTTTTATCTGTCGTATTATTCGGCAGACACCGATGCGGAGGCCGTTGCTTTTGAGCTCATGGCACCTGTTGCGGACGAACGGGAGTACACCTACACCGACCTTGGCTGGCTGAGCTCGATTGGTTACAGCAGTGATACCGGCTGGATGAAGGGCGTGTATACCGCCGTTGGGGAGGAAGCGCTGACGACTGTTGCCACCTTTGCGGTGGGGGACAATACGGCTTATCGCCTGCAAATCAACATCTACAACGAGGGCACTGGGGCCTTTGACCCGGCGTGGAGCGAACCGCAGGCCGGCACCATTGCCATGGCTGGGTATGCCCGCATTGGGCTGAATAACCCGGTGTTGCTTTCCCCCGGGCAGAAGTATGAGGTCATCGTTGGACTTACTGTGCCGGGCGAGACCTATCCATTGCCAATCGAAACGGCCATCCCGGGCTATTCGTCCCAGGTGACGTCCGCGGCGGGGCAAACCTACCTTTCCCCCAATGGCACGAATTGGGGTGACTTCGCTTCCTACGGCTATGAAGCCTGCCTGTATGCCTTTACCGACACCACGCCGGGTATTCCTTCAACGGTCACAGTGACCTTCGACAGCCAGGGCGGCAGCGTCGTGGACAGTCAAACGGTGGACTACAACGGCCTGGTGACCGAGCCCGCCAACCCGACCTGGACGGGGCACACTTTTGGCGGGTGGTACAAGCAGGCAGCCTGCACCACCGCTTGGGACTTCGCCACCGACCGGGTGACGGCGGCCACCACCATCTTTGCCAAGTGGACGACCAATGCGCCCACGATCTACGCCGTGGCGGTCTCCGCCAGCAACAGCGCCTGGGGCACGGTGAGCGGCGGCGGCAACTACACCGCCGGTGCCACGGCCACCGTGAAGGCCACACCGAAGGCGGGGTATCGGTTCGTCCGCTGGCTGGAGGGCAGCACCGCCGTCTCCACCAGCGCGAGCTACGCCTTCCCCGTGACCAAGGCCAGAACGCTCAAGGCCGAGTTTGCGGCCATCACCACGCCGGTGCTGACGGTGAAGACGACGACCACCACTGGTGCCACTCTCAGCTGGACGGCGGTGGCCGGTGCCACGGGGTATGAGGTGTACCGCGACGGCGTGCGGGTGGACTTGGTTACAGGCACCACCTACACGGCCAAGGGCCTGTCGGTGGGTAAAGCCTATCTCTACAAGATCCGTGCCCGGTGCGCGGCCACCATGGCCACGACGTACAGCGCCTACTCCACCACGGTGGTGGTGCGGCCCCTCCCGGCCGCGCCCACGGGGGTGAAGGCGGCGTCGGCGGGCTACAGCAGCGCGAAAGTGAGCTGGAACGCGGTGGCCGGGGCCACGAAGTACCAGGTGTACCTCGCCACCAGCGCCAGCGGCAGCTATACCTACCTGGGGGAGACAAGTGCCACCAACTATACCAGCAGCGGCCTGACGACTGGCAAGACCTATTACTACAAGGTGCGGGCCTACGCCATGGTGGGCACGGTGAAGGTGACCGGGGCGTACTCGGCGGTGGTGAGCGCCAAGCCGGTGCCGGCGACCCCGACGGGCGTGAAGGCTGCGCGGATCAGTGACAGCTCCCTGAAGGTGAGCTGGAGCGCGGTGAGCGGCACGACGAAGTACCAGCTGTACCGGGCGACGAGCAGGGCCGGCGCCTACACCAAGGTGGGTGAGACGACGAGCCTCAGCTACACCAACACAGGCCTGACGGACAATAAAACATACTACTACAAGGTGCGGGCCTACCGCACGGTGAGCACCACCAAGGTGTATGGCGCTTACTCCGCCATCGTCTACGCCAAGCCCTGAGAGTGATCTCCAGTTATCCTTGCGCCACCAAGCCTGTCCGCCACTCGGCGGACAGGCTTTTGCTGTGCGCAGGCACTTACCGCCCCTTTGCGCAGGCAAAAATAAGCTTATATCCATATCTTATCCTATTTATTCTTTCGTCGGATTGTTGTATGATACAAGTTGGAATGCTTCGGTTCGGCACCCAATCACGGTGGCGGGCCGCGAGGAAGCCCGCAACACAGCGCATAACCGGCGGCCTTGGGGCGCAAGGTATGCGAGGCGGGCCGGTTTTTGTCCGTAGAGGGAAAGGAGCGACTGGACCATGGCCAAACGAATCGTCATTGTGGGCGCCGGCTACGCCGGGGTGGAGGCAGCCCTTCACCTGAACCGCAAGGGCAAGCGGGACGATGTGGAGATCACCCTCATCGACCGGAACGACTATCACACCCTGCTGACCGAGCTGCACGAGGTGGCCGGCCATCGTCAGGCGCCGGAGACCATCCGTGTGCCCCTGGCAGGGATTTTCCACGATACCCGCGTGAAGCTGGTGCAGGACGAGGTGAGCGAATTTGACTTCGCCGCCAAGGTGGTGCACGGCAAAGCCGGTGACTACGCCTACGACTACTGCGTCATGGCCATGGGCAGCAGCCCGACCTATTTTGGCATCCCCGGCATGAAGGAATACGCCTACACGCTGTGGAGCTACGAGGAAGCGATGACCATTCGGGACCACGTGCGCGAGGTCTTTGCCCGCGCGGCGGTGGAGAGCGACGAGGCCGAGCGCCGACGCTTGTTGACCTTTGTGGTGGGCGGCGCGGGCTTCACCGGGGTGGAGATGGCTGGCGAGATGGCCCATTGGGTCAAGCCCCTGTGCCGTGAGTTTGGCATCGACCGCAAGGACGTGCGCGTGGTGTTGGTGGATATGCTCAAGCGCGTGCTCCCCAACCTCGATGAGAAAAACAGCGCCAAGGCCCACCGCTACATGGAGAAGAAGCTGGGCATCGAAATCCACCTGGAGACGGCCATCACCGAGATGAAGCCCGACCGGGTGGTGACCGCCAAGGGCGAGTTTGAGACCCACACCATGCTGTGGTGCGCGGGTATCTGCTGCAACGAGGGTGCCCAGCGCACCGACACCGAGAAAGTCGGCGGCGGGAAGCGCATCAAGGTGGACGAATACTGCCGCGCGGGCCAGCCCGGCGTCTACGCCGTGGGCGACTGCGGCGGCTTGGCTGGGGCCGATGGACGGCCCTACGCCGCCATGGTGGAGAATGCCCTGCAGACCGCGGACGGTGCCGCCGCCAACATCCTCAGAGACATCCGCGGGCAGAAGCCCGAGAAGGTCTCCGTGACCTTCCACGGCACGATGGTGTGCATCGGCCGTTTCTTCGGCGTGTCGGATATCATGGGGAAGCGCCTGCCGTCCTGGCTGTCGCTCCTGATGAAGTATCTGGTCAACGTCCACTACCTCTATGAAATCGGCGGCTTCCGCACGCCGGCCAAGTACGTCAAGGACGAGCTCGTGCATGTGGAGCAGGACAAGACCCTGCTGGAGAAGCACTGGTCCTACAAGTCCCAAGCCTGGTGGAGTGCGCCGCTGCGGCTGTTCCTGGGGTTCTACTGGCTCTATGAGGGCATCGTGAAGGTAACCGAGGGGTGGTTTTCTTCCCCGAAGCTCGCTGAGTTCATGAGCATGAGCCGCACCTATGAGATGGCTGACGCGGTCAGCGCGGCCACCGGCGGCGGTGCGGCCCTGCGCATCGACAATCTGTTTGACCTCAATTTGCGGGTCATCCAGCTCATCATCGGCAACGCCAGCAAACTGGTGGAGGGCAACACCATCACCACCGATGTGTTCATGAAGATCAACGTCTTCCACTTCGGTGACTTCAACCTGGTACCGTGGCTGGTGCAGCACCTGGCCCTCAGCACTCAGGGCGGCGAGATGTTCTTCCAGATCGCCATCACCCTGGCGGAGATTCTGGTGGGCCTGATGCTGCTGGGCGGCGCGTTCACCTTCCTGGCTTCGGTCATCTCGGTGGTGCTGGTGGCTCTCTTTGCCACCTCCACCGGTGTGTACCTGGATACGTGGTGGATTCCCTTCGCCTCGGTGGCGACGATGGGCGCGGCCGGCCGTGCCTTTGGTCTCGATCATTACCTGCTGCCCTGGGGCGCGCGGGTGTGGGATTTCTTCCGCAAGAACCGCCGGTGGAAGTTCGTCTTCCCCACCAAGCGGGGCAAGTAGGACGCAGTGATGGGGGAGACATGGACCCAAGGCACTCCCGGTTTGGCCGAAGAACTGGCCGCGCTGGAGGAGTTGCTGCGGGCGGAGTTTGGCGGCGAGGGGCTGGTGCGCACCGATGCGGCGGCGCTGCTGCTGGGCGGGGGCAAGCGCCTGCGCCCAGCGCTGGTGATTGGCAGCGCCATGCTGGGGCGGTATGACCGCGGGCAGGCGCTGCCGGTGGCCGCGGCGGCCGAGGCCCTGCACGCCGCCACCCTGGCCCATGACGATGTGATTGACGAGGCCGACAGCCGCCGCGGGCGGCCCGCGCTGCACCGCCAGCGCGGCAACCACATCGCCATCTACACCGGTGATTATCTGCTGGGGCGGGCACTGCTGCTGCTTAGCCGCAGCGGCCTTGCCGGGCAGGACATTGGCCGCTTCGCCACGGCCATCGACATGATGTGCACCGGCGAGGTGGCCCAGTACCTGGGCCGCGACCGGGTGCCCGGGTATCGGGAGTATCTGCGGCGCATCATCGGCAAAACCGGGGTGCTCTTTGCGGCCTGCTGCGTGGCCGGCGGGCGGCTGGGCGGCCTTAGTGACCGGGAGGTCAACCGCCTGTGGCGCTTTGGCCTGCACCTGGGTGCGGCGTTCCAGATCCGCGATGACCTCATCGACGTGGCCGGCGACGGCGCGGCGGCGGGCAAGCCCGTGGGGCACGACCTCATTGAGGGGGTGGTGACGCTGCCGGTGCTGTTGGCGGCGGCCAACGCCGACTATCGGCGGCTGCTGGGGCAGTACCTGGGTGGCGCGCACACCGCCGAGGGCGCGCGGGAGCTCATGGCCCTGGCGCGCAGTGCCGGCGCGGTGGAGGATGCCGCCCGTCGCCTGAGCGAACAGGTGGAGCGGAGTCTCACGATACTCGCCGGCTTGCCGGCCGGCCCCGGGCGGGACGCGCTCACTGCCATTGCCCGGCGTATGACTCCGGTCACCCCCTTATCGCTGGCTGTCGGTGAAAAAATTGTCAATGATTTGGTTGCTTCCTGTTGAATAGGATGATATAGTAAGTTTGTGAGTCAGCGGCCAAGGGTTGAGCCCGGCCGCGGGAAATAAGGAGGAAAAACTCATGAAAAAGATTCTGGCTGTGACCCTGGTTGCCGCGTTGCTGCTGGCTGGTTGCTCGGCCGCCGGCGGGGCTGTGAAGCTTGGCCTGGGGCAGAAGACCATGATCGACAAGTCTGCCGACCTGGCGGAGAAGGACGGCGTCAAGGCCGGTTCCGCGCAGGTTGACACCATGATGTGCGCCGTCGTCGTGGACGCTTCCGGCAAGGTTGTCAGCATCCGCTTTGACACCGCCCAGACCAAGGTTGCCTTCGACGAGGCCGGCAAGATCACCTCTGACAAGACCGTGGAGTACCCCACCAAGCGCGAGCTGGGTGACGAGTATGGCATGAAGAAGGCCTCTGGTATTGGCAAAGAGTGGTACGAGCAGGTCGACGCCGTTGAGAAGTGGATGACCGGCAAGACCGCCGACCAGATCAAGGGCATGAAGACCAAGACCACCGAGGAAGGCACCATCTCCGATGAGACCGACCTGACCTCCAGCGCCACCCTCAAGATCGATGAGTTCCTTGAGGTTGCCGCCGAGGCCATTGCCAACGCGAAGTAATTCGCGTCGGCGCCATACCTAGTACCGGGACCTGCCGCCGAACTCGTTCGACGGCAGGTTTTCAAATTTGGGCGGTTGCGTGCCCATGCCCGCTGCGGGGCATCCATTTCACCCAAGGAGAATGACCAATGTTGCGCAAATGCAAGCCCCTGTGCCTGCTGCTGACCACGCTGCTGCTGGCGGCCGTGCCCGCCTGTGGCGCGCCCAAGTCGGAGTATACCAAGTACTCCGCCACCTTTATGGACGCCTTTGACACCGTCATCGAGGTCATGGGGTACGCCAAGAGCGAGAAGGAGTTCAACACCTGGGCCCAGAAGGCCCAGGATCGCTTCGTTGCCCTCGATCATCTCTATGACATCTACAACAACTACGACGGCATCAACAACGTCAAGACCATCAATGACAACGCCGGCAACGGCCCCGTCAAGGTGGACAAAGAGATCATTGACCTCATCACCCTGTGCCAGCAGTGGAGCCCCAAGGCACCCGGCTACACCGACCGCACCAACATCGCCCTGGGCTCGGTGCTGTCCATTTGGCACCAATACCGGGAGGTCGGCATTGACGACCCCGCCCACGCCCAGCTGCCGCCGATGGAGGAACTGAAGGCCGCGGCCCAGCACACCAGCATGGCTGACGTGGTGGTGGACGCCGCCGCTAGCACGGTGGAGCTCAAGGACCCCGCGATGTCACTGGATGTGGGCACGGTGGCCAAGGGCTACGCCACCGAGCTCGTGGCGCAGGAGCTCAAGGCCGCCGGCTGGACGAGCTTTCTCTTAAGCGCCGGCGGCAACGTGCGGGCGGTGGGCAAGCCCCTGGACGGCGTGCGCCAGCGCTGGGGCGTGGGCATCGCCAACCCCGACAACGCCGAGGGCGGCACCGACGCCGACGCCACGGTGGACACGGTGTTCTGCAATGACCTGTCGGTCGTCACCTCCGGCGATTACGAGCGCTACTACGTGGTGGATGGCAAGCGGTACAGCCACATCATCGACCCCGACACGCTGCTTCCGGCGACCTACTTCCGGTCGGTCACGATCGTGACCGAGGACTCGGGCCTGGCGGACTACCTCGATACCATCCTTTTCACCCTGCCCTATGAGAAGGGCCGCGCCTACATCGAGACGCTCGAGGGTGTGGATGCCCTCTGGATCTTCCCCGATGGCACCATCAAGGCCACCGACAACCTCATCCCGCGACTGAAGGTGCTGGGCGGGGCCAGCTCAAAATAGGAGGGAAGCCATGGACTGGAAGGCGTTTTGGGCCAGTGACAGCAACAGCCGCCTGCGGATGGACCGGGGTTGGAAGTGGCTGCTCTACTTGGACATTGTGCTGCCGGGGGTGTTCTACTTGCTGGCGCTGCCCCAGTGGGGCGGGCTCTCTCGCCTGTTTGCACAGTTCTTCCACACCTGGGCACTCTTTGTGATGAACCCGTTGCCGGCCCTGCCCACACTGGTGGGGGTACCAGGGCTGCTGCTGCACCTGGGTATGGTCGGCTGGTGCCTGTGGCGGCGGCGCTGGGTGGACGCGCTGGTGTGCCTGCTCTTCGCTGGGCTCATGGCGGCGTTCTTCCTCGTCACCATCGATGGCACCGCCCTCAACTACTGGGCGCTGCTGCCCCTCGACTTTGGGGGATTGGGCTGATGAACGGGGCAGTGACCATTCGCCCGGCCACGCTGGGGGACATCGACACCCTCGCCACCCTGCGGGTGGCCATGCTGGGGGAGGAGGAGCCCGCCACCACCCCAGATGCGCTGGAGGAGGTGCGCCGCCAGACCATCGATTGCCTGCGCCAGGGTCTGCCTGCTGGTGACGCGCTGGCCTGGGTGGCTGTGCAGGGCGACAACGTCCTGGGCATGGTCGTCCTCTCGCTCTTCCGCCTGTTGCCCAATACCTGGTGCCCCCAGGGGAACACCGGGTATGTGAGCGGGCTCTATGTGCGGCCCCCTTGCCGCCGGCAGGGCATTGCCCGGGCACTGATGGACGCCCTGCTGGCGGGGACCAACGCCGCCGATTGCCAGCGCGTTTTGCTGCACGCCACCAGCCAGGGCCGCACCCTCTACGAGGGGTTGGGCTTCCGTCCCTCGGTAGACACGATGGCGTATTACATGGATTGCCCGGCGGCGGCGCGCTGACGCTGCGCTTTCGCGGCGGCCACTTCGCGACCACCGCGAGTTAGGACACCTCGTTACAGGTAAGTATTCACCCCGCGACGCGGCTGCAAAGTATGGTTCGCGCAGCGGAAACTGGGCTTGCCGCCCCTCGGGCGCGTGCGAGTTTCCCCCAGACGGCCGGCGGCAGAAAACCCAGCGACAACGGGCGGGATGTTTGAGCCAATACATGGCAATGCCATGCATTGGCGAGTTACCGCCGTTGCTTCCCAAGTTAGTGCCGGCCGTCCGGTCTAGGAAACTCGCCCACGCCTCCTGAAGCGTTTTGGGTCCTTTTGCGCTTCAAAAGGACCGCCGCGCGGCAGCGCCGTAATCTGAATAGCGTTGCAACCTGGGGTATGGCGGGGGGGGAAGGCAACTCCGCCGTCGCATCTTCATCCACCCAACCCTTTTCCCCGATTTTTTACCACCGCGACACCCAAAGCACGTCTGTTTCGCACCCCTGTCGAAATATGATATAATGCAAGAATATGAATACACCGAAGGGGGCTGGCATCATGTATTATTTTTTGTGCAACCCCACGGCGGGTGGCGGGCGGGCCAAGGAGACCATCGCGGCGCTGGAGGCCCACCTGAAGGCCGAAGGCCTGGAGTATGAGATCGGCATCTCCGCCTATCACAAGCACGCCATTGAGCTGGTGCAGGACGCGGTGGCCCGCGGGTACCGCCACATCTTCACCCTGGGGGGTGACGGCACCAACTTCGAGGCCGTCAACGGCCTGGCGGCGGCAGGCCTGCCGGAGGATGTATCCATTGGCTTCCTGCCCGGCGGCACGGGCAACGACTTCACCCGGCACTTCAACCTGCCGCGGGATCCTGTGGCGGCGTTTGAGTCGCTGCGGCGCGGCCCCACCAGGACGGTGGACGTGTGGAAGGCCAACGACCTTTACTTCATCAACGTCTTTGGCCTGGGGCTGGATACGGATCTGGGCGACTGGGCCGCCCGCACCAAGAAGATTCTCAGCGGTATGCCAGCCTATGTGGCGGCGTTGCTTTTGACGCTCGTTGGGTTCCGGTTTAAGAAGATCCGCCTGACTGTGGGCGGCCGGGTGCTGGAGCGGGAGCTCGTGGTGCTGACGGCCTCCAACGGGCGGTATTACGGCGGGGGCATCCTCGTGGCGCCCGATGCCCAGGTGAGTGACGGGCTCTTGGATCTGGTGGTCATCAGCCGTGTGGCCAAGATCCGGATTCCCCTGCTGCTCATGAAGTACATCGCTGGCCGGCACATCGCCGAGGTGCCCCAGTGCGAGCACCTGCAGGTTGACCGCTTCGTGGTGGAGAGCGACCTGCCCCTGCTGTGTGAGACCGACGGCGAGCTGGAGCTGACCGCGCCGGTGACAATAGAGCGGGCACAAAGGGGTATACTGGTCATGGTTGGTGAGGATTTTGACAGGGAGGAACACTAAAGGTTGTATCGCGTTCCAAGGCGCAGGCCATATTTGAAGGTGTTGTTCGTGCTGCTGGCGCTCGCTGTGCTGGCGGGCGCGGGCTACGGCATTTACCGCCTGGTCAACCGCGCGCCCGATCTGGACAGCGAGGCGGTGCTGCTGCCGGGGTCGGATACCGACGGCGGCGTGTATGCCTGGGCCGACGGCGTGCTGTGTGTGGATAAGCGCCAGCTCATCTGCGCCAACACCAAGGGCGTGACCCAGTGGCACACCGAGCTCCCTGAGGAGAACATGAAGGCCGCCCGGCAGGGCGACCTCACCGTGGCATGGGGTGGCACGGTCGTCGTCGTCATTGACGCTGAGGGCCAGGTGCTGCGCACCCAGACCACCACCGGCGACGTCGTGACCGTGGCACCAGGAAAAAATGAATATGCCGTCATTACCCGGGAAGATAATCAGCATCGCATGCGTCTATATACTTTGAAGAGCGAGGATCCGGCCGATGAGGAGCTGTTCCCCTATCAGTCGGTCATCGGTGTGGGCTTCTACGGGGAGGATCTGGGGCTGCTGTGGGTGCTCTACATCGACAGCCACGGCACCACGCCGGTCACCCGCCTTTCCACCTATGGCAAGATGACGACGGGCATCACCCTCAACGGCGAGGTGGGGTACCTGGCCGTGCCCCAGACGGACACGACCTATCTCGTTGGTACCCACACGCTGACGACCTGGCAGAAGACCGGCTCGGAGCGGGACAGCAAGTTGATCTACGGTTGGAACCTGCAGGACGTACTGACCGACAGCAGCGGCAACGTCAGCTTCCTCTTCGCCCCCAGCGGCGGCGAGGGCGCGTCGGAGCAGATCTCGACCCTGTGGTATCTCTCCTCCAACGGCGACGAGTACCGCATTCCGCTGCCGGCCGGCTGCATCCGCGCCCTGCTCAAGGAGAGCAACCGCCTGTGCCTGGTGACCCGCAACGGCCTGTATTCCATGGCCTTGAGCGGCACAGGCCAGCGGTTCTACCCGTTGTCCTTCACGGTGGAGTCTATTCCGGCGGTGGTGCCGGGCAAGGCATTGGTGCTGCAGACCAAGCACCGCAACTATCTCATCCCCATGCCTTGACCGGCGCGCCGGCGGGCGCGAACACGGAGGTTTTCATGGATTTTAGTACCAATCCCATTGATCTTGTGGTGCTGGCCATTCTGGCGGTCAGCGTGGCGGCTGGTTGTTACCAGGGGCTGCTGGCGACGGGCGCCAACCTGACGGCCTGCGGCATTTCGCTGCTGGCGGCGCGGCTCTTTTACCCTGGGCTGGCGCTGGGCATCAAGGCGGCCGGCAAGGTCATCCCGGCTCTGCTCTACTATTCGGAGACCGCCGACATGCTGGGTACGGTGGACAACTACCGCACCGAGGTGGCGGGGCTCACCCAATCCCGGCTGGATTCGATCCTCTCGGGCATGACACTGCCCCACCCGCTGGGCGAGTGGTTCCGCAAGAACGTGCTGGGGGCCGTGTTTGCCCAGGACGGCATTGCCAACCTGGGGGACTACCTGGCCCGCACCATCGCCGAGACGGTCGTCAACATTCTTTGCTTCCTGTTTGTGTTTCTCATCGTCTATCTGGCGCTCACCTTCCTGGTGAATCTCCTGCATTATAGTTTCCGTTTCCCCAAGTTGGCCCACTTTGACGGGCTGCTGGGCGGGGCGCTGGGCCTGGGGCGTGGGGTGCTGCTGGTGTGGGTGCTGTTCCTCATCATGCCCGCGGTGCTCTCCATGGCCCCGGTGGAGATGATCTCCGACATCGTGGCCGGCGCGAAAACCACCGGGTTCTTCTACGATGGCAATATCCTGTTTGGTTTGCTGCGAAGCTATATTGGGTGACGGCGCGCTGGCGCGCGCCTTTCGCGGCAATCGCTTCGCGCTTGCCGCGAGTCAGGAGAACTCGGCACGAGGGTCATTTGGCCGCCCGGCGCGCATGTCGCCGGGCGGCGTTCGTCTATGTGGGTCTTGCTAGGCCTATAACGAAAGAGACGCCGCCTACGGGCCTTACGCCGCCTCCTGCGGCTAGTGCGACGCACACAGCGTCGCCCTCACGGCCCTCGGCCTTGCGCCATCCAGGCGCTTGGGCTGTGGTGGGGAGAGGGCAAAATGCCTCGTTCGGGGTGCTTTGTGCCTTGGCCGGGTAAACCGGCCGGCGGCTACTGAGGAACGCACTCGCCTTGCAGCAAACTCTTGCAGGAGTTCCTCAGGAGTGTTGCTTCCAGCCGTGGCAGGCGTAAGCATTGCACAGCCATGCGGTTAGCACACCTGGTCATTTCCTTTCGTTCTCCCAACCCTATCGGGGCGCGTGTGAACTTCCCCCTGGCGACCGGTAGCACTCTGTTTGGGACAGAGGGGCGGGATGTTTGAGCAAGGGCGTTGCAATGCAATGCCCTTGCGAGTTACCGCCCTCTGCCCTTCGGCCGGTACCGGTCGTCAGGTCTTTGGAAGTTCGCCCGCACCCAAAGGCGTTTTGGGTCCTTTTGCGCTTCAAAAGGACCGCCGCGCGGCAGCGCCGTATCTAGTCGGGTTGCTGTACATAGCTTGGTTCCAATCTTCACAATGTTTTGGTGCTCGTATCGAAGACGGAGGTTGTTCCAGCCGTCCACCCTACGGCACCTGCCGTCACTGCGCGACGAGCGCTTTTCTAGCCAAAAGCACCGGAAGCGCCGCAGGGTCGGATGCATCTTACTGCGTCCGATGTGACCATTCCCGCCCTACCCGGGTCTATAGCATGTGGAAGCTTCCCAAGGAGAGTACAAAGGATGGACGAACTCATTCGACGGGCGCAGGCCCAGGACCAGGAGGCCTACCGGGAGCTCTTTGAGCAGTGGTACCCGCGGGCGTGGAGGGTGAGCCGCGCGCTGGGCGGTGACCGCACCCTGGCTGAGGATGCCCTGCAGGAGGCGCTGATTCGCTTCTGGCGGGCCATGCCCCGCGTGCGGGACGCCGCGCGGGCCGAGGCCTACTTCCTGCGCATCGTGGTCAACGAGACGCGGCGGCAGCTCTCCCGCCGGCGGGAGTTGCCCACCGGCGACTGGGATGAAGGCCGGGGCGATGTGGGCCGCGGTGCCGACCAGAGCGCCGAGGAGCGGGAGAGTGCCGACGAGCTCCAGCGGGCGGTGCGGGCCCTGCCGGGGAAACTGGCCGCCGTGCTGCAGCTCCACTACTGGGGCGGCTTCTCGGTGGCAGAGGTGGCGGCATTGCTGCGCTGCAACCCTTCGTCGGTCAAGATGCGGCTGCTGCGCGGGCGGCAGGCCTTGCGGGTGCAACTCGAACGGGAGCAAGTGGAAACGGAGGGAATGACCCATGAGTGGTCTCAATGAGATGGAGCGAGCGCTGCGCCGGGTGCGGCCATTGGCCGTGCAGGGCAGTGCCCAGGAGGTGTGGCGCAGGGCCGCGCCCCGGCTGGGCCGTGGCAGGCGGCAGCGGGGGTGGGTAACCACAACGGCGGTGACGGCGGGGCTGGCGGCCATGGCGGCGGTGGCGCTGCTGTGGCTGGCCCCGGCCTTACAGACAAGGCTCCTCGCCCTGATGCAGGGCGGCGCAGACGATGTGGTTGCCACCCAGGCGCAGACGGCTTGGGATGAGGACATCGTCTACACGCTGGAGGACGCAACGTTTGACGGCCGATACCTCAAGGTCACCGCCGTCATGGACGGCAGCTCGGTGCCGGATTTCCGCAGTCCTTTTGCTACGCTGGCATTTCTGAACCGGGGAGTGGCCTTTGCGCTTCGCCTGCCCGATGGTGTGGCCGTGGCCGCAACGGATGTCTCAAAGGAGCGGTTGGGTGGCGGCAAATGGCGGCTTACGTGCCTCATCAACGTGGAGCAGACTCTTTACCAAATGTCGGATGTGGGTTCAAACGACAAAATGGATTGCACCGTAGAGGCCTTTGGCTATGTGATTGGCCGGGAGATAGAAAACACCACGATGGAAGGCGGTGACATCAACGTATTGGGCACGGTGCCCATTGATACCGCCAAGCTGGCTGACATCATCCGCAGCGACAAGACCCAGGCCGTAGCCTTGGGCGGTAAGGCGCTGTTCACGGTGTTGGATGGCGAGGACGACGGCACCAACATGACTTACCGCTACCGCAACGAGGAGATTGACCTGACCGGCGTGGCAGTCAACGTGACGTCGATGGTGCAGGGCCCTTATCAGCTGGTGGTTCACTACACCATTACTGGGCCCTATGAGAAGTGCAAACTGCTGAGCGAAAGCCCCAACGATTTCTATTGCTCCCTCACCGTGGGCGGCAGCCACTACTTTGCAGATATGTGCGTGGGCACCAACGGGGACGGGGAGTTCGCCGGGGAGCTTTCATTCCCCATCTCCACTGGGGAGACAAAGAAGGTCAACTTCCAGGCTCAGGCGGCCTTCTACCTGCGTCACACCACGATGGTGGAGGGCAAGGAACTCAAACCAGGCGAGACCCTCAAGGCATCGGTGCCTTCGCAGGAGATGACCGAGCCGGCGACGCTCAACGCATCCACGGAACTTGGCAGCGCCGTCATTACCCTGCCAGGGAAGTAAAGGTCTGTGGAAAAGCAAGGCCCCGCGTCACTGACGCGGGGCCTTTGCGCGCGGCAGGGTTGCCGCACGGCCGCCTGTGGGCTAGAATGACAGGGGTTGCCACGGACTCCGACAGAGGGGGAGCGGTGCCGCCATGGATGACATTCTGCAACTTGTCCGTCTGGATTTCCTACGGGATGCCCTTTGTGCCGAGGAAGGAACACATCCGTCTGCCAACGTCGTTGTTGTGCAAACCCAAGATGACCGTTTTTCTTTGTTGGAGCTGGAAGACGGCAGTCGCTTGGTCAAGGCCGGGGAAGGGTGGCTTCCGTTCCTGCGCCAGCACATCGAGGAGACGGCGGACGACCTTTTCTCGGCCAGCGCCATTGATGCGCTGGGGCGGCGCTTCCGCCTGAATAACCCGCGTGACCCGGTGGAGGCGGTCTATGCCCTCGTTGACCTGGGGGATTTGGTGGCGCCGCCGGTTGCTGCCGTCGATGTTGACCGAAGGGTTCGGAATCCTGTCAAATCCCTTCGTCCTAAAATACAACTCAAATTCCGATTCCCCTTGCCGCTGGCACAGGCAAAACGGATGCCCATCCGGATCGAGCATCGTGACATACCAATCGCCATATTGGACGGCGGCTTTCACCGCGCCTAACTGGATGGCGTCCTCCACGGCGGACGGCAAATCGTCCACCGTAAAGTCCAAGTGCATCTGCTTCTGCTGTTCGCCCGGTTCCTCCGGCCAAACCGGTGGCACATAGGGAAGATCGGTTTCCGCAAATAGAATCGTCAGGCCGGTGTCCGTTTTGATCGCAAGGCAATCATACGCGACGGTCTTCTCCCAACCCGTGAGATTGGAATAGAAATTGCGGGCGCGTTCGGCGCTCGCACAGTCAATCATGAGGTCACCAATGGTTAGATTCGGTACCATTTCGCCCCTCGCTTTCCCAAACATTGCATCATGAAAGCATAAAAAATCCGTAGTTTGCCCGATAAGGCCCTGTTCCTTTTAGAATCATAACAAAAAGAACTATTGCGCTGCAATAGTTCTCTTTAACAGTTCTCGGCCACAGCGGGGTTTGTTGTGTTGCCAGTGTTGCCGGTTTCGACTACACCTTCTCCCACTGCCCACTGGCAAAGGAGCGCGTTGCCGCGTCCAGGATACGCTGGACGGCCAGGCCGTCGTGGAGTGACGGGGTGGCGGGCCGACCGGCGGCCACGGCGTCGGCAAAGCTATACAGGCAGTGCAGGTGCCCCCGCAGCCACCCGGCGGAGTTCTTGAACGATGGGAACTGGGCCGGGGCGGGGTAGCGCTGGCTGGTGCGGATGCGCTGGAACCCACGCTCGCCGCCCAGAGGGCGCTCAGGGTCGCTCTCGTCAAAGAAGAGCAGGCTGTCGGCATCGGCCAGGTCGAGGATCAGCGCGCCGCGGGTGCCGTGGATCTCCAGCTTCAGCCCGTCGTCCACGCCGGTGGCGATTTTGCTGGCCTCCAGCGTGCCCACGGCCCCGCCGGGCAGGCGCACCGTCAGCAGGCACTGGTCCTCGGCGGTCACTTCCTCCCGCCCACCGCCGGGCAGGGGCCGGTCGGGGAAGAGCACGCGGCCCACGCCCCACACGGCGTCGAAGTCGCCCAGCAGCCACCGGGCCATGTCCACGAGGTGGCTGCCCAGATCGAGCAGCACGCCGCCGCCGGCGGCCCCGCGCTGCTTCCAGCCCATGGGCTTCTCCGGGTTGATGGAGCCCGAGTGCAGGTACACCCCACGGAAGCCGATGATCTCACCGATGCGCCCTTCGTCGATGAGCTCCCGGGCGCGCATGGCACTGGGGAAAAACCGGTTGTGGAAGATCATCTGGTGCGTGAGGTCGCGTCCCTGCAGGGCGCGGACGACCTCCTCGGCCTCGTCAGCGGTCACCGTCAGGGGCTTGTCGGCGTAGATGTGCTTGCCGCGCTCGATGGCCGCCAGTAGCATCTCCCGGTGCAGGGGGTTGGGGGTGCTCACCGTCACGGCGTCGATGGCGGGGTTGTCCACCACCTCGCGCCAGTCGGAGGTGACAAGGGAAAAACCGCCCTCCTGCCGGGCCAACCGGCGGCTCTCCTCCGATGGGCTGGCCACCGCGGCCAACTCCAGCCGGAAGGGCAGGTCACGGTAGAAGAAGGGAAGCGAGCGCGCCCCCCACGAATGGGTGCGACCCATAAAGCCGTAGCCCAGTACGCCCAGGCGAATGGTTTTCATTGGTTCCTCCTTGCTCTGTGGGCATGCCACAGTGAACGGGTGTCAGGGTCGGGTGGGTTGGGCAGGCTGAGGTGCAGCAGGGCATCCTCCAGCGCGGCCAGGCAGGCCACAATGCCAACGGTAGGCACCAGCCAACCCCTACCCGTGGCCACCCACAGCGGCAGGGCCAGCCACAGCAGGGCGCCGGTTGCCTTGTTGGCCCAGGTGTGCAGCGGCAGTGGCGGGTGGTGCCGCCACAGGGCGGCCGCCAATGCCAGCAGCCGCAGGGCAAAGGCTGCGCCCACCCAGGGCAGCGCCGCCGCCAACCCCTGCCCCACGGCACGCACCGCCCACAGCGCCACACACAGCCAAAAGACGAGGTCGGCCACCGAGTCAAGCCGGGCACCGGCGCGGCTGGCCACCCGCCACCGCCGGGCCAGGTACCCATCGGCCAAGTCGGTGAGTCCACCCAGAGTGTAGAGCGCCAGCGCCGCCGGCAGGTGACCGGCCAGCAGCGGCAGCGCCGGTGACAGCGCCAGCCGGGCCACGGTCAAGCCGTTGACCAGAAGGGAGCGGGTGCGATGCCGGTCGGCTGGGGTCATGGGGCCTCCTTGGCGGCAACCTTTCGCGTCTGCCGCTGTTGCGACAGCCGCGATTCAGACGGCTTGTTCCCGTTTCGGCCAGGTCGGTCGCCGCGCAGGTCGCCGACCGACCGCAAATCGCAGTGCTCATGCGGGTTTCTAGGGGTACGTTACGCCTGCGGGCGGATTTTCTTTCCTGCTCGTACCAGCACTTCTGTTCCTCCCGCCGAATGAATCGTCGGGAGGTTCGTTCCCCACTGCTCGTTCTAGTGGGTTTTTTGACACTCTGGCGCTGCCGGGGCAAAGCACGGTAAGCGGGTACGGCCAGGTACATCAGCGATGCGGCTGGGTTGTTCGGGCCCACCATCCTTGCTATAATACTACCATCGACAAAGGGGGCGCAAGGGTGGACGGGATTCGACAGATGTTCGCGCGGCACCGGCAGTTCCTGCTTTATTGCATGGTGGGCGCGGCCAACACGCTCATCACCATGGCGGCGCTGTGGTTGTTTTTTGATGTGTGGCATTGGAACCACGGGGTATCCTACGCCTTGGCTTATGCCGCCGGCGTGGTCAACGGGTATTTTTGGAGCACGCGGGCCGTGTTCCGCACCCGGGGCACGGCGGCCAACCTCACCAAGTTCGTGTTGGTCAACGTGGCGACGCTGGCCGTCAACCAGGCTCTCATGTGGCTGTTTGTGGATAAGTTGGGTGTCTACTCCCTGCTGGCGCAGGCGCTGGTGGTGCCGTTCACGTTCATCGCCAATTTCTCATTGAACCGCCTGTGGACCTTCGCCCAGCCGGGCGAGGGCCGGTAGCGGCGGTCGATGGCGCTCCTGGCGCTGGGTGGGGCACGGGGCCGGTCATGGACGACCGGCCTTGCCGGCTGGCAGGCGGCCAGCGGGCAGCTTTTGGGCGCGCGGCAGGAGCAGCAGGATGCCTGCGGGCTCTGCCCGGCGGGGCGGGGGTTGCTGGCGGCGGTGGCCGATGGCATGGGCGGCATGGCCCAGGGCGGCGTGGCGGCGGCGCTGGCGCTGGAGACCATTAGGCGGGCCGCGGCCGAGCTGACGGGAGCCGATGCGACCTTTGAGGCCCTGCGTGCCCTGCTGGAGACGGCCAACCGCGCCGTCTACCAGGGCGTAGGGCGCGGGGGCATCCCGGGGCTCTCAGGCACGACGCTCTGCGCCGTGGTGGTGGAGGAAAACCGCGCCCGCGTGTTTTGGTGCGGAGACAGCCGGGTGTACCTGGGCCGGGGCGGGCGGCTCTACGCCCTCACCGACGACCACATCTACGCCCGCTACCTCACCCAGATGGTGCGGGAGGGCGTGATTACCGAGGAGCAGGCCCAGGCCAACCCCCGGCGGAGCCACTTGACCGGCTACCTGGGGATGCGCGCGCTGGAGGATTACTCCATCACCACCGGCCCCATGACGCTGGAGGAGGGCGACCGGCTGCTGCTGTGCACCGATGGGCTTTACCGCGGGCTGGGGGAGGGCGGCCTCAATGACTGCCTTTGGGCCCCGCCACGCCGGGCCGTGGGCCGCATGCTGGCGGAGCTCACGCGCCGCCGCCTGCCCGGGCAGGACAATGCCACCGCCCTTGTGCTACAATGGGGCGAAGCCAAAAAGAGAGGAATGGATACATGAAAACCGGTGTGAAAATCGTGGCCATCGTGGCCACTGTAATGTTTGTGCTGGCGCTCATTTTGCCCTACATTGGGCTGTTTGGTAATTAGCAAAGTCCCTCATCGGGGTGCGGATCGCCCACTTGCTTGTCATAACCAAACATGTTAGCATATGAATAGATTGACGCCTTAGGCATCCGCCGGGGCGAAGAAGGAGGACGTTCCATGGCGCAGATTGAGCCCAATGTGACCGCGCAGCCCACACACAACGAGACCGTGTCCTTCGGTGAGTGGGTGGGCACATTCGTCCTGTTGCTCATCCCCATCGTGGGGTTCATCCTGATGCTGGTGTGGGCCTTTGGCAGCGGTGCCAAGCCCAGCAAGCGCAACTTCGCCCGCGCCTATTTCCTGGTGTGGGTCATCGGCCTGGTGGTGGGCATCGTCACGTTCCTGGCGACGGCGTCGTCACTGGCCGCGCTCCTGTCCGGCTTGGCGGGGATGGGCTACTGAGCGCAAGCGGCACTCCCGGCACAGGCCATAGAGCTCCAGCCGGTGACCGGTGACGTCGAAGCCCAGGCGATCCATGACCTCCCGCTCGTAGTCGTGCAGCGGGCAGCCATCCACCGGTTGGATGCGCCCGCAGGCCGAACAAACCAGATGGTGGGTGTGGTCGGCGGGGGTCAAGTCCCACACGGCGCGGTCGGCCCCCGCCAGGGTGGACTTGCGCACCAACCCATGGTGCTCCAGCGTCTCCAGGTTGCGGTAGATGGACGACAGGTTGATGGACACGCCCCGTTCCCGCAGCTTGAGGAACAGCCCCTCGGCCCCCAGCGGCTGGGGGCTGGCGGCCAACGATTCCAGTATTTCCATGCGATGCCTGGTGCATTTGATGCCCAGGCTTTTCATTTGCCTTGTGAAGTCCGGCTGCGGCATGGTGCTCCTTTCCGCCCGGCGGCCGAGCGTGGGCGCAAATGCAACCCGTTTGCGTCTTCCCCTTAGTATACCACATATGTGGAGCTGGTTGGCACCCTTCGCGTCCGCCGCTGCGACGTCGGACGCGATTCAGAAGACTTGTTTCATTTTCATTCAATCGTCCGCCGCACATGTCGCCGGACGATATCAAACCGTGGTTCTCATGCAGTGACTCTTTGGATACGTTTCGCCGCGGGTGGGTTTTTGCTGCCCGCGTTGCACGAGCTTTTCCTCCCCTCCCGCCGGATGAACCGTCGGTTTTCAACCCCGCCCTGCGGCAGACGATTCGTCAGAATCGTTGAGAGCAGGGTGAGCATTGCCCAGCAATGCGGTGGGTCGGTTCCGGCTTTCGCTCCCCTAGCAGGCTTTTTGTATGCAGGTGCCGCCCCTTCCACTGTTTGACGGCGGGCCGTGCCGGGGCTAGAATGGTGCAAACGACGGGAGGTGGCCCATGGACGACGGGCGCACGATAGCGGCGCTGGCGACGGCGCCGGGCATGGCAGGGGTAGCGGTGGTACGTGTGAGCGGCCCGGACAGCCTGGGAGTGCTGCACCGGTGCTTCAGCCGGCGGGGCGATTATGAGCCGCGCAAGCTCTACCATGGCCGGGTGCTGCTGGCGGGCCAGCCGGTGGAGCGGGCGCTGGCTGTCTGGTTCCGCGCGCCCCACAGCTACACCGGGGAGGACGCCGCCGAGCTCCACTGCCACGGCGGGCAGGAGGCCGTCCGCGCCACGCTGGAGGCGCTCTTCGCCGCCGGGGCCGCGCCGGCCGAGCCAGGCGAGTTCACCCGCCGAGCGTTCCTCCATGGCCGGATGGATCTCTCCCAGGCCGAGGCGGTCATGGACGTCATCGCCGCCCGGGCCGAGGGTGCCCACCGCCTGGCACTGGGGCAGCTGGAGGGCCGCCTGGGGCGGGAGGTCAGCACCCTGGCCGATGACCTGCTCACCCTGCTGGCCGAGGTCGAGGTGACCGTGGACTACCCCGAGGAGGACCTGGAGGAGCGCACGACCGCCCACTGCGTTGATCGGCTCACGGCCACCGCCGCCGCGCTGGAGCGGCTGCTCGGGACGGCGCGGGCGGGCCGCACCCTGCGGGAGGGGCTGCGCTGCGCCATTGTGGGCCGGCCCAACGCCGGCAAGTCCTCCCTGCTCAACGCCCTGCTGGGGGAGGACCGCGCCATCGTGACGGCCACGCCCGGCACCACGCGGGATACGCTCGATGCTGAGGCCGACCTTGACGGCCTGGCGGTGACGTTTGTGGACACGGCGGGCATCCGCCACAGCGACGACGAGGTGGAGCGCCTGGGGGTGGAGCGGGCGCGGCGGGCGCTGACGACGGCGGGGGTGGCCGTCCTTGTGGTGGATGGCAGCCAGACGCTCAATGCCGACGACCGGGACATCGCCGGGGCCTGCGCCGGGCTGCCCTTGGTGGTCGCCCTCAACAAGGCTGACCTGCCGCAGGCGCTGATGCCGGGCGAGGCCGCCGTCGCGCTGGGCACCCCCCACGCCGTGGCGCTGTCGGCCCGCACTGGGCAGGGGGTGGACGGCCTGCGTACCCTGCTGCGGCACCTGGCCCTGGGCAGCGAGGCGCTGGGCGAGTCGGCGGTGCTGGCAAACCTTCGGCACATCGAGTGCGCCCGGCAGGCCCACGCCGCGCTGGGGGAGGCCCTCGCTGCCCTGCGCGCCGGCTTCCCGCCGGACACCGCCGCCATCGACATCCGACGGGCTTGGCATGCTCTGGGGCAAATCACCGGCGGCACGGTGGACGAGGACGTGATTGATTTGATTTTCTCGCGGTTCTGTTTGGGAAAGTAGCCCCGAACTGCCCTCCACCGCCTCAATAACAAAAGATGGCGGTAAGGCCAATATGCCTTGCCGCCATTCAGAGTGTCTACAAACCCACTAGAACGAGCAGTGGGTAACGAACCTCTCGCCCCATCGCAACACTTCGTGTTGCTCGCACCACTCTCAACGATTCTGACGAATCGTCTGCCGTGGCGCGGGGGTAACACCGCTTCATTCGGCGGGAGGAAAGAAAGCGCTGGTACGAGCAGATAAGAAAATCCGCCCGTAGGCGTAACGTACCCTTAGAAAACCGCATGAGAGTTGCAATTTGCGGTCGGTCCATCGCAATACTTCGTATTGCTCGCGTTGCTCTCAACGATTCTAAAGAATCGTCTGCCGCAACGTGGGACTGAGAGTCGGCGACATGTGCGGCGACCGACCAAACCATCATGAGAACAAGCTGTCTGAATCGCGGCTGTCGCCCCAGCGGCAGACGCGAAAGGGCTGCGCGTTAAGGGTTGTCGTCGCCGTCGTCGGCGGGGCTTTCCCGGTCGGGCTGCCACTCCAGCAGGTCGCCGGGCTGGCAATCCAGCACCCGGCAGAGTGCCTCCAGGGTGGAGAAGCGCACGGCCTTGGCCCGGCCGTTCTTCAGGATGGAGAGATTGGCCATGGTGAGGCCCACCCGCTCGGTGAGCTCGGTCATGCTCATCTTCCGCCGGGCCATCATCACGTCTACGTTCACCACGATTGCCATTGGGCCTCCTTTCAGACCGTCAGGTCGTTTTCCTGTTGCAGGGCCACGGCCTTATCTACGAGGTGCGACAGCACCGCCGCGATGACCGCCACCACGAGCCCCGCCGCCACCGTGAAGAGGAGGAGCAACGCGATGCCAGGCGAGGCGAGGTGCAGAACGCCCAGCGTTACAACAGCCCCGATATAGACGGCCGCCTCCAACAGCGCCAGCCAGCACACCCACTTCAACCTCTGTGCGTTCTCGTGGCAGAAGGAGCGGTTGCGGCCCATATCGGTGGCGATGCGCCAGCCCAGCAGCAACGCCGCGAAGAACGGCAGGGAGCTGGCCCACAGAAAGATGAGACAGGGCCAGAAGAGGTAGGCGACCTCGGGGTTTTCCATGCGCATTTCGTCGCCCATGGAGTACGCGAAAAACGACAAAAGAAGCAGGGTGCCCAGCACCGTTACCACAATGGCCGCCTTCAAGAGCAGCGACAGTTCTCTCTGTTTCATGCTCCATCCTCCCTTTGTGCACAGTATACCCGCGCTATCATTGAAATACAATGGGTAAATATCGAATTTCGATACATCATTAGCCTTTAAGCGCTGATCTGCCTTGCGGTGGGGGTGAAATGGAAGCACAACTCGGCCTAAAGATGAGGATGAGGGAAGGCCCCCTACACAAACACCCGAGCCGACGATGTGTGGCCCGGGTGAGGCAAAGCCGGATTGCAAGTTCTTCCTGCCCTCCGTTCGCCCCGCGATAGGAAGGCTGGTGTTACCCGGCAAGCAAGCTGCGGATGGTAATGGTTAAAGTGATGAGCGAGATGACAAGCGTAATGCTGGAGATAACCAGGGTAAACATCGTAAACTTCATCAGACACACCTCCTTCTCCTGCGATGATTGCCTACTACCAGTAGACCACCACCGGTCTTGCCATGTCAATCGCAAACCAGCAATGCGTTGTACCATTCTATGCACAGGTTCATGCGCTTTCGGGCGGGGAAGCCGACCTTGGGGCGTACTGCATCGGGGATTGGGCATACCAACGGAACCACCGACAGCATTCCGCCACCCGGCACGCCGTATCCATGCCCGCAAAACCTGCTCCATCTACACAATTCCGTGTTGCATTGCCCCCACAATTTCGTTAAAATAGCCATGGTATGGAATTGTACCAACATAACAAGGTGAACAAATAAATCGGGAGGTTCGGTCCATGCGCAAAGTGAAGATCGGCATCATCGGCTGCGGTGGCATCGCCAACGGCAAGCATATGCCCGCGCTCTCCAAGCTCGCCAACGTCGAGCTGGTGGCGTTCTGTGACCTGGTGGAGGAGCGTGCCAAGCAGGCGGCCGCTGAGTACGGCGTCGAGGGCGCCCGCGTCTACACCGACTACAAGAAGATGCTCAAGGACGAGGGCGAGATGGAAGTGGTGCACGTGCTCGTGCCCAACCGCAGCCACGCCCCCATCACCATCGACGCGCTGGAGAGCGGCCGTCACGTCATGTGCGAGAAGCCCATGGCCAAGGACGTGGCCGGTGCCCGCGCCATGGTGGAGACTGCCAAGCGCACCGGCAAGAAGCTGACCATCGGCTACCAGGGCCGCTGCCGGCAGGACTCCCTGTACCTGAAGAGCCTGTGCGAGGCTGGCGAGCTGGGTGACATCTACTATTCCCGCGCCATCGCCATCCGCCGGCGTGCCGTGCCCACCTGGGGCGTGTTCCTCAATGAGTATGAGCAGGGCGGCGGCCCCCTCATCGACATCGGCACCCACGCACTCGATCTGACGCTGTGGATGATGAACAACTACGAGCCCGAGCTGGTGGTGGGCACCAAGTACCACAAGCTGGCCGATACCAAGAACGCCGCCAATGCCTGGGGCCCCTGGGACCCGGAGAAGTTCACCGTTGAGGATTCGGCCTTCGGCTTCATCCGCTTCAAGAACGGCGCCACCTGCGTGTTGGAGTCCTCCTGGGCCATCAACATCGCTGACCCGCGTGAGGCCATCACCATGCTGGCCGGCACCAAGGGCGGCGCGGACATGTTCGACGGCCTGCGCATCAACGGCGAGAAGAACGGCAAGCTGTGGCTCAACAAGATCGACACCGAGATGGGCGGCGTGGCCTTCTACGACGCGGCCAGCACCAAGGCCGAGGACATCGAAGCCGCGACCTGGATTTCGGCCATCGTGAACGACACCCCCCTGCGGGTGCTGCCCGAGCAGGCTCTGGTCGTCACCGAGATCCTGGACGCCATCTATCGCTCGGCTCAGAGCGGCGAAGCCATCCGCATGTAAGCCGACGGCACTCCCATTTGACCCTTGCCCGCCAACGGCTTTCGTTGGCGGGTTTTTGCTTGCCAGAGGCGATATAGAAAGGATCAAGAGAGTCGAGCGCCCATCGCAACACTACGTGTTGCTCGCACCACTCTCAACGATTCTGGCGAATCGTCTGCCGTGGAGTGGGGGTAATACCGGTTTATCCGGCGGGAGGGACCAATCTCAGGCGTAGACACCAACAGTAAAATCCCGCCAGTAGGCGAAACGGTATTTCTACAAAACTCGTATGAGTACTATCATTTGATATCGTTCGGCGACATGTGCGGCGAACGATACGACAAATGGGAACAAGCACTCTGAATCGCGGCTGTCGCCACAGCGGCAGACGCGAAAGGTTGCCAACGGCTTTCGTTGGCGGGTTTTTGTATTGCGGGGGCGGAACGCACCCCACCGGAGGAGGAAACCATAGCACAGTCCACGTTCTTTCAAAGCACCCCGGTTGCGCCGGGCGTCACCCAGATCACCGGCCCCGGCCAGGTCTATTGCTACCTGGTGGAGGGGCAAACCGGCGCACTGCTCATCGACACAGTCTGCGGCGTGGGCAACCTGGCGGCCTACTGCCGGGGGCTGACCAAGCTGCCCATCCAGGTGGCGCTGACCCACGGCCACATGGACCATGGCGGCGGGGTCTACGACTTTGATGAGGTGTGGGTGCACCCCGCCGACCAGGCGCTGCTGCACTGGATGGCCACGCCCCAAAACCGCACCGACTATGTGAGTGACGAGCAGAACCGGCGGGGCCTGCCCCTGCACTGGGAGCCTGCGGATGTGACCCCGCCCCGGCCCCTGCCTTGCCACGCGCTGGCGGATGGCGTGGTCTTCGACCTGGGTGGCCGGGTGGTGGAGGTGCTGGAGACCCCGGGCCACAGCGCCGGCTCGGTCTGCTTTCTGGATCGCGCCAACCGCCTCTTCTTCGCCGGGGACTTCTGCAACCGCCGCACCATCGTCGCCGCCCTCAACGCCACCACCATTGAGGTGTTCCTGGGGAGCCTGCGAAAGGTGAAGGCGGTGCAGGGTGAGTTTGACACCTACCTGCACTGCCACGGCGACAACCCGCTCGACAAGCGTTGCATCGACGAGGGCATCGAGTGCTGCCAGCGTATCCTGGCCGGCACCGACGACGCGGTGCCCGTGTCGCTCTTTGGCGTCAACGCCCTGCTCAGCAACCGCGTGGATGAGCGGGGTTGGCGCCTCGATGGCGGCATCACCAACGTGATGTACCTCCGCAGCAATGTCTTTCTCAAGGAAAAGCCCGAGGTGGACGACGTGTCGGCGTTTGACTTCCACCCCTACGGCTGAGGAGACGGCAATGGATGAGACGCATTTGCACATCCTGTGGACCAGTGCGGACCCGGTGACCGCTGAGAAGATGGTGCTGATGTATGCCACCAACAGCCTGCTGCAGGGGTGGTGGCAGGAAGTCACGGTCATCCTTTGGGGTGCCGCGGCCCGTGTGCCCGTAGACCACCCCTTGGTGGCGGAGAAAATGCGCCTGGCGGCCCACGCTGGGGTGCAGTTCTCGGCTTGCCGCGCCTGTGCCGAGCAGTTGGGTGTCGCCGAGGCGTTGGACGCCTTGGGTGTGGAGGTCGTCTATTGGGGCCCCAGGCTGACGGAGCTGCTGCGCACCCACGCCCCATTGCTGACGGTATAGACCATCGGCGGCAGGAAAAGAAGCCGGCATGGGGAACCATGCCACAGAAGCATGAGGAGGGTTTGACATGAAAGCATTGCTCATCTGTGACGATTACTGGCACCCGGGTGTGGTGCCCGAGGAAGGCCTGAAGGCGCTTGGAGCTGACTGGCAGTGGGACGTTTGGCGCGACGGGGCGCAGTTTGACCCCGCGGCCCTGGCGGCCTACCCGGTGGTGGCCTTTGCCAAGAGCAACAACGCCACGGCCACCGACCAAACCCGGTGGATGACCGACGCCATCGTCGATGCCCTGACGGGGTATGTGCGGGGCGGCGGCGGCCTGCTGGTGGCTCACTCGGGCACGGCGGGGTACCGTGATTTCCCGGCGCTGGGGGCTCTGTTCGGTGGGCTGTTCCTCATCCACCCAAAGGCGCTGGCAGTCACCTTCACGCCCCAGGCCGGGCACCCGCTGACGTTGGGGATGGAGACCTTCACCGCCCCTGACGAGCACTACATGATGGACGTGAGCGAGGGCAACGATGTGTTCCTGACGAGTGCGTCCCGCCACGGCGTGCTGCCGGCTGGCTGGCGGCGGGCGGAGGGCGCGGGCCGGGTGTGCACGCTGACGCCCGGCCACGACCGCGAGGTGTGGCTGCACCCGTCCTTCCAGCGGCTGCTGGCCAATGCGCTGGCTTGGTGCACCGGGAAGGAGGAGGCCTGATGTATACCATACTAGTAACGGGAGCCGACCGTGGCTTGGGCGCGGGCATGACGAAGCTGCTGCTCCAGCAGGGCCACCGTGTCATCGCCGGTCAGTACCTGCCGGAGTGGGGGGAGCTTGCTGCACTCAAGGCCCAATACCCCGACCGGCTGTGGATTGTGCCGCTGGACGTGGGCAACATGGAATCGGTGAAGGCCGCCGCCCGGCAGGTGGAGGAGTGGTTCGGTTCGCTGGATGTGCTGATTAGCAACGCGGGCATCGCGGCACGCTCCGGCGCGGCCACCGTGCGGCAGGCGCAAAACTACGACGACATGCTCTCGGTCTACAACGTCAACAGCCTGGGGCCGCTGCGCATGGTGGAGGCATTCCTGCCCCTGCTGGAAAAGAGCGATGTGCGTCGCCTGGGCTTTGTGTCCAGCGAGGCCGGTAGCATCGGCCGCAGTTACCGCAAGGAGATGTTTGGCTACTGCATGAGCAAGAGCGCCCTCAACATGGGCATCTCCATCCTGCGCAATGGCCTGCGGCCCGATGGCTATACCTTCCGCATCTACCACCCCGGCTGGGTGCGCAGCTACATGAGCGGGCAGAAAAACCTGCGCGGCGACCTGGAGCCCGATGAGGCGGCGGTGCCGGCGGTGGCGTTCTTCCTGTCCCCCAACGGCAGCGTGGACGAGGACGACCCCCGCCTGACCTGCTACGAGGGCAAGGTGTGGCCCTGGTAACCGCCGCCGGAAACTGTGAAAGTTTGACGAAAAGTGGGACAACGGTGGTTAAACCGGTTGGGCCCGGGGTATGTAGTATGTACTGACGGCGGCCAACGCCCGCCGCACGCAAAGGAGCGCAGACCATGCAAGAGATGGCAGTGCAGCAGGAGGACACCCAGCAGGGCCGGTATTTGACCTTCCAGGTAGGCAATGAGTTCTTCGGCGTGCCGATTCGCGTCGTCACCGAGATCGTGATGCTCATGCCCATCACCACCGTGCCCCAGGTGCCCGACTACGTCCGCGGCATCATCAACATGCGCGGCAAGATCATACCGGTCATCGACATGCGCCTGAAGTTCCGCCTGGTGGCGCAGGACTACGACGACCGTACCTGCATCATCGTGGTGGACGTGGGCGAGCTGTCGGTGGGGCTCATCGTGGACGCTGTCGCTGAGGTGGTGGACATCGGTGAGGAGAACATCGTGCCGCCGCCGGCTTACAGCAACAGCGTGCAGAGCCGCTACATCCTGGGCATCGGCAAGGTCGGCAACGACGTGAAGCTGCTGCTGGATGTGGAGCGCCTGCTGGCCGAAGGCGAGTAACCCGCGGGCCGGGCCAACCCGGCGCCTTTGCCTGACATTTGTTTTTTGCGGCAGCCGCCTGGGCGGGGCCCTGGCGGCTGTCCGTGCGATTATAAACATTTTACACAACTATGAGGTGCACAATGAAAAGGATCGGACTTGGGTTCAAATTGACGTTGTTCTTTATGGCCGCGCTGCTGGTGTCGGTGGCGTTGACGGTCGCCATGGTGACCCTGCAGAACAACAGCAGCAACAACGAGCAGAACGTCGAAAAGGTGCAGGCGGCCCTGCGCGATCTGCAGGAGCAGATCGAATCGGAGAAGGCGTGGTCCATGCAGAACGCCACGTTCCTGGCCGGGAACAACGACCTGAGGACCGCCATCGAGTCCGGCGACTTCGACACGCTCAAGGCCGTGCTGCAGGACATCGGCACGGTGCTGGACAACGACTACATCACCGTCACCGACGCCGCGGGCAACGTGCTCATCCGCCTGCACGACATCGACAACCGCGGCGACTCCATCGCCAACCAGATGGCCATACAGAAGGCCATGGGCGGCGAGGTCTACACCACCATTGAGAAGGGCAAGGTCGTGCGCCTGTCGGTGCGCACCGCCGCGCCGGTCTACAACGCCGCCGGCAAGCTGGTGGGCATTCTCAACGTGGGCTTCCGCTTCGACAACAACGACCCGCTGGACACCCTCAAGGGCATCCACGGCGTGGATTTCAGCATCTTTGACGGCGACACCCGCGTGGGCACCACGGTGTTGGACGGCGGCCAGCGTGCGCTGGAGTCGAAGGTCAGCGACACCGTGCGCGACCTGGTGCTGGACAAGGGCCAGCCCTACGTGGGCGACACGGTCATACAGGGCCAGCCCTACGTGGCGGCCTACGCGCCGCTCAAGAACACCGACGGCCAAAACGTGGGCGTGCTGGGCACCGGCTACAACGTCAGCAGCGTCCGCGCCAGCCAGAACCAGATTTTGGGCAACGCCGTGCTGCTGGTGCTGGCCTGCATGCTGGTTGTGGGCGTGCTCTCCTATCTCTACCTGCACGCCATGGTCAGCAGCCCCCTGCGCCGCCTGGCGGACAGCGCCCGGCGCCTGGCCCAGGGCGACCTGACCGCGGCGGCCGCGGCCAAGACCAGCCGCCCCCGCAAGGCGCGCAAGCCCTCGGCCAAGCCCGCCAAACCCGAAGTCGTGCGCGACGAAGTCACGCTCATCAATCGTGCCTTTGCCGACATGACCGACACCATCCGCCAGCAGACCGAAGTGGCCGGGGAGATCGCCAACGGCAACGTTGATGTGACGCTGGAGGCCCGCAGCGAGAACGACATGCTGTCGCTGAGCCTGCTGCGCATGGTGGCAACCCTGAAGGCGCTGGCCGGCCAGTTTGACGGCCTGATGGCCGCGGCGGCCCAGCGGAAGTTCGACCACCGGGGCGATGTGTCGGCCTTCCGCGGCCAGTATGCCCACATGATCGAGGGTGTCAACGACATCATGGCCGAGGTGGAGAACGCTTTCGGCCAGGTGGAGCAGGGCATGGCCGTGGCCCAGAAGCAGGCGGCCTATCAGAGCGAGGAAACAAGAAAATTGGTGGCCAACCTGGAGCGGCTGGCCGAGGGCCATCTGTCACTGGAGCTCACGACAGCCCAACCCGACAGCGACACCGAGGAACTCCACCGGCTGTATGAGGAGATCGGCCGGAACCTGGCGGCCAGTGTGAACGCCATCCAGAGCTACATTAGTGAGATGAGCCAGGTGCTAGGCGAGATGGCCGAGGGCCGATTGGACGTAGCCATCGACAGCGAATTCCGCGGGGACTTCGTGGCATTGAAGGATAGCTTCAACGAGATCGCGGCGTCATTGAACGACACCCTGCGCGAGGTGAACGCGGCAGCCGAGCAGGTGGCCTCAGGCACGGCACAGGTGAGCGATGGCAGCCAGGCGCTAAGCCAGGGCGCGACCGAGCAGGCCAGCGCGGTGGAGGAACTGACGACAACGCTCACGGGCATTGCTGAGCAGACCAAGCAGAACGCGATGAACGCGGCCCAGGCCCAGGAGCTGGCGGCGGCGGCGCGGGAGGCGGCCACGGCCGGCACCGGCCACATGCGTGCGATGCTCCAGAGCATGGAGGAGATCAACGCGAGCTCCGAGAGCATCTCGAAGATCATCAAGGTCATCGACGACATTGCCTTCCAGACGAACCTGCTGGCCCTAAACGCGGCGGTGGAAGCGGCACGCGCCGGGCAGCACGGCAAGGGCTTTGCCGTGGTGGCCGAGGAAGTGCGGAGTCTGGCTGCCCGCAGCGCGACGGCGGCCAAGGAAACGACGGCGATGATTGAGGAGTCGGTGAAGAAAACCGAGACGGGCACCAAGATCGCCGGGGACACGGCGGCGGCGCTGGAGCGGATTGTAGCGAGTGTGGAGCAGGTGAACGGCCTGGTGGCTGGCATCGCCGAAGCGAGCAGCGCCCAGGCAACCAGCGTGGCCCAGGTGAACCGTGGCATCGAGCAGGTGTCCCAGGTGGTGCAGACGACCAGCGCCACCGCCGAGGAGAGTGCCGCGACCAGCGAAGAACTCTCCAGTCAGGCCGAACTCCTCAAGGAAATGGTGGGCCGCTTCCGCCTGAAGAACGCGACGCTGGGCACGGGCCGCAAGGCCGCGACGGCGGCGCTGCCGGGGCCGACGGGCAAGGCCAAGCCCAAGATCAGCTTCGACAAGGACGACTTCGGCAAGTATTGACGCTCCGCTTGCGCTTCGGTTTCGCGGCGGGGGGGGTGCGCCCCCGCCCGCGAGGGGGAGAACTCAACACAATGATAGGGGAGCCCGCCGGCGTACACGCCGCCGACGGGCTTCTTTTCTGTTTTGGTCGTGCTGGGCTTTTACGAGAGAGGACGCTGCTCACGCGGGAGGGCCGAGCGCCACGGTCTGGTTTTTGTGTGCCGCGGGCGGGTAAACCGCCTGCGCGGCTGCGGGAGAGGGGCTCGCAAGGGGTATTCACATGATTGGTTTTCGCTGGTGAAGGGTACGAAAGGGGCGAATGTGGCTCTGGGCCAATCGATCCCCTCACTCCTCCTTCGGCTCCTTTGCCCGCCGGGCAGCAAAGAACCCTTTGAGGAGGGCGGCGCATTCCTCGGCCAGGATGCCGCCCTGTACCGTCATGCGGTGGGGGAAGCGGCGATCCTCGGGAATGTTGTAAAGGGTGCCGCAGCAGCCAGCCTTCAGGTCGAAAGCGCCGAAGTAGAGCCCGTCCAGCCGTGCCTGCATCAGGGCCCCGGCGCACATGGGGCAGGGCTCCAATGTGACATACATGGTGCAGCCGTGCAGGTACCAGCCTTCCAGCAGGCGGCTGGCGGCCCGCAGGGCCTCGATCTCAGCGTGGGCGGTGGGGTCGCCGCGGGTCTCCCGCAGGTTGTGGGCCCGGGCCACGATGCGCCCCTCCCGCACGATGACGGCGCCCACCGGCACCTCACCCATGCGGGCGGCCTGCTGGGCGGCTCTCATGGCCTCCCGCATGTAGTCCTCATGGGTCGGGGTGCGGTCCATTGGCAGGGTCTCTCCAATCGGTGTGGTCATGGTAGCTTTTCCCTCCGGTGGCGGCGGCATACGCCGCCTTTCGCAGCCGACGCTGTGGCGTCGTCTGCGAGTTGGACAGCTTGTGCTGATTGGGATGAGTCGTTCGCCGCACAGGTCGCCGAACGACAATGTATGGTAGTACTCATGCCTTCTTTTCGAGGAACGGTTTTGCCTGCGGGCGGGTCTTGCTGTTGTGCTTGCAACCGGCGCATCGGTTCCTCCCGCCGGATGAACCGTCGGTCGGCCCGGGGCGGTGCTGGCCATGCTTTTGGGAAGTGGGGCGGTTACGCGGGCGATACCCACACCCCATCCGCACCCATGCGCTGGCGGCAGGCGGCGGCTTCCGCCTCCAGCCGGTCGCAGGCGGCCTGCACCGTGGGGCCGAGGGCGGCAAGCCAGGCTTTGCGGTCTGGCTCGGTGGCCAGGGCCGGGTCTTGGCGCAGGGCCAGTGCCTCGGGCAGTGCGGTGCACCAGGGGTCGGCAAAAGCGGTAAGCGCCCAGCGAGCGGCGGTGGACTTGCCGGTGACCTGCCCGGTGCGCAGCCAGTGGAGGGATTGGCAGATGAGGAACAGCCAGTCGGCGCTGTGGATGTCCTCGTTGGTCACGGTGGCCCACTGGCGCAGGGTACCCACCATGCGGTCGACCTCGCCCAGCATCACGGCGTCGTCGGGCGGGGGGATCTCCCCGCGCACCTCCGTGCCGGCCAGCAGAACCCCGCGCTCCAGGAGCCCCCGCAGCGAGAACCCCGCCAGCCCGTAGCGCTGCTTCAGCAGTTCTCGCGTCGTGCCCCAGTAGAGCACTGGGTGGTCGAAGTCGTTGCCCAGCGCGCCCCGCCACACGAACTCCCCCTCCAGCATCGGTAGGTAGGGGTCGCCCGATTCCTTGAGCTCTTTGCGAAGGGCAAGGGATGCGTCAAAATCCGCCACAGTCAGCGGCCGGGCGGACACGGCGAAGAAATCCAGGTCGCTGTACCCGGGGTGCAGGTCGTCATACACCGCCGAGCCGAAGAGATAGAGGGCGGCGAGTTGGCCGCCCAGCAGCCGATCCACCCCGTCGGCGAAGCGCCGCAGGCTCTCGGTCAATGCTTGATCCATGGGAGACTCCTTTGGGTTACCGGTGCCGCAGGTCCACGCCCTCAAAGGCGATGAGTTGGTTGAGACGCGTATCGGTGAGGCGGCTGAACACCCGCTCGCCATAGCGCTGCAGCAACCCTTCCGGCGGCAGGTTGGTGGAGACGAGGTAGGGTTTCCCGGCGGCGTTGCGCTCGTTGAAGAGGTTGAAGAATGAGCTTACAGTCACCTTGTTGAGCACGGGCTCGGCCCCCAGGTCGTCAATGACCAGCAGATCGCAGTCGAAGAACGGGTCGGGGTCGGCACGCTCGGCCAGGGCCTTGGCCATCACGTCGTTGACGCGGAAGGCCGTGGCACGCACCACCCAGTAGCCCCGGTCGATGACCCGGCGGGCGACGCAGTCCATGAGGTAGCTCTTGCCCAGGCCCGGCCGCCCGTGGAAAACTAGATTGGTGGGGTTGGGGAAACGGTCCGCCCAGCCGAGAGCCATATCTCGCAGGCGGGCCATGTGCTCCCGCAGGGGGAGCCCTGCGCTGGTTTGGGCATCGGCGGGGAACACGCTGAGGTCGTAGCGGTCGAAGCTGGGGCCGTTGTCCTTGAGACCCGCGTCAGCAAACATGCGCCGGGCGGCTTCGTTGCGCACACAGGCGCACAGGGCCCCGCCCCGCCAGCCGGTGTCGGCGCAGAGGGCGCAGCCCGGTGGGGGGGTCAGCCAGTCAGCGGGCAGGCTCTGGTCGGCGAGCCACTGTTCTGTCAGCGCCAGCCGCTGGGCCGTGAGGGCAGGGAGCGTCTCTGGCGCGGTTCGTGCCGCCCGGGCGATGGCGAGCTCCAGCGTCCGCAGCCCGGGGCAGCCCTCGTAGAGCTGGCGCCGACGGGCGTCGGCCAGCGCATCCCGGGTGTCCCGGCGGCTTTTCAGGGCGTTGAGCGCCAGATCCACGTAATCGTTGGCCATTAGCGGTCTCCCAGGTCAATCATACTCGACGACAGCGCGCTCAGGGCTTCGGGGGTAAACTCGTTGCGGTGCATGGGCGCGTCGGGGGCGGCGGCACCGGCGCGGTTGGGGCGGCGGGCCTCGGCGGCCTCAGCACCCTCACGGGTGGTGATGCCCTGCTCCCGCCAGGCAGTGAGCAGCGTGCCCATCAGCGCCAAGGGGCGCTCGGCGAGCGCGGAGCGTTCGGCGGCGTAGTCAATGAGGTCGACGGACAGGTTCCACTCGTGGGCGAAGCGCAGGTAGGCGGCGGTCTCCCCGGCGGTGGGCGCGCGGCCCTGTCCCCAGGTCTTCAGCCACCCGCGCACGGCCCCTTCGGCCTCGGCGTTGCGTTCGCGCCGGGCAGCCATGGCCTCGTCGGTCACCGTGCCTTCCTCATACCATTTGTTGAGGCGGGCAGCCAGGTCCACCAGGGTGTGGCGGCCCTCCAGGCACAGCATCCGCGCGGCCATGAGGATGGACGACTCCGAAAAGCCGAGGCTTGAAAAGTGCTCATACAAGTTGACAAGCTCGGTGGCGTTGCTGGCGGAGTTGCGCGCCCCCAGCGCCCGGCTGAGGTCGGCACAGATCTCGCGCATCTGCTGCTCGCGATCCATCTCCTCCTGCATCTGCCGGGCGGTGTGGATGCCCTTGTCATGGAAACCCTCCAGCACGTTGTTCAGGTATTTGAAATTGGGTTGACTGGCGGAGGTGAGCCGTGTGCAGGCGGTCATCACCGCGTCCTCGGTGAAGCCCCATTCGCCCGTCCACCGGCGGTAGAGCGCCATCTCGTCCTGGGTGGGGGCGCGCCGCTGGCTCCAGCGGGCCAGCACCCGGCCCGCGCCGGAGTGCAGCGCCTCCTGGTCGAGGATGTAGCCCTCCATCTCCTCATCGGTGTGGATGCCGCGGGCAGCCAGATCCTGGGCCACGGCGTCCATGTAGGCAAAGCCCACCTTGGGGCCCTTGCGCCCCACGCAGAAGCGAATGAGCAGCGCGATGGCCGCCGGCTCCAGGTGCAGCGTGTCGTACCAGTCGTAAACGCGGTGGAACTCCGACGGGCTCACCACCCGCTGGCCGCTGAAGATGCTCTGCACATGCTCGGCCAGTTCCTTGAAGGCGCGGTCACGCTCGGTCTCCCGCGGGGCAACGGCGCCCAGAAACTTCTGTTTGAGGTTCATGAACTCGGCCTCAAAGGGATCGGCGGAGGTCACCTTGACCAGGCCCAGCGCCTCCCAATAGGCGAAGGCGGCCCGCACCATCTCCCCGTTCATTTTGAGGGCGCGGCACAGGTCGTCAAAACCCTGGGGCTGCTCGTCGCTGGCGCGGTAGCAAAGCATCAGGGCGTAGAGGTAAACTTTCAGGAAGTCACCGGGGGCTTCGGGCAGGAAGTCCTCGATGAACAGGTTTTCCAGCGGCGTCACGTCGCAGTGGCTGCCGCCCGGCGCAAATCGAACCAATGGCATGTCCATCCCCGTCTGTGTGTTGGTAACAAGATGATAGCACAAACGCCCGCCGTTGTCCCGCCCAATCGGCCGGTATCACCGGCTTGTTGCATTTTGCCGCGTCCTCGCGCACAATGGTTTTAACAAATGTTGGGAGGGGACATTCCATGCATTTCCAACCGCTGACCCGGGAGGAGCTCCGGGCTGTCATCGAAGGGCGGGGCGCGGCGGGCCGCGTGCCCATGATGCTGCACTTTTGGACGTCGCCGGAGCGCTTCGGCCCCGACGAGGAGCGGGTGGAACGGATGCTGGCCACCTACCCCAATGACGTGCAGGTCGTGGGGCTCCGTTTCCCTGAGGTATTCGACGCCCCAGCCGACGACCCGGAGTACCGCTGGGTCAACTTTGACGACCCGAAGGCCGACGAGACCGTGGGCATCGACGCCAAGTCCGCCATCACCGACTGGGCGCTGCTCGATGGTATCCTGCGGGACTTCCCCAACCCTGATTACCCCGGCATGGTTCCTGCCTGCCCACCGGACGACGGCCGGTACCGCCTGGGCACGTGGTGGTACTGCCTGTTTGAGCGGTTCTGGTCCATGCGGGGCATGACCAACGCCCTCATGGACTTCTACACCGACCCGGAGAGCGTGCACCGGCTGTTCCGGGCACTCACCGATTTTTACAAGCGGGCGATGGTGCGGGCCAAGGCCGAGCTCGACCTGGACGGCATCTTTACGAGCGACGACATCGGCACCCAGACCGGGCCGTTCTTCTCGCCGGCTCTGTTCCGGGAGTTCTTCCTGCCCTATTACAAGGAGCTCTTTGACTGTGCCCACTCGCTGGGCATGCACTTCTGGCTGCATTGCTGCGGCAACATCGAGGCCTTCCTGCCAGACTTCATCGACGCCGGGCTTGATGTGCTGCATCCCATCCAGAAGTACACGATGGACGAGCGGGTCATCGCCGAGAAATACGGCCACAAGCTCTGCATCTGGGCGGGGTTCGATGTGCAGCAGACCATCCCCTGGGGCACGCCCGACGACGTGCGGCGGGAGGTGCGCTTTTTGATCGACACCTACTACCGGCCCGATGGGCGGCTGATGCTGACGGCGGGCAACGCCATCACCAGCGACTGCCCGGCCGCGAGCATGGAGGCCCTGCTGGACGAAGCCTACCACTACGGCACCCAGAAGGCCGCCGAGGTGCGGGCTGCTCAAAGGTGACGGGAGTGTCCACCGCCCTGCTAACGGCGCGGCATTTCTGATATAATAAAGCGTCACAACACAGGGAGGCGGACACGAACCCATGAACCAAACCATCGTATTGACCGGCGGGGGCACCGCCGGGCACATCACGCCCAATCTTGCGCTCATCCCCCTGCTGCAGGCACGGGGGTGGACGGTGCACTACATCGGTGGCCACAGCGGCATGGAGCGGACGCTGGTGGAGGGCTTGCCCGGCGTCACCTACCACGGCATCTCCTGCGGCAAGCTGCGGCGCTACCGCGACCTCAAGAATCTCTCCGACCCCTTCCGGGTGTTGGCGGGGCTGGGGCAGGCGGCTGGCGTGCTGCGGCGGGTCAAGCCGTCGGTCGTCTTCAGCAAGGGCGGCTTCGTCTCGGTGCCGGTGGCCTGGGCGGCGGCGCTCACCGGTGTGCCCATGGTGCTGCACGAGTCGGACATCACCCCCGGCCTTGCCAACAAGCTGGCGCTGCCCTTTGCCCGGCGCATCTGCACCACCTTCCCGGAGACGGCCAAGGAGCTCGGCTCCAAGGCCCGCCACACCGGCACGCCCATCCGCGGGACGCTGCTCACCGGCGACCGGGCGCGGGGGCTCAAAGCCTGCGGCTTCGCTGACGACGGCATGCCCACGTTGCTGATGATGGGTGGCTCCCAGGGTTCCTCGGCCATCAACGGCGCGCTGCGGGCGATTCTGCCCAAGCTCTCACGCACGCTCAGGGTCATCCATCTGTGCGGCGCGGGCAACCTGGATGCGGCACTCGATGGCACCCCCGGCTACGCGCAGTTTGAGTACGTCTCTGACGGGCTCCCCGACCTGCTGGCGGCGGCCGATCTTGTCGTCTCCCGCGCGGGGGCCAACTCGCTCTATGAGTTCCTGGCCCTGCAGAAACCCATGCTGCTGATCCCGCTGCCCCTTTCGGCCAGCCGTGGCGACCAGATTGACAACGCCCGCAGCTTCGCCGCCCAGGGCTTCGCCCGGGTGTTGGCGCAGGACGCCATGACCGAGGACAGCCTGTACGACGCCATTCTCAATGCCTGGGCCGGGCGGGCGGACATGCGCCGGGCCATGGCGGCGGCCCCCGGCGGAAACGGCACCGAGGCCGTGCTGGAGGAGATTGAACGCACCGCGAAGAAATAAACACCAACTGGAATGCAGAGGAGGAACCCCATGATCAAGGCTTCGGTATTGCTGGATAAGCACTTTTCTGTGGGCGCGGTCGATGACCGGCTGTTCGGCTCTTTCATTGAGCACCTGGGCCGTGCCGTCTATGGCGGCATCTGGGAGCCCGGCCACCCCACCGCCGATGAGCAGGGCTTCCGGCAGGACGTGCTGGAGTTGGTGCGCGCCCTTGGCGTGCCGGTGGTGCGCTATCCCGGCGGCAACTTCGTCTCGGGCTACGACTGGCGTGATGGCATCGGCCCGCGGGAGAATCGCCCCCGCCGGCAGGAGCAGGCCTGGGCCTCGGTGGAGCCCAACGCCATTGGCGTGGATGAGTTCGCCGATTGGTGCCGCAAGGCCGGCACCGCGCCGATGATGGCGGTGAACCTGGGTACCCTGGGGGCCGAGGAAGCCCGCCAGGAGGTCGAGTACTGCAACCACCCCGGCGGCACCCATTGGTCGGATCTGCGCCGCAAAAACGGCCACGCCGACCCCCACGGCATCAAGCTCTGGTGCCTTGGCAACGAGATGGACGGCCCCTGGCAGATCGGCCACAAGAACGCCGTGGAGTATGGCCGCGCCGCGCTGGAGACGGCTAAGGTGATGAAGTGGGCCGACCCGACCATCGAGGTCGTGGCCTGCGGCTCCTCCAACCGCAACATGCCCACCTTTGGCCAGTGGGAGCGCGTGGTGCTGGAGGAATGCTACGACAGCGTGGACTACCTCTCCCTGCATCAATACTACGGCAATCGCGACGGCAACCTGCCGAACTTCCTGGCCCAAGCCATGGGCATGGAGTATTTCATTCGCGAGGTTGGCGCGGTCTGCGACTATGTCAAGGCCGTGAAGCGCGGGAAGAAGGACGTCAAACTCTCCTTCGACGAGTGGAACGTGTGGTTCCACAGCAACGACGCCGACAGCAAGCAGGAACGCTGGCAGGTGGCCCCGCCCCTGCTGGAGGATCGCTACGACATGGCCGACGCGCTGGTCGTTGGCACCATGCTCAATGCCCTCATCCGCAACGCCGACCGGGTGAAGGTGGGGTGCCTTGCGCAGCTCGTCAACGTCATCGCGCCCATCATGACCACCAACGGCGGCACGGCCTGGCGGCAGACGATCTACTGGCCCTTCCTGCAGGCCTCGGCCTTTGGCCGTGGGCTCTCGCTGGGCACGGTGGTGGACAGCCCCGTCTATGACGCCGGCGACCTGGGCGACACGCCCTACCTCGATCTCTCCGCCGTGCAAAGCCGCGAGGGCAACGAGGTCACGGTGTTCGCCGTCAACCGGCACCTGAAACAGGGGATGGAGTTGAAGCTTGACCTGCGCGGCCTGGGCCGCCCCACCACGGTGCGCCAGAGCGTGCTGCGCCACGACGACCTCTCAGCTTGCAACACCCAGGCCGCACCCGACGTCGTCACCCCGGTGGAGCTGCCCGAGGCCGCCGTGCGCGGCGGCCAGTGCACGGTGCGCCTGCCCGCGGCGTCCTGGAACACGCTGCGGTTTACGCTCAGCTGACGCTTCGCTGTCGCGTCGGCCGCTTCGGGGTTTACGCCGCCATCCGGGCGGCTATGGCGACACAGGCGTCGCCATCACACCCCTCAGCCTAACGCCATCCACGGCGTCTGGGCTGACGCGACCGCCGCGAGTTCTGTCACCTTTGCCGTTGCACGGCAAAGGTGAACAGGAGAGCTCGTCATAAGTGAAAATTCGCCCCCTGACGCGCATGTCGTCAGGGGGCATCTGTTTGCGTGGGTCGTGCGGGGCCTTTACGGGAAGACGCCGCCAGTGGGCGGGAAGGAGCCGAGTGCCATGCACGGGCCCTTGTGTGCCGTCGCCGGATGAACCGGCTGACGGCTGCCGGGAGAAAGCTCTTGCCCTGTTTCATGCCGCGGCAGGGATTCCAAAGGGACGCTGTCCCTTTGGTCGTCTTTCTCCGTTTCTTCGGCGCGTTGCGATTTTCCCCCTGGCGACCGATGGCGCTTGGCTGGCGACAGAGGGGCGGGATGTCTGAGCTTTTGACATTGCGGAGTAATGTCAAAACGAGTTACCGCCCTCTGGCACTCAGGTCGCGTCGGTTGCCAGGTCTAGGAAATTCGCTCGCGCTCCTAAAGCGTTTTGGGCACTTTTGCGCCCCAAAAGTGCCGCCCAGCGCAGCGCGTTTCCTAAGAATGCGGGCCGAGTCCCTAAGTCAGCAGCGGCCAAAAGCCATGTCTGGCCACGGTGTTTGGGCGGACGCCGTCCACTCGTCCGGGCCGCGCGGCTTCTGTTGGCGAGGGCTTGCGTGGCGGCCCTGTCGCAGGGAGGCAGGTTGCTTTGCGGGACGCCTTTTTTAACTTGCGGGTGGGGGCGTTCGTCTGTGTACACATCCGCTACATATTTGGGTTCTTTAATCATTTTTGTTGTGGTTTGGCGGATTTTACAGTATGATGCTTACAAAGGAAACATTTGCCATCTGCCCGCTCGGCGGAGCTTCAGCGTGATCGACCCTTCCCCATGAGCCAAGCGCGGCGAAGGAGAAATGCGTATGCTGAAACGCGCAGCCAATGGCCTTTCCATTGTGGTGGCGCTGCTTGTCCTGTGTGTTGTGCCCATCGCCGGCTGTTCCTGGCCGTCGACCGCTTCCTATGAGGATGCCACCCTTCCTCTGGCATCGCAGCTGATTACCGAGGCGCCTGACCGCGTCCTGCTGGTCACGGGCGAGTATGCCCCCTACACCACTGAGGATCCCAACAACCAGGGCTTCTTCTCCCAAATTGTGGAGGAGGTCTTTCGCAACGCCGATATGGCGGTGGACGTGGAGTTCTACCCCTGGCCCCGCTGCCAGCAGATGGTGGCGGACGGCGAGGTGTTCGCCATGTTCCCCTATAGCTTCGTTCCTGACAATTCCGATGCCTATCTGCAGTCCGACCCCGTCGTGCGGACGGACTTCCGCCTGTTTTACCGCACCGACAACCCCAAGATCACCGAGGAGATCCGCGAGGCCGATGACTTGGGCCATCTCAAGGGCCTTGTCGTGGCTGGCAGCGGCGGTTATTGGTATGGCTCCAAGGAGGAGCTGGAGGACCTGGGCCTGACGGTGGAGTGGGCCAATGGCCGGGACGCCATGTTCAAAATGCTGCAGTCCGGCCGGGTGGATTTCGTCATTGAGGACGCGTTGGTGGGGCGCAACACCCTGGCCCGGCTTTTCCCCATGCACGCCGAGGAATATGATACTCTGTCCTCCTTGGAATTTGACCGCAACTATTACCTGATGGTATCCCGCGATTACCCCGATGCCCAGGCGATGCTCAAGCGTTTCAACCAATCGCTGGGGGAACTGCGCCGCAACGGCCGCGTGGGCGAGATCCTGGATGAATACGGCATTGTAGCCGAGCGAGCCGAGCCCTGGGAGACGAACGTGCCATGATGAAACGGCGGCACAAACTGACCACCAAGATCGTGCTGCCGGCCATCCTGGTCATGACGGTTGTGCAGATGATGCTGACCGCCGTGACGGTGGTGGACGTCCACATCGATATGCGCAGCGAGATCGACACCGAAGCGCAGGAGTTGCTGAATATTGCCGAGGCGGCCACGCGCGACGCCTTTTGGAGCTACAACGAGCCCAGCCTGCAAACGTTGGGGCAAAGTCTCCTGCAGTATGAGGACGTTGCCCGTGTCACCCTGCTCGATGACACCGGGGCGGTGATGTTTGCCAGCGCCAAGCAGGGGGAGCAGTATGGGGAAAAGTACCTGCTGCCGGTCTATGACCGCACGGTGACCTATGAGGGGAAGGACATTGGCACCATTCGCCTGGTGTACACCACGGCCATCGCCAACGCCAGAGTGACGCAAGCAACCACGCTGAACCTGTGGCGCGCCCTGCTGGTGCTGGCGGTGGTGGCGGCTTTCACCCTGCTGGTGATGAGGAAGGTGACCCAGTCCATCGCCGCCATTGCGGAGGGTGTCCATGCCTATGCCTCCGGCGACGTGACCGCGCGCATTGAGGTGCAGGGCAACGACGAGGTGGGGGAGTTGGCTGGCCACATCAACGCCCTCTTTGACACCGTGACGGGCGCCAGTGCCCGCCTTTCGGCCAACTACCAGGAGATGGCCTACAGCCGGGAGGCCCTGCGCCTTTCGGAGGAGCGGCTGCGCTATGCGGTGGAAGGCTCCAACGACGCGCTGTGGGATTGGAACCTGACGACCGGTGAGTTCTTCCTTTCGCCCCGGGGCGTGCAGATGCTGGGCCTGCCCGAGGACCGGACGGTGACGCTGCCGCTGTGGCTGGCCGCGGTGCTGGAGGAGGACCGCGCGGCGCTGCAGCTCTTCCTGCAGCGGTTGCGCCTGGGCGAGCAGGAGGGCGGCGAGCATATGTTCCGTGCCCAGCAGCCAGATGGCGAGCTGCGCTGGCTCATCTGCCGGGGCAAGTACATCGCCGGGGTCGAGGGGCAGCCTGTGCGTGTGTCAGGCTTCTGCACCGACATCACTGAGCGCGTGCTGGCGGAGCGGTCCATCAACCGTCTGGCTTACTACGACACCCTGACAGGCCTCAGCAACCGCGCGCGCCTGATGGAGCTGCTGCGCGAGACGCTGCGGAGTTTCTCCGGCAGCGGGGGTGCGCTGCTCTATGCCGACCTGGACAACTTCAAGAGTATCAACGACACCCGGGGCCACATGGTGGGCGACCGGTTGCTGGTGCAGTTGGCCGAGGCCATGGCAGGGGAACTCAACTGCGACGTGGTGTCCCGCTTGGGCGGCGACGAGTTCGTGCTCTTGCAGCGGGAGTGTTCGGCAGCCGACGCCGCCCGCCTGGCGGAGCAGCTCACCTCCCTGGTGCGCCGGCCCTGGCTCATCAGTGGCGAGGTATACACCATCACCTGCAGCGTGGGCATCACGCTCTTCCCCCAGGACGGGGCCGACGTCGACACGCTGCTGATGAACGCCGATCACGCGCTCTACCAGTGCAAGGACCGGGGACGGGACTGCTACCTCTTCTATGAGCAGAGCATGAACGAACTTCTGGTGCGCAAGATCGACCTGCTGGCACAGATGCGCCAGAGTCTGGCGCGGGAGGAGTTTGTGCTGCACTACCAGCCCCAGTTTAGCCTGAACGGCGGCGAGGTGGTGGGCGTGGAGGCACTGGTGCGGTGGCAGCACCCCACCCGCGGCCTGTTGCCGCCGGGGGAGTTCATCGCCCTGGCGGAGGAAAGCGGCCTCATCCTGCCCCTGGGCGAGCAGGTGCTGCGCAGTGCCTGCCGCCAGTCGGTGGCGTGGGAGGCAGAGGGGTTACCCAACCTCACGGTGGCGGTCAACATCTCGGCCCGGCAGTTCACCAACCCCCACCTGGTCGAGGATGTGCTCGCCATCCTGGGGGAGACGGGCATGCGGCCGGAGCTGCTGGAGTTGGAGATTACCGAAAGCACGGCCATGGAGAACTTGGAGGCCACCATCGGGATCATCCGCCGGCTGCAGCAGTACGGCGTCTCCTTCTCGCTTGATGACTTCGGCACCGGCTACTCGTCGCTCAACTACCTCAAAAACCTGCCCATCAACCGCCTGAAGATCGACAAGCAATTCGTCAACAACGCCCGTGAGAACAACTTCGAGGCGGCGGTCATCCAGGCCGTCATTCAGATTGCCCACAACCGCAACCTCATCGTGGTGGCCGAGGGCATCGAGACCGAGGAGCAGCAGCAGGTGCTGGGGCGCTTCCAGTGCGACCAGGTGCAGGGTTACCTCTTCAGCCGCCCGCTGCCCCCCGCGCTGGTGGAGGGCCGCATCCGTGGGCACCTGCAGCCACAAGGTGCATAGACCAATTCCCTTATTGTAAATGGTCCTCTTTCAGAGATCATAACGGGTGCAGCCAGTTGCCCCGGCCGGCGGGAAGGCGGCGCTGCGGTGTGCCCGGTTCTTCCCCATGGGGGACTGCTTCCGGGCGTAGGCATGAGTGTCGGCCAATTTCCGCAGTAGGTTAGTCCGTACTTTCCATCCCTTGCGGCGAAAAGGAACAGGCTTGCTTTCCCCATTCGTTGATGGCCTCCAGCGCCGGCAGCAGAACCTTGCAGCTCTCCGTGATGGAGTACTCCACATGGGGTGGGATTTTGCTGTGTTCCGTGCGGCGCACCAATCCATGCAGCTCCAGCACCTGAAGCGACCGCGTCAGCATAATGTTAGTAATGCCGCGGAGATGGCGCTTCAGTTGGTTGTAGCGCATACTCTCGTGCTGAGACAGCTCCCAGATGATGGCCATCCGCCACTTGCCACCCAGGATATCCAATGCCTGGATCATCGGGCATTTCTCATAAAAATAGGGCTTGGTCTCACATTGCTGTGTGTTCATGTCAGCCTCCTTGCGGCCAGGGAACAAAAATGTGCGTACTTCTTGTTTGTGTTCTGGTTCGCTATACTCATTATCATCTTGCAGAGACTCGCAGTCAACGCGAAATGGGAGGTCACCATGCAGTACGAAGAACTCATCCGCGCCAGGTTTTCTGTTCGGAAATTCCAAGACAGGCCGGTGAAACCGCAACAACTGAATGCCATTCTGGAGGCCGGCCGGATCGCGCCAACGGCGGGGAACCGCCAACCCCAGCGAATTCTGGTGGTGCAGGGCAGGGAAGGGCTGGAGAAGATGAAGCAATGCACGCCCTGCCACTTTGACGCACCGCTGATCCTCCTCGTCTGCTACGACCGCACGGTGGTGGCCAAGAACAGCTTTGGCGACAAACGCACCTACGGCACGGTGGACGCCAGCATTGTGCTGACACAGATGATGCTGGAAGCGCATGACCAGGGCTTGGGCACGGTGTGGGTCGGGCTCTTTGACCCCCAGCGGCTCGCCCAATGCTTTCACATTCCCGAGCAGTATGAGATTTTGAGTTTGATGCCCATCGGTTACCCGGCTGCGGACGCTGCGCCCAGCCCCATGCATTTTGACAAGCACCCCATGGAGCACACGGTGTTCCACGAATCGTTTTAACGCCGGTGACGGGCAGCGCAGAATGGTTCGTGTATGTTTGCCGCAAAGCGAAGCGCCGCGTTTCTCTTGGCTTCGGTGGCTGAAAAATTAGGAAATGACAGCAGTGCCGCTCCACAATTGACTTGCCCGCGCCGCTGGCGTATACTTCACTCACAAACCAAAGAAAGGCGTTGGCTCTATGCCCAAACGCAAAGCGCTGGCCATGTTGGTCGCCGCGGTGTTCATCGCGGCGTTTTTTGCCATGCCAGCGCTTGCGATGGTGGAGGAGCGCCCCGCCGCCGACGAGCGGGACAACGCCCAGACGATGAGTCTGCACCCGCCGGTCTATGCCCTGTTGCAGGATGGCCAGCGGTTCTTCTCAGTGGATCGCCTGCCCCGGCGCACGCTGGGGCGGCTGTTGGCCCAGCCCATGGCACTCATGGGCTTGTCTCCCGTTTCCTACCCCATTGGCACCGCACGGCCCGACCCGCCGGCCCCGCCGGTGCGCGGCCTGTGTACCCCGCTGGGTGCGTTGGCGCCCCCGGCCCTGTGACCGCACCCCCGATCCCCCACTCCACAGCGAAAGGAAATTGTGATGAAAGGCAAAAAGTGGCATTTTTTTGTCATGGCCGCGGTCATTCTGGTGCTGGGCTACGTGTCCTTCTTCGGCCTGAAGATCCCGATCGGGCGCTATGACTTCACCGTCAAGGGCTCCGGCGATATGCGCTTTGGCATCGACATCCGCGGCGGCGTGGACGCCGTGTACCAGGCCAAGGATCTGAACCGCACGCCTACCAGCGACGAGCTGGAGAGCGCGCGTACGGTCATTGAGACCCGCCTGGACCAGAATAACATTCTGGATCGTGACGTGACCATCGACAAGGACAACGGCTACATCCTCGTGCGCTTCCCTTGGAAGAGCACCGAAACCGACTTTGACCCGCAGAAGGCCATTGCCGAGCTGGGCGAGACGGCCAAGCTCACCTTCCGCGACCCGGACGGCAACACGGTGGTGGACGGCACCAACGTGGATACCGCCGTCGTTGTCACCGACAACGAGCATGGCGGCTATGCCGTCAGTCTCAAGTTCAACGCTCAGGGTGCTAAGGATTTCTCCACGGCCACGGCCAAGCTCGTGGGCCAGCCCATGTCCATCTACATGGACGAGACCGAGGTCTCCTCGCCTACTGTCAATGAGGCCATCACCGGCGGCGACGCCATCATCTCCGGCGGCACCGGCGGCTTCAGCTACGACGAGGCCAAGGACCTGGCCAACAAGATCAACTCCGGCGCGTTGCCCTTCTCCATGGAGACGAAGAACAACTCCGTCATCACCCCCACGCTGGGCAGCGGTGCCTTGGAGACCATGGTGAAGGCGGGCCTGGTGGCGTTCGGGCTCATCTGCCTGTTCCTCATCGCCGTCTACCGGTTGCCGGGCGTGGTAGCCTGTCTGGCGCTGCTGCTGCAGGTGTCCGGTCAGCTCCTGGCCCTATCGCTGCCGCAGATCACCGTGACCTTGCCGGGCATCGCGGCCATCATCCTCTCCATCGGCATGGGCGTGGATGCCAACATCATCATCTCCGAGCGCATCGCTGAGGAGATGCGCAAGGGTAAGCGCCTGCGCTCGGCCATCGAAACAGGCTTCCAGCAGGCGTTCTCGTCGGTCTTTGACGGTAACATCACCGTCATGATCGTCTCGGTCATCCTGATGATCCTGGGTTCGGGCGCCATGCTCTCCTTTGCCTACTCGCTGCTGACGGGCGTCATCCTGAACTTCGTGGCCGGCGTCGTGTCCTCGCGTGTCATGATCCGGTCGCTGAGCCTCTTCCAGCCGTTGCAGCACAACTCGTGGTACATGAAAGGGAGGAAGGCTGCCGCATGAAGACGATCAAGTTTTACGAAAAGCGCCACATCTACTTCATCATCTCGGGGCTGATCTTCCTGGCGGGCATCGTGGCCATCTTCATCAATGGCGTACAGCTCGACATCCAGTTTAAGGGCGGCGCCATCCTGAAGTACTCCTTCGCTGGCACGATCGACCACGACAAGGTGTCCAGCACCGTGGAGGACACCCTCAATCGTTTGGTGGATGTGCAGGAGTCCAGCGACCTCTCCACCGATGCCAAGCGGCTGGTGCTGAACCTGGCCGGTGACTACGGCCTCTCGGGTGAGGAGCAGACCAAGCTGGACACGGCCCTGAAGGCGGCCTTCCCCGACAACAGCCTCTCCCTGCAGGAGACGTCACTGGTGGAGCCGTTCTTCGGCCACCGGTTCCTGCGCAACGGTATCCTTGCGCTGGTGTTGTCGTCGGTGCTCATCGTCCTCTATGTCTGGCTGCGTTTCCGGCGTATCAACGGCCTGTCGGCCGGCGTGATGGCGCTGGTGTCGCTGTTCCACGATGTGCTGGTGGTGTTCTTTACTTGCGTCATTTTCAAGATTCCGTTGGGTGATTCGTTCATCGCCGTTGCTCTGACGATTCTTGGTTACTCCATCAACGACACCATCGTCATCTACGACCGCATCCGCGAGAACGCCCGCCTCAACGCTCACCAGCCGGCAGAGGAGCTCATCAACCGCTCCATCAGCCAGTCGCTGACACGCTCCATCTACACCAACCTGTGCGTGACCGTTTCCATCCTGTTGGTGTACGTCTTCGCTGTAGCTGGTTCCATCGATTCCATCCAGAGCTTCGCTCTGCCGATGGTCATCGGTTCCATCAGCGGTTGCTACTCCACCATCTGCATCGCCGGTCCCCTGTGGGCCATGTGGCAGAAGCACAAGGAACGCAAGCGCAACGCGCTTGTCGCGTAGCTGGCGCTACGCGTTCGCGGCACTCGCTTCGCGTCTGCCGCGAGTTCCATCGCCTTTGCCGCTTTGCGACAAAGGCGAGAAGGAGTGCTCGATTCAAATGCACGTTGCCGCCCGACGCACATGTCGCCGGGCGGCTTCTTGATTCTCTGCTCGTATGAACCACCCCGGGAGATAGGGAGACGCGCCTGCGGGCGGGATGGGCTGTGTGCCACGTACGGGGTATTTCATGCCGCTGCGGGATGAACCCGCGACGCGGCTACGTGAGCGCAGTGCGCTCCCTTGCTGTCAAGGCATACACATGCGTCTTTGCGCTACGCGTTTGCACCGGCCACTGACGCGACCGTCGCGAGAGTGGAGAACTCTATGCAATTATAGATCCGCCCCTTGACACATATGTCGTCAAGGGGCGGATCTTTTTGAATCGTGCCGGGATTTTCGGCGAAGGCGGCACCGCTTGCGCAGAGAGAGGAGCTACGTACCGCAGGCGCGCTTCATCTTGGGCGAATGAATCGCTTGCACTTACATCTCCTTCTCGTATTTGCTCATCAGGTATAGACCGATGACGTTATACACCAGGAACACGCCTACAACGACCAGCGTCACCCACAGCGGAGCAGAGATGAAGATGGTGAGCCAGGCAATGCCCATGATGAGCCATTGGGTGATGTCCCCGGCCCGCGCCTTGGCGCGGTTGCGGATCATGGTATTCCGCTCGTCATGCTGCTCAATTTCATTCTGCTTGGCCAGCTCGGGGTGTTTGTGCTCCATCCGCACCATCACGAGGCGGGAGATGCTCATCCCCACAAGGCCCGCTCCAATGCCGATCAGAGTACCGCTGACGACTTTCCATTCCTCCACGCGGAACAGAAAGCTTGCCGCCGCGCAGCCAAGGCCGATCACCAGCGTTAACAGAGGGAGAAATTCTTTGCGCTTCATTGCTCATCCTCCTCATAGAGAAACAGTTCTTCAATGGACAAACCGAAGTACCGGGCAATCTTGAACGCCAGCAGGATCGAGGGGTTGTATCGCCCATTTTCCAGCGAGCTGATGGTCTGGCGTGACACTTCCAGCGCCACCGCAAGATCCTCTTGCTTGATGTCTCGCTCCCGTCGCAGTTCTTCCAGTCGATTCTTCACCGGGTCACCTCCCTTATTTGGAAAGCAAACTTTACATGCAGAGCATAGCATGGCCACGAAACCGTGTCAAGCGTGCTTTCCATTGCTCGGTTTTGTTGTTCTCTCCGTTTGCCCAATGGTATAATGAACCGATGCCGGCGCCAGCCGGCCAACGGGGAGGGAATACAATGGATAACGAACGGCTGCTGCGCCGTCTGCAACGGCCCACAGGCCCGGTGGACGTGGTGCTGGACACCGACTGTTACAACGAGATCGACGACCAATACGCGCTGAGCTACCTGCTGCACGCGGGCGAGAAGCTACGGCCCCAGGCCATCTACGCCGCGCCGTTCTTCAATGCCAACTCCAGCGGCCCCGAGGACGGCATGGAGCGCAGCTACGACGAGATTCTGCACCTGCTGCGGCTCTGCGGGCGCGCGGAGCTTGAGCCGGTGGTGTACAAGGGCTCCCGCGGGTACCTGGTGGATGAGAGCACGCCCCAGCCATCCCCGGCGGCGGAGGATCTGTGCCGTCGCGCCATGGCCCACAGCGAGGAGGAGCCGCTGTATGTCGTGGCCATCGGGGCCATCACCAACGTGGCTTCGGCCCTGCTGATGCAGCCCGAAATCAAGGAGCGCATCGTCCTCGTCTGGCTAGGCGGCACGGCGCTGGATTGGCCCCACAACAAGGAGTTCAACCTGATTCAGGATGTGGCCGCGGCGCGCATCGTGTTTGGCTGTGGTGTGCCGCTGGTGCAGCTGCCCTGTGCCGGCGTGGTGGATCGCTTCACCGTGTCCGGCCCGGAGCTGGAGCACTGGTTCCGGGGCCGCAATGCCCTGTGTGATTACCTCGCGGACCATACCATTGAGGAGGCCGAGTCCTATGCCAAGGGTAAGCCCTGGAGCCGTGTCATCTGGGATGTGACGGCGGTGGCCTGGATGCTGGATGAAAAAGGCCGCTTGCTGGAAGACCGGCTGGAGCACAGCCCCATTCCTCAATACGACGGTCACTGGAGCCGCGACAACACCCGGCACTTCTACCGCTATGTCTACCATGTCAACCGCGACGCGCTGCTGGAGGATCTGGTCACCCGGCTGACGCGCTAGAAACTTTCGCGTCTGCCGCTGTTGCGACAGCCGCGATTTGGAGGGCTTGTTCTCGTGATAGCAAGATCGGTCGGCGCACAGGTCGCCGACCGATCACAAATTGCAGCTCTCATGCGAGCGTCTAAGGATACGTTGCGCCTGCGGGCGGAGTTTTCTTTCCTGCTCGCTATGACATTTCCCTTCCTCCCGCCGAATGAATCGGCGGGAGGTTCATCATTCTTTGCCCGTTCCAGGGGTTTGCAGACACTCTGGGGCCGCCGTATTTTTGTGCGGCCTTCTGATTTTCTGAGTGCTCCATCGCAACGCTTTGCGTTGCCATTTCTCCGCCTCGCCCGCATCCGGCGGGCTGGTTGCAGCCAGGCTTCAACCCGGCGTCGTCGCTGCTTGCCCATGCAACCAGGGCGCGGGGGTAATACCCCATCGCAATTTTGTTGTTGACACTAGCCTACGAACCGTGTAATATAACCCCTTGCCGGCCAATCCGGCGCCGCCCAACTGCCAAAGATCGACAAACAAAATAAGCAAATGTCGGTTGACAAACGAGAGTTGAGCAGGTATAATACGAAATTGTCGCCCGTGCGACAAGGCGCACCTTGAAAACCGAATAGAGCAAGAAGAGTGAGAAAGACAAACGCGATTCATTTGAGTGAAAAAGGCAAAGCTCCACTTGAAAGAGTGGGGATTTAGTCAGAGATTGAACATGAGAGTTTGATCCTGGCTCAGGACGAACGCTGGCGGCGTGCCTGACCCATGCAAGTCGAACGAAGGTGTAGCAATACACCTGAGTG
>JAEWRW010000062.1 GCA_023398815.1 Bacillota bacterium
TGCCCTTTGCCTGGCTTGGGGCACGATTTGGACAGCTTGATCCAACGTTGGCATAATCGTTCGCCGCACATGTCGCCGAACGATTTCCAAGCCTTTGGCACTCAGGCCAATTGTCAGAGAGACGTTGAATCGCCTTGGGCGGAGGACACTAGACCCATTCTTGTTCCGGCGGTTGGTTTCCTCCCGCCGGATGAACCGTCAGTCGGTTCCCGCTTCGTCGCATCAGACGTAATGAAGTCAACGGCCAGCGCTGGTTGCGCTGGCCGTTTGTTGTTCTGCTTTGTTGGGTGGGGTCGCCTACCGATCTTCCTCCGGCAGCCACTTGGCGGCCAGTTCCAGGTATTCCTCGGCGTTCTGGCGGTTGGCGGCGTGCTCCTCGGGCCGGGTGGGGCGCTTCACCTGCGCCGGCACACCCAGCACCAGGCTGCCCTCGGGCACCTGGGTGTTGGGGGAGACGACCGCACCGGCCCCCACGATGGAGTTGGCACCGATGACCGCGCCATCAAGGATCGTCGCGCCCATGCCGATGAGGGCATTGTCACCGATGGTGCAGGCGTGCACGGTGGCGTTGTGGCCGATGGTGACCCCACGGCCAATGATGGTGGGCACCCCGGGGCTGACGTGGATGACCGCGCAGTCCTGCAGGTTGCTACCCTCGCCCATCTCCACCGGCGCAAGGTCGGCGCGAATGACGGCATTGGGCCACACGTTGACGCCGTCGGCCAACTTGACGTCGCCCATGACGACGGCGGAGGGATGGATGCGTACCTTGCTCATCTGTTATTCCTTTCCGGTGCTCTGCATGGCCTGCTGTGCCCACAGACCGGCGGCGCACTCGACCCGGCGGCGCTCCATGCGGCACTCCAGGTCATAGGGTTCGTTGAGATTACCATTTTGATGCCAGGCGTTGGCGGCGCACCCGCCGCCGCAGTACATCTTGGCCCAGCAGCTGCGGCACTTCTCCAGCTCCACCGCCGGGTCCCGGCGGAAGGGCTTCATCCGCGCGGTATTGAGCTCACCGGTCATCACATTGCCCAGCAGGAACTGTGTCTCCCCGACGAACTGATGGCAGGGGTAGAGGTCGCCCTGGGGGGTGACGGCCAGGTATTCGGTGCCGGCCCCGCAGCCCGACAGGCGCTTGTACACGCAGGGGCCGCCGCCAAAGTCGATATTGAAGTGGAAGAACAGGAAGTTCCTGCCTTCCCGCCGGCGGGCGGCCATCAGCTGGGCCAGTCGCCCATACTCCACCAGGATGGCGTCCAGATGCTCGGTGCCCAACGCCAAGGGCGAGCGGCTCTCCAAGACCGCCGGCTCCACCGAGACATTGCCAAAGCCCTGGTCGGCCAGGTACAGCACGTCGTCGGCAAAATCCAGGTTGCGGTTGGTGAAGGTGCCACGCACATAATAACTCTTGTCCCCACGGGTGGCAACGAAGCGTTTTGCGTTCGCCAGGATGGTGGCATGGCTGCCATCGCCTGATACGGTTTTGCGCAGGGCATCGTGGACCTCGGGCCGGCCGTCAATGGAGATGACGACGTTGTACATCTCGCGGTTCAGGAACTCGCCCACCTCGTCGGTGAGGCCCATGCCGTTGGTGGTGAGCGTGAAGCGCACCCGCTTGCCAGTTTTTCGCTCCAGCTCGCGGCCATAGGCCACCGTTTCCTTCACCATGGGGAAGTTGAGCAGCGGTTCCCCACCAAAGAAGTCAACCTCCAGCACGTTCCGGCTGCCGCTGCGCTCAAAAAGGAAATCGAGGGCCGCACGGCCTACCTCCGCTGACATCAGCGACCGGCCGCCGTGGAAGCTGCCGGTGGCGGCAAAGCAGTAGGTGCACCGCAGGTCACAATCGTGGGCGGCGTGCAGGCACAGCGCTTTGATCTCACCCTCCACGTGTGGCAGCGTAAGCTCCGGCTCCGGCGCGAAGAGCTGGCCGTCGGCCCGCAGGGTCTCAATCTCCGCCAGCAGCTCGTCGGCGTCCTGCCGACCGATGGTGGCGGCAAGCTCGTCGGCCACCTCAGCGGCGGGCACGCCCTCGGCCAGACGCGTCACCGCCCGGTGGGCGTTGTCGTCCAGCACGTGCACCGCGCCGCTGTATTCATCCAGCGCCAGCCACAGGTCTTCATAGGCAAAGGTATGAACCATTCCTGTCCCCTCTCCTCCTCAACACAAAAGCAGCACCAGCCCATCGGCTGCTGCTGCCTGGGGTTCCTCTGTTTGCGGTCGAATTACTTCTTCTCGCAGCTCTGGTTGCCCACCGTGCAGGACGTCTTGCAGGCCGACTGGCAGCTGGCCTGGCACTGTCCGCAGCCGCGACCGGCGGTATCCTTCAGGCATCCCTTGGCAACAGTCACGATATGCTTCACGTTTCATTCCTCCCATAACCATTCATCCGATGTAGTATACCCTATCTCGGGGCTGGAATCAAGGCGTGCGGTAGGGGGTTCTGTGTCCTCACCCCGGCAAGCCCGTGTCCGCCGGAGCCTCTGCTGCCTGCGCCGCCGCGGCCTTGCCGTGGCCCCGGGTCGCGCCCCAGATGCCTACAAAGATGAGTGCCGCGCCCACATACTGTAGGGTTGCCAGCCGCTCCCCGTTGGCCAGCACCCCGGCCAGCACCGTCACCACCGGCGTCAGGTTGACGAAGGTGCCCACCACGCTGGGTGACAACCGGGCGATGGCCCAGTTTTGGCACAGGAACGCCAGCACCGACGACACCACGCCCAGGTACACCAGACTGCCAATGGCCTCCCGCGGGAACATGCCGGCAAAGAACGCGCCGACTTCGCCCGCCGCGGCCGCCTGCACCACCCCCACCGCGGGGAACACCACCGCACCCACGGCCATCATGACGAAGGTTGTCTCCACCGAGGTAGCCACCGCCGAGGCGCGCTTGACCAGGGGATTGAAGAGCCCCGCCGCCACCACCGCGCCCAACAGCGCCAGATACCCCAGCAGCCGGTTGCCGCCCTGCCCACCCAGACCCTGGGCGGCCATCACCGCCGCGCCGGCCACCGAAAGTAGCACCGACGCCCAATGCAGGGGCCGCAGGCGCTCCCCCAGCAGCAGCGCCGCGCACAGCGACACCGCCACCGGCACCAGGGCGATCATGATGCCGGCCTCGGCAGTGGTGACCAGGCGCACGCCTGCCGTCTCGCACAGAAAGTAGACGATGGGCTGCAGTAGCGCCACTGGCAGCAGCAGTTTGAGCTTCGGCCAAGTCAGGTTGACGCGAATGACCCGCAGCGCCGCCAGCAGCACCATCGAGCCCGCTGCCAGCAGGAACCGCCCACCCAGCAATTGGAACGTGGTGAGCACCCCCAGTGCCCGCTTGGTGAACAGGAACGACAACCCCCAAATCAACGCCGAAGCCGCTGCCGCCCCGTAAGCCCTGCCGCGCATGGTGCCCCTCCCTGCCCGCGCCGACTTGGCGCATAATGATTGAGTATAGACATGGCGGCTTTTTTCTGTCAAGACGGTGACGAGTACCCGGAAGTGTATGGCCAAAGGGCGGAAAAACAGTGTCAGATTCAAGGCAATATCGGTCAAGCGCTCGTGCGACGCAAGCGTCGCCCTCACGGCGTGTTTGGTTGGTTGCCCATCCAGGGCTGTGGCAATTCTTCTGGCTAAGTGCCGAACACGCCTTACGCCACATCACGTGGCTGGTGCATTGCTGGCGCAATGCACCCACGGCGTGTTCGGTTGGTTGCCCATCCAGGGCAACCTATTCCACCGGCTTGTTCGTTAAGGTGATGGCCGTTTCAGTGATTTTTCCGTTCCGCTCCCACCGGGCGGTGATCTGCTCGCCGGGCTTGTGGGCATAGAGCGCTTGGCGCATCTTGAGCACGGTGTCGACTGCCTGGCCATCAAGGTGGGTCAGCAGGTCGCCCTGCTGCACGCCCGCCGTTGCGCCAGGCCCGTCGGGGTCCACGTTGATGACAAGCACCCCGCCGGTCACCGCCGTCTCACCGTAGTAGCGGGCGATCTCGCCGTCGATGGTAAAGAGCCCGACGTAGGGCGTGGTGTACGAGCCATCTTTCTTAATCCGCTCCACAATGGGCTGGGCCACCTCAATGGGGATGGCGAAGCCGATGCCCTCGGCCTCGGTCACCTTCAGGGTGTTGATGCCCACCACCCTGCCGGCGCTGTCACACAGCGGCCCGCCGGAGTTGCCGGGGTTGATGGGCGCGTCGGACTGAATGAGTTCCTCCATAAACGAAAGCCCGCCGTCGGTGGGTACCTTCAGCGTGCGGCGCAGAGCTGACACGATGCCTGCCGTCACCGTGTGCTGGAAGTTGAGTGTCAGAGGCGTACCGATGGCCACCACGGTGTCGCCCACCTTCAGGTTCTGGGAGGATCCCATCTGGGCATAGGGTAGGGCGCCATCTGCATCCACCTTCACCACCGCCAGGTCGAGGGCCGCATCGGTCCACAGGTTGCGGCCCGGCAGCTGGCTGCCGTCCTCCATCACGGCGGTGATGGTGTCGGCGTTGCCCACCACGTGGTTGTTGGTCAGGATGTAGCCCTTGCTATCCACAATGACGCCCGAACCCAAGCCTTCCACCGTCTGGCCGCTCTCACCGGAGGAAGCCGTGACAGCCAGCCCCACCACGGCGGGAGACACCTTCTCCACCACCGAAGGGATGCCGGAGGCTGGCAATATGGTACTGACGCGCTCCGGCTCCAGGTCGAGGTTCGATTCCGTCGTTGCCGCGGGCGATGCGGTCGCCCCTCCCCTGACGGGGCCGCCACACCCGGCCAGCAGCACCGCCAACAGCACCGCCGCCGTCTTCCATCCCTTTCCCATCGTTTCCACTTCCTTTGTTTCATTGTCCTTAGTATGTTCGCGCGGCAATGCCGTGACGATGGCAATTGATGGACGAACAGCCAGCGGTAGGCCAGATCAAAATGATGTGGCAGTGAATTTCCCCGTCCCGGCGAGAAGAACACAGATTGTCTTTCTCAAATGGCTCCATAAAATCCACACATTTTTGTCGTAAGGTGAACGCAACAATGAATGGGAGGAGGGTTCGCATGGCAAAACACAGCACCAGTCGTACGTTTCGCGTGAAGGGCATGACCTGCGTGGGCTGCGAACGTACGATAGAGCGGACATTGTCACGTCTCATTGGGGTGACAGCGGCAAAGGCCGATTTTTCCAACAGTACAGTGAAGGTGGAATACGACCCGTCGGTCGCCGGCACGCTGGTGCTGGCTGCCGCGCTGGAGGAAGAGGGCTACACCCTGGGCGACGGGCAAGAGAAAACGCGCGCCGTTGCCACCACCAACCCCCAAGGCCGGCGTCGCCTGCGTGTGGACCGATGGATCGGGCTGGCGCTGCTGCTGTTGGCGGCCTGGGTGCTGACCACCCGCGTGGGCAACTTCCTGCCAGAGGTCAACGCCAACATGGGCTATGGCATGCTCTTCCTGGTGGGGCTGCTCACGGGGGTCCATTGCGTGGCCATGTGCGGTGGCATCAACCTGTCCCAGTGCGTCGCGCCGCCCTCGGTGGCCGATGGCCCCAAGGCACGCTTGCGGCCCGCCCTGCTCTACAACGCCGGGCGGGTGGTATCCTACACGGTATTGGGCGGCATCGTGGGGGCCTTGGGTTCGGTGGTCTCCCTGAGCGGCTGGGCGCGCGGGCTGGTGGCGGTGGTGTCCGGTTTGTTTCTGCTGGTCATGGGCATCTCCATGCTGGGCATCTTCCCGTGGGTCAACCGGCTCATCCCCCGGCTGCCCCGGGCCCTGCGGGCCAAAGCCGGCGATGCGCGGCAGGGCAAGGGGCCATTCGTCGTGGGCCTGCTCAATGGCCTGATGCCCTGCGGGCCGCTGCAGGCCATGCAGCTCTACGCGCTGGGCACGGGCAGCCCCGTGGCCGGGGCGCTGTCGATGTTTATTTTCAGCCTGGGCACGGTGCCGCTGATGCTGGGGCTGGGGGCCCTGAGCTCCCTCCTCAGCCACCGCTTCACCGCCGTCATGATGAAGGCCAGCGCGGCTCTGGTGCTGCTGCTGGGCCTGGTCATGGTCAACCGGGGGCTGGCGCTCTCAGGGGTCAACCTGCTGCCCGCCTCCGTCGGCGCACCACAGGCGGCCATCGCAACCTCCGGCACCACGGTGAACAGCGCCGATGGCGTACAGACCATCTCGTCGGAGCTGACCTCCTCCGGGTACCCGGCCATCACCGTGCAGGCGGGCACCCCGGTGCAGTGGACACTGCACGCCGAGGCCAAAGCCTTGAATGGCTGCAACCGCACGCTCATCATCCCGGCTTATGACAAGCAGGTGACCCTGCAGCCCGGTGATAATGTCATCGAGTTCACACCCACCAAGGAAGGCACTATACCCTACTCCTGCTGGATGGGCATGATCACCAGCACCATCACCGTGGTCGCGGCGGAGGGCGCCGCACCGGCCCAAACCGCCGTGGCTGCCGTCACCGACGGGCAAACGGACACCACCAGCCTGTCGGCACAAGCAGGGGCCAGCTGCTGCGCGTCGGCGGCGCTGGCACCCGCCTTCGCCAATGGCAACATCCCCACCGACGACATTGCTGTGGCGCAGGAGTCGGAGGGCACGCAGGTGGTGACGATTGGCGTGAGCGACCAGGGATACCAACCCGCCGTCGCCGTGGTGGAGCGGGGCAAGCCGCTCAAAATCCGGTTTGAGGCGAAGTCCCTGAACGTCTGCAACAGCTACGTCTCCTTCCCAGAGCTGGGCGGGGCGCTGGACCTCTCTGACGGAGAGCTGGAGACACCTGTGCTAACGCCCGACGAGGACTTTACCTTTGAGTGCGGAATGGCAATGCTGCACGGCTACGTGAAGGTCGTGGACGACCTGGACGCCGTCAACCTCGATGAGGTGCGCCAGGAAGTTGCCGCCTACCAGCCGACAACGGGCGCGGGGGGCTGCTGTGGCTGACCCATTTCCTGTATAATGGAAGACAGCGGGGAACGATAGCATCGTCCCACCCGCCACGCGGGCAAAGGAGTGCTAACATGGCCTCATCCCCCACCATACTCGTCGTGGATGACGAACCGAAGATCATTGAGGTGGTCGCCTCCTACCTGGAGCGGGCCGGCTACCAGGTGGTGGCCGCATCGACCGGCAAACAGGCGTTGGAGCAATTCCAACGCCACTCGCCGTTGTTGGTCGTGCTGGATTTGATGCTGCCCGATCTTTCGGGCGAGGACGTTTGCCGCGCCATTCGCCGCCAGTCCGCCACGCCGGTCATTCTGCTGACGGCCCGGGCGGAGGAAGAGAGCGTGCTGCGCGGCCTGGCACTGGGCGCGGACGACTATGTGACCAAACCCTTCAGCCCCCGGCAGCTGGTGGCCAGGGTGGAGGCGGTGCTCCGCCGATCCACCACGGGGCTGTCGCCCGATGCCCCCGCCATCGTGTGCGGCGGCGACCTGACCATTGACAGCGCCCGGCGCGAGGTGCGCAAGGCCGGCATTGCCGTGCCGCTGACGCCCGCCGAATTCAGCCTCCTGCTGACGCTGGCGCGACGGCCCTCTCGTGTGTTCACCCGCGACGAGCTGCTCACCTTTGCCCTGGGTGGGGAATCGGAAGGCTATGACCGCGTGATTGACACCCACATCAAAAACCTGCGGCAAAAGCTGGAGGACGACCCCAAAAACCCGCGCTACCTGCTGACGGTGTATGGCACGGGTTACAAGTTTGCGGGAGAAAACCATGACGCACACCCACAGCCTTAGAAGTAAGCTGACCGCCGCGTTCCTCCTCAACACTCTGCTGGTGTTGCTGCTGGTGGCCGGGCTGGCCAATGTGCTGCTGGAACGGCAGTTTACGGGCTATGTCGTAGCGAAGCAGCAGCGAACCATCGATCAGACGCTAAATCTTCTGACAGCCAACTACCACGCCTGGAACGGCGGGTGGGACACGGTGACACTGGAGTCCATCGGCATGAGCGCACTGGAGCAGGGGCTCATCCTGCGGGTGGAGGACACCACCGGCCGCGCCGTGTGGGACGCCCAGCAGCACAACAGTGGCATGTGCGCTGCCCTGCTGCGCAACATGGCCCAGAACATGGCGGGCCGCTCCCCCAGCTTCCAGGGTGGGTACACCGAGCAGCGCTCCCCTCTTGCGGTGGGTGGACAAACGGTAGGCACCGCCGTGGTGGGGTACTATGGCCCCTACTATTTCAGTGACAGCGACGTGGCCTTCCTCGACACCCTCAACGCCTTGCTGGGTTGGGTGGCGCTGGCGGCCCTGCTGGGGTCGGCCGCCCTGGGCATTTGGATGGCGCGGCGCCTGTCCCGCCCCCTGCGCAAGGTTAGCGCTGTGGCCCAGCAGATTGCCGCCGGCCACCTCGACGTGCGGGTGCAGGAAGAACCTTCCACCACCCGGGAGACGGCAGAACTGACCGGGACAATCAACCGCCTGGCCGAGACGCTGGGCCAGCAGGAATCGTTGCGCCGCCGGCTGACCGCCGATGTGGCCCACGAGCTGCGCACGCCCCTGGCCACCGTGCAGAGCCACCTGGAAGCCATGATCGACGGCATCTGGCAGCCCGAACCGGCCCGACTGCGCAGCTGCCACGAGGAATTGCTGCGCCTCTCCACCCTGGTGGGTGATTTGGAGCGACTGACGCAAGTCGAGAGCGAGGGATTGACGCTCAAACTGATCCGCGTGGATCTCTCTGCCTTGCTGGGGCGATTGGCTGCCAACTTCGAGGGGGCGTTTCAGTCCGCCGGGGTGGAGCTGCACTTTACCCCGCGGGAGACATGGGTGACGGTCGACGAGGACAAGATGAGCCAGGTGTTTGTCAACCTCATCGCCAACGCCCTGAAGCACACGCCCGCCGGCGGTTCCGTCACGCTGGGGGCGGACGGAGAATCCACCGTCACCGTGCGGGACACCGGTTGCGGCATTGGGCCGGAGGACCTGCCCCACATCTTCGAGCGGTTCTACCGCACCGACCAATCCCGCAGCCGGGCCACCGGCGGCTCGGGCATCGGGCTCTCGATTGCTCGCTCCATTGTGGAGGCCCACCACGGAATCATCACGGTGGAGAGTGTGCCCGGCCAGGGTAGCGTCTTCCGCGTCACCCTGCCCCGCGACTAACATCGCTTTGCCCAATATCGAGAACGCCGACAACAGTCGGCGTTCTCGCGCTATTCAGCTTTTAGCGGCCACCGGTAGCCAGAACTCCACCGAGCCATCGGGCGGGTAGACCTCCAGCTCTGGCGCGGCGGCATGCACGAGGCCGGAAGCCGGCAGCCACTCCAGGAAGCAGTGCATCTCGGCCTGCACCAGGGCCTGGGGCAGCGGGCCCTCGTTGGCAAACACCGCCCAGCGCGCCGCGGGCACCACGAAGCGCTCAAAGCCCGCGGGGCAGTCGCCGTCCCACTCAGCGGCGATGAAGAAGTGGAAGGCGCGGTTGGTGGGGTCGTCCTCCACCCGGGAGACACCGAACACCGCGCTGCCTGTGGCGGAGCCAACGCCGCCGAGCGCCTTGAGCTCGTCCAGCCACCCCTCCTGCCCGGCCCGCTGCCAGAACGCGCCGAACTGCTCATTGTCCTGCCCGCTGATCCACACGCTGCGTCCGACGACAGCAAACGCCGGGCGATCCTCCAAACGAACGGTCACCATGGTGGTTCCTCCTCTCCCCGCCTGTTGGCGAAAGGAAACACAGGATAACGCTAATCCGATCTAATTGTCAAGCGGCGATTGGAATGCGCCAAACCCACACGAGATCAACCGCCACCTCGGTTTGCGACGCTGCCGCCGGACGGGCAGCGGAAGCCCCGCTGACGAATCTATCAGCGGGGCTTCGTGTCATGTATGGCAAACACCCTTACGGGCATCCAGCATCAACCGAAGGTGAGCACCCTCTCCTCCAGCGGACGGAAGTCCTTGGGGCCGGGGTCGGCCAGGGGCTTGCCAAAGGGCATCTCGGCCAGCAGCTTCCAGCTATCCGGCAGGTTCCACTCCCGCCGCACGGCGTCGTCGATGAGCGGGTTGTAGTGCTGCAGCGACGCGCCCAGGCCCTCGGCCTCCAACCCCGTCCACACCGCGAACTCCAGCATGCCGTTCGATTGCAGCGACCAGATGGGGAAATTGTCCTTGTACAGGGCGAACTCCCGCTGCAATCCCTCCACAATGGCCTGATCCTCAAAGAACAGCACGGTGCCATAGCCGGCGGCAAAGCCCTTCAGCTTCTCCTCTGTGGCACCAAAGGCCGCGGCGGGCACCAAGGGCCGCAGGGCCTCCTTGGTGATGTCCCACAGGCGGTCGGATTGACCATCGAACAGCACCACCACCCGGGCGCTCTGGCTGTTGAAGGGCGACGGCACATGCTTGACGGCAAACTCGACGATCTCCTTCACCCGGGCTTCCTCTACGACCTTCTCACGACCCAAGGCATAGTGGGAACGGCGGTGTTCAATGACGTTGTAGAAATTCATGCTCATAACTGAGCCCCCAATTCAATTTGATACAATTATTATAACCCACTCTTTCCCGATGTCAATACTCGGAATTGGTTTTTGCTGTCTTTTTTTGTCAGCCACTTCACAACAGAGAGCACCACCCCCACCGCAGCCGGCATGCCCCTGCATGGGCACAAAACATCCCCGCAACACAGTGTGTGCGGGGATATGGCGAACCATGCAGCGGTTTCGCTACAACGCGTCTTGGTAAAAATCCACGAGGTCGCCCATCACCTCGTCACGGTTGGTCTCCCCCAGCAGCACGTGGCGGGCCTGGGGGTACAGGATAAGCCGCACACACAGCCCCATCTGCTGGTACTGCCGCAGCAGGGCACGGCCGGCGTCGCCGAAGTTGCCCACCGGGTCGTCCCCACCGGACACCAGCAAAATGGGCAGGGCCCTGGGGATGCGCTCGACATGGGCGCCCCGCAGGGTGAAGAGCAGCATGCGGGCAACCTGCTCATAGAAGGCGGCGGTGCAGGCATAGCCGCAGTCCGCGTCGGCGGCGTAGTCGTCGACCTCAGCCGGGTCGCGGCTCAGCCAGTCGAAGGGCGTGCGAGTGGGGCGAAAGGCCTTGTTGAACGCGCCGAATGTCATGGCGTGCAGCGGTGCCGAGGGTTTCTGCCGCCCCTGCAACGCACCCAGCACCCGTGCGATGGCCGGGGCCACCGCACGGCGCACCGGCAAGTCCACCGTGACGCCGCACAGGGCCACCGCACCCAGCTCACTGCCGAAGGTTTCCATGGCCGCGCAGGCAAACATGGAGCCCATTGAGTGGCCGAAGAGCGCCACCGGCCGGCCGGGGTATTGCTCCCCGGCCCAGCGGCACAGGTCGTGCACATCCTCCACCACCGCGCGCCAGCCGCCGGGGCCAAAGTCACCGCGCAGACCTCCCTGCCCCATGCGTCCGTGGCCTCGCAAATCGAGGGCCGCCGCAGCGAAGCCTGCGTCGTTCAGCCGACGGGCAAAGGCACCGTAGCGCAGGGCATGCTCTGCCATGCCGTGCACCAGCACCACCACCGCCCGCGGTTCCTCCACCGGCCAGTGGTAGCACTGCAGCTCCACCCCATCGTTTGCCTTCCGTACAAAGCGCTCACAGTCTTCCATGTCGGTCCCTCCCGTCGGTTGGTCCCTCTATGTTTTTATGTTACAGCTGCTTTTCCATGACGAGGAACGTGAAAGTGCGGGGTGGAAAGTGGCAGGTACCCCGCACCACATAGCCCCTGTTTTGGTAGAGTGCCAGCGCCGGGCCGTTGTCCTCGCAGGTATCGAGCCGCATGGCCCGGCAGCCTGCCGCGCGCGCCAGGCCCTCGGCAAAGTCCATGAGTGCCGACGACAACCCCCGCCGCTGGAAGGCCGGGTGGATGGCCAGCCGGTGCACCACCCGGATGGGTTCGCCAAAGGCAAAGGGAATGGGCTGGTAGGCCGGCTCCTGGTTGCCGTCCACGGTGACAAGCCCGGCCAGCTCGCCATCCAGCCAGGCCCCAAAGGCCGTGCTCGCCGCAATGTCCCGCTCGAGCGTCCCGCGGTTGGGGTAGGTGTCGTTCCACTGGAAGTGCCCTTCGGCGCGCATGGCGGCCACCGTGGCGGTGTACAACGCCATGGCGGTCTCAGCGTCGCCTCGCCCCAGCGGGCAGATGTCAGCCTCCGCCCTCATTGGCCCTGAAAGGCCGCCGGACCGGTCTCATAAAGGTCGTCGCCCCGGCAGTCGATGGCCGCAACCAGCGGCATGTCCTCCACCGTGAGCTCCCGCACGGCTTCGGTGCCCAGGTCCTCAAAGGCAAGCACACGAGCCGACCGCACGCACCGGGCGATGAGCGCACCGGCCCCGCCGGTGGCGCCCAGGTACAGCCCGCCGTGGCGCACGATAGCGGCTTTCACCTCGGCGGAGCGCTGGCCCTTGCCAATCATCACCCGCTGGCCCAAGCCAATGAGCCGCGGCGCATAACGATCCATGCGGCTGGATGTGGTGGGCCCGCAGGAGCCGATAGGCAGGCCATCGGGCGCGGGGCAGGGCCCGGCGTAGTACACGATGGTGTCGGTAAGATCGTAAGGCAATGGCTCACCGCTATCCAACAGGGCAATGAGCCGCTTGTGGGCGGCGTCCCGGGCGGTGAGGATGGTACCGGTGAGGTACACCGTGTCACCGGCGTGGATGGCCGCAATGGCCTCGTCGGTCAGGGGCGTATGCAGGTGATGGATCATCTCACACCTCCCCCGCCGCGTGGCGGGCGCAATGGCACTGCATGTTGACGGCCACCGGAAGGCCGGCAATGTGGGTGTGGGCGGCGGCGATGTGCACGGCAAGGGCCGTGACCCGCCCGCCCAGGCCCATGGGGCCGATGCCCAGTGCGTTGACCCGCGCCAGCAGCTCCCGCTCCAGCGCGGCCAGGTCCTCCTCCGGCGAGGGCTGCCCCAGCGGCCGCAGCAGCGACCGCTTGGCAAGCTCGGCGCAGCCCTCGAAGGTACCGCCGATGCCCACGCCCACCACGACCGGCGGGCAGGGGTTCCCGCCAGCCAGCCGCACCGTCTCCACCACGAAGTCCTTGACGCCCTCGATGCCCGCCGAGGGCGTCAGCATGGCAAGGCGGCTCATATTCTCACTGCCGAAGCCCTTGGGGGCCACGGTGATGGCAATGCGGTTGCCCGCCGTAAGGCGCGTGTGCAGCACCGCCGGGGTGTTGTCGCCGGTGTTCACCCGCGCAAGGGGTGTGAGCACCGACGCACGGAAATGTCCATCGCGGTAGGCGCGGCGCACGCCGGCGTTCACGGCGTCGCCCAGCAGGCCATCCACAATGTGGGCGTCCTGCCCCACATCCACAAACACCACGGCCATGCCGGTGTCCTGGCACAGGGGCAGGTTGAGATCCGCCGCGGCGGTCACGTTCTCCACCAGCTGGCGCAGCATCTCCCGCCCGTGGGGGGACTGCTCCTCCCCCGCCGCACGGCGCAGCGCCGCGGCCGACGGTTCCTCCAGCCGCCGCCCTGCCTCCAGGCACAGGTCATAGACCTTCTCCTCAATGGCCCGGGCCGAGACTTCCCTCAGCATGGGCGTTCACCCCCAGCCAGCAACACTTCCCGCCCCGTGCGGGACGATTCGTACAGCCCAAACACCAGCTTGACGGCCTCGATGCCCTGCCGCCCGTCGATGGCGAAGGGCAGGCCCTCCTGTGCGCAGCGGTAGAAATCCTCCACCTGGGCACGGTGGCCGCTGCCCCAGTAGCCCCGGCTGCCGATGGGTGCGTTGTGGGGGGTGCACAGCGCCTCAAAGCCGTTGTCCACGCGGTAGAGCTCGTCACCCCGCAGCAAAAGCTTGCCATTGTCCAGCACGGCCTCCACCTCCACCGGGGCGTCAACGCCATAACCCACGGTGGCGTAGAACACCGCCGTGGCCCCGCTGGCCAGCCTCATGCGCAGGTGGGCACTGTCCTCCACCTCAATGACCCCGGCGAGCGCGTCGGTGCTGACCGCGCCCTTGACCGAAACGGCACCGCCGCCCAGCCACTGCACCAGATCCAGGGTGTGGATGGCCTGGTTGATCATCACGCCGCCACACTCCAGCGCCTGTTTGCCGTGCCAGTCGTCGCTGTAATAGTCCTCGCCCCGCCGCCAGGTCACCATGCCCCGCAGGCACCGGAGCGTGCCATATTTGCCGCCGTCAATGAGTTCCTTCAGCATCCGGCTGGCCGCGTTGTAGCGGTTCTGGAACACCACGCACAGGTGCCCGCCGCCCTGCCGTTCGTCCTCGGCAATCATGGCCTGGGCGTCGGCCACCAAGGTCGCCATGGGCTTCTCCACCAGCACATACTTGCCCAACCGCAGGGCTTCCAGCGCCATCTCGGCGTGCAGGTAGTGGGGCGTGCAGATATGCACGGCGTCCACGTTGGCCTCCCGCAGCATCTGGCGGTAGTCGGTGTACCAGTCGCAGTGGTTCTCCTCGCCGGAAAGGCGCGCCCGTTCGGGCTTGACATCACACACCGCGGCGATGCGAACCCGTTGGAGCTCGGCCAGCACGGCGGTGTGTACCTGGTGGATGTTGCCGCAACCAATGACGGCGACGTTGAGTGTTTTCATGCTTCCTCCTGTGGCGGGCATCCCCGCTATTGGCGTTCTGCCAGCTCGCTCTGGGCGAAATCCAGCAGCGCGGTCATATCCTGCAGAGCCTCCCCGTCCAACCCGTTCCACACGAGCCACGGGAACAGCGGGCAGAGATTGTGCTGCTGCCCACCGTGTTGCACCGGGAAGGTCAGCAACTGCCGCTTTTCTCGGTTGGTCTGTATGCAGTAGCCACAGCCATCGCACCGCTTGGTGCGCAGCAGCGAAAGCGCCTGCAGGCGCTCCTCCATGCGGTCAAACCCATACAGCAACTCTCGGAAGCGCGGCACCTTCATCTCGAACTTTAGCGGATGCAGCTTGCGGTGGTCAAACCAGACGGATAAGGTCTGCTCGTCCTTGCGGTTAAGACTGCGCCGCCAGCGCAACATCAGGCCAGGCTGGCCCGGCATGTCCTCACGGGTATACCCCTGTGCCAGAAGGTAAGCGGTCAGCGCGTCAAAGAGCTCCGGCTGGTCGCAAAGCCGGCGGTAGACCGCAGCGGCATAGTCGTACTCCCGGTCAAAGAGACAGCGGGAAAACACCAGCACCGGGTCAGTACCGGTCTCGCGCACCATGGCGCAGAGCATCTTCCATGCCGGGAACATGGCCGGGTACCCCGGGGCGGCAAACACCGTGCCTTCCCCGGTTTTCCGGTGGGTCACTCCCACCGCCGCCAGCGCGGCCGAATGCTTGCCGCCCAAGCGCAGTGCCCCCCTGGGCAGGAAGAACCCCTCTGGGTGGAGTTCAGCCACCTGGCCCAAGTCGCTCATAAACCCGAAGAACCCGTCGATGGTCTTGCGTATCGCCTGCATCGAGCGGGACAAGGCGGGCTTCCTGTTGTTGAGCTCCCACTCCCCGAAGCAATCATCCGGCTCCTCGGGCAGGCCGAGCGCGGCAGGCTCCCGCCAGGCGTGCAGATACGCGCCGGCTACAAAGTTGTAGAACTGACGCTGGCTTTCCTCGTCGGCCGGCCCACCGGGGGCCGGGTGAAAGAGCGGCAACGTGCCCATGTAGGAGGCAAGCATCCGCTGGGCCAGGTTGTCAAACCCCGGACGGTAGGAAACGGGAATCTCCATTTCCTTATTTCACCTTGACCGGCCCACCGGTGCGGGCGGACTCGTACACCGCCAGGATGATGGCCAGCGGGCTGCGGGCCTCCTCGCCGGTCACCTTGGGCGCGCGGCCCTCAAGGATCGCATCTACCACGTCCTGAATCTGCCGCTGGTGGCTGCTGGCCCCGATGGCGGCGCTGGACGCGCCGGTCCCTCCCGCGGCGGCCCCTCCCTTGGGGGTGTGGCTGATGGAGCCATAAAACGCTCCACCGCCCTCGCCCTCGGCACGGAAACGTCGGTCGCGCATCTGGTCGTTCTCAATGATGATGCCGCCGTCGGTGCCGTAGATGTCGAGCCGCGTGCAGTACCCTGGGAAGGCGGCGGTGTTGCCCTCCAGCAGCCCCAGCGCGCCGTTTTGGAACTTGATCGTCGCGGCAGCCACATCCTCCACCTCAATGCGCTCGTGGGCCAGGGTGGCGCAGTAGGCAGAGACCTCTTCGGCCGGGCCCATCATGTATTGCAGCAAGTCGACGTAGTGCACGCTCTGGTTCATGAGCGCACCGCCGCCATCCAGCGCCCAGGTGCCGCGCCAGTCGCCGCTGTCATAATACTCCTGCGAGCGGTACCACTTGGTGTGGGAGCCGCCGAAGGTGAGCTTGCCAAAGAGACCCTGCTCCAGCGCCTCGCGTGCCTCCAGCATGGCGTCGTCAAAGCGGTGTTGGCTGATGCAGGAGAGCACGACCCCTGCCTCGTGGCAGGCGGCAATGAGCCGGTCAGCAGCCTCCAGCGTCACGTCGATAGGTTTCTCCGTCAGTACATGCTTGCCGGCCTTGGCCGCCCGCACGCCGAGGTCGGCGTGCATGCCGCTGGGCACGCACAGGTGCACGAGGTCAATGTCCCCGTCTTTGAGCATCTCGTCAAAGTCATAGTAGGCCTTGCAGCCCTGGGCCTGCGCCACGGCGTCGGCCTTCTCGCGCACCACGTCGCACACGGCGACGAGCTGGGCGTTGTCGATGTGGCCCAAAGACTCCACATGGGTGGGGCCGATGGCGCCCAGCCCCACGACGGCACAGCGAATCTTCTTGCTCATGATCATTCCTCCCGCGTTCTCATAGATTCTTCGCCCTCAGGCGGTCACTTCGGCAATCAGCGCCTTCAGCGCGTCGGCAGCGACGGCGAATTTCTCAGCCCCGGTGCCGGGGATGGCGTCGTTGTTGGCAAGGTGGGGCTCGATGCTCAGGAACCCTTCATACCCGCCGACCCACAGGTCCCGCAGAATCTCCCGGCAGTTGCCGTCGCCCTGCCCCACTGGACGATGAGCGTCGGAGACGACCGCCACCTCAAACCCACGGTCGGCCTGGGCCGCGTCGTCGGTGTAGATCGAGTCCTTCATGTGCAGGTAGCGGATGCGATGGCGGAGCAGCTGGTAGGCGTCGGGCCAGTTGCGCTCGCCGCACTGCACGAAGTTTGACGGGTCATAGGTCGCCCACAGTGCCGGGCTGTCGATGGTGTCGAGGATATCCAGACACCGGGCGGCGGTGTCGCCGTAGATGTGCTTCTCATTCTCGTGGAGCAACACGACGTCGTTGCGGCGGGCATAGTCGGCGAAGGCAGCCATGCGCTCCAGCACCTCACCCCGCCAGGCGGCCGGGTCATCCTGGGGCGGCAGAAAGAAGCTGAACACCCGAATGTAGGGAGTGTTGAGGGTGTGGGCCAGTTCCACCACCCGGCGGAACGCCTCAAAGTGCGGGGCAAAGCGGTCAGTGATTTGCACCTTGCCAATGGGCGAGCCCAGGGCGGAAACAGCAAAGCCGCGGCTGGCGAGCATCTGCCCCGCCTGCGCGGCCTGTTGGGGGGTGAAATCGGCGATGTTGCGCCCGTCGGCGCTGCGAAGCTCCACATACCGGATGCCGTGGCGCTCCAGCTCGTCCATCTGGCCGGTCAGAGCGTCACAGATTTCGTCGGCAAAGGCCGACAACACAAACTTGCTCATGAGGGCTCCTCTCCATCGGCGGGGCACACACCAAGAGCCGTCTGTGCCAACCGCTAGGAGCACAGACGGACCCGCCGGGTTTGGTTTCATATTACAAAGCGCCCTCGGGAATTTCAATAGATTTCCACAAATTCGTGGACTGAAATGGATTTTTCCCAACTCTGTTCCTTGTGCGCCGCGCCGTTTGGGGGTATGCTGGAAAGCGTTTTCAGGCCCGATCGGCGCACTTTGTTGTTCTTTGTATCTGGATATCAAAATATGCTGCTGGATGCATTGAATTCGCAGAACCGATGTGGTATATATTATGTGGGGAATTTTGGCGCAACAAACTTCTTTCCCCGAATGTATGAAACACTGCAGAATGCGCAATATTACTTATAAGCACGCAACAATGCTGACATATGCCTGTGCGCAAGAGACTTCAAACGAGGTGAAAGCAATGACAAAGGAAATGGACAGAGTCGTGATTCTCTCCGACAAGCTGAAGGCGTTGTCCCATCCCCATCGGCTGCGCATCGTGCAGGATTTGATGGCCCAGTCCCGCAATGTGACGACCATTCAAGAGTCGTTGGGCATCCCGCAGCCCAGCGTTTCGGCCCATTTGGCCAAGCTCAAGACCGCCGGCATCATCGAGGGGCACCGCAGCGGACAGGAGATCTACTACGAGGTCGTGGATGACGACTCCAAGGACCTGATCCACTCGCTGTTCGACTGAGAAACAGCCACCCCCGGCGTGGGAACCTTCTGCCAACCGGAAAGGGCACCATTTGGGTTGCCCTTTTTCATTTTGCCCAAAACACCGGGAAGCATAGACAAATGGCACGACGCACCGGGCGCAGACCACACTAGACAAGTGCCATGCAGTCGCATTCCCCGTTATGCGGCATCACGTATCTGCACTAGCGGCTGGGCTTCCCGTCAGGCTTCTTGCGGTTGACGGTGCGCGCCGCACGCCTGTGCCGAACCAGCAGCACAACGGCCGCCGCTGCCGCCACACCAACCCCGCCGCCCGCCGCCCACGGCCACCAAAGTAAGTACCCCGCAGACTCGGTCCAATCCGGGTTGCCCTGGGGTGTCAGCACCACGTAGCAAATCGCATTGCCATCGGGCAGGTTGTCGTCCACCGTGCTGTCGTCATAGGCGGCGTAGACGACGTCGTACCCCTCCACCGCGGCGGCATTGGCGGCCTGCACCGGGTACGTGCCTTGCACCGACTCCAGATCGTGCTGGATGACGATGGGCCCATCCTGGGCGTCGGTATCCAGTTCGTTGTGGGCCGCGTTGAGGTAGAAGATCCCTGAAGTATCAAAATACAGCGCGGTCAACGGCTCCAGCGTCCGCAAGCCGTTGTAGCTCACATCCAGCGCTACCAACCCCTCCCGCACGATGGGTTTGAGGTCGGTGATGTGGTTGTGAGCCAGATCCAGATAAAGCAGCTTTTTCAGGCCCTTCAAAGGTGTCAGGTCGGCAATGGCATTCCCCCGCGCCCGCAGCACTGCCAGCTCCCCGCACCCCTTCAGGGGGGCGAGACTGGCCACGCCGGTGTCGTTGACGTTGAGATCCGCCAGCGCCGCAAGGCCCTTCAGGGGGGCGAGGTTCCCCACCGGGTTGCCGGCCAGCGAAAGCTGAGTAAGCGCCGTGCAGCCAGCCAGAGGCGAAAGATCGGTCACGCCATTCTGGTCGGCCAGCAGCTGCTCCAGGCCGTTCATGCCTTGGAGCGCCGCAAGGCTCGTGACCCCGTTGCCGGAGCATACCAACGACTGCAACGGCAGGCCTTTGAGCGGGGAGAGGTCGGTGACGCGGTTGCCCGCCATATTCAGGGCATTGAGCAACGTAAGCCCCGCCAAAGGGCTAAGGTCGGCCACGACGTTGTTCTGCGCGCTCAACGCGGAGAGCGCTGTGCAGCCCGCCACCGGCGAGAGGTCGGTCAGCCCATTGCGGTCAAGGTTCAGGGCGTCGAGAGCCGTTAGCCCTCGAAGTGGCGCAAGGTCGGTCACCTTATTATCTGCTAGGTCCAGGTAGGTCAGCGCCGTCAGGCCCGAAAGGGCCGTGATGTCCTCAAGCCCGCAGCCGGCGCAGGATAGCTCCTGCAGGCCAGCGAGCGCCTTCACCGGCGTCAGGTCGGTCACCTCGGTGTTACTGACCGAAAGCGTCTCCAATGCCGAGAGCCCCGCCACCGGCGTGAGATCGTCCACCTTGGTGTCGTCCAGCAGCAGCGTTTGCAGCTTCGTCAGGGAACCCATCGCTGGGAGTGCGGTCAACCCGGTGTCCGAAAGGTCGAGGTAGACAAGGCTATCAAGCCCCGTAGGTAGCGCCGTGATGCCGGTCTTGGCGAGTGACAGCTTCTGCAGCGCCCCATGCCCGGCCAGCGGTGTGGCGTCGGTCGCCTTGTTGCCTGTCAAGTCCAGCAGCGTCAGTTTGCTCAGGTTCCGCAGGGGCGCAAGGTCGGTCACCTCGTTGTCCGCCAGCCAAAGCTGCTCCAGGGCCGGGAAGGCCGCCAGCGTAGCAATGTCGGAAATGCCGTTGCCCGCCAAGTCCAGCTGGGTCAACCCCACCATGCCTTTGAGGGGCGTCAGGTCGGCCACACCCACCTGCGCCGCGTCCAGCGATGTCAGGCCGGTCAACCCCTCAATCCTGGCAAAGCTGGGCAGGAGGTTGCCCGTCACCGCCAGCGTGCGCAACGCCGTCAGGCCCCCCAGCGGCCCCAGGTCGTCCACGCCGTTATAGGAAAGATCCAAGCTGGCAAGCTTCCCCAGGCCCTGCAGGGGCGCAAGGTCGGTCACGCCGTTGTGGCTCACGTCCAGCCCAGTCAGCCCCACACACTTTTGCAGGCCCGTCAGGTCGGCGATGTCCCTGGCGCTCAGGTAGAGCTCCCCCTGGTAGGCCGCCAACTCCGTGTCGGTCAGCGTGCCGTCCCGGTCGGCATCCAGGCCCGCATCCAGCAGGGCGGTTTTCAGGTTGTCGTCGGGGATATCGGCCGGCGTCGCCGCGGCCAGGGCCCCCATGGGAAACAGGGCGCAAACCAATGCCGTCAGCGCCGCCATCGCCATTCGCTTCTGCATGCATTCACCTCTCTCCCATTATAGGCCGGGCCGGACGGGCGGTAAACTGCCAATTGCGCCACAGTCCCGGGATATGGAATCTCGCCATGAGAGAGCAGCGAAGCACAGTGGAGGTTGGGCGGAGAGCATCGACCTCCGTCTGCATCACCCACATAACAAGAAAGGGAGCAAGCCTTCGGCTTGCTCCCTTCGTGTGTCAACAAACCAGTAGAACGAGCTGAGGATAACGAACCGACCGCCGATTCATTCGGCGGGAGGAAAGAAGGAGCAGTACTAGCAAAAAAAGAAACTCGCCTGCTAGCGCAACGTATCCTTACAAGTCCGCATGAGAGCTACCATTTGTAATCGGTCGGCGACCTGTGCGGCGACCGATCTGGCCATAACGAGAACAAGCACTTTGAATCGCGGCTGTCGCCACAGCGGCAGACGCGAAAGGCTGTCGACTTTGTCGACAGCCTGAAAGGGAGCAAGCCTTTGGCTTGCTCCCTTGATATCCCTTGGTCAATCGGCGTTGTCGGCGGTGGAATTGATCTGCGCCAGGCGGCTGATGGAATCCTTGAGGATCACGATGTTGACCCGGCGGTTCTTGGACATGTTGGCCTCGGTGTCATTGGGGGCCACAGGGGCGTACTCCCCATACCCGCGGGAGGACATGCGTTTGGGGCTCAGATCCTTGTTGCTGGTGAGCAGCAGCTTCAGCACGGTGTTGGCACGGGCCGAGGAAAGTTCCCAGTTCGACGGATACTGAGTGGTATTGATGGGGTCGTTGTCGGTGTGCCCCTCCACGCTGATCTCATTCTCCGCCAGCGGGGTCAGGATCTTCGCGAGCTTCTCCACCAGTGTTTTGGCGCTGTCACTGAGCTCAGCGCTGCCCTTGGCAAAGAGCAGCTTGGTGTTGACGGTGATGACCAGGCCCTGGCTGCGCAGTGTCACCGACACATCGTCACCCAGATGTTCCTGCGCCAGCAAACCTTCCAGCTGCGCCTTCACGTTCTCCATGGCCTCCACCTCGTCGGTGTTTCCGAGGCTGCCGGAGGAAGGCTTGGGCGTGTTCTCCACACCCGAGGGCATCTCGGTGCTCTGGGGGGTGAATACAGGGTAAATGAGGTCGCCGGACTGGCCGCCGGACTGATCAGCCGGGGCCGAATCGCCAAAGACCTCCCCCAGGGACTGAATGACCTGGAGGTATTTTTCCTTGTCCACGTTGCTGATGGCAAAGAGGATGATAAAGAACGCCAGCAGAAGGGTGATGAGGTCGGAATAGGTGAGAAGCCACCGTTCCCCATTTTCCTTCTCTTCTTCCTCATGGTGCGTGTTCATGCTCACGCGTCTTCACCTGCCCGCGCGCTGGCCTTGGCCGGGGCGCTCTTGCCGGCGGCCTTCTCAAAGTAAGCCAGGTTCATCTTCTCCCGCACGGTGTCGGGGTGGTCACCCGCCTGGATGGAAAGAATGCCTTCGATGATGAGTTCGTTGACCAGTTTTTCCTTGGTGGCCTTGGTCTTGATCTTGCCCTCGAAGGGCAGCCACAGGAGGTTGGCCAGGCCAACGCCGTACAGGGTGGCAATGAACGCCAGTGAGATGCTGTGGGCCAGTTCAGAAGGGTCATCCAACCCGCCGCCCAGCACGGTGATGAGGCCCATGACCGTGCCGATGATGCCCATGGTGGGCGAGAAACCGCCGGCGGCACCGAAGACCTTGGCACCGCGGGCGTATACATCATTCTGGAGGTACATGTCCCAACTCAGGATGTCCTTGGTCGTCTCCGACTCGGTGCCATCAATGATAAGGCGGACGCCCTTTTCAATAAAGGGGTTCTTGATGCTGGTCATTTCGTTTTCCAATGCCAGCAGACCCTCGCGCCGGGCGATCTCCGAGAAGCGAACCATGGTGTTGATGGTGCCGACCTCGTCGAGCTTCTGGTTGGTGAAGATGACCTTGAACATGCGGCCAAGAAGTTTGAGGTCCTGCATGGGGAAGAACAAGATGACGGCACCGATGGTACCGCCCAGTATGATCGGGATGGAAGTGGGGGAATAAATTCCTCCAATGTCGCCACCCTCCCACAGGTACCCGCCAATGACGCCGCCAAACGCGATGAGTATGCCCAGCAGTGACGTGATGTCCATACCAACAAGACCTCCAAGTGCTAACTATAGATACCCCATTGTGGGCTGTCAGAAACGTTCAATTCCTGCACACCCAACCAAGGGATGTGCCCCGGTTCCCCCTTTATACTTCGGTCAATCCCACGGCAAACTTAACCGCCCTTTGAAAGGCAAAAGGCCGCGAGGGGTATGCAAAGCGCCGGCGCAACCCTGCACCGGCGCGAAGCCAAACCCAAAAGGCAACAGAACCAACAGCCCCGACTGCCAGCCGGGCGCTGCGGCGCCGCCCCCTCCGTTTACAGATGGGCTTCCCCCGTCTCAATGAGGTGGGCAATGGCGGCCACGGCCGCGTCCTCGTCCTCCCCCACGGCGGCAATGAGGAAGCTGTCGCCCATGCGCAGCTTCAGGCTCAGCACCCCCATGATCGACTTGGCGTTGACGCGCTTGCTGTTCATCTCAATCCAGATGTTGGAGGTGAACTGATTGGCCACCTGCACCAGCAGCGCCGCCGGCCTGGCTTGCAGGCCCTCGTCATTGCGAATGGTCAAGTTCCTGTGGTTCATCCACCGATTCCTCCTCGGTCGTCATATCTGCGGCGATCTCCATCAGCCGCTTGAATCTGTGGTTCAATCCTGATTTACTGACCCCGCCCAGCAACGCAGCCAGTGCGTCCAGCGAAGCGTCCGGGTTCTCCAGGCGAGCCTCAGCTGCCTGGCGCAAACTCTCCGGCAGGGTGGCAAGGCCCCGCACCCGCTCAATGCGGCGGATACTGTCGGCTTGGCGTTCGGCGGCGGCCAGTGTCTTTTCCAGGTTGGCCGTGTCGCAGTTGACGACGCGGTTGACGCTATTGCGTACGCCCTTCTCCACGCGGATGCCCTCAAAGGCCAGCATGTGGGTGTGGGCCTGCGTCAGCACCAGGAACTGCGAGATGTGGTCAGCCTCCTTGATGTAGACAACCTGGCGGCCGCGGCGGGCCATGGCGCGGGCATTGATGTCCTCCGCCCCCAGCAGGGCCACCACGGCGGCGGCCCGCTCCTCACTGTCAAACACCATCTCCAGGTGATACCCCCGACCCGGGTCGGACATGGAGCCGCACCCTAGGAAGAGACCCCGCAGCAGGGCGTTGCGGCAGCAGCTTTTGCGCACCAGTGCCGGGGGGATGGCTTCCTCCCCACCCAGCACCCCGCAGTCCTCCAGGAGCTTGCGCGCCACCGTGTCGTGGCTGAGCACCACACTGTAGCTGAAATTGCGGTTCAGCCGGTGGCGCTCGTGCTGCTCAATCTCCGGCGCGACGCCGTACAGGCGCTTGATGAGCCGGTAGACCCGCCGGGCAATGTTGGGGCTCTCGGTCGTAATCTCGGCACGGAGCACACCGTCCTTGCGGTGCAGGGAACCCGATGCCAGCACCATGCCGGCCAGCTCCGACTGCGCGCAGCAGCCATCGCCCTCCAGCGGCAATCCGGTCATCTCTTCCTTCACATTGGCCGAAAAGGACATGCTCTCGCTCCTTGTGCCCAGTATAGCACAAATACCCACCGGAACAAAGCGGCAAACACACTCGTCCAGACACCCGGCTCCCAGCCTAAACAAACCCACACCGCTGTGGTACAATGGGGAAAACGCATGGGAGGAGCCCCTGATGGAAAAGATGAGATTGGGCCGGACGGGCATCGAAGTCAACCGCACGGCCTTTGGCGTATTGCCCCTGCAACGCACCGACTACCCCGAGGCCATACGCATCCTGCGCCGCGCCTGGGAGGGCGGCATCGACTTCTACGACACGGCCCGCGGCTACAGCAACAGTGAGGAAAAGATCGGCATGGCGCTCTCCGGGGTGCGGCAGCACATCGTCATCGCCACCAAGAGCCCGGCCCAGGACAAAAAGGGCCTCTTTGCCAACATCGAAACCAGCCTTGCCATGCTCAAGACCGACTACGTGGACATCTACCAGCTGCACAACCCAACGTTTGTGCCCACGCCCGGCCATCCGTCCGGCCTGTATGAGGGCCTGCTGGAGCTGAAGAAGCAGGGCAAAATCCGCTACATCGGCATCACCAACCACCGCCTCCCCCTGGCGCTGGAGGCCATCGAAACAGGCCTCTATGACACGGTGCAGTTCCCGCTGAGCTACCTCTCCGGCGAGGATGACCTGGCGCTGGCCGCAGCCTGCCAGGCGGCCGACGTGGGGCTCATCGCCATGAAGGCGCTCTCAGGCGGGCTCATCACCAACGCGTCGGCGGCCTTCGCCTTCCTGCGGCAGTACGGGAACGTGCTGCCCATCTGGGGCATCCAGCACATGCACGAGCTCGAGGATTTCCTGACACTGACAGACAATCCTCCGGCCCTGACCAGCGACCTGCAGGCCGTCATCGACCACGACCGCACGGAACTTGTGGGGGCCTTCTGCCGGGGCTGTGGCTACTGCCAGCCCTGCCCGGCCGGCATCCCCATCAACATGGCGGCACGCATGTCGCTGCTGCTGCGCCGTGCGCCTTACCAGACCTACCTGACCGACGAGTGGAAGTCCAACATGGAGCTCATTGACGGCTGCCTGGACTGCGGCCACTGCAAGGCCCACTGCCCCTACGGGCTGGACACCCCGGCGCTGCTGCGTGCCAACCTCGCTGACTACCGGCAGTTCTATGCCGACCACACCTGAACGCGGAAGGACAAACCATGGACGACCTGACGACACTGGAAGACATCATCGAAGCCCAACAAGCTCTGCAGGGCTTTGTGCGCATCACCGACCTGGTGCCGCTGGCGCTGCCCGGCCAGGGCCTGCCCGGCGGCTGGCTGCACCTGAAGGCTGAGAGCCTGCAGCAGACCGGCTCCTTCAAGGTGCGTGGCGCCTACAACCGCATGCGGCGGATGACCGCAGAGGAACGGGCGCGGGGCGTGATTGCCTCCTCCGCCGGCAACCACGCCCAGGGCGTGGCCCTGGCCGCGCGGGAGCTGGGCATCGCCGCCACCATCGTGATGCCGGCGACGGCCCCCCTGCAAAAGGTGGAGAACACCCGGAAGCTCGGCGCGACGGTGGAGCTCTGCGGGGCGTTCTACGACGACGCCTATGAGCGGGCGCTGGCGCTGCAAAAGGAAACCGGCGCGGTGTTCATCCACGCCTTCAACGACCGGCACGTCATTGCCGGCCAGGGCACCATCGGGCTGGAAGTGCTGACCCAACTGCCCGACGTGCAGACAATCCTGGTGCCGGTGGGCGGGGGCGGCATGGCCGCAGGCATCGCCCTGGCCGCCAAGAGCCTGCGCCCCGACATTGAGGTGCTGGGGGTGGAGCCCTCGGGCGCGGCCAGCATGAAACAATCGCTACTGCGAGGCGAGGTGACAACGCTCGCCACCTGCAGCACCATCGCTGACGGCGTGGCCGTGAAAACGCCCGGTGACCTGACCTTCGCGCTTTGCCAGAAGTATCTGGACGACATTCTGACGGTGGATGAGGACGAAATTGCCAGCGCCATCCTCACCATGATGGAACAGGCCAAGATGGTGGTGGAAGGGGCCGGCGCGGTGGCCGTAGCCGGGGCCATGCACGCCGGCGGGCGCCTCAATGGCCGGCGGACGGTGGCAATCGTCTCCGGCGGCAACATCGATGTCTCCATGGTGTCGCGCATCATCGATCGGGGCCTCGTCAAGACCGGCCGCAAGGCCGAGCTCGTCGCCCGCATCACCGACCGACCTGGCCAGCTCTCCCGGATGCTCGAGTGCGTGGGTGCCGCCGGGGCCAACATCCTCTCCATCCAGCACGAGCGCTCCCGCTCCACACTGCCCATCGGGCAGGTCGTGGTGGAGCTGGTGCTGGAGACGAGCGGCTTTGAGCACATCGCCGAGGTGCTGCGGCAGTTGGCCGACCTCGGCATTGACGCGGTGAACGTGACGCAATAGGGCCTTTGCGTATCTATTAAGGCCAAAGCCCCGGAACCCATGGGTTCCGGGGCTTCCTAAATTGCCTCCCAACCATCTGGGCCAACCAATACGCCCTGGCCGTCATTGAGGCGCAGCACACAGCAGCCGTGAGCCGTTTCGTAGGCCTTCGCCTGCTCCTCAAAGTGCCCAAACCGCCCTAGGAACCGTTCGTAGTGGGCCAGCACTTCCAGGCTTGTCAGGCCTAGCCCGCTCCAGTCGGCCAGCCCGACCTCGTCATTTAGCTCCGGCGAATACTGGGCGATGAGCGCCATCGTTCGCTGCAGCACGATGGCCCCGGCGCTGACGCCGATCAGCAATCGCTCCTGCGCCAGCCACGCCAGCACATCCGCCCCGCCTGCCCGGGCGATCGCCTGCCGCAGGTAGAATGGGTTACCCCCGTTGAGCTCGACGACATCGTAGCTTCGCAACATCGACGGGTCCTGCTCGTCAAAATCATAGAGTTCTACGGCCAGCCCCAGCGACTCCAGTTCGCCGGTAAGCCGGGGCACATGCTTGTCCCGCTCCTTATAACCCACCGATGCGGTGGTGACGATGCAGGCGCGAGCCGCCCCAGCGCACAGTTGGCCTGTCCGTGCCAGCAAGCTGGGTGACGACAGGCCGTTGGACGATAGCAGCAGCATGGCTTCTCCTTCCAAGTCGGGCTTGGCACGCTCCGGCTGTTAAATAGATGGTAGGTAGCATCGGTTCCTTGTCGGAGTACGAAGGAAGGACAGCCAACGTTGTCCTTCCTTTCTTATTCGCGTCACCCACCTACGGGAATGTTACGCAAACTGGTTTCAGCCGTTTCCATCCCGCTGAAGTTGATAACGATGGATCGTACCGAAGTCATGGAGTAGACAATAATACACGGCGTTTTCCCGCGCGGAGTATACCAGGGAGAACTCCGTGATCCAATCCCCCTGCGTTTGCTGGACGGCTTTCAAGACAGCAAAGGCATCCTGCACCGTGAAACCATCGTCCGCCCTCTGCAACAGCTCTTGCGCCAACAACTGCCTGTCCACGCCGAAACCTTCCCATTTGCCCGTGTGGATTGCGCCGGATACCGGGCAATTGCTCATCACGACGGAGCGTGTCTGCCGCCCAAAGCACACAGTGCCCCTGCCTGGCTCCACGACCCAGCTCTGTCCGTTTGCGTCGGCGACGAGACAGTGCAGGCTGAGCCGGGGCGGGTTGACCACCGTGCGGGCCGCCAGATATTCCCCGACCTGCCCGGCGGCGGGCTTTCCCTGCAACACGGCACCAACAAGCTGAGACGTGTGCACCACGTGCGGCCCCAACCGGTACTTCCCGGCTTCACAGGGGTCAACGACCTGTTGGTTTGCAAAAATCCCGTCGGAGCGCACACCAAAGAGAGCGCGCTTTTTTCCCCAGGATTTCATGGAGACGACAAAACGATCCGGCCGATGGGGTTCCATTTCAAAATTCATGCCATGGTTGTCATAATTCATGCCGATGAGCGTGTCATTGCCCCGAAACAGAAAACTCGTGCACATCCCCTCACACCCCCAACCCGCAGCCTTGTTTTAGCAGGCGAATGAGTTCCCTCCGTTCGTTCTCCTCCAAACCGGTGAACACATGCGCGTACACAATTCTTTCAAACTCCTCGTGCCGTTCGATCACTGCAGCGCCAGCTGTGGTCAAAGTCAGAAGCGCGCTCCGACGATCCTGGGGCGAGACACTCCGGGCTATGAGGCCCTGCGCCTCCAGTCGCTTGCAGATGCTGGTCATCGTGCTTTTTGCCAGGCACAGCGTTTCGGTGATCTCCTTGATGGACACTTGCTCATGACCCCGCACCAGGCACAACACGGTGATGTCCAGAATGCCCATTTTCTCCAGGGGGTACCCTCCTGCCGCAAAGGCCTGCCTGCTAAAATGAAAAATATGGTGCCAAATGCGATCGACTTCCAGAAACTCCTGCGGCTGCATACATCCTCCTCCAATTGTACCAACTTCGTACATTTATAATACGGCGTTCGTACCATTTGGTCAAGAGGTGAATCTGCAGCAAAGGCGGCCGTCTAACAGGCCGTTGGAGGACAAAAGCACCCGGCTCCGCCCCACCGCACCACACCAGCACAGCGAGCAAAAGGAAAACCCCTGCGCTCTCGCGCAGAGGTCTCTTCACAATGATATCCCACGGTGCCGTCCACCCCGTAATAATCACCCGCCTCTCCGGCAGGGTGGGTGCTCTGCCTGCGCCATCTGTCTTCCTCTCACCGGAGGCATGACATCCGGCACGCGGACCCCGAGCTCCCATTTCTGATTTGTGGGTTTATATACGAAGCTAACGCACACCCCAGGATAGCGTTTTGGTGGGACCAAATGGGCTCGAACCATCGACCTCCACGATGTCAACGTGGCGCTCTAGCCAGCTGAGCTATGGTCCCGCGGCGCATACTCTATTATACACAGCGAACCTCCAAAATCAAGCCCAATTTTAGGGTTCGCACGCCGCGGTCGGTCGTTCCGCTCCTAGCATACCACGGCGACCACCAGGATGTGCGCGGTAAAATCCGCCTGCGGAGCTGGAAGAAATCGCCAAACGCTGCTGGCACCCAACGCAAAACGGGGTATAATAGCAGAAAACCGCTGTGAAAGGACGATCGATGAACCGTCGCTTTGCCGCCTTGCCCTTGGCGCTGCTGCTGGCCCTGTCGCTGGCGGCCTGCAGCGCCGCGGCGCTGCCCGCGGCACAGGCTGATGAGCTGGCGGGCTTGCTCACCGCCCGGGAACAGGCGGTGCTGACCGGCGACCGGGACGCGTACCTCCAAACGGTGGACCCTGACGACCCGGTGCTGCTGGTGGAGGAGCGCAACCTCATCGATGCGGCGCGGGGGCTGGCCATCACAACCTACACACTGGACACCGCCAACCCCAAAACGGACGGCGACACCCTGACGGCGACGCTGACCCAGCGCAGCACCATCGACGGCGAGGAGCGCAGCTGCTCCTACCCCGCCCGCTTTGTGCGCCAGGATGGGGAGTGGTATTACGCCGGCCCGGCCTTCACCCGCGTCTCCGACGGTGCCGTGGCGGTCGACTACCTGGGCAACTCCGCCACCCTTGCTCGCGCCTTGCTGGGCATCGAGGGGGAAGTTCTTTCCACCATGGAGGATCAATTGGGCACCGCCCCGCGGGGGGACGTGACGATTCGCCTCTACGACGATCAGCAGGTGTTTTTGCAGACGGTGAAGCTCGACCTACCCGCTTGGGTAGGTGGCTGGCACGAATATGGCGAAGCCATCAAAACATTCGTGGGCGGCTATGGCAGTGCCCCCGAGGACTACCGCGCCATGCTCTGCCACGAGACGACCCACCTCTTAGTGAGCGAGCTCTCCGGCGACAACGCGGCCTACTGGCTGCAGGAAGGGCTGGCCGGCTGCCTGGAGGAAGCACTGCCCGCTGGCGGCAGCCCGACCGGTGCCCTGACGCTGGACGATCCTGCCTTCTCGCTGGTGGATCTCAAGGCCATGGATCTGGAGGCACTGGAACCCGGCAACCCGGATGTGACGGCTTATTATGCCACGGCCAAGGTCTATGCCGCATTCCTGCTGGATCAGTACGGCTGGCAAAGGGTGCAGGCCATGCTGGAGCGGATGGCCCAGCGCCCGATGATTGAACAATCGGCCAACGAAAAACGACTGGAGACCAACACCCGAACCGATGAGGCGCTGGCCGCTTCCTTTGGCTTTGACGACCCTGGTTTTCAAAAGAGTTTTGACCAATGGTGGGAGGAGAACAACAATGGCTGACACCCAAAGACTGCACACCACTACGGTGCGCATCCCCGACATCCGCGATGCGCAAACCTTCTGCGCGCTGACGGCCGATTACCCCGACGACGTGGATCTGCGGCAGGGCCGCTATGTGGTGGATGCCAAGTCGGTGCTGGGTATCTTGAGTCTCAACCTGAAAGAGCCGATTCTACTGGACATCTATGGCGACGCCGCACCGGCTCTGCTGGAAAAGCTGGCAAAATTCCTCTGCAATGCCTGATCGGTTGTCACATTGACGGTTTGTCGTGGCTCGCTGCCAGCGGTCTGCCACATTCCCAGCCGGGTTCTGGCCAAGCTGGGCATCGGTGCGCAAGCCCGCAGATTTTTCATGGTGTTCACTCCTCCTCCAGAGGGAAACGTATTCTCAGAAAGGCGCGAGACGCCAACGACGGAAAAGGAGGAGAACACAATGGACACGCAAAGCCGCATCAGCATGGCGAAGCCCTTGGTCAGCGGGGCGCAGGGCGCGCTCTATCAGATGAAGTACGAAACCGCCTCGGAGCTGGCGATCAGCGTCCCGCAGAGCGGCAGCTGGGGGGATCTGACCTCCCGCGACTGTGGCCGCATCGGCGGTAACATCACCCGCAAGCTGGTTGAGTTGGGCAAGCAGCAGATTCAGTAACACCAGCCATGCCTGTGAAAGCCCTTCCCCACCGTGGGAAGGGCATTTTTTGCGGCTATCGCCTTTCGCGGTTGCCGCTGTGGCGTCAGCCGCGATCAAGACAGCTTGTCAAGATGACACAGAATCATCCGGCGCGCAGGTCGCCGGACGATGTCCGGCTCTTGGCACTCATACAGTTTTCAAAAGCTACGTTTCGCCTCGGGCGGGTTTTGGCTGATATCCTTGCACCGATGGTTGGTTCCCTTCCGCCGGATGAACCGTCGGTCGGATCTTTGCCTTCATTCCCATATCAGCCTTACTGACCGATAGTCTTCCTCTGTGGGAAGGGCATTTTTTGCTTCCTTGCGTTCACAGTGTGCTGAAAATCACAGTGCTTTATGCGCGCTGCCAGTAAAATGAACAAGCGGTGTTTTATCGGCGGCCCGTGTCTGCTATAATGGTGGAAGGAGGCGCCATGCGCTACAAACTGGTCACCAGCATTGCCGAAAACCGGCTCATATTGCTCTATCTGGTGTCCAAACTGCCACTGGGGATGGACCACGATCACATCGTGCGCTTCAACCAGGAGCGGGAGTGGATGCTTTATTTTGACATGGAGCAATTCCTGGCAGAGCTCAAGGAAGACGGGCTGCTGGCGGTGCGGCAGATGGACGACCGGCGGGTCTATACGCTGACGGTCGATGGCCTCAACGTGCTGAACCTCCTCAAAAACCGCATCGCACTCAACGTGCGCAACACCATCGACGAAAGGGTGGCCGAACTGAAGGACGAACTGGAGCTGGACCTGGAGGTGACGGCGACCTATGGGCAGACCGCTGCCGGTGAATACCCGGTGAAGCTGCGGCTGACCGAGGATCTTGCGACCCTCCTGGAGCTCAACCTGACCGCCCCCTCCGCCGAGATTGCCGAGGGCGTATGCCGGCGCTTCCGTCAGGAGGCCACCGTGCTCTACGCCCAGATTCTGGCCCGGCTGACCCGGGACGAATACGAGGAAACGGAAGAAACAACGCTATGACTGAAAAGATTGTATACAAGACCAAGGGCACCTGCTCCTCCCGCATCACGGTGGAGGTGGAGGATGGTGTCATCCGCGCCTGCGCTTTCGACCGGGGCTGCAGCGGCAACCTGTCGGGGCTTTCCCGCCTCATTGTGGGCCGCCCGGCCTCCGAGGTAGCCGACATGCTGGCCGGCATCCAGTGCCAGAACGGCACCTCCTGCCCCGACCAGCTGGCCAAGGCCCTGCGCCAGCACCTCGCCGCCACCGGCGAAGGCAAGTAACCCCCCAGTTCCATGAACATTCTGACAGGGCCGTCCCACGGGCGGCCTTGTTTGTGCCCCCACGCCTGGTGCGGAACCAACTGGCACACAAACAGAGGCCGCCCTTTGGGCGGCCTCTCAGAGTGTTTACAAACCTCTTGAATGAGCAGAGGGAGATGAACCTCCCGCCGATTCATTCGGTGGGAGGAAAGACAGGGTCAGCGCGAGCAGGAGAAAAAGCCCGCCCGCAGGCGCAACGTTCCTAAGAAACCCGCATGAGAGCTGCAATTTGTGATCGGTCCATCGCATTGCTGTGCAATGCTCGCGTTGCTCTCAACGATTCCAAAGAATCGTCTGCCGCAACGCGGGACTAAGAGTCGGCGACATGTGCGGCGAATCGGACGCGCATGGATGCATGTTCAACCGTCACGCCGTGAAGGCATTGCAGCGCAATGCCTTAGCGCCAGGAGGGCGCGTAAGGCGTGAACGGCGATCTGGCCATAACAAGAACAAGCTGTTTGAATCGCGGCTGTCGCCACAGCGGCCAGGCTCATGGGCGAGCAGTGCCGGAACGGCACGACCAGCCAGACGCGAAAGGCTGTCGACTTTGTCGACAGCCTGAGAGGCCGCCCTTTGGGCGGCCTCTGCGACTACTATGGGTTTGGTTTCATCGAGCGATCTGAAACACCACGGTGATGGTGGCGGTCACCTCCAGCTGACCGGAGGAGACCGGCACGGATGCGCCATCCCCCGCCACGGTAGCCGCGCTCTCAGCCCGGTAGATGGGGCCGCTGCCCCCGGAGGACTCGGAGATCGTCGTGGCCTGCCCCAGCGTGACGCCGGCGGCCTGTGCCATGATGTCGGCACGGGCCTTGGCGTGCTCCATGGCCTGGGCCAGTGCCTCGTTGTAGGCGGCGGTGCGGTCTTCCACATCAAAGGAAATGCCGCCGGCCCAATTGGCCCCTGCCGCCGTGGCCGCGCCCAGCACATCGCCCGCCGTGTCCAGGTCTCGCACCTTGACACTTACGTTGTTGTTGACGGTGTAGCCGGCAATCTTGGTGCCCTTGGTGTCGTAGTTGGGGTAGATGCTGTAATCGGTGGTGGTGATGTCGGCATCGTCCACCCCCTTGGCCTTGAGGGCCGCAAACACCTTGTCCATCCCCTTGGCATTGCTGTTGCGGGCGGCACTGGCAGTGTCGTCGGTCGTCTGCACACCTACGGTGAAGGTCGCCACATTGGGCACCACCCAGATGCTGCCCTCAGCGCTGACGGTGATGCCACCTTCGTCGGCGACAGCCTTCGCGTCGGTGGCCGTGGAGGTTGGGCTGGTGGGCACGGCCTCCTGGGTCGCCAGGGGCCGGGGTGTGGCGCACCCTGCCAGCATCGTGGCCGCCAGCAGGGCGCTGAGGGCCGGAATCCAGAGAATTCTACGCTTCGTCTTCATTCTGCTCACGCTCCTTACCGCAGGGTGAAGTCCACGTTGACCGTGGCCGTGATCTGCGTGGTGCCGGCAGAGAGAGAGGTCGCAGCCGTATCGGCGGCCGCCAGAGCGTACGTGCCCTTGAGGTCATAGTAGGGTTGGTAGGCACTGCTCTCGGTCATGGCCTTCACCGTGCCCAGCTCTCGCCCGGCGGCCTTGGCCAGCGTGTCGGCGCGGGTCCGGGCATCCGCGATGGCCTTGCCCAACGCCTGGTTGTAGGCGGCCTCCCGGTCATCCACACCAAAGGACAGGCCGCCCACCGAGTTGGCACCGGCGGTCACCGCGCCATCCAGCACGGCGCTCAGTTTGTCAAGGTTGCGCACCTTCACCTGCACGGTGTTGGTGAGCTCATACCCGGTGATGGCGGTACCCGCGTCGTTGTAGCGGGGCCAAATGCTGTAATTGGTGGTCTGCACGTCCTTGTCCTCCACCCCTTGCTTCCCCAGCAGGGCGAGAACCTTGTCCATGCGGGTGTTGTTGTCAGTGCGCGCGTCGGCAAGCTTTTTGTCGCTCGATACGACCGACAGGGTGATGTAGGCCACGTCGGGCGCCAGGGTGACCGTGGCGCTGCCGCTCACGCGGATGACGTTGGCATCGGCGGTGGTGTCCGCCGCAGCCTGGGCGGGTGCGCTGCCCATCAGCAGCCCTGCGGCCAATATGACAGCGGCCAAGCCGGCTGTCCGATGTCGAAACATGGTTACTCCTTTCCGGAGCGCCTGCGTTGGGCACGGCGAACAAGGGGCAGGGCGATGACCGTAGCTAGGCCGCCCACCACCAGCGCCGCCGCCAACCAAGGCAGCGCGCCCATGCACCAATCGATGAAGTGATTCCAGACTGTTTGCTCGCCAGACGGTGTTTCGTCGGTGGGCGTGGCATTGTCCTCCAGCGCCTCGCTCGTCGCCTCGTCATCGCCGCCCAGCACTTTTGCGGTGGCGGCACCGGTGGCGGCGTCCGCACTTTGGGCCAGGTCATACATCTGCTCATCATCGGCAGCGGGCGCTTCGCTGGCGTCGCCGCTCTGCGCGGTGGGGGAGCTCGCCCCAAACTTGCCGCCCTGGTCGGAGGGTGGCGGCGCAACATACGCCAACCGTGGCGCTTCGCTGGTGGCTTCGACCTCGGCAGTCGCCGCGGCGCTCTCCTGTGCAACGCTGGCCGCCGATTCCATGCCGTCGGAGGCAGGTGCCATCTCGGCCTGCATCAAGTATTGCGCGCCGTCGTTGCCGCCGGTTTGACCCATGCGCAACGCGCCGCCTACCAGGATGACCCCACCCACCAGAATGGCCGAGACCGCGGCGGCCATTGGCAGCCAGGTCGGCCGTGGGCGGCGGATGCGGGCTTTGCCCGCCTCCTCAATCAGGGCAGCGTGCAACCGCGCCGGCAGCTGCGCCGGCACATCCACCACCGGCAGGTCGCGGAGTTGCCGCAGCAGTTCGCGAACCTGCTCCAACTCCTCCTGACAGGCCGGGCACTGCGCCAGATGAGCCTCAAACCGGGCCAGCTTTTCGCCTTCCAGTTCGCCGTCTACATAAAGCGCGATATTCTGTTGTTGCTCGCACGGTTTCATGTTCTGCCCCTTTCTGCCTGGTTGGACGTGGCTTCTCGGGGCAAAGTTCCATCCTGCGTCAGCAGGGCGCGCAGTTGCTCCCGCCCGCGGCTGATGCGCGAACGGACCGTTCCCATGGGGCATTGCAAAATACTGGCAATGTCTTCGTAGGCATAGCCTTCCACATCGCGCAGCACGACGGCGGCGCGGTATTCCTCCTGCAGCTGCAAAATGGCCTGTTGGATGCTGTCGCCGGTCACGGTGCGTTCCTCAAATCCCTCACAGCCCGGCTCATGACCCACCTCGGCCAGTTGCTCCATGGAGACAAACTTAGCACGCCGCCGACGCAGCTCGTCTGAGCAGGCGTTGACCGCGATGCGATAAAGCCATGTGCCAAAAGCGCTGTCCAGCTTGAAGCGCGGCAGCGCGCGCCAGGCTTTCAGCATGCTTTCCTGCGCCATGTCCTGGGCGTCGGCAGCGTTGCCCATCATGCGCCAGGAGATGTTGTAAATCCGTCTCAGATGCCGTTCGTAGAGCGCCTGGAACGCCTCGGCATCCCCGCCTTGCGCGCGCCGCACCAACAGCTTCTCATCCTCCGTCATTTCTTCGCTCCTTCCGTTTCCCTGGAATGGATCGACAGACACTTTATTATACCATAATGTATTGCCGTTGTCTGTTGCGCAAACGCTGAGGTTGTGCTATCATGAATGCACTCGCCGAAGTGGTGGAATGGCAGACGCGGCGGACTCAAAATCCGTTGCCCGCGAGGGCATGTGGGTTCAAGTCCCACCTTCGGCACCAAAGGAACGGCCCCCAATGCGTTGGGGGCCGTTCCTTTGGTATGGTGGGTTACGCAGAACCCACCCGCAACAAACCGAACGAGCTCCAAGGTATGCAACCAGCTATGAGCTGCACCCTTGACGAGAGGCGCCGCAAAGAGGCGACCGGAGGGAGCGCGCCGGCTTCAAGTCCCACCTTCGGCACC
>JAEWRW010000042.1 GCA_023398815.1 Bacillota bacterium
TGCCTGAACATCTCGGGCTTGGGGCCCTGTCCCCGGGCGGCAAGCGCATAAAAGCAGCGGCAGTTGGCCAGCATCAGGCCGTTCAGCGTTCCAAGGCAGGAAATCACGATCAGCACAAACACCACGGTGCCCGCCGCCTCGCCGAACACCCGTTGATAGGCCATCTTCGCAGCAGCCTGTCCGCTGGCCATCAGCTCTTCCGTGGTCACCGCACCGTTGAGGCCAATGTAATACAGGATATAGGTAATCACCACGATGAAGGACCCCAGCACCAGCGCGCGGGGAAGATTTCTCTTGGCGTCCCGCAGTTCCGCGTTGATGGAGGTGGCAAGCACCCAGCCCTCATACGCAAATGCCACCGCCACGGCGGCCTTCATCAGACCCTCTCCGGAGGAAACCGTGGCTGCGGAGACAGTGGCAAAGTTCTGCGCCATCTGCCCGTTGACAAGCCCCACGACGACGCCCACCACGCCCATCAGCAGCAGGGGAACCATCTTAATCACGGTGGTGGAAACCTGAAACTTTCCCGCAATGCGGGGAGAAAGCGCGTTAAGCGCATAGTCCGCGCACAGGAAGAAGCAGGCCAGCACCAGACAGGACCCGCCGGTGATGTCCCAGCCCACCAGCACGGAAAAATACCGGGCGGAAACCCACGCCAGCACGCTGGTGAGGGCCGGGGTATAAATAGTGCCCATAAACCAGCCAATCAGGTAGGCATACCGCTTCCCCACCGTCGCCTCGGCATAGTCCACCACGCCGTTGACCTTTTCATATCGGGTGGCCATAGTGGCGAACACATAAGAGCACACAATCATGATTGCGCCCACAATCAGCCACGCCAGGATTCCCAACGGCATATTGCCGCCGGTCTGCACCAGCACCGCCTCCGCCTTGAAGAACACGCCGGAGCCGATGACGATTCCCACCACCATGCAGATGGCCGTGGGCAGGCCGTACTTTTTTTCTAATCCGTTTTCCATGTTTCCCTCCGTCTATTTGCTTTAAAGTGTTGAATTTGAACAATTTAACTTATTTAGCATAGCAGACTATTGTGTATTTCGCAAGATGTTATTTTGCATTTTTCAAATCCGTCCCCCGCCGATTTCCCGCCAGACCCCCGTCAAAGGCAAAAACACAAGACCCCGGGGAATTCACTCCCCGGGGTCTTGTCCTGCGCCGCCCGCAGGCGGCGGACCTTTTTTAAAAAAACACGGGCCAATTTTTAACCGTCTCAAAAGTCCGGCCGGTAAAGCCTTTACGGCTTTTTAGTTCATCTGCCGACGACGGCTCAGATTCTGGGTGCCATCCTGCATGTTATTCAGCTCCTCCAGACTTTTGCCGGTGCCAAGGGCCACGCAGGAGATGGCGTCCTCCGCCACCATGGTGTGGATGCCCGTCCGGGCGGCCACCAGCTTGTCAAACCCGGAAACCAGACTGCCGCCCCCGGTCATGACGATGCCGTTGGTGGAAATGTCCGCCACCAGCTCCGGGGGCGTGCGCTCCAGAACGGAGTGGATGGCCTCCATAATGCGCTCTACCGGCTCTTCAAAGGCGTCCATCATCTCCGTGGAGCTGACGGTGATGACCTTGGGCAGGCCCGTCAGCAGGCACCGGCCCTTCACGTCCAGCGTCTCCTCCTCGTCCTTGGGGAAGACGCAGCCGATTTTGATTTTCATGTCCTCGGCGGTCCGCTCGCCCACCAGCAGGTTGTGCTTGCGGCGCATATACTTTACCACGGCCTCGTTGAGCTGGTCGCCCGCCACTTTGATGGACGCGGACTCCACCACGCCGCTGAGGGAAATCACCGCGATGTCCGCGGTGCCGCCGCCGATGTCCACCACCATATGCCCATCGGGCTTGGCAATGTCAATCCCGGCGCCGATGGCGGCCGCCACCGGCTCCTCAATGAGATAAACCTTCCGCGCGCCCGCCTGAATGCCCGCGTCGATCACGGCGCGCTCTTCCACCTCCGTGATGCCGGAGGGGATGCAGATAATCACTCTGGGCTTGAAAAAGGAAAAGCCCGCCACCTTGCGGATGAACTCCCGGAGCATCCGCTCCGTCATGTCATAGTCGGAAATCACGCCCTCGCGCAGAGGGCGGATGGCGATAATGTTGCCCGGGGTGCGGCCCAGCATGGCCTGCGCGTCCGACCCAACCTGAAGCAGCTTTCCCGTATTTTTATCCAGCGCCACCACGCTGGGCTCGTTCAGCACGATTCCCTTGCCCTTGACGTATACCAAAACCGAAGCGGTACCGAGATCGATACCGATATCCCTTGCCATGGCCATGCCTCCACCTCATGCACTTTCCGCAGTATTCTCTGCCGTTCTTTTAAAAATTATGAGAAGCGGCTTTCGCCGCACACAATCATACGGGTACATTATATCGGCGAAGACGGCGGATTGCAAGTACATTCTGTAAATTATGAAAATTCCCGGCGCTTTTTCGCCTGATTTCCCGGCGCCGCTTTTTCCGGCCGGGTAAGGGCCGCTGTTACGCAGACCACGCTCGCCGCACCGGCGTCCTTCAGCGTGCGGACGCACTCCGTCAGCGTCGCGCCGGTGGTGCAGATGTCGTCGATGAGCAAAATCCGCCGCCCCTCCGTCCGCACGGCGGGTGGGACGGCATACATTCCCAGCACATTGGCCCGCCGGGCATCGGAGTCCGCAAGGCCCGACTGGGCGGGATTGTCCCCGTTTTTCTCCAAAAGCCGCTCCGGCTTCATCTCCCACGTCCGGCAGGCGGCCTCCGCCAGCAGCCGGGCCTGATCGTAGCCCCGCTCCCGCCGCCGCTTCGGCCCCACCGGGACCCATGTCACGGCGTCAAATTCTCCCGAAAACCGCTCCGCCGCGCAGCGGGCGATCAGTCCGCCCAGCGGCTTGGCCAGATGGGATTCCCCATGAAACTTCAGGCGCAGCAGGGCCTCCCGCACCACACCCTCGTAAAAAAGCGGCGCGGCGCAGACAAGACCGCCCGCTCCTTTGTGCAGGCCCGTCTCCTCCTCCGCCCAGGGCAGGGCTTTTTCGCAGGCTTTGCAAACCCCCGCCCTGTCCACAACATGGCGGCAGAAGGGGCATTTGGGCGGAAACAGCAGGTCCAGCACAGCGTCCAGCGCGATCATCTCATCCTCCGTCCCCGGGGATAGGGCAAAGGCTCGTCGGTCAGCCCCACCAGATAGTCCACGCTGACCCCATAATACTTCGCCAGACGGACCGCCACGTCCAGCGGATAGTTCAGCACGCCGATCTCGTACTGGCAATATGTGTTTTGCTTCACGTGCAGCACTTCCGCAACCTCTCGCTGCGTCAGTCCCCGGTCAATCCGCAGACTGCGTATACGTTCGTATTTCAAAATTTCATTTCTCATTTTCATCACCTACCGGGAGTATATATATCTTGAAATAAGATATTCACCCATTATCTTAAAATCAGATGTTTTGGTAATTCTTCATATCTAAGGCCACACTAAAAACAGCATTCCGGGGAAACCGCCCCACAAAGCGCGGCTCCCCCGGAAGCAAGAATTTTAACCCAATACATACCCCGCCGCCAGCAGCGCCACCCCACCGGCAATGCCCGCCTGCACGGCCTTGCCCACAAGGCAGTTGCGGGTGGAAAGGCCGCTGTCCGCCAACACCGCCAAGGTCTGGCACAGCACCGACA
>JAEWRW010000049.1 GCA_023398815.1 Bacillota bacterium
AATATGTCTGGTGATCATAGCGAGAGGGTCCCACCTGTTCCCATACCGAACACAGAAGTTAAGCCTCTCATCGCCCACGATACTTGGCCGGCAGCGGCCCGGGAAAATAGGTAGTTGCCAGACTCCATTAGTCAAAGAAGGTGTACCGTTTGGTACGCCTTCTTTGACTATACAGAGCTTGCTTCTATTCTTTCGTGCCGCGCGACGTACACGCCGCCGCGCGGCATCTGGTTATACAGCGCATCCTGACTTGTGTGTGGGAACGAAATAACGGCACCTGCGGGCGGGTTTGGTGCGTGCTAATTGCAGAGAAGGATGAGCCGCGGGCGAATGAATCGCCTCGCGGCTGCTTTGTTTGGGTGGCTTGGTGAGAGTGAGGGGAGCAGGGGAGCGCCGCTGCGGCGGGGCGGGCCGAGTGCCACATGCGAAATGAAGTGAAGCCGCCGCCGGATGAACCGGCTGGCGGCTGCGAGCGTTTGTTCTTGTGTTCGACGTTGGGTGTATGGCTGGGGATTGACCGGAGGGTAACTATCGTTTTTTGCGCTTGTGTCAGGTGTTGGAAACACTACTAGCAGGGGCTGGTGCCTGCCGCAGGATTTGATGAGAGCCGTTACTAGCGAAAAGAGAAGGCGAAGGCGAGTAAACCGGCTTCATAGCGTTTCTATCACCTCAATGGGCGGATTGGCGCACGTGTGCAGTTCGATGGTGCTTTCTGTCGGAAGATAAAAAGGATGGCTAAACAGGCTTGGATGCATGATAGCGAAACTCGGAAAGTAATATAACAATAATAAACGAAAATCGTTATATTAAAAAAATACAATAAACCCGATAAGCCTGTCATTGTCTATATAATTGCGCTCACCTTGTTATTGACTTCCACCAAAAATAATGCAAGAATTGCTAAGGAATGTAACCGGAAGGTTATGTAGCAAAAACAAAGCGGGAGGCAACCATGAGCAACAATTTCGAGCAGACGCTGAGTCATGTCAACACCTGCTCCAGACCGTCCGACCTTCGTATTACGGACGTGGAGTTCTGCGACATCAAGGGAGCGCCCATGCACTGTGTGCTCCTCAAGATCAAGACCAACCAGGGCATTGAGGGCTATGGTGAGGTTCGCGATGGCGCAGACCGTATCTATGGTCAGATGCTGGTGAGCCGCATCATCGGCCAGAACCCCTGCGACATCGACAAGATATTCCGTCGCATCAAGCAGTTCGGCGCCCCTGCCCGCCAGGCCGGCGGTGTCTGCGGCATTGAGCTCGCTCTGTGGGACCTGGCTGGCAAGGCCTATGGCATGCCGGTCTACCAGATGCTGGGTGGTAAGTTCCGTGATTCGATCCGCGTCTACTGCGATACCGACTCGGACAGCAACGAAGGCATCGAGATGGGCAAGCGCTTGAAGGAGCGCATGGCTTTGGGCTTCACGTTCCTGAAGATGGATCTGGGCATCAACATCCTGGATGGCATCCCGGGCACGCTGAATGCTCCTCTGGGTCTGCTGGATTCCATGCATGCGGCTACCGAGGTTGCTCGCTCCACCAAGGGCGCCATGGATCTCGACAGCATTGGCAAGCGCATCAAGGGTTATGACGCTTACAACGTGATGCATCCGTTCACGGGCATTCAGATCACCGAAAAGGGTCTGGACATCATGGAGAAGTATGTGGCGGACGTCCGTTCCGTCATCGGCTACGAGATTCCGCTGGCCCTCGACCACTTCGGCCACATCGGTCTCGACAGCTGCATCCGCTTGGGCAAGCGTCTGGAGAAGTACAACATTGCCTGGCTGGAAGACATGATCCCGTGGCAGTTCCCCGAGCTCTATAAGCGCCTGAACAGCGAAGTCAACATCCCGGTCTGCACCGGTGAGGACATCTACCTCAAGGAAGGCTTCAAGCCCCTGTTCGAGGCGGGCGGTGTCTCCGTCATCCACCCCGACATCCTGTCCTCCGGTGGTATTCTGGAGAACAAGAAGATCGGTGACCTGGCGCAGGATTATGGCGTGGCCATGGCCGTGCATATGGCTGAGTCGCCCATCGCTATGCTGGCCGCTGCCCACAGCATCACCTCGACCGAGAACTTCCTCGCGTTGGAGTTCCACTCGGTGGATGTGCCGTGGTGGCAGGATATGGTCAAGAGTAGCTACAGCAAGATCGTTGACAACGGTTTCATCCGCATCAACGACGAGCCCGGCCTGGGCATCCACAGCCTGAATGACGAGGTGCTGGAGCAGCACAAGAGCGCCCGTTATGACAAGCTGTGGGAAGGTTCTGAACTTTGGCACAAATTCGAGTCTTGGGATAGACTCTGGAGCTGAGGTGTAACAAATGAAACTCGACCTTGACAACAAGGTCGTACTGGTCGCCGACAATGACAGCGATAGTGCCGCCGGCATTATCGCTGTTCTCAAGAGCGAAGGCGCCGTGGTGTTGGCCTGCCTTGCGGAAGGCCAAACAGAACCCGCCGGTTGCGACAAGGTGTATCGGTATGATCTGGCGGACGAAACACAAACAGTTGCACTGCGTGACCAAATCGCCGCGCAGTACGGCAAACTCGACGGCATCGTGTTCCAGCATGTGGACATCGCTGCCAGCTCTCTTGAGACGCTGGAAGCCGATGTGCTGGTGGAACGGCTCTTCGCCTCGGCCCGCGCAGCGTTCGTGACGATGCAGACACTGGGCCAGTACGTGGGCGATTGCGGTGGCGGCTCGGTGGTGTACATCACCACCCTGCACGACGAGAAGCCCAACGGCTACGACATGGCGCACAGCATGGCCCAGGGCATGGTGGGCAACCTGGTGAAGGAAGCCTCCATGGAGTACGGCATGAGCAACGTGCGCACCAACCAGATCGCGCTGGGCGCGGTGGATGGTTTGGTGCAGCAGTTCAAGACCGAGCGCAGCCACTTCTACGAAGGGGCGCAATTCAAGGTGCCATACAGCCGGCTGGGTACCTGGGAGGACGTGGGCAACCTGACGGCGTTCCTGCTCTCCGACCGGGCGATGTTCGCCAATGGCGCTCGTTTCCTGTTGGATGGCGGCGCAATCAATGAATACGTGGATCCGCGCGCCAACTGGCGTGCCCACCAGGCCATGAAAGCCGAAGAGGAGGTGCGGTCATGATTCTGAAGCCATTGGAAGGCCGTACCGCCATCGTCACCGGCTCAGGCAAGGGCATTGGCATGGGCATTGCCCGGGAAATGGCCCTGGCAGGTGCTTCCGTCGTCATCAACTACAGCTTCAGTGAGGCCGGCGCGATCAAGGTGCGCGACGACATCATTGCCGAGGGCGGCAAGGCTATGATTTTCAAGGCCGACGTCTCGCAGGAGGCTGAAGTCAAGGCCATGTTCAAGGCGGCGTTTGACTGGACCAGCCGCATCGACATCTTGGTGAACAACGCTGCCCTGCAGACCAACGTTGGGTTCCGCAAGTATCGCCTGGAGTCGTTCGACAGCCTGGTGAAGGTCAATCTCAAGGGTTACTTCCTTTGCACCCGCGAAGCGGCCAAGTACATGCTGCCCAACAAGAAGGGCGTCATCCTCTACGTCTCCTCGGTCCACGCCAAGCGGGCGACCGAGTTTGACCCGGTCTACTGCATGACCAAAGGCGGCATCAAGATGCTGGAGCGGGAAGCGACGCTGGAGTTGGGGCCCCAGGGCATCCGCACGCTGTGCATGGAGCCCGGCGGAGTTCGACTGGACGCGCCGAAATCCGGCAACGAGGGCGAGATGATCGAGCCCAAGTACCTGGTGCAGGAGAAGCACTTCCAGTTCCGCAAGTGGGGCATGCACCGGCCGATGGTCCCCACGGACCTGGGCAAGATGTCGGTCTACCTGGCCAGTGATGAGTGCGAGCTCATCAACGGCGGCGAGATCCCGATGGATGCGGGCGACATGCTTTATTGATTGGCCAACAAGATTACGAGGGGCGGCGAAAGCCGTCCCTCGCTTTTTTATTTCCGGGCAATTGTTTCTGCCAGTGAGCAGTCGGGATTGCTTGTGAAGCTTGTCGCCTCGCCCAGTGAATACACGGAAACTCTGTTGGTTTCCTGCCTTTTCTGGATCCCAAAGGAGTGCTATACTAAATCATAGTAAAGATATTGGCTAAATCAATAATTCGTATGGCTATGGGAGGCACACGATGGAAGGGAAGACAAAGGACGAGTCTTTGGGGTTTCAAACGCGGGCTGTTCACGCGGGCAATGGCATCGACCGGGAGACGGGCGCCATTCGTCGCCCCATCACTATGGCCAACAGCTATGCGCTGCCGTACGATCCTTCGGATTTAAACTGGAGCAGCGCTGATGCCAAGCCACTCTACACACGCAACGGCGGTGCCAACCAGAATTACCTGCAGGGGAAGCTGGCGTCCTTGGAGGGTGGCGAGGACTGTGTTGTGCTAGCCACCGGCGTGGCTGCCTTATCTGGGGTGTTCTTTGCGCTGCTCAAGCAAGGCGATCACGTCGTGTTTTCCAACATCACCTACATCGCCGTCTACCGTCTGCTCAATGAGCTGCTGCCAGAAAAGTACGGCATTGAGACAACCATTGTAGACACCTCTGACCCGGCGAAGGTGCAGGCGGCCATCCGCCCCAACACCCGGCTCATCCACATTGAGACGCCGGGGAACCCCACCACCCAGATCAGTGACATCGCTGCCCTTGCGGAGATTGCCCATGCGCATGGTGCGCTGTTGTCGGTCGATAACACCTTCGCCTCGCCCTACAACCAGCGCCCGCTGGAGCTTGGCGCGGACCTGGTGGTGGAGAGCCTGACCAAGTACATCAACGGCCACGGCGATGCCATGGGCGGGGCCGTTATTGGCGCGAAGGATTTGATCGACCGCATTCGACGGGACTCCATGGTCAACTTGGGTGGGGCCATCAGCCCCTTCAATGCTTGGCTCATCATGCGCGGCTCGGTGACGCTGCCGCTGCGCATGCGCCAGCACAACGACAATGCGCTAGCCGTAGCGCGGTACTTGGAGAGCTGTGCCGGGGTTCGCTTCGTAGCCTACCCAGGGCTTGCCCGCCACAAGGGGCATGCGGTGGCCAAGCGCCAGATGGGCAATGGCTTTGGCGGGATGCTGTCCTTTGGCCTCACTGCTGACCACGACACCCACAATCGCTTCGTGGCTGCGCTGCAGGTCATCACGTCCGCCGTGTCCCTGGGGCATGACGAGAGCCTGATCGTCTTCCTGGGGGAGGACGACGAGCGGCAATACCTGTACCCTGAGGAGTTCCATGGTGGGTTCTTCCGCTTCAGCGTGGGCTTGGAGGATGGACAGGACATCATTGACGACCTGGAGCGGGCGTTCCGGTCGGTCGGGCTCTAGGCAGGGAGCGTCCAGCCCTACTGGGCAATGGGCTGGCGCACATCCATGCAAACACACAAAAAGCAAAACAACGGGAGGATGCAATGCATCCTCCCGTTTGATAGTCACACGATTGATCGCTACTTCTTCATTTCTTCCAGCAGCACGGCCTTGGCCATGTCCGGGTCGGCCTTGCCGCGGGTCTCCTTCATCATCTGGCCCATTAGGAACCCGAAGATCTTTTCCTTACCGGCGTTGAAGTCGGCCACTGCGGCGGCGTTGGCGGCCACAACCTTCTGTGCGGCATCACGCAACACACTGTCGTCGGAGATCTTTGCCAAGCCCTGCTTCTCCACAATGTCCTGGGGGTTGCCGCCGGTCTGGAACATCTGATCCAGCACGGTTTTGCCGGTGGTGCTGTTGATGACGCCCTTGTCCATCAGGGTCACCAACTCGGCCAGCGCCTGGGGGGTGAAGGGCAGCGTGTCAAAGGTCAGGCGCTCGTCCTCCTTGGTGCGGCGCATGATATCGCCCATCAGCAGGTTGGAGACGGCCTTGGCGTTGGCGGTGCAGGCGGCGGCCTGCTCAAAAAAGCTGGCCAGTGCCGGGTCGGTCGTCAGGATGGCAGCGTCGTACTCCGGCAGGCTGTAGTCACGCACATAACGGGCGCGCTTGGCTTCCGGCAGCTCCGGCAGGGCAGTGCGGATGCGCTCCATCCACTCGTCGTCGATGACGATGGGTAGCAGGTCAGGGTCGGGGAAGTACCGGTAATCGTTGGCCTCTTCCTTGGTGCGCATGGCGATGCTGCGGCCCTTGTTGTCGTCCCAACGGCGGGTCTCCTGCGTGATGCGCCCGCCTTCGCCCAGCACCTCAATCTGGCGCTTGGTCTCGGACTTTGCGGCCCGCACGATGGCCTTGAGGGAGTTGAGGTTCTTCATCTCGGTGCGGGTGCCGAATTCCTGCTGGCCCCAGGGGCGCACGGAGAGGTTGATGTCGGCCCGCAGGCTGCCCTCTTGCATCTGGCAGTCAGAGACCCCTGCGAACTGCAGGATGGAACGGATGGTATCGACGAACGCGCCGGCTTCCTCGGCCGAGCGGATGTCAGGCTCGGTGACGATCTCAATGAGCGGCACGCCGCAGCGGTTGAAATCCAGCAGTGTCGAACGGCCGTAGGCGTCGTGAAGCGACTTTCCAGCATCCTCCTCCAGGTGGATGCGATTCAGGCGCACCGCGCCCTCCTGCTCCACACCGTTCTCGTCGGTGTAGGGGAATCGCACCACGCCACCCAGGCAGAGCGGGTGATGGAGCTGGCTGATCTGATAAGCCTTGGGCAGGTCGGGGTAGAAGTAGTTCTTCCGATCCATGTTGGAGCGGCGGCTGATCGTGCACCCCAGCGCCAGCCCCGCGGTCACACACTTCTCCACCGCCTCACGGTTGAGGACGGGGAGGGTGCCGGGCATGGCCGTGCAGATGGGGCAGGTATGGGTGTTGGGCTCGCCGCCAAACTGCGTGGAGCAGCGGCAGAAGATCTTGCTTTTGGTATTCAGCTCGGCGTGGATTTCCAGGCCGATGACGGTTTCATAAGCACCACTCATGGGATTCCTCCTTGGTCACAGCGCCGGCCGGCGGGTGTGGAAGTCGGTCGCCTGCTGGTAGGCATGGGCGACGCGCAGCAGCAAATCCTCGGCAAAGGGTCGGCCGATGAGCTGCAGGCCCACGGGCAGGCCACCGGCAAAGCCGCAGGGCAGAGACAAGCCGGGGAGTCCCGCGATGTTCACCGACACCGTCGCCAGGTCGGTCAGGTACATCGCCAGCGCGTCACCGGTGCGTTCGCCCAGCCGGAAGGCCGGCGTGGCCGAGGTGGGGGAGAGCAGCACGTCAAAGCGCTCAAAGGCCTTGTCGTACCCGGCCTTGACGACCGAGCGAACCTTCAGCGCCTTGTTGTAGTACTCATCGTAATACCCCGAGCACAGCGCATAGGTGCCCAGCATGATGCGGCGCTTCACCTCAGGCCCGAAACCCTCGCTGCGGGAGCCTACGTAGAGATCCTCGCCGTTGGCGGCATCAGGGGAGCGGTAGCCGTACCGCACGCCATCGAAGCGTGCCAGGTTGGAGCTGGCCTCCGCCGAAGAGATGAGGTAGTAGGCGCTGAGCGCGTGGGCCAGCGCGGGGATGCTGACTTCCTCCACCGTTGCGCCCATGCTTTCGTATACCTTCACGGCCTCCATCACAGCGGCGCGCACGGCGGGGTCAACGCCCTCACCGAAGTACTCCACCGGAAGCCCAATGCGCAGCTTGCCGAGGCTCTCATTGAGCCGCAGTGCGCAGGGGGCGTGGGTCACGTCGGCCGAGGTGGAGTCCATCGGGTCATGGCCGCAGATGGCGTCATAGAGCAGGGCGCAGTCCTCGGCGCTGCGGCCAAAGGGGCCGATCTGATCGAGAGAGGAGGCGAAGGCCACCAACCCATAGCGGGACACAGCGCCATAGGTGGGCTTCAGGCCCGTGACGCCGCAGAAGGCCGCCGGCAGGCGGATGGAACCGCCGGTGTCGCTGCCCAGGGAAAGCGGGGCTTCCAGCGCGGCCACCGCCGCTGCCGAACCGCCCGAGGACCCGCCGGGCACGTGGTCGGTGGCCCAGGGGTTGCGGGTGGGTTTGAAGGCAGAATGCTCGCAGGAGGAGCCCATGGCAAATTCGTCCATGTTGGCCTTGGCCAGCGCCACGGTCAGGCCCGCTTCCAGCTTCTCCACCACCGTCGCGTTGTAGGGCGGGCGGTAGTTGGCCAGGATCTTGCTGGCGCAGGTCGTGGGCACGTCGCGGGTGCAGAGGTTGTCCTTGAGCACCACCGGCACGCCGGCCAGCGGCGGCAGCGCCTCGCCAGCGCGGCGGCGGCGGTCAATCTCCGCCTGCACGGCAGCAGCGCGGGCCAGGGCTCCGTCAGCATCCAGGTGCAGCAATGCGTCCACCTTGGGCTCCACCGCGCCAATGCGTTCCAGCGCCGACTGGGTGGCCTCCACGGCCGATACCCGCCCGTCAGCGATGTCGCGTGCCAGTTGGGCGGCCGAAAGTTCGTAGAGCTTCATATCAGTACTCCTCAAGCGGAAAATGCGTCAATGGGTCACTCGATGACTTTGGGAACGGTAAAACAGCCATCGATCTGTTCGGGCGCGTTTTGCAGCAGCGCTTCCCGCGGGAAGGCGACGGGCTCGCCGTCGGCACGCAGCACATTCTGCATGGGCAGCACGTGCTCCATCGGCTGGGCATCGGCGATGTCGATGGCGTTGATCTCCCGTGCAAAGTTAAGGATGCTCTCCATATCCAGGGCCATGCGGTCCAGCTCTTCGCCGTCAAAGCGGAGCTTGGCAAGCTTGGCGATGTATTGTGCCTGTTCGCGTGTGATCTCCATACCGTGCTTCCTCCTGTGTTACGGCACCAGCCGGCTCATGTCCCGCGGGAAGAGCGCCGCCCAGCGCAGGTTGTCAAGGCCAAGGAGCTGCATTGTCAACCGCTCCAGCCCCAGGCCCAAGCCGCCGTGGGGCGGCGTGCCATATTTGTGGGTCATGAGGTAGCTTTCAAAGTCCGCCACATTCATGTGGAAGCGCTCGAGCTTGGCCACCTGCTCGTCGTAATCGTGCACACGCTGCCCGCCGGAGGTAATCTCCAGCCCGCGAAACAGCAGATCAAAGCTCAATGTGCAGTTAGGGTCCTCCGGGTCGTCCATGGTGTAGAACGGGCGGCTGGACATGGGGTAGTGGGTCACGAACACGAACTCCGAGCCCTTTTCCTCCACGGCCCAGCGGCAGATGAGCGCCTCTTCCTGCGGGTCGAGGTCGCTGTATGTCGTGATCTTGCGGCCATACTTCTGTGCCATCATCTCCTTGGCATCCATGAAGCGGATGGAAGGGATGTCGCCAATGGCCGGCAGCTTCGCGCCCAGGATTCTCAGTTCCTCGGCGTATTCGTTGGCCAGCAGGTTCAGGGCGAAGTGCAGATAGCCGCACTCCATCTCCATGATGTCGGTGAAGCTCTCGATAAAGCCCATTTCAAAATCCATGCTAGTGTATTCGTTGAGGTGCCGGCTGGTGTTGTGCCGCTCGGCACGGAACACCGGGCCGATCTCATAGACGCGCTCAAACACCGGCACCATTGCCTGCTTGTAGAACTGCGGGCTCTGGGCCAGGTAGGCCTTGCGGTCAAAATAGGTGAGGGGGAACAGCGTGGAACCACCCTCGGCCCCGGCGGCCACGATCTTGGGCGAGTGAATCTCGGTGAAGCCCTGGCTCGTGAGGAACAGGGAGAACGCGCGGGAGAGTGCCTCCTGCACCTTAAAGATGGCGCGCACCCTGGGGTCGCGCAGGGCGGCTGGGCGGTACTCCATGGAGGTATCGATGGACAGGTTGGTGCGGCGCTTGTTGAGGGGCACCGGCGATGCTTCCGCAAAGCGGCTCAGCACTTCCACCCCGGTCAGGCGGATCTCAAACCCATAGGCGGCGCGCTCGTCCAGGTGGACGGTGCCAGTCACCCGCACGGAGTAGCCCTCGCGCAAATTCTCCAGCAAATTCAGTTGTTCCTGCGAAAGAACGCACTGCAGCACATGGCGGCTGGTGCGCAGCATGACAAAGGCAAAGGAGCCCATGTCACGGATTTTATGCACCATACCATGGAGCCGCAATTCACCCTCGGTTGCGCGGATCTCCTCCAGCGTCCATGGCCCCTTGACCTTGCCGGTTACCGAACCCATATTGTGACCTCCACCTATCGCTTCCATCTACATGATCTTGTATAGTGATGCATCAATATGCACGAGGATTGCTCCTGTGGCAATTTTACCAATTATACCCCAAAGGCATACACCCTGCAAGACTGCGGGGTGGAACTTGCGCGCCAGACGCGATTAAGAGGTTGGCAGGAGGAAAAAGCACCGCTGTCGCTGTATGGGAAAGCCGTTCTTCCTCCGTGCCTTTTCTTTTGGCAAAAACGTCATGGGCAGGCTTCCCTTGGCTGGCAAGCCGATTCGCGCTCCTTGCAAGGGAGCGTGGCTGGGCGCACGTTTGTTCCATGCATTTTTACTCAATAAGCAACGGTCGGCAGCAGGGTGCCTGCTGCCGACCGACGGTGCTTGTTTCAGTTTGGCAGCGTTGCCCGCAGCGCCGCGATGCGCTCCCGCACCCGCTCGGGTGCAGGGCCGCCGGGCACGGCGCGGCGCTCCACGCAGGCGGTCAAGCTCACGGCCTCATAAAAGTCCGGCCCGATGAGCGGGGAGTAGGCCCGCAGTTCGTCGAGCGACAGCTCTTCCAGGTTCCGCCCACTTTGCACGCAGGCCAGTACCATGTGGCCGATGATCTCATGCGCTTGCCTGAAGGGGATGCCACAGCGCACCAGGTAATCCGCCGCATCGGTGGCGTTGGTGAAGCCGGAGGCCGCCGACCGGGCCATCCGCTCGGGGTGGAAGGTGGTGCAGGCCAGCATGGCCGACAGGATCTCCAGACAAGCAAAGACCGTGTCCCGCCCGTCAAAGAGCGCTTCCTTGTCCTCCTGCATGTCCTTGTTGTAGGCCAGCGGCAGGCCCTTCATCGTCGTCAGCAGGGCCATCAGGTCGCCATAGACCCGCCCGGTTTTGCCACGGATGAGCTCGGCCACGTCGGGGTTCTTCTTCTGCGGCATGATGGAACTGCCGGTGGAGAAGCTGTCGTCCAGTGTCAAGAACCGGTATTCGTCGCTGGCCCACAAGATCAGTTCCTCGCACAGGCGGCTCAGATGCATCATCGTGACCGATCCAGCGTACAGGAAATCGAGCACGAAGTCCCGGTCGGAGACGGCGTCCAGCGCGTTGCCGGTGATGGCCGTGAAGCCCAGCTCCCCGGCCACGAAACCCCGATCCAGCGGGTAGGTGGTGCCGGCCAGCGCCCCCGAGCCCAAAGGCATGGAGTCAGCGTGGGCACGGCACTCGGCAAAGCGCTGCCGGTCGCGTGCCAGCATCTCGCAGTATGCCAGCAGGTGGAAGGCCAGCGTGATGGGCTGGGCCTTCTGCAGGTGTGTAAAGCCTGGCATCGTGGTGCCCACATGCTGCTCGGCCACGGTAAGGAGCACACCCATGAGCCCATCGATGCGCGCCACCGCGCCGTCACAGCTCTCCATTACGAAGAGGTGGGCGTCCAGCGCCACCTGGTCATTGCGGCTGCGCCCGGTGTGCAGGCGCTTGCCGGCCTCGCCAATGCGCTCGGTCAGCAGCGTCTCCACATTCATGTGGATGTCCTCAGCCGCGGTGTCAAAGGCCACCTTACCGGCCTCCACATCGGCGAGGATCCCCTGCAACCCCGCCACGATGGTGTCGGCGTCTGCCTGGGGGATGATGCCCTGCCGGCCCAGCATGCGCGCGTGGGCAATGGAGCCCGTGATGTCCTGCCGCCACAGGCGTTGGTCAAAGGCGATGGACGAATGAAAATCGTCCACCGCCCGGTTGGTTTCGCCGGTGAACCGGCCGCCCCACAGTTTCATGGCTCAGTCCTTTTTCAGGCTCTGCAGCATCAGCGCCCGCACGGTCAACGGCAAACCGTAGAGGTTGATGAAGCCCTCGGAATCCTTCTGGTTGTACACGGCGTCCTCGCCGAAGGTCGCGAACTCCTCGTTGTAGAGGGAGTAGGGGCTCTTGACACCGGCGGGGGTGCAGCTGCCCTTGTAGAGCTTCAGGCGCACGGTGCCGGTGACCATTTCCTGGGTCTTGTCCACGAAGGCCGAGAGGGACTCCCGCAGGGGGGTGTACCACTTGCCGTAGTAGACGAGCTCGGCAAACTGGGCAGCCACCAGCTCCTTGTAGTGGGCGGTGTCGCGGTCCAGCGTGATGCTCTCCAGCTCCCGGTGGGCGGCGTAGAGGATGGTGCCGCCGGGGGTCTCGTAGACGCCGCGGGATTTCATGCCCACCAGGCGGTTCTCCACCATGTCGGCGATGCCCACGCCATTGCGTGCGCCGACGGCGTTCAGCGCGTCGATCATCTCAATCGGGCCCAGCGCCTTGCCGTTGACTGTCGTGGGAATGCCATGCTCAAAGCCGATTTCCACATATTCGGGCTGGTCGGGGGCATCCTCCGGCGCCTTGCAGATGAGGTAAAGCTCCTTCTTGGGCTCGTTCCACGGGTCCTCTAGGTCGGCTCCCTCGTGGCTGAGGTGCCAAAGGTTGCGATCCATGCTGTAAGGCCGGGCCTTGGTCACCGGCACATCGATGCCGCGGGCCTGGGCGTAGTCGATCTCCTCGTCGCGGCTCTTCAAGTCCCACAGCCGCCAGGGGGCGATGATCTTCAGCTGGGGGGCCAGGGCCTTGACGGTCAGCTCAAAGCGCACCTGGTCGTTGCCCTTGCCGGTGCAGCCGTGGGCGATGGCCTCACAGCCCTCTTTGAGCGCGATCTCCACCATGCGCTTGGCGATGATGGGCCGGGCAAAGGACGTGCCCAACAGGTACTTGCCCTCGTACACCGCGCCGGCCTTCAGCGTCGGCCAGATGAAGTCGGTCACGAATTCCTTCTGCAGGTTTTCGATGTAGATCTTGCTGGCACCGGTCTTGATGGCCTTCTCATTCAAGGGCGCCAGTTCCTCGCCTTGCCCCACGTCGGCGGCCATGGCGATGACCTCACAGTCGTAATGCTCCTTGAGCCAGGGGATGATGATGGACGTGTCCAGCCCGCCGGAGTAGGCGAGCAAAACCTTCATCTTAGCCATGTGGTTGCCTCCCATGCGTTCGATATGCATAATTATACATCGATCGGTATGAAGTTGCAACACCCCGAATGGCAAAAATCCGGTGGCAACCATGGTTTTTCTGCACAAGGGCGAACGGTTTGGTATACTGGTGGCAAAGGGGGTGGAGTGTATGGACATACGAATGGCAGCACGGGAGGACATGGACACGGTGGCGGCGCTGGCCTGCCGCCTGTGGCCACACCACACGCTGGAGGAGATACTGGAGGAGCATACCAAACTACTGGGGGACGGACGCAATGCCTTCTTCCTGGCGTGGGAGGGTGGTGCGGCGGCAGGCTGGGCCCATGTCTTCCTGCGGCGCGATTATGTGGAGGGCACTGACTACAGCCCCGTCGGGTTCCTGGAGGCCATCTATGTGGAGCCGGAATACCGTCGGCAGGGCGTGGCACGGGCGCTGCTGTCCACCTGTGAGGACTGGGCGAGGGCACAGGGCTGCCGGGAGTTTGCCAGCGACTGCGAGCTGACCAACGAGCAAAGCCAACGCTTTCACCAGGGTGTGGGCTTTGCCGAGGCCAATCGAATCGTCTGCTTTGTTAAGCCATTGGGTGATAGACAATGAGCGACGCACTGACCTACGTCACCGCTTACGGGCAGGACGATGGCCTGCGAGCGTCCCTCAACGCCCTGGTGGGGGAGGCCTTTGGCATTGACTTTGAGCCTTGGTATCAACAGGGCCATTGGGACGACCACTACACACCTCATTCGCTGGTGGCGGACGGCCGGGTCGTGGCCAACGTCAGCACCACCACCATGATGCTGCTGTGGCAGGGTGTGCCCCGCCGCGCCGTGCAGCTCGGTACAGTTGTCACCGCGCCGGTGTATTGTGGCCGGGGGTTGGCAGCAGATCTCATGGCGCGGGTGTTGGCCCGCTGCCGCGCGGAGTGTGATTTCCTGTTCCTCTTCGCCCACGAGGGCGTGACGAGCTTCTATCCCCGCTTTGGCTTTGAGCCATTGGGGGAGAGCCGCTTTGTTGCGACCGTGCAGCCCAGAAACACACGACTTGGGCTGCGGCAGCTGAATCTGGATAACGAGGACGATATGCGCTTGACCGACCGCCTGGTGCGTGCGCGGCATCCGGTGTCCCAAACACTCAGCGCCATCGGCAACGACGGCTTGTTGTGGTTTCACTTGCTCAACAGCTTCTCCCATACACTTTGGTACGCACCGGAGGAGGACTGCCTGTTGGTGTGCGAGTGTCAGGGAGACACCCTGTTGCTGCATGACGTGCTCTGCCCCCACGGCGTGGATTTGCCGCGCCTGTTGCCGTCCATTCTGCCGGAGGGAGTCACGCGAGTGGAGTTTGGCTTCACCCCGGATTGGCCTGTGGATAGCATGGAGATAGAACCTTTAGCCGACAATGGTACTCTATTTCTGTTGCCGGTGACTGCGATGGACCGGCCCTTCCGCTTCCCGGCGACGGCTCAGTCCTGACCGTCTGAACAACTCGTCGCTCTCCCGAATACTTATATTACGGGCTCGATTGCCACACTTGATTCGGGAGGATTTGATATGGTACCCAACGATCCGTATCAGAATACTGCGCCAGGCGCCAATCCCTGCCTGGAGAACGCATACAGAAATCTGTCCATGCCCGCGCAGATGGACGGGGAAGTCAGGGCGGAGAGAACCTGTCCGCCCGGTTCTGTCACCTATGTCGTCAACGAAGGGGATACCCTTTACAGCATTGCCCGGCTCTACGGCACAACGGTGTCCGCCATTTTGGCGGCCAACCCCGGCATCGGGGACATCATTTACATCGGTCAAACCCTCTGCATCCCCGCCGGCGGTGGGTGCAACGGCACGATCTATGTCATTCAGGCCGGCGACACCTTCTACAGCATTGCTCGGCGGTACGGCATCGCGGTCAACGATCTCATTGCCGCCAACCCGACGCTGAACCCCAACAACCTGCAGGTCGGCATGCGCATTTGCATCCCCGCCGGCCAGCGCAGCTGCCCCGCCGGCACCATGGCCTATGTGGTGGTGGCCGGCGACACCTTCTGGAGCATTGCCCGTCGCTATGGTGTGACGGTGGAGGCGCTGATGGCGGCCAACCCGTCGGTGCCGGCCAACAACCTGCGGATTGGCATGACGCTCTGCATCCCCATGGCGACCGCCGCTGCCAACGCCAACGCTGGTGCCAGCGCCGATGTCGCACTCACTTGCCCGGCGGGCATGACAGCCCACACGGTGGTGGCTGGCGACACATTCTGGAGCCTGGCGCAGCGCTATGGCACGACGGTCGCCGCCATACAGGCGGCCAACCCCGGCGTGAACCCCAACACCCTGCGCATCGGCAGCACGTTGTGCATCCCGACCGGTTCCACCACAACCTGCCCGGCGGGCACGGTCGCCCATGTGGTGGTGGCTGGCGATACGTTCTGGAGCCTGGCCCAGCGATATGGCACCACGGTCGCGGCCATACAGGCGGCGAACCCCGGCGTGAACCCCAACACCCTGCGCATTGGCAGCACGCTGTGCATCCCGCAGGGCACTCCCACAACCTGCCCAGCTGGCACGATGGCCCATGTCGTGGTGGCCGGTGACACATTCTGGAGCCTGGCCCAGAAGCACGGCACGACGGTGGCGGCCATTCAGGCGGCCAACCCGGGCGTAAACCCCAACAACCTGCAGATCGGCAGCACGCTGTGCATTCCGCATGGGATGCCCATGCCCACAACCTGCCCGGCGGGCACAATGCCCCACACGGTGGTGGCCGGTGACACATTCTGGAGCCTGGCCCAGAAGCACGGCACGACGGTCGCAGCCATTCAGGCGGCAAACCCCGGCGTGAACCCCAACAACCTGCAGATCGGCAGCACGCTGTGCATCCCGATGGCGATGCCCACAACCTGCCCGGCGGGCACGATGCCCCACACGGTGGTGGCCGGCGACACATTCTGGAGCCTGGCCCAGAAGCACGGCACGACGGTGGCGGCCATTCAGGCGGCGAACCCGGGCGTGAACCCCAACAACCTGCAGATCGGCAGCACGCTGTGCATCCCGATGGTGACACCCCCGCCCCGCCAGTGCCCCAGCGGCACCTTTGCCTACACGGTCGTGGCTGGCGACACGCTCTATTCCATCGCGCGGCGCTACGGCACCACGGTGGATGACCTGATGGCCGCCAACCCCGGCATTGACCCCAATAACCTGCGCATTGGCTCCACGCTCTGTGTGCCGATGGCGGTGACACCCCAGCCCTGCCCGACGGGCTCCATGTCCTACACGGTGATGATGGGTGACACACTCACCTCCATCGCTGATCGGTTCAGCGTCTCGGTCTTTGCCCTTACCCTGGCCAACCCCGGCTTCAATGCCGCCAACATCACCCCCGGAACGCGGCTGTGCATTGCCCCGCAAAGCTGCACGCCGCCCTGCCCGGAGGGGGAGCGGTATAAGATCGGCGCGGGGGAGGATATGGCGTCGGTGGCCAAGAAGTTCGGCACGACGACCGATGAACTGCTGCGCCTCAATCCCTTTGTCCCGCCGTGCTACTTTGTGCCCGGCAACGTCATCTGCGTGCCGCGCCGCGCCGGCGAGGAAACCGGCAAGGGCGGCAACAAAGGTGGCAACCAGAGCGGCGGCAACACCGGTGGAAACACCGGGGGAGACACCAGCGACAAGCGCCCGCCAAACAAGGGCAAGCGGTTCCGTTAAATCCACGTTGCAAAAGCACGGAGGCATCTCACAGGAGAGATGCCTCCGTTTCCTTGTGTACCGGCTCCTTAGTGACATTGGTACTCTATACGTTCGTGTCGATCCAATACCGCTTGGTGCGGCGCAGATTGCCATCCAGCCAGTGCTCGACGGTATTCTCATAAACGCCGCCGTTTTTCTCCATCACCCGGGCGGAGCCAATGTTGCCCTCATCGCAGGTTACCAGTGCGCGCTCGATGCCGAGCTTGTGCGCCTCTCGCAGCAGCAAGCGCAGCTGCAGCGTGCCATACCCCTGCCCCCAGCGGCTGGGGCGGATGGCATAGCCGATGTGCCCGCCAAAGGTCTGAAGCGACGGGGTCAGCCGGTGGCGGATGTTGCCCGTGCCCACGAACGCGCCGTCCTCCACGAGCCAGAACGTGCTGGCGGGGACGAATCCCTCTGGCAGGTCGATGCCAAGGCGGTCCTTTTCCAGCCTCGCCACCAGGGTGTGCCGCCACTGCTCAAAGCGGTCGGGGTCGTGCAGACTCTTCAACGTGACATCGCTATCGCGGAACTCCCGGCAGGCAGTGAGGTAGCTTGGCAGGTATTCCTCACGAGGGTAGACCAATTGTACGTCGCTCATTGCAGTTTCCTCCCTACATACAGAATGTGTTCGGACATGCTCAAGAGATCTTGCCGCTCGCACACCTCGGCGGCCACGTCCAGCCAAGCGTCCCGCACCTCCGGTGGCTGGGCGGCAAGCTCCAGGTCGCGCAGGGCGAGGAAGCTCTCACAGCCCACCAGGTGCAGCTTCTCCAGCGGGAAGGGCGCGAAGAACGGCAGCACATCCGCCGGGCGGATGAAGAAACTCTGAGTGAACGAATGCCCGGTGTACGGTAGATCCTGCACCAGAAGATCGAGGAACTTGCGCTGATCGGGCTGCAACACCAGGGTGGGGTAGCGGGAGTAGAGATCCCACGTGGCGGCGTTGGATGAGATGAACGCGGCAAACAGCGTGCCGCCGGGCCGCAGCAGGTTGAGGCAGGCCCGCACCGCCTGCCGCCGATCCTCCTCTTGGGTCAGGTGGTAGAGGGGGCCCATCAGCAGCACATGGTCGAAGCTCTCACCCTCCAACTCCGCAGGGTTGCGAGCGTCGGCACACAGGGTGCGCAGGGGTAGGGCGGCTTCTTCGGCCTTCCCCGCGGCGAAGGCCACATTGCCCGGCGACAAGTCTGCCAGTGTGACGTCGCAGCCCTGCCCGGCCAGGTGGAGCGAGTAGCGCCCCGGCCCGCCGCCCATGTCCAGCACCCGGTCACCGGGGCGGATGTGCTGCGCCAGCACCCGCCGGGTGATGCCAAACTCGGCGATGTGCCGCTCCAACCGGTTCCATTCGTCCTGCACGTTGTCGTCGTAGTACTGTCGAACGATGTCCACGTTGTCCATTCTCTCCTCCTCAAACAAAAACGGATGGAAGCTTGGTTGCTTCCATCCGCCGAATGCGCCTTGCGCCTGCCGCTAGGATTGCCGGGCAATGGGGGAGGAAGCCTGGGAACCACTCGGGTCACCGGTCGCGGCGTCAGTATGGAAGGGCTTACGAACCTGGGCCGCCATGACGCTTCCTCTTTCTGTTGATAAATTTCCGCCATTTTACTGCTGGCGACTCGCTTTGTCAACCCATTTCTTTTTGGCGGGTTCTCCTTGTGACGGTGCGGATTGCGTTCGCTGTGGCAATTGAAAGAAAACCGTAAGAAACGCGTCAGGGAATCGAAAGAACGCACATATAAAATGAAAAGAGTGATGAAGTGCGGGGTGCCCCAGCGGGCGTCCAAACCAGAAAGGGAACGGAGGCGGATTGCATGGGCCGAGCAGGGAAGAGACTGGTGGGGTTGGGCGTGTTGTGCCTGTTGGTGGGTGTGCTGACGGCGTGCGCCGTTGCTGCGGCGGATACGGTGACCGTCGAACCCACGATTGTCTCAACGACACCCTCGCCGACTGCCGTGCCGACCGTCGCTCCAGTTGGGGAGACGGGTTCCGCTCTGACTGATCTGTCCGCCGGCCACCCGCCGGTCACCTTCGCCGTTGCCACGCGGGAGCCGATCCCCACGGGGAAAGGCACCGTGTCCAAGGGCAAAACCAAAACGGTACACGTTGACCGGGCGATGACCGCGCTGGGGCGATCCGTCCGGGTTCGGGCGGATGTGCAGGTGCCAGCCAATGGCAAGGTGACCTGCTACCGGGCGACACTGCACCGCCAGGCCACTGTAAAGAAGCTGGCCAGTTCCAGTGCTTTCTTTTTTGGTTCGGACATTGCATTGCAGGAAGCCGACGCCGCCTTTGTGGGGCGCTTCTACGCCAAAGGTACGGTGTACCGGGTGACGGAGGACCGCCGCCAGTCGCTAAAGCTGCTGGCGCAGGACAACGGGAACGCCTATTCGGTCGTCTTTGCCAACAACGCCCCCTGGCGCTACCGGGTGGACACCGGGGACTGGGACAAGGCGCAGGATCAGTGCCAGCGACTGCTGTCCCTGCTCTTCTCGGGGGAGGCCGTTGCCCCGCAGGCTGACCGTGTCGTTCGTCCCAATGGCATGAAGGACGAGCCGGTGGCTACGCTGACCTTTGCCCAGTGCGTGGACGGGTGGCCCATCGCGTGCGGGGATGGGTTGCCCTGCTTCACCGCGACGGTGGTGACCCGGGACTGGAACCACGCCGGCTACTACGGGCTGGACTTGAAACAGGGGGACGTGGCGGCACTGTCGGCCAGCTTCCACTATGACATCGGCGACAGCGCAGGCACGGTGAAGATTCTGCCACTCGATGACCTGCTGGAACGGCTGGAGGAGGATGGGCGCGTTGGAGCCATGGTGTCCTCCGCCGGGGCGCAGGCGCTTTACAACACGGCGCGGCTGGTGTACGCCGCGGATCGCTCCCAGGTGTCAGACGACGGCTCCTTCGTGCTCAAACCCTATTGGGAGTTGGTGCGCATTGGCAGCGAGAGGCAGACCTTCCGCTTCAGCGCCGACCCGGGCGATTACGAGTAGGTAGAGCGCCCCTCACGGCTGGTACGCTACTCAATGTCCAAATGCATCTTTGACGTGGGCGGCCAGTAGACCCGATCGATGGCCGCCCACTCGTCGTCGGTGAGGGTGAGCCCCAGCGCCGCCGCGTTCTGCTCCACATGGGCGGGGGAGCTGGCCTTGGGGATGGGAATGACATTCCCCCGCCGCAGCGTGAAGGCCAGCAGCAGCTGCATCACCGTGGCACCATGGGCGGCGGCGATTGTGCGCAGCGTGTCGTCGGTGGCAAAATCCCGGTGGGTGCGGCGCAGGGTGCCGGCCTGTGCCAAGGGACAGTAGGCCATCACGGCCACACCATGGGCGGTGAGCCAAGGTAGCAGGTCGTACTCAATGCCCCGGGACCCGAGGTGGTAGAGCACTTGATCGACGGCGCAGTTTTGCCCACCAGGGGTTTGCCAGAGCTCCTCCATGTCGGCGGTGTCAAAGTTGGACACGCCCCACCGGCGAATCTTGCCCCCACGCACCAGCGCTTCCATGGCATCTACCGTCTCTGCCAGGGGGACGCTGCCGCGCCAGTGCAGCAGGTAGAGGTCGAGGGTTTCGGTGCCCAGCCGCCGCAGAGAAGCCTCGCAGCTTTGTGCCAAACGTCGCCGACCGGCGTTCTGCGGCAGCACCTTGGAGACGAGCTGCACCTCCTCCCGCCGCACCCCTTTGAGCGCCCGGGCGATGAGTTCCTCCGACCGGCCATTGCCGTACATCTCCGCCGTGTCGATGAGCGTCAGCCCCAGCTCCAGCCCCCGCCGCAGCGCAGCAATCTCGCCGGCGGCCCGCGCCGGGTCGTCGCCGATGTTCCAGCCTCCCTGGCCCAGGGCGGGCAGCGTCAGTCCGTTGGCGTTGGCGGTTCGCGTGTGTTCGTTCATGCTGATCCCCCGTGTGGTTTGCTTGTTCCATTATAGCATGGTTGCTGCCGCCGATCTTCTGTATGGTGAAGGCGGGGGGCGGTAACCTCACATCCGGGCCGGAGCGTTCGGCTCAAACCATGTGAACCCTTCGACAGAACCACGCCCATGCGATACAATAGCATTACAGAGTGTGTGGGCGGGGCAGCCGCCCGGCAAGGAGGCCATATGGAACCCATGGAAACCGAACGCCTGGTGATCCGGCGCTTTACCGCCGCCGACGGCGAGGATCTGTACGAGTACCTCTCTGACCCTGAAGTCGTGCGCTTTGAGCCCTATGAACCCCATACCCGGGAGGAAGCCGAGCGGGAAGCCGCCCGCCGCGCTGGGGATGAGAACTTCTTTGCCGTCTGCCGCAAGGACACTGGCAAACTCATCGGCAACATCTATTTCCAGAAAGATGACTTTGACACCTGGGAATTGGGCTACGTGTTCAATGCCCGCCAGCAGGGCCATGGGTTCGCCACCGAGGCCTCCCGCGCGGTGGTGAATTGCGCCTTCCGCGAGTGGGGCGCCCGGCGCGTCATCGCCATGTGCAACCCCTTGAACGAGCGCTCCTGGCGGCTGATGGAACGCCTTGGCATGCGGCGGGAGGGCTGCCTGCGCCAGAACATCTTCTTCAAGCGGGACGGGAACGGCAATCCCATCTGGAACGATACCTACCTGTATGGTATCTTAAAGGAAGAGTGGACGGCCGGCCGTGCCTGATGGCCGGTTGGGCGGCTGCCCGGCGGGGAACACTGTTCCCGGGCCAGGGCAATGCCCAGTGGAAACCCGATTTATTAAGGAGGTGACCCGACATGGTGACGCGCCAGCGTTCGCGACAGGCATGAACCCTACGAAACATGCCGGGTGGCCCCGGCAGGAAATGAGGACAGATGAACGATAGCATAGAGATCAGAGGGAACATCGCCGGCATCCGCAAGTCGGTGCTGGCGGAGATGGAGCAGCTCTTCCATATGGACATGGAGCTGTTGCGTCACCAGTTTGCCTCCCAGCCACTGCTCGCCGCCATGGCAGACTTCACCACCCGCATCAATCGGGAGGTCATGGTCTACATCGCCCGCGACGGCATGGTGATGGAGGTACTGGTGGGCCAGCACGACCGTGTGGGCCTGCCAGACATCCGCGTGCGGCGCGGCAAACGGCGGCTGACCGGCGTGCGGTGCATCCACACCCACCCCAACGGCGCGGCCTCCCTTTCCCACCCCGATGTGCAGGCATTGAAGCGCATGCGCTTTGACGCCATGGCCGCCGTGGGCGTGCAGGACAGCATGGTGACCGGCATTGAGGTGGGGTTGTTGGAGGACATCCACCCCAACGGCGACTACGACATGGTGCGGCTGGGCATCTTCCAGCCCGAGGACCTGCCCCAGGAAGAACTGCTGGAGCGCATCGCCCAAAACGACGAGCGGATCCTGCGTGGGGCGCGCGTCATCACCGCCATGGAGCGGGAGGAGGAGCGCGCTATTCTCGTGGGGCTCGATAGTGAGGAGTCGATTGACGAGCTGGAGCGGCTGGCCGACACCGCCGGTGCCGTGGTGCTGGAGAAGGTGCTCCAACCTAGGCTGAAGCCAGACGCGGCGTTCTTCATTGGTCAGGGGAAGGCACTGGACCTGGCGCTGCGCCGCCAATCGCTGGAGGCGAACCTGCTCATCTTTGACGATGAGCTTTCCGGCGCGCAGATTCGAAATCTCGAGCAGACCGTGGGCTGCCGGGTGGTGGACCGCACCACCCTCATCCTTGATATCTTCGCCCGCCGGGCCGTGACCCGGGAGGGTAAGCTGCAGGTGGAGCTGGCGCAGAACAAATACCGTCTGCCACGGCTGACCGGCGCGGGCACCGAGCTCTCCCGCCTGGGCGGCGGCATCGGCACCCGTGGCCCCGGCGAAAGCAAGCTGGAGGTCGACCGCCGCGCCATTCGCCGGCGCATCACCGATCTGGAGCGGGAGGTGCGGGAACTTGGCCGCCAGCGCGGCGTCCGCCGCCAGATGCGCGAGAAAAACGGCGTGCCCACCGTGGCCATCGTCGGCTACACCAACGCCGGCAAGAGCACCCTGCTCAACGCTCTCAGCGGCAGCGACGTGATGGCCGAGGACAAGCTCTTCGCCACGCTGGACCCGGTTACCCGCCGGGTGGAGATTGCTGGGCGCACGGTACTGTTGACCGACACCGTCGGCTTCATCAAGAAGCTACCACACGACCTGGTAGACGCCTTCCGCTCCACGCTGGAGGAAGCGCTGCACGCCGACCTCCTGCTACACGTGGTCGATGGCTCGGCCCCAGACGTGGTCGAGCAGTACGCCACCGCTGAGAGCGTACTCAACAGCCTGGGCGCCACCGGCAAACCCCGTGTGGTGGCCCTCAACAAGGTTGATCGGCTGGAGGGCCGGGTGGTGTACCTCGACATTGGCACGGCCCAGCGGGTGGACATTTCCGCCGCCACCGGACAGGGGCTGGATGACCTGCGACAAACCATTGACAAGGCGCTGCAGCAGGTGCGGGCCGTTCATGAGTTTGAGGTGCCCTACGACCGGGGCGATGTGGCCGCCTTGGCCCACCAGCTGGGCGAGGTGCTGGCCGAGGAATACGGCGAGCAGGCCATTGCCCTGCGGGCACGGCTGGATGCCGAGAGCGCCGCACGTATCTCCCGCATGCTCGCCGGCGGGCGGTAGGCGGGGCCAATCTCTGCACAAAAAGCTGCCCGGAGCACAGGCTCCGGGCAGCTTTAGATTGCCAATAAACCCCTAGAACGGGTAAGGGAAGATGAACCTCCCGCCGATTCATTCGGCGGGAGGACGGGAAGGGTTAGTGCGAGCAGAAGAAAACAACCCCGCCCGCAGGCGCAACGTACCCATAGGAACTCCGCATGAGAGCTGAAAATTGCGGTCGGTCGGCGACATGTGCGGCGACCGACCAAGCCATCACGAGAACAAGCTGTCTGAATCGCGGCTGTCGCAACAGCGGCAGACGCGAAAGGCTGTCGACTTTGTCGACAGCCTCAAGCTACCCGGAGCACCGGCTCCGGGCAGCTTTCTCGTTTGATTCAGTGTTGGGGGCGGAGGAATGGCGTGTTGACAACCTCCTCCAGCAGCAGCGCGGCTACCTCGTCGTGCCGCCGGAAACGCTGGAAGAGTCGTTGCAGCTCTGTACGCACGTCTCTCTCACGCAGCAGCTCACTGTGCTTGGCTGGCTCGCAGATGTGATTGCCGCCCATGGCTGCCCAGGCTTGCCAGCATTGGTTGTGCGTTTCCATGAAGAAGCCGCCGAGGACAGCCAGTATGTTGCGATCCATGCCCTCCAAGCCGCCCACACCGGACCACCCCGTCAGCATGGCCATGGCCGCGAAACAGCGGTTTTCTGCCAGTGCCCCGAGGCAGGCGTGCAGCGAGCCGTACACCCACTGCAGCTCGTCGCTGTTCGCCTGCTGGAAATATGCTTCATCGGCCAGGCAGGCAGCGACGGCGTCGTATGCCGCCCAGCCGACGGCCATCCCCGACGTGGTGGTTGGATTCCCCCGCAGCATGCCAGCAAGGTGCCGGAATTCCTCCCCAAATCCGGCGCGCCGTGTCCGCCTACCCGTCACGGCGACCACGCGCAAACCAATGTCGCCCGACCCAATGCGGTTGCCGTCAAAGCTCAGCACTTCTGAACCGTCGTAACCCGTGATTAGGAGCCATTCTTTGCGGTGGGAGTCGTATGCCATCGCGGGCCATCCGGCATCGATGGAGGCATGTACCACCTCCGCAAGGTTGGCCGTGACATCGGCAAACGAGTACCCAGCAAAGTCCATCACCCGTGCCAGGGCCTCGTCCACGACTGCTTTGTCAAGAAATTGCCATGGGCGGTGCAGGCTATCGATCTTCCAGTCCCAGTTCTGCGGGCGCAGGGGCCAGGGCGTCAGGCATGCCAGACCGGAAAGGGTCAGGTAGAGGTGGTAGACCTGTTCATGCTGCTTTTGCTCCCGTACGAAGCTGCCGCATTCCCCGCATCCCCTGCACAGCCCAGGCCCTTGGCAGCAGTAGAGAGGGCCTAGCGCATCAAACCCCTCAATGGCGCAGACCAGGGACGCAAAGCAGGACAGAAGGCTCACCGACTCGGGGCCACCCCAGGGTGCGCCGGCGGGCATGATGTTCTGCAGTCGTTTCTCCATGGGTTCCTCCTGCATCTTCTGTCATACGAAATGTATATGTATTCCAATGGATGTTTGACATATTTGACCCTTGACGGCGTAGAGATAACCAAGAACGATACGGGAGAGGATGAACGATGGAAGACCGTAAGCTCATGAAGTCCACCAAGGCCCACACCCTGCACATGGAGAACCGCGAGCGCGTCATTGCCACCGGGGTGGAGGACGTCGACAGCTTCAACGACGTCGAGATCAACTTCCAAACCGAATGCGGCTACATCACCCTGACGGGCAACGACCTGCACATCAGCCGCCTCAACCTGGAGGATGGGCAGCTCATCGTGGAGGGGGAGATCAACGGCGTGGCCTACTCTGGCGAGACGGAGGAGCGGCAGGCCGGGTTGTTCTCGCGGCTGTTCAAATAGCATGGGGCCGGCGCTCTTTGGCACCAGCAACCAGGGGTGGGTGTTCCTGTTCATGGTCTATGGCGGCGTCGTTCTGGGGCTGCTCTATGACCTTGTGACCGTCGCCCGGCGGATGCTGCACATCGGCGGGCTTTGGGTGGCGTTGGTCGACCTTGTTTACTGGCTGGCGGCCACAGCGGTGGCGTTCGGCTTCCTCTACCTGGCGGGACAGGGGGAGTTCCGGCTGTACCATGTGCTGGGCTTCGCGCTGGGTGCTGCGCTCTACGCCCTGGGGCCTGGGCGGCTGCTGGACGCGGCACTACGCCGCCTCATCCGCCTGTGGCGGGGGCTACTGGCGCGATTCCGGCAGACTATGCTCTACCGCTTCCTTTCGAAATAGCCTCCAAAATGAAGGGGGAGGCCTGCTCCACACTGCCGGCGCCCAGGGTCAGCACCACGTCGCCGGGTTGGCACCCTTCGGCCAGCAGGGCCGCGGCCGCGGCAAAGTCCGGCGCGTACCGGGCGAAGGCGCGGCCGCTTATTTCGTTGATGGCATCGCTCAGCATCTGGGAGCTGATGTCGCCGGGATCCTGCTCCCGCGCGGCATAAATGTCGATGAGCACCAGGTCGTCGGCTGCGTCAAACGCCTGGGTAAAGGGCCCGAACAGCGTCTTTGTGCGGGTGTAGGTGTGGGGTTGGAAGAGGCAGTGCAGCTTGCGGTGGGGCAACAAGGCAGCGGCCTCCAGCGTGGCGCGCACCTCGGCGGGGTGGTGGGCGTAATCGTGGTAGACGGTGACCCCGGCTACCTCACCCACCTTCTGGAAGCGGCGGTCAGCACCGGTGTACCCCTCCAGCGCCAAGGCGGCGTCGGCGGGGGCAACCCCGCAGGCATGGGCCGCCGCGATGGCCGCGAGAGCGTTGTACACATTGTGCCGGCCGGGCACCCGCAGGCGCACCGGGCAGACGGCCCTGCCATCGTGCCACAGCGTGAACTGATGAGAGCCATCGGCCTGCACGGCGATGTCAGCGGCGTGCCAATCCAGCCCATCGCCCATGCCGAAGGTGTGGCAGGGGCAGGGTGCCTCGCGGCCAATGGCCAGCGCCAACGGGTCGTCGCCGTTCACCAGACACCCGCCGTCGGCGGGCAACTTGGCGACGAACGTGCGGAAGGCGTTCTCAATGTGCGCAAGATCGCGGTAGTAGTCGAGGTGATCCTCGTCGATGTTCAGCAGCACCGCCACCGTCGGCGGGAACTTCAGGAAGCTCTCCTTGTACTCATCGGCTTCGGTGATGAAGTAATCCGTGCCGCCCACCAGCACGGACCCACCGATGTTGGGCAGCACCGCGCCGATGTGGATGGTCGGGTTCTTGTGGCACCCCACCATGATGGTGGAGAGCATAGAGGTGCAGGTGCTCTTGCCGTGCATGCCGGCCACACCCACCGACACCCGGTAGCGCCGGATGATCGCGCCCAGCAGTTCGTCCCGCCGGATGGTCTGCACGCCAGCGGCCTGGGCGGCCGTGAGCTCGGGGTTATCAGCGGCGATGGCCGCGGTGTAGACGACAAGGCTGGCACCTTTGTGCTGGCCGGCGTGGTGGCCCACAAACACCTGCGCCCCCAGGGCTCGCAGGTGGTCGAGGGTGGGGGAGTCGCTGCGGTCAGAGCCGGAGACCGGGATGCCCCAGGTCATGAGTATTTGGGCAAGGCCGCTCATGCTGATGCCGCCAATGCCAATGAAGTGCACTTTTTTCTGTTCGGTCAACCGCAGTTCCATATTTCCTCCGGGTTTGGCAAAATGATCTGCTGTATTATACTCCAACGCCTGGTGGGGTATCAATGCTTTTCCCCAGCCCGCCTTTCCACCCTTGGCGTTTGCCAGATTTGGCCACACATGTTTCATTTTGAAAAAGGGTGGAAATCATCAGGAAAACGAATTATAATGAGCCTGAGAACCCGAACATTCGGGTATGGGAGGCATTCAATGGACAAGGTGAAGCGCAACGAACGCATTGGCGCTATGATCAAAATACTCTCCAACGCTCCGAACCGCAGCTTTACCCTGACCTATTTCAGCGAGCTGTTCGGCTCGGCCAAGTCCACCATCAGCGAGGACATCGACATCGCGCGGGATACGCTGGAGAAATATGGCCTGGGCACGCTGCGCACGGTGACGGGCGCGTCGGGTGGCGTGCTGTATTTGCCCCAGCCCTCACCGGAGGATTCGGCCCAGTACATCGGCCGCCTGTGCCGCCAACTGGAGGACCCGGGCCGCATTTTGCCGGGAGGGTTCCTTTACATGCTGGATCTTCTGAGCGAGCCGACGGTGCTGACCCGCATGGCCGAGATTTTGAGCGGCTGGTATGTGCACCTGCAGCCCGATTTTGTGCTGACGGTGGAGACAAAAGGCATCCCCGTGGCATTGATGACGGCGAAATATCTCAGTGTCCCGTTGATAATTGCCAGAAGAGACGCTAAAATAACCGATGGCTCTGTTGTCACGATCAATTACGTCACCGGCTCCACCCGCAGCATCCAGACGATGTCGTTGCCCAAGCGCTACATCCGGGAGGGGCAAAAGGCGCTGATCGTGGATGACTTCATGAAGGGCGGCGGAACGGCGAAGGGGCTGGTCGACCTGATGCATGAGTTCAACGTGGACGTGGTGGGTACCGCCATGGTCATGTCCACGGTGGAACCGAGCCCCAAGCTCATTGGGGAGTATCGGTCGCTCATGATGCTTCACAACGTGGATGAGGCGAATCACGTTGTGGATGTGCAGCCCAGCCAGTGGCTGACCCAGGGCCAACCGTGAGGGAGAGAAGCATGAAGGTAAAAGCAGTGATTCTGGCGGCGGGGGAAGGCAAACGCATGAAGAGCGACCTGCCCAAGCCACTCCATCGACTGTGCGGCCGGTCGCTTGTGCAGTGGGCGATGGCCAGCGTTTCTGGCTGTGACCCCAACCCGGTGGTGGTGGTGGGCCACGGCGCCCAGCAGGTGCAGGCCGCCTTGGAAGGCAGCGGCGCGGCCTTTGCCGAGCAGCGGGAGCAGAAGGGTACCGGCCACGCCGTCATGATGGCGCGAGATCAGATTGCCGACGCCGACGCCATCTTGGTGGTGGCGGGGGATATGCCGCTCATCCGGCCGGAGACGATCGCCGCGCTGGTGGAGGGCGTAGCGGGTGGCAATGACATCACCATGCTCACCGTGGTGGCCCCCAACCCCACCGGTTATGGTCGGGTGCTGCGTGACGAGGCTGACAACATCGTCGCCATTGTGGAGCAACGCGACGCCACCCCCGCCCAGCAGCGCATTTGCGAGGTCAACACCTCTGTCTATTGCTTCCGGCGGGAGGTACTGTTCAAGGCCCTGGGGCAGCTGAAGGCTGACAACGCCCAAGGGGAGCTTTATCTGACCGACGCCATCAAATTGACCGCCGAGGCAGGCGGCACCATCACCGCTGTGCAGGGCGACTTCACCGAGGGCATGGGCATCAACGACCGTGCCCAGCTGGCCGAGGCGGCCGCCGTGCTGCGAGCCCGCATCAACCGCACCCACCTTTTGAATGGCGTCACCCTCGTTGACCCCCAACAGACTTACATCGACTGGGATGTGCGCATCGGACGGGACACCGTCGTTTACCCCGGCAACACGTTGGAGGCTGGTGCCGTCATCGGCGAGGGCTGCACCCTTTACCCGGGCAGCCGCATCGTCGCCAGCACCATCGGCAATCACGTGGACATCACTTCCTCCGTTATCACCGAAACCACCATTGGCGACCACTGCCACATCGGGCCCTTTGCTTACACCCGGCCCGGCAGCCGCATCGGCAGCGACATTAAGATCGGCGACTTTGTGGAGATTAAGAACGCGACCATTGGCGACGGCACTAAGATTTCTCACCTGACCTACGTGGGCGACGCCGACGTGGGCAGCAATGTGAACCTTGGTTGTGGCGTCGTTTTCAGCAATTATGACGGGCAGAAAAAGTACCGCGTCACTGTGGAGGACGGTGCTTTCATTGGCTGCAACACCAACCTGGTGGCACCCGTTCACGTGGGCCGTAATGCCTACACCGCCGCCGGCAGCACCATCACCGAGGACATCCCCGACGACGCGCTGGCCATCGCACGCAGCCGTCAGACCAACAAAGAAGGCTGGGTTACCAGACGCAAGGGAGGCAACAACAAATGAGGTACGGCAACATCAAGATCTTCACCGGCAACGCGAACCCCGACCTGGCGCGCGAGATCGCCGAGGTTCTGGGGCTGCCCGTGGGGCAGAACGCGGTCGGTCGCTTCAGCGACGGCGAGATCTTTGTCAATACCTTTGAGACGGTTCGCGGCTGTGACATCTTTGTGGTGCAGCCCACCTGTACCCCGGTCAACGAGAACCTGATGGAAATGCTCATCATGATCGACTCCTTCAAGCGCGCCTCGGCCGGGCGCATCACCGCGGTCATTCCCTACTACGGCTATGCCCGGCAGGACCGAAAGACCAAGGCCCGCGACCCGATCACCGCGAAGCTGGTGGCTGATCTCATCAACGCCGCCGGGGCCGACCGGGTGCTGACGATGGACATGCACGCTCTGCAGATTCAGGGGTTCTTCAACATCCCCGTGGATCACATGCTGGGCATGCCCATCCTGGTGGAGCATTACAAGAGCATCAACTTTGTGGGGGACGACATGGTCGTCGTCTCGCCGGATTTGGGCAGCGTCACCCGCGCCCGCGCCTTTGCTGAGCAGATCAGCGCGCCGCTGGCGATCATCGACAAGCGTCGCCCCAAGGCCAACATGTCGGAGGTCATGAACCTCATCGGCGACGTAAAGGGCAAGCGCGCCATCCTGGTCGATGACATGATCGACACCGCCGGCACCATCGTCAATGGCGCGGCGGCCCTCATGGAGAAGGGCGCGGCCGAGGTGTACGCTTGCTGTACCCATGGCGTGCTTTCCGGCCCGGCCATTGAGCGCATTGAGAAGTCTGTCATCAAGGAGCTGGTGGTGACCAACACCGTGCCCCTGGCGCCGGAGAAGCGTATTCCCAAGATCAAGGTTCTCTCGGTCGCCCGGGTCTTTGCCGAGGCCATCGAGCGGATCTATGAGGACCTGCCGGTGAGCTCGCTCTTCACCCATGCACCGTCGGCCGTGCGGCCCATCTCCCTCCTGCACAAGGAGGAAATGGAGTGAGCCAGACCCAGCGCACCACATTGCTCTTTGACCTGGACGGCACGCTGCTGCCGATGGACCGGGAGGAGTTCACCCGCGCCTATCTGCCGGCGATCTCGGCCCACGGGGCGGCGTTTGCCGAGCCCAAGGCCCTGGCGGCGGCCATCTGGGGCGGATGTGTGGACATGATGAAGGCGACCGGCCCCGAGGAGACGCTGGAACAGGTGTTTTGGCGGGGTTTCACGGCCCGTTGCGGCCTCGCGCAGGCGACGGTGGAGGAGTGCTTTGAGGACTATTACCGCTCCCCGGCCTTTGACGCGCTGCAAAATATGACGCCGGCGGAACCGCTGGCCCCAGCCATCGTGGTGGCGGCCAAGGCTTCTGGCCGCCGGGTGGTGTTGGCCACCAGTCCGCTCTTCCCACGCATCGCCACCGAAAAGCGCATCCGTTGGGCGGGGCTCAACCCCGAGGACTTCGAGCACATCACCACCTTTGAGGACTATCACGCCGCCAAGCCCCATCGGCAGTATTTTGAGGAACTGCTGGCGCGGTTGGGCGTGACGGGCGAGGAGTGTGTGATGATCGGCAACGACGCGCGGGAGGACCTGCCCGCCCCCAAGGCACTGGGGATGGAGACGTTCTTTGTGACCAACCACGCCATCCTGCCGGAGGGTGTGACACCTCAAGCTGACTACGAGGGTGTCTATCAAGATCTTCTCGATTACCTGCGGGCGTTGCCCCGGCTGTAAGGAGGCGTCATGTTTTTGGTCGCCGGCCTGGGCAACCCCGGCCTGCAATACGAACAAACCCGGCATAACATGGGCTATTGGGCGCTGGATGAACTGTCGGAGCTGTGGAAGCTGCGCTTTACTGGCGAGCGGTTCCATGGGTATTTGGCCACCGGCCGGGTGGCGGGTGACGCGGTGGCGCTCCTCAAACCCACGACCTTTATGAACAACAGCGGGCAGAGCCTGCTGGCCGCCATGCGCCACTACAAGCTCCTGCCGCAGGAGATCATCGTCATCTACGACGACCTGGACCTGCCGGTGGGCAAGATCCGCGTGCGTGTGAAGGGCGGCCCCGGTACCCACAACGGCATGCGTTCCATCGTGGGGGACTTGGGCAGTGAGGACTTTCCTCGCATCCGCATCGGCATTGGCCAGCCGGCACAGAAGGGCGACCTCATCGATTTTGTGCTGGGGCGGCCCGAAGGGGAGGAGCGCGACCTCTTGAAGGCCGCCGCCCGCAAGGCCGCAGAGGCCGCCGACGCCATCGTGCGCCTGGGGTTGGAGTCCGCCATGCAGCGCCACAATCGAGGATAATTCCCCTTCACCTTGCGGGTCAAATCGGGTATACTGGTTGGGCGGTCGGTTTCGGCCGCCCAAAAGAATATCTGCCGCACACCAACCCAGGGGTCGGAAACGCCTTGGTTTGGCGCGTTGTTGCGTCAAGGGGGCGGCACAAAACGGAGTTTGCCATGGAGAAAGCAATTTTCACCGCCCTGTATGAGACGGGCGCATGGCAGCGGCTGGAGGAATGCATCCGGGGAGGGCAAATGCCCTGCTCGGCATTCGGTCTTGTGGAGACCCGCCGCAGCCACCTGGCCGCCGCCCTGCGCCTGCGGGGGGGCCGGCCCGTGATCCTGGTGACCCACACCGACGTGCGGGCCGCCCGCCTGGCAGAGGATCTGTCCTCCCTGTTGGGGGCAGATTGCCCGGTGTTCCCGTCTCGCCCGGCGATGATACGCAAGGTGGCCGCCGCCAGCCGCGACATTGGGAGCCGCAGGCTTGGCGTGCTGGCCGGCGCGCTGGCAGGCACCGTGCCCATCGTCGTGACGACGGTGGAAGCATTGGCCTACCCGCTGGCACCACCCTCGGCCTTCGTGGCCGGGGCGCTGACTGTGCGCGTGGGGCAGCAGGTGCGCCAGAAGGACATGCTGGCCGCGCTCACCATGGCCGGCTACACCCGGGAGGAACGGGCTGAAGGCCCCGGCCAGTTTGCCGTGCGCGGCGGCATTGTGGATATCTTCCCCCAAGGAGCCGAGCTACCGGCCCGGCTGGAGTTCTTTGGTGACGAAATTGACATGATCCGCCTCTTTGACCCCTGGAGCCAGCGGTCAGAGGGGAGCGTCAAGGAGCTTGCCATCTTCCCGGCGACCGAGGTACCGCTGGACGGGGCCGCCACCGAGCGTGGCGCGACGGCGCTGCACCAAGCGGCGGAGGACACCCGCAAGGCCCTGCGGAAGCTGGCGGACAAGGAAGGCCACAAGCAGGCCGGTTACTCCGTGGCCGAGCCGCCCGAGGAGCGAATGGCAAATGCCGCCGAGGAAAGTGTGGCAAACCTGCTGACCGGCGGTACCTATGAAGGCATTGAGAATCATCTGCCACTCTACTACGAGCGCACCGCCCTGCTGTGGGACTTCTTTGCCGACTCGCTGGTGGTGGTGGAGGAACCCAACCGCATTGGCGAAGCGCTGACCAACTGGCAGAAGGAATACGCCGTGGAGTACCGCGACGCGCTGACCGCCGGTGAGGCATACACCCTGCAGGAGCACCTGCCCCTGGATTGGGAGGGTTTGGCCGAGCGGCTGCCGCGTACCGGCCTTGTCACCCTGCAGGACCTGACCCGTGACAGCGGCCTCAAGCCCAAGGCGACGGTGCGTTTTACCGGCCGCGACTTGCCCAGCTATCGCGCCCAAATAGAAACGCTGGCCAACGACATCCGCCGCTGGCGGGCGGAGCATTGGCGAATCGTCATCTTCTCCGGCACCGAGAAGCGCGCCCAGCGCCTGGCGGAGACGCTGATGGACCTGCAGGTTCCTGCCGTGGCAATCAGCCAGGACAGGCCCGTCAACCCCGGCGAGGTTGTGGTGCTCTCCACCGGCCTGCGCCAGGGCTTTGAGGATCCGGAGAACCGCTTTGTGCTGCTGGGGGAGACCGAGGTGTTCGGCTCCTCCCGCCAGAAGAAGAAGCCTGTGGCTCGCAGCAGTCGGCGCACCATGGATCTCTTCGCCGACCTGGTGGTGGGCGACTACATCGTGCATGAGTCCCACGGCATCGGCGTGTTCAGGGGTGTCGTCAAGCTGACCACCGAGGGCCAGACACGGGACTATATGGACATCGAGTACCGCGGCGGCGACAAGCTCTATGTGCCCACCGAGCAGATGGATCGGGTGGAGAAATACATCGGCATGGAGAGCGCCGCCCCCAAGGTCAGCCGCCTGGGCGGGGCCGACTGGGAGCACGCCAAGCAGAAGGTGCGTGCCAAGGTTGCCGGCATGGCCGAGGAGCTCATCAAGCTCTATGCCGCGCGGGAGGCGACCAAGGGCCATGCCTATGGCACCGACGACGAGTGGCAGGCCCAGTTTGAAAACGCCTTCCCCTATGAGGAGACGCCTGACCAGCTGCGCTCTATTGCCGAGATCAAAGAGGATATGGAGAGCGGCCGGGTGATGGACCGGCTGCTGTGCGGCGACGTGGGCTACGGCAAGACCGAGGTGGCCATGCGCGCGGCCTTCAAGGCTGTGATGGGCGGCAAACAGGTGGCGGTGCTGGTGCCCACCACCGTGCTGGCCTACCAGCACTTCAACACCATCACCGAGCGCTTCGCAGATTTTGACATCCACTGCGAGATGCTCTCCCGCTTCCGCTCCGCCGCCGAGCAGAAGGACATCCTCCGCCGGGTATCAACGGGCGAACTGGACATCGTCATCGGCACCCACCGCCTGCTCTCCAAGGATGTGAAGTTCAAGGACCTGGGTCTGCTGGTGGTGGACGAAGAGCAACGCTTCGGCGTCACCCACAAGGAGCGCATCAAGCAGCTCAAAACGGCCATCGACGTGCTGACAATGACGGCCACGCCCATCCCGCGCACACTCCACATGTCCATGAGCGGTATCCGCGACATCTCGGTCATCGAGACGCCGCCGGAGGAGCGTCAGCCTGTACAGACCTACGTCATTGAGTACCATGACGATCTCATCCGCGACGCCATATTGAAGGAGTTGAGCCGCGGCGGGCAGGTGTACTACCTCTACAACCGGGTGGACTCCATGCCCATGTTTGCCCGCCAGCTCATGAGCCTGGTGCCCGAGGCACGGGTGGCCGTAGCCCACGGTCAGATGGCAGACGGTGAGTTGGAAAAAGTGATGGTCGATTTCTACCACGCCGAGTACGACATTCTGCTCAGCACCACCATCATTGAGAATGGCCTGGACATCCCGCGGGTCAACACCCTCATCGTCTACGACGCCGACCGCTTCGGCCTCTCCCAGCTCTACCAGTTGCGCGGGCGGGTGGGGCGATCCAACCGCCAGGCCTATGCCTACTTCACCTACCGGCGCGATAAGGTGCTGACCGAGGTGGCCGAGAAGCGCCTCAACGCCATTCGGGAGTTTACTGAGTTTGGCAGCGGCTTCAAGATCGCCATGCGTGACCTGGAGATCCGCGGGGCGGGGAACCTCTTGGGCGACGAGCAGCACGGGCACCTCTCCACGGTGGGGTACGCACTCTATTGCCGGCTCATCGACGAGGCCGTGCGCCGCAGCAAGGGCGAGGACGTGGTGGAGGAGATCGAGGTGCGGGTGGACATTCGCGTGGATGCCCACATCCCCGACGACTACATCGCCGACACCATGGGCCGGTTGGAAGTCTATCGGCGCATTGCCGAGATTGACGGCGACGAGCGCCGCCGCGATGTGCTCGATGAGTTGCTGGACCGCTATGGCGAACCGCCAGAGAGCGTGCTGCACCTAATGGATGTGGCACAGATCAAGGCCGCCGCCGCCCGCGCCCAGGTGGAGCACGTGCAGTGGAAGAACGGGCAGATCCTCCTGCGGTTTGTGGCTGGCGCGGTGCTGGACCCGTGCAAGCTTTTTGCCTATGTCAACGGGCGCAGCAACGAGCTCTCCCTGGTGGCGGCCAAACAGACGACGCTGGTGCTGCGCCGCGCGCCCACCCGTTGGAAGGAACTCTATGCCGCCGTCATGGCCGTGCTGGGGGAAATCAACCTTTGCATTCCCAGTGTGAGTTCTGTATAATGTTTTTGTTATGTGCCAACCAATGAAAGGATGAAACCGATGAAAAAGCTCCGCTTTTTGCCCATCCTGCTGGCAATGCTGACCGCCTTGTCTGGCTGCAGTTTTCTCGTTGTCAACGAGGAGCGCGACGGCGCCCAGATCGTGGCCAAGGTAAACGACGAGACGATCACGAAAAAAGAAGTGTATGATTACGTTGGCTACACTTGGGACGATGTAGTGGCGGCCGACGACAAGGCGACGCGCCAGTCCAACAAGGAACAGGCGCTTGAGGTGCTCATCAGCCGCAAGGTCATCCTGCAGAAGGCCAAGGAAGAGGGCTTCTACACCTTCTCTACCGATGAGAAGAAGGAGATTGAGGACACGGTGGCCAGCTACACCCAGTCGGTGTACGACGAGGCGCTGGCGAAGTACAAAAAAGAGGCCGAAACCGACAGCTCCATCGACCCGGAGAAGAAGGCACAGGAAGATGTGGATGCCTACCTGAAGAACCTGGGCTACACCAAGGACGACCTGGTGAAGCAGGAAGAGGACGGCAAGGCCTACACCAAGCTGGAAGCCAGCATCACCGACACGGTGGAAGTGGCCGATGCCGATGTGCAGAGCGCCTACGACACCGAGCTTTCGTCGCAGCAGACGTCCTATGACGCCACGCCGACCCAGCTCATCAGCGATGACCTGGACGGCAAGACGATCCTCTATTACCCCAACGCCGACTTCGTGCGGGTGCGGCAGATCCTCATTAAGCTCCCTGACGACACCGTGTCGGAGATCCAGCAGTACCGCACCGATGGCAACGACACCGAAGCAGACTCCCTGCGTGACAGCGCCCTTAAGGACATTGCCGCCAAGGCCAACGAGGCGCTGACCAAGGCCAAAGCTACCGGCGCGGACCTGGAAGCCCTGATCACCGAGTATGGCGAAGACCCCGGTATGGAGAGCCGTACCAACGGCTACCCGGTTACCAAGGACTACACCGGCTATGTGGAGGGCTTCACCGAGGGGGCGATGGCGCTGACCGAAGTTGGCAAGCCCTCCGATCTGATCGTGACCGACTACGGTTACCACATCCTGTGGCTGACAGAGAAACCCGCCAAGGGCGCCGTTGCCTACGACTCGGTGAAGGATGCGCTCAAGGAGAACACCCTGAGCACCAAGAAGGATGAGACCTGGTCCACCACCGTCACCGGGTGGATCACCGATCTGGAGGATTCCGGCAAGCTCGTGCGGTACACCAACCGCCTTGCCGACTGAGAAAGACTGCCAACTGAAGGAGCCGCCTATGAGGCGGCTCCTTCAGTGTGTTAAGAAACCATGAGAACGAGTGCTTGGTGAGAACCTCCCGCCGATTCATTCGGCGGGAGGAAAGGAAAGGCTAGTACGAGCAGAAGAGAAGAACCGCCAGCCAGCGCAACGTATCCTTAGAAATCCGTATGAGAGCTACAATTTGTGATCGGTCGGTGACATGTGCGGCGACCGATTTGGCACTTGCGGGAACAAGTTCTCTGAATCGTGGACGTCGCAACAGCGGCCAGGTTGCATGGGCGAGCAGTGCCGGAACGGCACGACCAGCCGGACACGACAGTACCCGCGATGGCTTCGCTTTACACTGCAGGTTCGTTCGGGTATACTCCAAAGGATATCAACCATGGAGGAATTGCTTTGCCCTTTTTGCCAGTGACAAAGGAAGAGATGGACGCCCTGGGGTGGGATCGCCCTGATTTTGTGTTTGCCTTTGGGGATGCCTACGTTGACCACCCCAGCTTCGGCCCGGCCATCGTCTCCCGTGTGTTGGAGGCGAAGGGGTTCCGCGTGGCCATGCTGCCCCAGCCCAACTTTCGTTCCAAGGCCGACTTTCAGCGCTTTGGGCGGCCCCGCCTGGGCTTCCTGGTGGCGGCGGGCAATATGGACTCCATGGTCAACCACTATACCGCCGGCCGCAAGCGCCGCAGCCAGGATGCCTACTCCCCCGGGGGACAGGCCGGCCTGCGGCCCGACCGGGCGACGATCGTCTACTGCAACCGCATCCGCGAGGCTTACGCCAACATGCCCATCGTGGTGGGCGGGGTGGAGGCCAGCCTGCGGCGCTTTGCCCATTATGACTATTGGGACGACGCGGTGCGCCGCTCGGTGCAGACCGACGCCGGTGCGGACCTGCTGGTCTACGGCATGGGGGAGGTTGCCATTGCCGAGATTGCCAAGCTTCTGGAGCGTGGGGTACCGGTGGGCAACCTGCGGGCCATCGCCGGCACCTGCTGCCTGGTGGATGGCCCCGAGGACGCCCCCGACGCGCTGGTGCTGCCATCCTTTGAGGAAGTGAAGGCTGACGGCATGGCTTTTGCCAAAGCCTTCCAGACCGAGCTGATGGAGCAGGATGCTGTGCGCGGGCATCGGTTGCTGCAACAGCAGGACAGGCGCTGTGTGCTGCAGAACCCGCCGGCCAAGCCCCTGAACCAAGCTGAGCTGGACGCCGTCTACGAGCTGCCCTACATGCGCCGGCCCCACCCCATGTACGACGTCCAGGGTGGCGTGCCCGCCATTGCGGAGGTTGAGTTTTCCCTCGTTTCCTCCCGCGGGTGCTTCGGAGGCTGTTCGTTCTGTGCGCTGGCCTTCCATCAGGGGCGGGTGGTGCAGGCCCGCAGCCACGAATCGCTGCTGCGGGAGGCCAAACTGCTGACGACGCTGCCCGGCTTCAAGGGCTACATCCACGATGTGGGCGGGCCGACGGCCAACTTCCGCGGGGCGGCCTGCGACCGGCAGGGGGAGCACGGTGCCTGTGCCCACCGGCAGTGCCTGTTCCCACAGCCCTGCCACCACCTGAAGGCCGACCACAGCGACTACATCGCGTTGCTACGTGCCCTGCGAGCGCTGCCGGGCGTCAAGAAGGTGTTCATCCGCTCGGGTATCCGCTTTGATTACCTGCTGGCCGACCCACATGGCTCGGCCTTCCTGAAGGAACTGTGCCAGCATCACGTCAGCGGGCAGCTGAAGGTGGCCCCCGAACACGTGGCGCCTTCTGTGTTGGCAGCCATGGGCAAGCCCCCGGCTGAGCGGTACCTGGAGTTTACACGGCGTTACAAGGCCATGAACGAGCGGCTGGGGCAGGAGCAATACCTCGTGCCGTACTTCGTGTCATCTCACCCCGGCAGCGACCTCAAGGCTGCCATTGAGCTGGCCGAAGCCATGCGGGACATGGGTATCCGCCCCGAGCAGGTGCAGGACTTCTACCCCACGCCGGGCACAGTATCCACCTGCATGTACCACACGGGCATCGACCCACGCACCCTGCGGCCCATCCACGTGCCGGAGGGGGAAGAACGGCGCATGCAGCGGGCACTGTTGCAGTACACCCGGCGGGAGAATCACGCCATGGTGCGCAAAGCCCTGCTGCAGGCCGGGCGGCCCGATCTCATCGGCCACGGCCCCAAATGCCTGGTGCCGCCGGAGCGCAACGCCCCCGTCAGCGCGGAGGCACCCACGGCCAAGCAGGGGAAGGCACCCGGCGCACGTGCCGCCGCACCCAAGGTAACAGGCAAAAAGGCAGGGAGTGGGGCGGGCGCAAAACGCGGCGCGGCACAGCGGCCCGGCAAACAGGCAAAAGGCGAGAAGCCTGTCCGGCAAGGTGGCCGCTCAGCAACGGGCAAAGACCCGGCGGCCAAACCAGCGACGCGCCGAACGGGTGCAACGGCTAAGGCGGGCACCAAGCAGGGTAGCGCGAAAGGGAGCAGCCCACCGCGCCAAACGGGTCGTTGACCGCCCCGGTGCATGGCGCAATGGGGCGTGGTGATGTATAATGAAACCACGCAGACAACAATATGAGGTGAGAGTATGAATTGGTTGCAGGCCTTGGTGCTGGGCGCCATACAGGGGTTGACTGAGTTTCTGCCGGTGTCCAGCTCCGGTCATCTGGTTCTCTTTCAAGCCGCGATGGACGTGAAGGGCAATGTGCTGCTCTTCGACACGGCGCTGCATCTGGGCACGCTCATTGCCGTGTGCATCGTGCTTTGGAAGGACATCGTCGCCATTCTAAAGCGGCCCATCCAGCCGCTGACCGGGTACCTCATCCTGGCCACCATACCGGCGGTCGCCGCCACACTCCTGTTTGGTGATTTCTTTGAGGAATCCTTTGCCAGCACCGACGGTGTGCCGCTGGCGGTGGGGTTCCTGGTCACGTCGCTGCTCATGTTCCTCACGCCCATCCTGCGGGAGGGATCGGTACCCATGGAGCGCACCGGCGTTGGTCGCTCGCTCCTGGTGGGCGTGGCGCAGGCCGTTGCCATTCTGCCATCGGTGTCCCGGTCGGGCAGCACCATCTTTGGCAGCCTTCTCACCGGCATGACGCGGGAGGACGCCACACGCTTTTCGTTCCTCATGAGCATCCCTGCCATCCTTGGCAGCCTGGTGTTCCAGGCCAAGGACGTCGTTGACATTGGCCTGACCACGGCGCTGGCGGGCATCGGTATGGGGCCGCTGGTGCTGGGCATCGTGGCAGCCACGCTGACCGGTTGGCTGGCGGTCAAGCTGGTATTTGACGCGGTGAAGCGGGGCAAGCTGTGGATGTTTGGCGTTTACACGACGGCGCTCGCCGTTCTCATTCTGCTCGATACCTTTGTGACGCACATTGTATTCTAAACGGCCATGGACGGGGGGCGAAGGGCGTGGCAATTAAGGCGCTGCTGATGGATTTTTACGGCACCATGGTGCGGGAGAATGACGGGCTCATCCGTGACATTGCCCGCCGCGTGTGCGAGACGTCGCCCCAGGTCATCTCACCCGGAGATGTGGCCCACTACTGGTGGGAGATTACCCACAGCCGCTTTCTGGCCCACAACGGCGAGGCCTTCAAGCCCATGGTGGAGCTGGAGGAGCTTGCACTGTTGGAGTTGGCTGGTCGGTTTGAGTCTCGCTTCCACGTACAGGACGCGCTCGATGAAATCGTGCTCTCCTGGCAGCGGCCGGAGGTCTACTCCGACGTGCGGCATCTCTTGAGCCGGATGCCGTTGCAGGTGTGCATCGTGGCAAACGGCGACCGGGAGCACATCCTGAACGCGGTGAAGTTTGCCCAGCTGGAGGTACAAGCTGTCGTCACCAGCGAGGACGCCCGCAGCTACAAGCCCGACGAAGGGATCTTCCGCCACGCGGTAAACGTTATGGGCATAAAGCCCACCGAGGCGCTCTTTGTGGGCGACTCCATCTCCTACGACATGGTGCCGGCGCAGAAGGCGGGGCTCTTCACCGCCTGGGTGAACCGCCTGGGGCGGCCCATTGGCGGCCGCTGCATGCCGGACGTGACCTGTGACAACCTGCAGCAGCTGCGCCGAATGATACGATAACGCCAAAGCGGCGAATGCCTGTTCTTTTGGGCCGGGGTATGGTATACTGATGGCCGACTCTTCTTGGGGAGAATGCAATGGATAAACGGTTTGGCCTGGGCGACCGGGTGATGATGAAAAAGGAACACCCCTGCGGGTCCGCCACTTGGGTGGTTATTCGCATTGGGGCGGACATCAAGATCAAGTGCGAGGGCTGCGGTCGCATCGTGATGCTGGATCGCGCCACGTTTGAGAAGCGCCTGAAGAAGGTGGTTGACAGCAATGCCCCGACAGCCGCCGCCGACGGGGAAGGCTGAGTGTGCGCATCGCCAGAATCTGATTGATAGAGGAACGTATGTTGAACAACCGAACGGAACCCAAAAAATCCGCATTGCGGGAAACAGTGGAATGGATTATCACGCTGGCGGTGGCTGTGGGGCTGGCGCTGGCCATCCACCGTTGGGTGGGGCAGCTCGTCATTGTGGAGGGCGAGAGCATGGAGCCCACGCTCCACAACGAGGAGCGGGTGCTGCTGGGCAAGGTGGAGTACCGCAGCACTACCCCCAAGCGCGGAGATATCGTTGTCGTCAAGTACCCTGGGGTCAAGGAGGACATCATTAAACGAGTGGTTGCCGTGGCGGGGGAGACGATCACCGTGCACGACGGCAATGTCTACATTGATGGCACCCGGCTGGACGAGCCCTACATCATGGAGCCCATTGAGGACGAGACCGAGGCCACCAAGGTGCCGGAAGGCACGATCTTCGTGATGGGCGACAACCGTAACAACAGCATGGACAGCCGCTCGGGGAGCGTCGGCCCCATCGCCCTAGATCAAGTGCTGGGCCGGGCCTATGTGGTGGTGTGGCCGGTGGGGAACTGGGAGAAGCTGACCGGATACACCGGTGGGCTGGTGGGCTAAGCGCCCGAAAGCTGCCCCTTTGCAAGCGAATAGGAATCCCGGCAGAAGCGCGCCAGCGCAGCCGGGTCGCCCAGCGGGCCACGCAGGATCCGCTGGGTTTCTTTGTATGCCAGGTCAAAATCGGCGTGGGAGATGAGCCGCTCATCCAGCGCCTGCTCCAGCTCGTCCTCGTCCAGCAGCTCGGGCTCACCGCCCGGCGTGGCAATGACGTCCAGATACAGGTCGTCAAAGTACACCCGGCCTTCGGGTGTCTGGCCCACTTCCTTCACCACGTCGAAGTACCACTGCACCAGGTTGCCCTCGGGGTCGAAGGCCGTCGTCAGGCAGTGGTGGCCGCGCCGGGGCAGGTGCTGCAGCCATAGGTAGCCGCACTCTGCAAGCGTCAGGTTCTGGCCATCCACCCGCACGACGAGCGGATGGCTGACCTCCTCAATGGCTACGGCGGCCAGCCAGCCGTCAAAGGCAGAGAGCCCCGCGGTGGGGTCGACCCCCACCGAGATGCCGTCGCCTGACATCGGCGCAATGACAAAGCGCCGACGGAGCACGCGGGCCCAATCGGCACGGTCGGCGTACTTGCGTTTCATGTGTCCTCCCGTGCTTCCGCGGGCGGGTTGACCGGCGGAAAAAGGTGGTCAAACATCGCCTGCGCGCCGGTGGTTTTGATGTACTTGTGTCGGATGGGTGCCAGCGCCGCAGGCTCAAACTCGCCCTCCTCGCAGTTGACGAGGAAGTCGGCCTCCACCAACATTTGAAAGTCGTCGCCGTCGATTGCGCCGTAGCTGTGGTGGTGGCCCACCAGGAAGGCAACCCGCTCCACCGCAGCAGGCGGCGCACCCAGGGCCGTGAGGAACGCACGGGCAAGGGGTTCGCCCTCCCGTTCCTGCAGGGGGCCGGCAGCCGAACCGTGCTTCTCCAGCGCCGGGCGGATGCCCACGTCATGGTAGATGGCCGCCAGCTCCAGCACTCGCTGCCGCTCCTCCTCCAGCCCTGCCAACAGCCCCAGCATGCGGGCATAGCCATACACCTTGACGGAGTGGGCGATGCGCCGGGCGTTTCCATCGTTGTGGGCGATCATCTGCAGCATGGCTTGTTCGGTCATGGCGTCCTCCTGAAGAGAATTGTCGTTAGTATACGCCAATCTTTGACAATTGAAAAGCAGGGGACGCGGTAGCGCTTGCCTCTTCGTCTCGTGAATCAAGTGACAGGGCACAAAAAGCCGCCCGGCGAGCCGGGCGGCGGAAGCGACAGGTTTGGGTGTTGAATTACTCGGCCTTGACGCGCAGCCAGGCGTCCTCGTACTTGGCGTTGAAGTCGCCCAGGTCGCGGTAGGCCACCAGGCGCTCGCGCTCCTCATCGGTGGGGTAGAAGGACGGAATGGACTTGAGGTCGTCGGAGAGCTGCTCATAGGCGGCCTGCTCCGGCGGGGCATAGCCGATGTACTCGGAGTTGCGGGCCACGATGTCGGGCCGGCACATGTAATCGAGGAACGCCATGGCCTCATCCATGTGTTCGGTGCCCTTTACGATGCTCAGGTTGTCCATGAAGATGTTGCTGCCTTCCTTGGGCAGGCAGTAGCCGAAGTTCATGCCCTTATCGGCGGCCTGCTGCATGATGAGCGTGGCATCGCCGGAGTAGACAACCGCCATGGCGGCCTCGCCGGCCAGCATCTTGTCGCGGGTGTCGTCCAGCGTGTAGGAGAGCACCAGCGGCTTCTGGGCGATCAGTGCTTCCTCGGCCTGCTTCAGTTCGTTCACATCGGTACTGTTGGGCTGGAAGCCCTTGTACAGCAGCGCCACGGAGAGCGAGTCGCGGGAGGAGTCGTACATCAAAATCTGCTTTTTGTACTTCTCGTTCCACAGGATGGACCAGCTGTCCACCGGGTCGGTCACCATGTCTTTGTTGTAGATGATGCCGACCGTGCCCCACATGTAAGGCACCGAGTACTTACCGTCGGGGTCAAAGTCCATCTTCTGGAACTCGGCGTCGATGTTGGAGTAGTTCGTGAGCTTGCTCTTGTCAATCTCCTCCAGCATGCCCTTGTTGGCCATGCGCTCCACCATGTAGTCGGAGGGGACAATGACATCATACTGGTTGCTGGCGCCCGAAAGCTTGGCGTACAGCTCCTCGTTGCTGGTGAAGGTGGAGTAGATGACCTTGATGCCGGTCTCCTCCTCAAACTCTTGCAGCACGGGGGATTCGCCGTTCTCGTCGGTCTCAATGTAGTCACCCCAGTTGCACACGCGCAACACCTTCTGCGGGGTGGACTGGCAACCGCTCAGTACCATGGGTGCCACGATGAGCAGTGCGACCAGCAGGCTCAGAACTCTCTTTTTCATCTATCAACGCTCCTTCATAAATATGATCTTGTTCAGTCGGCCTGGAAGGACCGGGGGTTCCTGTTGGCGTCGCGGCTGTTGTCGTCGCCGCCCGCCAAGGCTGTGCGGCGATTGACGATCAACAAAAGCACCAGTACCGTCAGGAACATCAGCGTCATCAACGCGTACATGGAGGGGTTGATGCCGCGCCGCGCGGCGGAGTAGATGTAGATGGACAGGTTCTGCACGCCGGATGACGTGAAGAAACTGATGACGAAATCGTCGATGGAGAGGGTGAAGGCTAGGATCATGCCGGTGATGACGCCGGGCATGATCTGGGGTAGGATGACCTTGCGCAGGGCGTGGCCTGGTGTCGAACCCAGGTCGAGGGCCGCCTCATAGAGACTCCGATCCATCTGCTGGAGCTTGGGCATCACCGAGAAGATGACGTAGGGGGTGTTGAACACAACGTGGGCCATGAGCATGGTGGCAAAGCCCAGGTTGAAACGCAGGAAGATGAACAGAATCATGAGCGAGATGCCCGTGACGATGTCGGGGTTGATGACCGGCAGGTAGGAGATGTTCAGCACCAGCGTGCGCACCCCGTGCTTCATGCCGTAGAGCCCGATGGCGGCCAGCGTGCCCACAACCGTGGCGATCATGGAAGCCAGCACGGCCACCATCACCGTCGTCCACAGTGCCGAGAGAATCTCCGGGTTGTGGAAGAGGTGGGTGTACCACTTGAGCGTGAAGCCGCCCCAGGTCGCCCGGGATTTGGAGGCGCTGAAGGAAAAGACCATCAACATCACGATGGGCGCATACAGGAACGCCAGCATCAGCCCCAGGTAGAGGTTGGAGAGCCAGCGGAAGCGGTTTTTCTTCACAGCAGCTGCCCCCTTTCCTGTTCGCTGCCGCCCAGGCGGTTCATCACCGCCATGGAGAGCGTGATGAGCGCCATCATGATGACCGACAGCGCCGAGCCGAAGTTCCAGTCAGCGGTCTGCAGGAACTGCTGCTCGATGAGGTCGCCAAACAGCATGAACTGCGACCCGCCCAGGAGCCGGGAGATGACAAACGTCGACACCGCCGGCATGAAGACCATGGTGATGCCAGAGACGACACCCGGCATGGAGAGCGGCAGCACCACCCGGCGGAATGATTCGATGGGGTTGGCACCCAGGTCGCCCGCCGCGTCAAGCAGGGAGCTGTCCATCTTCTGCAACACCGTCAGGATCGGCAGAATCATGAACGGCAGGAAGTTATAGACCATGCCCAGCAACACCGCGTTGGAGTTGTAGAGCAGCGTGACCTGCCCGATGCCGATGGCGACCAGAAAGCGGTTGACAATGCCGGTGTTCTCCAGAATGGACATCCACGCGTAGGTGCGAAGCAGGAAGTTCATCCACATTGGCAGGATGAACAGCACCGACAGGATACCCCCGGCCTTCCGGCGGGAGAGGAGGTAGGCCACCGGGTACCCCAGCACCAGGCAAATGACCGTGCACAGCAGCGCCAGCCACAGCGAGCGCAGCAGAATCTTGAAGTAAATCGGATCCAGGAACTTGGTGAAGTTCGCCACGGTGAACCCGCCGCCGCTGGTGAACGCATAGTAGAGCAGCAGCCCCACCGGTGCCACGGTGAAGAGCACCATCCAAAGGATGTAAGGCGTCGCGTACCACTTCAGCCGCATCGCACTACGCCCCCTTGCCCATCACGTGGATGTCCTCTGGCCGCACGATGAGCCCGACGGCCTCGCCAGCGGGGTGGTAGGCGGTGTCGTGCACCAGGAAGGTGTAGTCACCGCAGTCGATGCGCATTTCAAAGTGGACGCCCTTGAAGATGACCGACTCCACCACGCCCTTGAGCGCGCCGTGGGCCTCGTCCACAATGTAGATGTCCTCGGGCCGCAGCACGACCTCGACAGAGGCGTCGGCGGCAAAGCCACCGTCCACGCACTCAAAGGCGTGACCCAGGAAATGAACCAGCCGGTCCTTCGGCATGGTGCCGGGGATGATGTTGCTCTCGCCAATGAAGTCGGCCACGAAGGCGTTCTTGGGCTCGTTGTAGATGTCCATCGGCGTGCCGATCTGCTGGATGCGGCCCTGGTTCATCACCACCACCGTGTCGCTCATCGTCAGGGCTTCCTCCTGGTCGTGGGTGACATAGAGGAATGTAATGCCCAGCTCCTGCTGCATGCCCTTCAATTCCACCTGCATGTCCTTGCGCATTTTGAGATCCAGTGCGCCCAATGGCTCATCGAGCAGCAGCACCTCGGGCTCGTTGACGAGCGCGCGCGCAATAGCAACCCGCTGCTGCTGCCCGCCGGAGAGGGAGTCGGTGGAGCGCTTCTGATAGCCGGCCAGGCCAACGAGCTCCAGCATGGCGGCGACCTTGCGCTCAATCACGCCTTTGTCCAGTTTCTTGATCTTGAGGCCAAAGGCCACGTTGTCAAAGATGTTGAGGTGGGGGAACAGGGCATACCGCTGAAAGACGGTGTTGACACGCCGCTTGTAGGGTGGGGTAAAGGTGATGTCCTGCCCGTCCAATATGATACGGCCCTCGGTCGGGGTGTCAAAACCCGCGATCAAGCGCAGCATCGTCGTCTTGCCACAGCCGGATGGCCCCAGCAGTGTCAGGAATTCCTTGCGACGGATGTAAAGGTCAATCCCGTTGAGGGCGACCGTCTCCTCGCCATAGGCTCTGGTGATGCCCAGAAGCTCAATGAATTTCGTATTCTCCACCATCGACGGTGTCTCCTTGCGCGCTAAAAACTGGGTGGGCTCACAACCCACAGGAGCTTGGCTTCGGTCTTGCCGGTGTTCTGTATGCCATGGTTGGCGTTGGCCTCGTAGTAGAACGACGCGCCGCGGCGCACCTTGTACTTCTGCCGCCCCAGCGTCAGCGTCACCGTGCCCGCCAGCACATAGCCGTACTCCTCGCCCATGTGGGGCTCGTGGGGGCCAAATGTGCCACCCGGGGCCAGCGTTAAGAGGATCGGCTCCATGTCGTTGCGCTGGGCCTGGGGCACCAGCCAGCGCACGGTGTGGCCGCTCTCCGGGTCCTCCTTCTCAAAGGTATCCTCGGGCTCAAACACCACCGGCCGCGCCGCACCCTCGCTGAAAAACTCGTTGAGGTCGGTACCGAGGCAGGCCAGAATGTCCATGAGCGTAGCGATGGAGGGGGAGGTCAGGTTGCGCTCCAGCTGGGAGATGAACCCCTTGCTCAACTCCGTCCGGTCGGCCAGGTCCTCCATGGTCAGGCCGTGCATGAGCCGCAGCCCTTTGATCTTGCCGCCAATGTCCATTCCGAGCCTCCTTCCGCCGGTGGTGCGGGGCGGGTGCGACACCGCTCCGAGTTTGGTCTTTCGTTACTTTTTGTTTACTGTTTGTAAACAATCGTACAAACATTAGCATATCTGATATGTCATGTCAATAGACGGTTTCGGGGCCATCCGTTAAATTTCGCGCTGGGATTGGAAAGTAGGTTTTCGCTCTCCACATCGGGCAAATCGGTTGTAGCACATGGTTGGCCCTCTTGTGTTGTGGCAGCCAGTGGTGGGGCAGTGCACGTGTTGCAGAAAAGGGCGTCGCCGCCGAACGTGCAGGCTTGACTCAATGTGTGGCTTGCCGGGGCTCCGCCATGTGCCTTTCCATGGCGCGGCGCGCGGCACACGCACGTTGACAGCGGCGCTAACTGTCGATATAATAGAAGAAACCGGAAGTGAACCGCATCATTGGGGGGCACCCCGGTGGAAAATTGAATAGCGCGCGCCGCGCGAGCGGCGCTCCTTATCCTGAGAGGTGGAGGGACTGGGCCCTGTGAAACCCGGCAACCTGGCGGACGCCAAGGTGCCAATTCCCGCGGGTGAAAACCCGGCAGATGAGGAAATGCTTTGGAAGCCTCATTCTGTTGAACGAATGAGGCAATTTTGTTGCATACAAGGAGGAAGTATATGAGCAAGAGACTGTTTACTAGCGAATCGGTGACCGAGGGACACCCGGATAAGATCTGCGACCAGATTTCGGACGCGGTGCTCGACACCATACTGGCCCAGGACCCCAACGCCCGCGTGGCCTGCGAGACCGCCGTGACGACCGGCATGGCCCTAGTGATGGGGGAAATCTCCACTAACTGCTATGTGGACATCCCCGGCGTGGTACGCCGCACGGTGGAGGAGATCGGCTACGACCGGGCCAAGTACGGTTTTGACGCCAAGACCTGCGCGGTGCTGACCTCCATCGACGAGCAGTCAGCAGACATCGCCGGCGGTGTCAACCACGCGCTGGAGGAGCGCCAGGGTGGCGGCTTCGACTTGGGTGCCGGCGACCAGGGCATGATGTTCGGTTTCGCCTGTGACCAGACCGAAGCGCTGATGCCCATGCCCATTCACTACGCCCACAAGCTGGCCCGGCGGCTGTCGGCAGTGCGCAAGGACGGCACGCTCGACTACCTGCGCCCCGACGGCAAAACCCAGGTGACGGTGGAATACGACGGCGACCGCCCGGTGCGGATGGACACGGTGCTCATCTCCACCCAGCATCACCCCGATGTCTCCCTCAAGCAGATGGAGAAGGATTTGTGGGAGGAAGTCGTTCGCGCCACCATTCCTGCCCGCCTGTTGGATGAGAAAACCCGCATCCTCATCAATCCCAGCGGCCGGTTCGTCATCGGCGGGCCGCAGGGCGATTCGGGCCTCACCGGCCGCAAGATCATCGTCGACACCTACGGCGGCTATGGCCGGCACGGCGGCGGTGCGTTCAGCGGCAAGGATCCGACCAAGGTGGATCGTTCGGGGGCTTACGCCGCCCGCCACGCCGCCAAGAACATCGTGGGGGCAGGGCTGGCGCGGGCCTGCGAGATTGAGATTGCCTATGCCATCGGCGTGGCCCGCCCGGTGTCCATTTTGGTGGATACCTTTGGCACCGGCGTGCTGGCAGACCACGAGTTGGAGGCCATCGTCGCCCGGGTCTTTGATCTGCGCCCGTCGGCCATCATCAGCCGCTTTGACCTTCGCCGGCCAATCTACCGGCAGACAGCGGCCTATGGCCACTTCGGGCGGGACGATCTCGATCTGCCTTGGGAGAGACTCGATCACGTGGACGCGCTGAAGGCCGCGGTGAGGTAACAGGAACCCAACGGGGGCGGACGGAAGTCCGCCCTTTTTGCACCATCATCTTAAAAATATCCAAAGGAGAATTGACGTGATGACGCAGTACTGCGCCTTCCTGCGGGGCATCAACGTGGGCGGTCTCAAGATCGCCATGGCCGACCTGCGGCAGTTGATGGGGGAGCTGGGCCTTGCCGACGTGCGCACGGTGCTGGCAACGGGGAACGCCGTGTTTGGTGCAGCGGCAACGCCGGAGGAGCTCCGCCCCATGCTGGAGACGGCGCTGTTTGCCCGCTTTGGCTACGATGCCCAGGTGCTGCTGCGCACGCGGGAGGAGCTTGTTGCGCTGTGCCAGGCGGCCGGGGTGATGACCCCGGAGGAGTGCCACCTCTATGTGCTGCTCTGCGGGCAGGGGACCTCTGCTGAATTGGAAGAGCTTTTCCGTGACGAACCGCGGGAACGAGAGTGGTTCCAAACCATGGGGCAGGATGCCTTCTGGGTGGTGCCCAAGGGGATGACGGTGACGACAGCCTTCGGCACAAAGGTGCTGGGGAGTAAGCGGTTCCGTCTCCGGGTCACCACACGCAACCGCAGCACTTTGGAACGAGTGCTGCGGGAGATGGAGAAGGCACCGAATTAAGCCAACGACAAAGCCGGGAGCATTGCTCCCGGCCCTTTGGTGCGCTGTGATTCCGTTGTTTGGTTATCGTGCTGTGTCCAGCCCCTTATCCACATCGTTGGCCACCGCTGATGGATCGGCCAGAAACAGACGGGAGGGACGAGCCCCGAAGCGGCCATGGAGCCATATGGCATAGCCCGACGGCAGGCAGAGGAGGGCCATCAGCCACCACGCGCCGGTGGCCGGCAGGCCGCACGGGCCGTGAAAAACCCACACGAGCGCGCCGGAGAGGGCGGCCAGTGCTGCTGAAAGCGCGATCATTGCCGGTTTCTTCGGCGGGTTCATGGCCCACAACGCCGCCCAGCCCACTGCCATGCCCAGCACAGCGGCCCAGGGGGGCGTCAGGCTCCCGGCCGTGGCGCGGTAGAGCAACCCCGCCGCTACAGCGCACAGCAGGGGCAGCAGCCCAAAAGCCAACAGCCGCCGGTAGATGCGCACAGAATCGACAAGTTTGTTAAAGTGGGAGGGCTGACCGCCGGCCTGGTAGACCGCTCGAATGGGCAGCTCCGCATAGGGGAGGCCCCGCCGCCGCAGCGCCAGCAGCATGACGTTTTCATACTCAAACCGTTCGCCATCCACCGCCATCATCGCCCCCAGCAATGCCTGCGGGAAACCGCGCAGCCCGCATTGAGTGTCGCCAAAGCGCTGGCCCGTCAGCAGATAAAACATGCCTCGGGTGATGGTGTTGCCGGCCAGGTTCTTCCACGGCACCTCCGCCCGGAAGAACTGACGCGTGGCCAGGATGACGCGGTCGGGGTGGGCCAGCACCGCCTCCGCCGTGGCACGAATGGCCGCCGGTTCGTGCTGGCCGTCGGCGTCGCAGGTGACGACACCCGCCGCGTCCGGCAGATGGTTCAGCACGTAGTTGAAGCCGTTCTTCAGCGCACGCCCCTTGCCCAGGTTGACGGCATGGCGCACCACGGCACAGCCCTGTTGCTCCAGCGTGTCAAACACGGGGCGGCAGTCGGCCCGGCTGCCGTCGTCGACGATGACAAACCGAGAAAAGCCCTGCCCGCGAATGGCTTCCACCACCCGCAGCAGGGTTTCGTCGGGGTTCAACGAGGGGATCAACACCACTACATTCATACCGGGCTCCCACACTCTGTCTTGCGAACGAAAACTCGTGTCCATCATACGGAACGAACCGGCAAAAGTCAATTGTTATGCGGCTCATGCGGGGCGTTTTGCGGGTTCCCTTTTTCTGCACCGTGCGGTATAATCACAACATTGATCTGCTGACAGATGCAGCCATTTCTGCTTGGCGAACTGTGCGCCGGGCCGCACGAGGGGCAGTCCAGCTTGGCAATGCCCTTCCGTTTGTTCCGATTTCCAGTTGAGGTGAACGCAAGTGAGACAGCTTTTGTTGGGCAATGAGGCCGTGGCAAGGGGCGCGTGGGAAGCGGGTGTCCGCGTGGCGTCGGCTTACCCCGGCACCCCCAGCACCGAAATAACCGAGACCATCGCCCGTTTCGCCGATGTATACGCCGAGTGGGCCCCCAACGAGAAGGTGGCGCTGGAGGTGGGCGTGGGTGCCAGCCTGGGCGGTGCCCGGTCGCTGGTGTGCATGAAGCACGTAGGGCTCAACGTGGCGGCCGACCCGCTGTTCACCGCCGCTTATTGTGGCGTCAACGGCGGGCTTGTCATCGTCGTGGCTGACGACCCGGGGATGAATTCCTCCCAGAACGAGCAGGACAGCCGGTTTTACGCTCGCTTCTCGCTGGTGCCCATGTTGGAACCGGCCGACAGCGACGAGTGCCTGCGCTTCACCAAACTTGCTTTTGAGCTCAGCGAACGGTATGACGCGCCGGTGCTGCTGCGCCTCACGACCCGCGTCGCGCATTCCCGCTCCCTGGCCGAGACGGGTGAACGCCAGGCGGTGGAAGTCAAACCCTACCGCAAGGAGCCGGCGAAATACGTGATGATGCCCGCCTATGCTCGCGCCCGCCACGTGGTGGTGGAGGAGCGCATGGCTCGCCTGCGGGCGGAGCTGGACGCCCTGGGTCTGGACGCGGTGGAGAAACACGGCAGCCGGCTGGGAATTGTGGCCGCCGGTGTTGTGAGCCAATACGTGCGCGAAGCCCTGCCCAACGCCGACCTGTTCCAGGTGGGCATGGTGAACCCGCTGCCCTTGGATGCCCTGCGCCGCTTTGCTGCGGAACATGACGAGCTCGTGGTGGTAGAGGAGTTGGAGCCCTTCCTGGAGGATGCGCTGAAGGCCGCCGGCATCGCCTGCCACGGCAAGGGGCTCTTTGGCAGCCGGGGCGAGTTGTCTGCCCCCATCGTGGCGGCAAAGCTGGGTGGCGAGGCCGCCCAGGGCACCGCGCCAATGGCTGACCTGCCGGTGCGCCCGCCGGTGCTCTGCCCAGGCTGCCCTCACCGGGGTACGTTCCATGTGTTCCAGAAGCTTAAGCTCACCGTCATGGGCGACATCGGCTGCTACACGCTGGCGTCCTCGCCGCCGCTGGAGGCAATGGACGCCTGCCTGTGCATGGGCGCGTCCATCGGCATGGCCCATGGCATGGAGAAGGCCCGTGGCCCCCAAGACAAGCTCGTGGCCGTGCTGGGCGATTCCACCTTCCTGCACTCGGGCATGACGGGGCTGCTGAACGCCGTGTACAACAACAGCCACACGACCACCGTGATTCTTGATAACTCCACCACGGGCATGACCGGTCACCAGGACAACCCGGCCACTGGGCGTACCCTGCAGGGGGTCGACGCCGCCGCCGTGGATCTGGAGGGGCTGTGCCGCAGTCTTGGCGTGCGCGATGTGCGGGTGATCGATCCCTTTGATCTCAAGGCCGCTGAGGCGGGCATGAAGGAAGCACTGGCCTTCGACGGGCCGTCGGTCGTCATCTTCCGCCGGCCCTGTGCGCTGCTGCCGGTGGTGCCCAAGCAGCCGCCCCACCAGGTGGACCCGGCGGTTTGCCGCCGGTGCAAGGCCTGCCTCAAGATCGGCTGCCCGGCCATCGAGCTGGTGGAGGGGGCCGTGCGCATCAACGCAACGCTCTGCGTGGGGTGCGGCCTGTGCGCCAAGGTTTGTCCCTTCGGCGCCATCGGGAAGGAGGCGGCCCAATGAAAAGCTGGAACATCCTCATCGCCGGTGTCGGCGGGCAGGGTACGCTGCTCACCAGCCGCATCCTGGGCGACCTGGCCCGGCAGGCCGGGTGCGACGTGAAGGTGACCGAAGTGCACGGCATGGCCCAGCGGGGCGGCAGTGTTGTCACCCATGTGCGCCTGGCCGACCGGGTGTATTCGCCGGTGGTGGAGCCGGGGCAAGCCGACGCACTGCTGGCCTTTGAACGGCTGGAAGCGTTGCGCTATGCCCATTTTGTGCGGCCTGGCGGGCTGCTGCTGGTCAACGACCAGCGCATCCTGCCCATGCCGGTCATCATGGGCAAGCAGGCCTACCCTGCCGCCGGGTTGGGTGATGGGGTGGCCGATGGTGTTGAAGTGGTAGCTCTCGACGGCCTGGCGCTGGCGCAGAAGGCCGGCGACGGGCGGGCCGTAAATACGGTGCTGCTGGGCGCGCTCTCCCGCCGCATGGGGTTGGGGGAGGATCTGTGGCAGCGGGCGCTGGAGACCTGCGTGCCGGCCAAAGCACTTGATGTGAACCGGAAAGCGTTTGTCTACGGGCGGGAAGCGGGGGAGAACGATGGTTTGGAATAGCACCTACGAATGTATGTCGCGCGAGGAACTGGACAGGCTCAAACTGGATCGGTTGAAGAAGACCGTCAACCATGTGTACCAGAATGTGCCCTTCTACCGCGCCAAGATGCAGCGGGCCGGCGTGCTGCCCGGCGACATCCGCACGCTGGATGACATCTGCCTGCTGCCCTTCACCACCAAGCAGGACCTGCGCGATAACTACCCCTTCGGCCTTTTCGCCGTGCCACAGAGCGAGATCGTGCGCATCCACGCCTCGTCGGGCACCACGGGCAAGCCCACGGTGGTGGGGTATACCCAGGGCGACCTTAGCAACTGGAATGAACTCATCGCCCGGTGCCTGGTGGCCGCCGGCGGCGACAAACACTCCGTCATACAAATCGCCTACGGCTATGGCCTCTTCACCGGCGGCCTGGGCGTGCACGGCGGGGCCGAAAGGCTGGGCGCCACGGTCATCCCGATCTCCGGCGGCAACAGCAAGCGGCAGGTCATGCTTATGAAGGACTTCGGCACGACCATGCTGGCCTGCACACCGTCCTACGCCCTCTACCTTGCCGAGACACTGGCTGAGGAAGGCATTCCGCTGGCCGATCTCAAGCTCCGTTGCGGCGTCTTTGGGGCCGAACCCTGGACGGAAGGCATGCGCCGGCAGATCGAGCGGCGCCTGGGCATCCGCGCGATGGACATCTACGGCCTGTCGGAGGTGATGGGCCCTGGCGTGGCCATTGAGTGCCAGGAGCAGGATGGTCTGCACATCTTCGAGGATCATTTCATCCCGGAGATCATCAACCCCACGACCGGCGAGCCCATGGCCGAGGGGGAGAAGGGTGAGCTGGTGTTCACCACCATCACCAAGGAAGGGATCCCGGTCATCCGCTACCGCACGCGGGACTTGACAAGCCTGACCTATGCCCCCTGTGCCTGCGGCCGCACCCACGTGCGCATGCAGCGGGTGCTGGGCCGGTCCGACGATATGCTCATCATCCGGGGCGTCAACGTCTTCCCCACCCAGGTGGAGGGCGTGCTGGCCAACTATGCCGCCGTGGAGCCCCATTACCTCATCGTGGTGGAGCGCCAGGGGCTACTTGACACCATGGAGGTATGGGTGGAGATGTCGGAGGCTCTCTTCTCCGACGAGGTGCGCCAGATTGAGGAAGTGCGCCACCGCATCACCGCCGACATTGAATCGGTGTTGGGCGTGGGCGTCACGGTCAAATTGGTAGAGCCCAAGTCCATCGAACGCAGCCAGGGCAAGGCCCGCCGCGTCTGGGACAAGCGTGTTTATGACTGAAAGGGAGGATGGGACCATGGTCAAACAAATCTCCGTCTTTCTGGAAAACTCCCGGGGGAAGCTCGCACACATCACTGAGACGCTGGGCCAGGCCGGTGTTGACCTCTACTCGCTCTCCATTGCCGACACGGCAAGCTTCGGCATCCTGCGCATTGTGGTGAACGACACCGACCGGGCGCTCAAGGTGCTGCGGGATGAGGGGTATGCCGTCAACGTGGCCGAGCTCATCGCCATCGCCGTGCCCGATGCCCCCGGTGGGCTGGCCCACGCCCTGCGGCCTTTGAGCGAAGCCGGCGTGGGGGTGGAATATCTCTACTCCTATGTGCGCAAGTCATCCCAGAGCGCCCTCATTCTCTTCAAGACCGACAACGTTGCCCAGGCGGCCGCCGTGCTGGAAGGCACGGGCATCCCGCTGTTGGGGCAGGACGAGCTGGCTTAACCAGCCATTGACGGCCCGCGGGCAAGCCAGGCGGGCCGAGCATTCAGGAGGAAGCCTTGCACAGAAGCCAAGCCATCGTCGATCTCTCGGCGATCAAACACAACATTGCGGTCGTGCGGCAGGCGCTGCCGGCCGACACGGCCATCATGGCCGTGGTCAAAGCCAATGGCTACGGCCATGGGCTGCTGGCCGTAGCCAACGCCGCTCTGGACGCGGGCGCGACCTACCTTGCCGTGGCCGATGTCTACGAGGGGTCGGAGCTGCGGCATCGCGGTGTCACCGCCCCCATCCTTGTCATGGGAGGCATGCTGCCCTCGCTGGCCGCCATCACCGTGGAGAATGGCATGACCCAGACCGTCTACTCCACCGAGATGGTGGATGCCCTGCAGGCCGCCTGTACGGAGCAGAGCCGGCAGGTCAAGATCCACGTGAAGGTGGAGACGGGCATGAACCGGCTGGGCGTGCGGCCCGGCGGCGAGCTCGACGCCCTGCTGGACGCTGTGGCCCAGTCGCCCGATGTGCGGCTGGAAGGACTGTTCAGCCATTTCTCGGTGTCGGAGATTTCGGACAAGTCCTTCACCAAGGCACAATATGAGCGCTTTCAACAGGCCGTGGAGCAATGCGCGGCGCGGGGCATCCACCCCATTTGCCACATCAGCAACAGCGGGGCCATCCTCGATTGCCCCTTTGCCACGCTCGACATGGTGCGACTGGGCATCGCCATGTATGGCATGTACCCCGATGGGGGCACCGTTGGCGAGCTTCGCCCCGCCCTTTCCTGGAAGACCAACGTCGTGCAAGTGAAGACCGTGGAGGCCGGCGATACCGTGAGCTATGGCCGCATCTGGACGGCGGAGAGCCGGCGCGTCATTGCCACGCTGCCGGTGGGCTACGCTGACGGATACCGCAGGCTCTTTGGCAACCGGGCGGAGGTCTTGATCCACGGTCGGCGGGTGCCGGTTGTTGGGCGGGTGTGCATGGATCATTGCATGGTTGATGTCACCGGCATCGATGGCGTAGCCGTGGGGGACGAGGCCGTGCTCATCGGCCGGCAGGGTGAGGAGACCATCACCACCGAGGAACTGGCCGCCTGTGTGGACACCATCAACTATGAGATCATCACGACCATCGGCGAACGGGTCAAACGGGTGTACCGCGATGAGTGAACGGCAGGGGGAGAAGGCGGCCATTCGTGCGGAGGTGCTGGAGCGCCGGGCGGTGTTGACTGCGGGGGAGAGGGCGCACCTCTCCCGGCAGATCTGCGGGCGCATTGAGGAACTGCCAGCCTTTGCCACCGCTGGTGTCGTGCTCTTCTACATGCCCGTACGGGGCGAGGTGGATGTGCTGCCCCTGCTGCGCCAGGCCCTCAAGCAGGGCAAGGCCTGCGCCATACCCCGGTGCGTGGGCAACGACTTGGAGTTTTACTGTATCCAATACCTTGACACCGATGTGGAGCCCGGCCTCTGGGGCATCCCTGAGCCAAAATTGGTACCGGAGAACCGTTGTGTTCCCGGCCCGGATTCTGTTATCATCATGCCAGGGGCGGCGTATGGCCGCAACGGCGCACGCATCGGATACGGCGCGGGCTACTACGATCGCTTTTTGCGGTCGTTGCCGGTACGCCCCGCCACCATTGCACCGGCATATGGTTTTCAGGTCTACGACAGCGTGCCCCAGGAACCCTGGGATCTGCCGGTGGACCGCATTGCGACCGAAACGGAGACGATTGTCTGCCACAAAGGGGAGGAACACCCATGACCAAACGCCTGGCGAAACTCGCCTTCAAGCTTCTTTCCGTCCATTTCCTGATGACGTTGCTGACGTTCTTCATTCTGCCGGGACTTTTCGGCATCTCCAGCAACACGGTATACCTGTGGTGCGCCACGGCGTTCTTTGCCGCCGGCCTGTGGCTTTTGGCGTGGTACGAAGCCGCCAGCGCTGGGCAGAAGGATGTGCAGAAGGACAAGATCATAGCCCGGCGGGTGGAGCAGGAGGAGGGCTTTGTCCCCCAGGGGGAGGAGGGGCGGCTCTACCAAAGCTGGATGGGCTTTGCCGCCGGCTTCCTGGCGGAGGCACCGGCCCTACTGGTCACCGTGGTTGCTCTTGTCTCCAGTGAGCAGCTCAAGGACATTCTCACGTTTGCGTTGGCCATCTGGAACGTGTCCTACCAACAGATTCTCAACACTCTGAGCAGCTTCCAACCGGCGCTTTTCCTGGCGTTCCCACTGGTCTATGCGCTGGTGGCCGGTTTCGGTTACCGTAGCGGCCCGGCCCGGCAGCGCCGGACGGAGACGATCATCGAGCGCGGCAAGAGCCGCAAGGCTCGCCTGGTGCGGGAGGAGCAGGCCAAGGCCAAGCGCCAGCGGCCGCCCCGCCGCGTCGTGCGCTAGCGGGCACTAAACATCAGCTTCACAGCGGGAACACCCTGTTCATTCCTCGGTTTCCGGGCAAAAGGGGAGCCGGAGCCATTGGCTCCGGCTGTTGGGGAGAGGAGAATTTTGAAGGAAGAACGATGCGGAGAATCTCCTGCAAGGGCGCGACTGCCCCGCCGCTTCCTGCAGTAGGAATTGTCCCCAGCCCTAACAGTTTTATACATGCGGTTACGAATTTTCTCCGGGGCAACCCGGCTTTTTTTGTCAGGAGGTGTGAGATGGGACTGCGCTTTGTGGTGGGCCGCGCCGGTTCGGGCAAATCGGCCTGGGTGTATGGGGACATCGCCGCGGGGCTTTCACCCGCCGGGCGGTCGGTTTACTTGGTGGTGCCGGAGCAGTACACCCTGCACACCGAGAAGGAACTGATGACGGCACTGGGCGCTCCGGGGCTCATGCAGGTGCGGGTCGTCAGCCCCACCCGCCTGGCCGAGGAGGTCTTTGCCCAGGTGCGGCAGGAGCGTGCCAAGGAGATCGGCGAGAGCGGCTTGGCCATGGCCCTGCGTGCCAGCGCCGCTGCCGTGGCCGGCGACCTGCAGGCCTATCGTGCCGTGCTGGGGTACCATGGCTTCTCACTGGAGATGGTGCGCCTCATTGCCGAGTGCCGGCGCTTTGACATTGGGCCAGATCAGATCGGCGCGGCAGCTGAGCACACCCGGGGTGCCCTGCAGGCCAAGGCGCGGGACATCGCCCTTCTCTACCGGCAGTATGACGCCTTCCTGCAAAGCCACCGGTTCATCGATGGGGAAAGCCGCTTTAACAGCTTCATTGACAACATCGCCGGCGCGGCCTTTTTGGCGGGGTGCCGGTTCTATTTTGATGGGTTTGACTACCTCTCTGCCCAAAATTGCCGCATGGTGGTGGCCCTCGCGACCGTGGGGGAGTCGGTGACGCTGGTGATGGACGCCGACCCCGCACCGGGGGAGGACGATGAGCTTTTCCAGGCGGCCCAGCGTAACATGGCACGCCTGACGGCCCTGGTGGAACCGATGGGCATGGTGGTGGAGCGGGTGGCGCTGGATGGGTCGCAGAGGCGAACCCCCATGCCGCCCGACGTAGCACACCTGGAGCAGAATCTATTTGCCCTGCGCACGGAGGTACAGCCCCGCCGGGGGGATGTGCAGTTCTGCCGTGCCAACACCGTGGAGGAAGAGGTGGAGGCGGCGGCCTGCCACGTGCTGACGCTGGCGCGGCAGCAGGGCCTGCACTGGCGGGAGATTGCCATCCAGTGCGGCGACCACGATGCCTACGCACCGGTCATCGCCCGGGTGTTCGCGCGTTCTCACATCCCCGTTTTTGTGGATAGCCGCCGGCAGATCGCCCGCCACCCGGCGGTGCAGTTTCTGCTGGGTCTGCTGCAGGTGCTGGAGCGCAACTACCGCCCCGCCGATGTGCTGCGGCTGTGGAAGGCCGGCTTCTTCCCCTTCGACCAGCGGACGGGCGAGACCCTGGAACTCTACCTGACGGCCTTTGGCCAGCGGGGCCGCCGCGCGTGGGAGCGGGAGTGGACCCGAGGGCAGGACGTCTTTGACCTCGCCGCTCTCAATCGCTGCCGCCAGGTGGTGACGGACGCGGTGGAGACCGTGCGGCAGGCGGCTGGTAGCGGTCATCCCACTGGGCGCAAGTGGGCCGAGGCCCTCTTTGCCCTGCTGGACACCATGGGGATCGACGCCCTGCTCGATGAGCAGGCGACGGCGCTGCGCGACGCTGGCCTGCTGGAGGAAGCCGCTGTCACCAGCCACGTGTGGAACAGCATCGTGGACGTGCTGGATGAATTATGCGAGCTGCTGGGCAGCGACCCGCTGACGGTGGAGGAACTCGCCGACGTGCTGCGCAGCGGTTTTGAGGCCATCGAGATCGGCATCCTGCCCACTGGTGTCGACCAGGTGCAGGTGGGCAGCATCGGCCGCTCCAAATACAGCGGCCTGCAGCACCTGCTGCTGTTGGGGGCCTGCAATGGCGCACTTTCCGGCGTGGCTGAGGTCCGCGGCCCCTTCACCAGCCGCGACATCGACGAGCTGAAGTCCGCCGGGTTGGAAGTCGGGCGTGACTCCGACCTGCGAGACGCCCAGCGGCGTTTCGCCGTCTACCAGGCCGTCACCAAGGGGGCACGGGGGCTGTACGTCAGCTGGTCGCGCCTGGGGCCTGACGGCGCGGAGGTGGAGCGCGATCGGCTGCTGGTGCGCATGCTGGAGCTGCTGGACACCAAGGAAGAGGCGGTGCCCCTGGCTGCCGACCGCATCGCTGCCACGGTGGATGCCAATGGGTTCCGGCACCGGCTCTCGGCCCTGCTGGCGGCCCAGTGCGCCGGGAAGGAACCGGCAGCCCCCCAGCAAGCCAGCCTGCTTTGGCACCTGCGGGAGCCGGCCCACCGGGAGGACACTGAGCGGGTGCTGCGGCTCTTCCGCCAGGAGATGGCGGAGGACGACACCATACCGGCGGCGGGCGTGCTCTTCTCCGCGGGGTCGCGCATCTCCGCCAGCCAGTTGGAGACCTTCGGCAACTGCCCGTTCCAGCACTTTGTCACCCACGGCCTGCGCCCCGTGCCCTGGCGGGAGTATGGAGTGCCCAGCACCGAGGTGGGCAACTTCCTCCACCAGGCCATGGAGCGCTTCGGCCAGCGCATGCAGGCCGAGCGCATCAACCTGGCCGACGCCACCGAGGACGAGGTGCGCGCCGCCATGGGGCAGGAGGCCGTCGCCCTGCAGCAGGAGTTTCAGTATGGACTGCTCAACGACAGTGCCCGGCTCCGCTGGACGGGCGGCAACCTGCGGCAGATTGCGGAAATGGCCGCCGACACCTACCGCCGGCAGATGGCCCAGGGGCAGTTCCGCCCCTTTGGGCAGGAGGTTCGCTTTGGCAGGGGCGGCATCCCCGCGGCGCCGCTGCGCTTGCCCAATGGATCTGTCGTCTACTTGGAAGGCCGGGTGGACCGGCTGGACATCCTGCCCGCCGATGGGTTTGAGTACTTCCGCGTCATCGACTACAAGAGTTCAGCCCGACCTCTCACAGTGGAGGATGCCGTGAACGGCTTACAGGTGCAGACCTGGCTCTATGCCTATGCCCTCAGCACCGCTTGGCCGCGCTTCCGGGGCACAACGGGCACGGCGGCGGCGGCCTATCTCTTCCCCCTGTCCCACCCTTGGGTCAACGATGACGATGAGGTCGACGCCGACCAGCAGATGCGCGCCAAGCTGCAGCTGAAGGGCTGGTGCCTCGATGACAGCAGCGTGCTGCAGGCCATGGACAGCGACCTCACCGACGGCACGTCATCCAACCTTTACAACATCAACTTCCGCGCCAAGAAGAACACCGGCGTATTGCCGGTGGAGGACGCTTCGGCGGTGCTTGGCCTGGTGGTGGAGAATGCCCGGCAGGCCCTCACCGACATGCGCGTCGGGCGGGTGGCGGTGTACCCCTGGCGCGATGGCAAGGAGACTGCCTGCGACCGCTGCGAGTACCGGGCGCTGTGCCGCATCGATGTGCGGCCCAACCGGCAGTTCCGGCCGCTGCTGACCCAGGCCGAGGCGCAGGAGAGAGTGAACCAGGCAAAGGAGGGGGGATGACCATGGCGTGGACGGCTGACCAGCGCAGCGCCATTGAGGCGAGCGAGGGGAACCTGGTGGTGGCGGCGGCGGCCGGTTCCGGCAAGACGGCCGTGCTGGTGGAGCGCATCTGTCGGCTCATCGTAGCCGAGGGGGCCGATGTGGAGCGCATGCTCATCTCCACCTTCACCCGCGCCGCCGCGGCGGAGATGCGTGAGCGCATTGCCCGCCGCGTGCAGGAGGAAGCGGCTGCCGGCGGGCCCGAGAGCCGCCGTCTGCAGCGGCAATTGAACCGCATGGATCGCGCGCCCATCGGCACCCTGCATTCGTTTTGCGACACACTGCTGCGGCAGTATTATCACCTCATCGGGCTGGAACCCACCTTCCGGGTGGAGGATGAGAACGTCACCGAAAGCCTGCTGGACGAGGTGCTGACCGACGTCATTGAGGAGTGCTTTGAGGCGGGGGACGCCGTGTTCCTGAACCTGGCGGATTGCTGGGGCGGGCGGGACGGTGAGGGACTGGCCGACCTGGTATCCACGCTCTACCACCGCATTCAAAACTACCCCGATCCGCTGGGTTGGCTGCGCACCCAAGCCGCCGCCTTTGACTTTGCCCGGTTGGAGGACACCCCCTGGTATGGGGAGCTTGTACGGCGGGTGGAGGACAACCTTCGCCTGGCCGGGAGCCTTCTGGACACCGCCCTGCAGGAGTGTGCCCTGCCCGGTGGCCCGGCGGTGTACTTGCCCCAGTTGGAAGCGGAACAGGCCGCGTTGACCGCCCTGCTGGCGCAGTACGACGGCGCGTTGCCACCGCTGGAGAGCCTGACCGGTGTGTTTGGCCGCCTGCCGGCAGCCCGCGGCGCGGTGGGTGGCGAGCGCAAGGCGGCGGTGCAGAGCCTGCGCAACGCCGCCAAGAAGGCGGTGGAGACCGCCCAGAAGAATCCGCTGCTGGCCGGGCGCGCTGCGCTGGAGACCCGCACCCATGCCGTTGCCCCCCAGATGGCAGCCCTCTGCCGGGTGGTGGAGGCGTTCGACGAAGCATTTGCGCGGGAGAAGCGCCGTCAAAACGTGCTCGATTTCAACGACCTGGAGCACCTGGCACTGCGGGTGCTGGCGGATGATGCCGTGCACCAGGAGGTGCTGGAGACCTACGACTACGTGTTCGTGGATGAATACCAGGACATCAGCCCCATTCAGGATGCCATACTGCGGCAGGTGGCCCGCCCCGGCCGCTTTTTCTGCGTGGGCGACGTCAAGCAGGGCATTTACCGCTTTCGCGCGGCTGAACCGGCCATCTTCCTCAGCCGGTTGGAGCGCTGCGGCACGCCCGATGCGCCGGGTGAGCGGCGCATCGACCTGGCGATGAACTTCCGCAGTGCGCCGCGAGTGGTGGCGCTCGTTAACTATCTGTTTGATGGGCTTATGAGCCGGCGACTGGGTGATGTCGATTACACCGGCCCCCACCGGCTGGTGGCCGGCGCGGCAGCTCCACCATCGGCTGGTGACGCCCCGCCGGAGGAGGGCAACGAACTCATCCTCATCGACAACGGCGGTCGCACCGACCGGGAGCTGACCCGCCTGCAGGAGCTCATTTCGTTGGAGCGGGAGGCGACCGTCATCGCCGCGCGCATCGAGCGCCAGCTGGCCCAGCCTCTGTGGGATGGCAAGGCGGGCTTGTTCCGCCCCACTCGCCTTTCTGACATCGTCATCCTGCTGCGTTCGGTCTCTGGCGTTGCGGGCGTCTACACCGATGTGCTGCGCCGCTGCGGCATCCCGGCGGAGGCCGAGGGCGAGGGCGGCTTTGGGGAGCAGCTGGAGATTCAGCTGCTGATGAGTTGCCTTCGTCTCATTGACAACACCCAGCGGGATGAGGACCTCATCGCCTGTCTGGCGTCGGTGGTGGGCGGGCTGGAGCTTGCGGACTTGGTAGAACTGCGTGGCGTGTACCGCGACGGTAGCTTTGCCCAGGCGGTGCTCTCCTACGCCGCAGGGCAGCAGGACACCCTGGCCGAACGCTTACGGGCCTTCCTGCGGCGGCTGGAAGGATGGCGTGCCCTTGCCCGCCATAGCGACCTGGAGAAACTCATCTGGCAGGTGTTCGAGGAGTCAACCCTCATGGACTGGGCGGCAACGCTGCCCAGCGGCGATGGCCGCCAGGCCAACCTGCGGCAGGCGGCACTGCTGGGGCGCGGGTTCCCTGGCACGTTGGCTGACTTCTTGCTGCGCTTTGCTCGCCTGAGCTCCAAGCTTAAGCGCGCCACCGGCGGCGCGCAAATGGAGGCCGTGCGCATCCTCACCGTACACAAGTCCAAGGGGCTGGAGTTCCCGGTTGTCATCCTGGCCAACCTCTCCAAGCAGATCAATCAGATGGACACCATACAGCCCTTTTTGCTGCATGGCTCATTGGGGCTGGGGCCGCGCTTCCACGACGCCGCCCAACGCACCTACGGCAACACACTGGCTCGCCTGGCCATCCAGGGGCGCATCCATCGGGAGAATTGCTCCGAGGAAATGCGCCTGCTCTATGTGGCACTGACCCGCGCGCGGGAACGGCTCATTCTGGTGGCGACGGTGGGTGACCTGTCTGCGGCGCTTACCAAATGGCGGCTGCCGGTTTCAGCGGAGCTGCTGGCCAGCGGCAACCAGAGCTGGCTCGATTGGCTAGGCCCCATGGCCCTGCGCAGCCCGGCAGGGGAGGCTTTGCTCGCCGGTGATGACGGCGCGGCCCAGCCACCCCACGATCCGCTTTGGCGCATTGACACGGTGGCGGCCGAGGGCATCGAGCGGCGCTTTGTGCCCGTGGGTGACCGGCTGGCGCGGGTGGACGCCCTGATGGCTGCCCTGCCCGACGAAGTGCCCGCAGACATTGAGCGTGACCTCACCTGGCGCTACCCCTGGGGGGATGTGGCGGCGCTGCCGAGTAAGGTATCGGCGACGTCGCTCCTCGACCGTAAGCGCAACTGGCGGGGCCCGGTGCCTGCGCCGGAGATCAAGCGGAGGCCCCTCTTCCTGGAGCAGACCCGGCGTTACAGTGCCACGGAGCTGGGCACCTTTGCCCACACGGTGCTGCAGCTGCTGCCGGTGAATGTCACGCTCGCCGAGGTGCCTGCGTACCTGGCCGACTATGAATCCCGAGGGCTGCTGCCTGAGGGTGTGGCGGGGCTCATCAACCTCGGGTGGATCGAGCGGTATCTCATGAGCGACCTCGTGCGGCGCATGCAGGCCTCCCCCCGGGTGGAGCGGGAGGTGCCCTTCAACCTCTCCCTGCCCGCCAGAGTCGTATTCCCCAAGGACACCGGTGAGGACGAACCCGTGCTGGTGCAGGGCATCATCGACTGCTGTTTCCTGGAGAGGGATCGCTGGGTACTGGTGGACTACAAAACCAACCGCGTGGACGCCACCCAGACGGCGGAATCGCTGGTGGAGCATTACCGCCCGCAGCTTGTCGTCTACCGTCAGGCGCTGGAGACCATCACTGGTACCCCGGTGGAGAGTGGATGGCTCTACCTCCTTTCGGTGGGGGAGGCGCGTCAGGTGCTTTGACGGTGAGCAAGGGCGTACACCACAACGCAACCATTTCCCTGTTTGCCGACAGGATTGCAACGGTATACTGGACATAAGGTCGGACGGGAGGTTGCCATGAACGGAAAAGAACTGGTACGCAACGCCATCCTCTGCCAAGAGGTGGAGCGCATCCCTTGGGTGCCCTTTGTGGGTTGCCACGCCGCAAAGCTATTGGATGTTTCTGCTGAGGATTATTTTAAGGACGCCGCGCAGATTGTGCGGGGGGCGTTGCTGGCCGACAAACTCTATGAGCCCGACGGGCTGCCGGTGCTCTTTGACCTGCAGGTGGAGGCCGAGGCCCTGGGCTGCCGGGTGCAGTTCTCGGCGGAGAATCCGCCGGCCGTCATGGCTCACCCGTTGGAGGGAACGACCGATCGCTCGGCTCTGCGGGTGCCAAGCAAGGACGATGGCCGCTTCCCCGTGGTGCTGGAGGCTGCCCGCCGCATCGTGGCCGAGCTGGGCGACCGCATGGCCATCTATGGCCTGGTGACCGGCCCCTTCACGCTGGGCCTGCACCTGCGGGGCACCGATATTTTCTTTGACATGCTGGACGACCCCGACAGCGTGACCGAGCTCATGGCCTTCTGCGCCGAGGTGTGCAAGACCGTTGCCGGCTGGTACCTGGAGGCTGGCGTGGACATCGTCGCCATTGTGGACCCGATGACGAGCCAGATCTCCAGCGATAACTTTGCCGAGTTTGTGCGGCCCGCGGCCACAGCGGTCTTTGACCACATCCGTGACCTGGGCGGGCTGGCGTCGTTCTTCGTGTGCGGCAACGCCAAGCGCAACATCGAGGAAATGTGCCGTTGCCACCCCCACAACCTGTCCATTGACGAGAACATTCCCCTGGGGTATGTCAAGGACATTGCCGAGCGCTACGGCGTTTCGGTGGGCGGCAACATTCAGCTGACGGTGACGATGCTGCTGGGCACGCCGGCAGACAACATCCGCGACGCGGCCAACTGCTGCGCCATCGGCGGCAAGCGGGGCTTCGTGCTGTCGCCCGGCTGTGACATGCCCTTTGCCACGCCGGCGGTGAATGTGCAGGCCATCGCAGCCTATGTTCACGGGCGGGACGGCGAGTTCTTGGCCACTCACCAGGCCGAGGGCCTGCAGGTCGTGGCCTATGACAAACCGGACTACGCCACGAAGATCGGTGTGGACGTTGATGTCATCACGTTGGACTCCGAGAGCTGCGCCCCCTGCCAGTACATGATGGAGGCTGTGCGCGCCGCTGCAAAGGACCTGCCGGCGCTCACGGTCACTGAACACAAGGTGAAGACGCCCGAGGGCATCGGCTGCATGCTGGCCCTGGGGGTCAAGAACATCCCGACAATCGTGGTGGATGGTGAGACCCGCTACATCAGCATCATCCCCGAGGTCGCCGAGTTGCGCGCGACCTTTGAGCAGGCGCTGCGGGGGAAGGGATTGCTGTGACACTGACGGTTGTCACCATCCGCCAGCTCTGCTCGGCCTGCCACATTGTGGAGGGGGCCCTGCGGGAGATTTTCGCGCGGGTGCAGCAGCAGTTGCCGGCGCTGGAGCTGGAGTGGGTCGTCTATGACGACCCGAACACGGCGATGGACTACCCGGGGCTGGAGCTGCCCAAGTTCCCGGCCATCTTCCTGAAAGGGGAGCAGATGACGGCGGGGTCCATCCCCAGCCTGCGGGAGCTGACCCGATGGATGGAGGAGAACGAAGCGTGAAACGGCTGATGGTCATTGGCGGGTTCCTAGGCGCTGGCAAGACGACGGTCATTCTGGCGTTGGCTCGGCTTCTGGCAGGGGAAGGCCGCCGCGTCGCGGTCGTCACCAACGACAGGGGCACCGCGCTGGTGGACACACTCTATCTGCAGTCTCAGGGGCTCCCGGCCTACGGCCTGGGCGGGGGGTGTTTCTGCACCCAGTTGGAGAATTTCCACGCCGTGCTGCAGACGATTGACGAGGCCGAACACCCTGATGTCGTGCTGTGCGAGCCCATCGGCAGTAGCATCGACCTGCTCGACAAGCTGCTGGGCGGCGTGGCCCAAGCCTTTCCCGAGGGGTTGGCCATCGCCCCGCTTACGGTCGTGGTGGACCCGGTGCGGCTGGGCAACTGGCTCCGTCGCCGCGGCACCGACGGGGCGACGCACCTCGACTATGTTTTCGAAAAGCAGATGGAGCAGGCCGACGTGCTGTTCCTCAACAAGACTGATGCCCTCCAGCAGGAGCAGATCGCCACCCTTGCGGCGGCCCTAGCCGAGGCTCTGCCGGGTAAAGAACTGCTGACTGGCGCGGCGGCGCGGGGTGCGGGTGTGGAGGAACTGCTGGCGGCGCTCAACCGCCGGGACTGGGCCAGCTGGACGCTGCCGCTCGACCTTGCCCAGCACAAGCAGGCCGAACGGGAACTGGGCTGGTTTGGCTTGACCTACGAGGTCGCGGGCGTGCGTTCGCTGCGAAAGCTCCTGCAGGAGGCTGGTCGCCAGATCGCCCTGCAGTTCCCCAACCGCGACGTGGCCCACGTCAAGTTTGTGGCGCTGGATGGCCAGGGCGGCCTGAAGGCCAGCATGACCGACGACAGCGGCACGGTGCGTTTCTCCACCCCAAACGACCGGACGGGTGACTTCCGGCTCATCGCCAGTGCCCGCGTGCAGGGGGAGGCCGCCCAGGTGCGGCGCGTCGTTTCCGGCGCACTGGAGGTGGCCTGCCGCCGGCAGAAGGCCGCCTGCCGCCCGGTGCGCAGCGCCGAATAGGCCTACGGGTCCGTGGTGTTTGTGCTATACTGGTGACACAAACACACCGGGGGTTCCAGTTTGACCAAGCCCATCCGCTCCCTTGCCATCCGCGAACTGGTGGAAACGATGTTCCCGGGCAGCGATTTGCTGCCCGTTTCGTCGTCGCTTCTGAGCGCTCAGGTGGGCATGCGCCTGCATCAGGCCATACAGACCGGCCGGGGGGAGACGTACCGCGCCGAGGTGCCGCTGCGCTACGAGCAAGAGGGCGAGCTTCTCACCCTGCGCATTACCGGCCGCATCGATGGCCTGCAGCCCGGCGACCCACCGGTGCTGGAGGAAATCAAATCCCATCGGCATACGCTGGAGGCAGGCTTCGCGGGGGAGCCGGTGCACTGGGCCCAGGCCATGGCCTATGCCGCCATCTACTGCCGTGACAATGACCTGCCCGGTATGGTGGTGCGGCTCATCTACATCCACAGCCAGAGCGAGGAACAACGGCACTTCGACCGTTACCACGGGGCGGATGACCTCATGGACTGGCTCAAGGATCTCTGTGGGCGGTACCTCGCCCAGGTGGAGCGGGAGGAGCGCCGCATTGAGCGGGGCGGCGCGGTGAACCGGGGGCTGGACTTCCCCTTTGGCCGCATGCGGGAGGGCCAGCGCCAGATGATTGACGCCGTCCACCAGCATGTGGCCCAGGGTGCGACACTCTTCGTCTCCGCCCCCACGGGCATTGGTAAGACGATGGGAACCCTGTACCCGGCGGTGCGCGCCATGGCCGGGGGAGCCTGCCGGAAGCTTTTCTACCTCACGGCCCGCAACCCGGTGAAGGCCGTGGCAGAGGAGAGCGTCCGCACCCTCATCGCCAGCGGGTTCGCACTGCGTGGCGTCACCCTCACAGCTAAGGACGCTCTGTGCCCCATGCCCGATGGCACACCCTGCCACCCCGAGCATTGCCCCCGGGCGGCAGGTTTTTTCGATCGCCTGCCCCAGGCTCTCGATGAACTGCCGCCCTACGCCCACCTGGGCCGGCGGGAGGTGCTTGACCTGGCCCGCCGCCATACCTTGTGCCCCCACGAGTTGGAGCTCTCCATTGCCGAGGTCTGTGACGTCGTGGTGTGCGACTACAACAACGTCTTTGACCCACGGGTGCGGGTGCGCCGGTTCTTCGATCGTGGTGGGGAGTACCACTTGCTGGTGGATGAGGCCCACAACCTCGTGGACCGCGCGCGGGACATGTACTCCGCCGCGCTGGAGGAGACAGTGCTGCGCACCTGGCTCATGGATCTGCCGCTGACGGCCCTTACCGGCGAGCGGGCCGAGGCCCAGACCGCCGTCGCCGTGTTGGACACCCTCACCCGCCTGGGTGGCGACCTGCCCCCAGGCGACGGCGAGACCCTGCTGGAGGCCGTGCCGAGTGAGCTCACCGAGGCCCTCGATGAGTTCGCTGACCGCGCCGCACCGCTCCTCGACCGCCAGCCCCAGGATGTGGAGGAGACCCTGCTGGATCTCTTCTTCATGGTGCGGCTCTTTCAGTCCACCCAGGAGGAGTTGGGGGAGGAATACCGCATTCTCTTAGGCCGCGTGGGCGGTACGCTGACACTGCGCCTGCGGTGCATCGACCCGGCCCCGCGCCTGCGGCAGAGCTTGCAGGGCGTCAACGGCGCGGTGTTTTTCTCGGCCACGCTGACGCCATTCTCCTATTACACGCGGCTCCTTGGGGCGGAGGATCCCAGCTGTCTGCAGCTGCCCTCGCCCTTCCCGCCGGAGCACCTAAAAGTGCTGAACCTCAATGTGGACACGACCTGGGCCAAGCGGGCGGGGTCGATGGAGAGACTGGTTGAGGCGCTGGGTGCCTTTGCCGGTGGGCGGCGGGGCAACTACCTCTTTTTCTTCCCGTCCTACCAGTACATGAACGACGCACATAGCTTGTTTGCGGCGGGGTATCCTGACATTTACAGCCCCATGCAAGCGCCGGGCATGGGGGAGGGCGACCGCACCGCGTTTTTGGCGGCCTTTGAGCAAACCCACCCCGGCGGCATGGCGGCCTTCGCCGTCATGGGTGGTATCTTTGGTGAGGGCATTGACCTGGCCGGCGAGCGTGTCATCGGCGTTGCCATTGTGGGCGTGGGGTTGCCGCAGGTGTGCTTGGAGCGCAACCTCATGCAGCAATACCACGACGAGATGGAGGAGCCCGGCTACGAGTATGCCTACACCATCCCCGGCTTCAACCGGGTGATGCAGGCGGTCGGTCGGCTCATTCGCGGCGAGGAAGACCGCGGCGTGGTGCTGTTGGCCGACCGCCGCTTCGGCTGGAACCGCTACCGGGAGTTGACGCCACCCTGGTGGCAGCCGGTGACCCGTACCCACAGCGCCGCTGCCATCGACCGGGCGGTGTGTGGTTTCTGGCAGCAAGAGTCGGTTGGCACACAACACGATACGATCGTATGATGCACAACGATGGCGCATCGCGTCGAACCAATGAATGGGAGACTCCATGAAGCTGTTTACCCCCTGGATGGCGCTCGACCGGGTGCCAATGATTGACCTGGAGCTGCTGCGGCAGCAGGGTGTGGAGACCATACTACTCGATATGGACAACACCGTTGTGCCTTGGCACACCTTTGATGTGGACGAGGCAACCGCCGCCTGGTTTGCGCGGGCAAAGGAGATGGGCTTTACGCTGTGTATCCTTTCCAACAACCGCCGCTGGCGCATTGAAAAGCTGGCCGGCATGCTGGGGGTGCTGGGGGTCTGGGGCGCGCGCAAACCGTTCCTCAGCGGGTTCCTGCGGGCGCTGCGGGTGTGCCGTACCACGCCAAAGCGCACGGTGCTGGTGGGCGACCAGCTCTTCACCGACATCCTGGGGGCAAAGCTGCTCGGCATGCGCACGGTCCTGGTGCGGCCCCTGTCGCGACAGGAGCACCGCTGGACCCGCTGGATGCGGGTGTTGGAACGCAAGTTGGCAGGGCGCAGCTTTGACACCCGGACGGAGGGGCCATGAACGACCACATTCGCTTTGGCCCCGCCGGCAACTCCCGCAGCTTCTACGATCAAGGCCACAAAGGAACTCTGGAAGCGCCGCTATGGTTGCGAGGCTTGGGGCTCGATGCCTTTGAGTACTCCTTCGGCCATGGCATACGCGGTGGCGAACCGCTTTGGAGGAGCCTTGCCGAGGAGATGGCAGGGCAGGACATTGCCCTGTCGGTGCACGCGCCCTATTACATCAACTTCTGCAGCGAACAGGACGAGACGCGCCTGAAGTCTCGCGCGTACCTGACGGAGACCCTGCGGGCCGCCGCCCTGCTGGGTGCGGGGCGGGTGGTGTTCCACCCCGGCTCTGCGAGCAAGCAAAGCCGGGAAGATGCCCTGCGCCGCGCGCGGGATGAGCTTGCCATGGTGCTGGCTGAGACCGACACCGACGAGCTGCGTTCCATCGTGCTCTGCCCGGAGACGATGGGAAAGGCGAGCCAGTTGGGCACGGTGGAGGAGATTTTGACGCTGTGCGAGCTCGACCGGGCTCGCCTGCTGCCCACCTTTGATTTTGGGCACATCAACGCCCGGGGGCAGGGCGTGCTGCGCACGCCGGCTGATTTCGCGTCGGTCTTTGACGCGACGGAATCCCGGCTGGGTGTGGACGCCGCAGCCCAGGCCCACATCCACTTCAGCCGCATCGAGTATGGCAAGGCCGGCGAGATCCGACACCTGACGTTTGAAGACAACCGGTGGGGCCCCTTCTTTGAGCCGCTGGCCGAGGTGCTGGCCCAGCGCCGCTATGCCCCGGTCGTCATCTGCGAGTCAGCCGGCACCATGGCCGAGGATGCCCTGGCCATGCGGGCACTTTATGAAAGAGCGTTGTAGAGCCATGGCGAACTATGTTATACTGTAAGGCATGGAGTTCGGGAGGTATGGCATGAAGCAGCGGATTTCCAACCTGACAGCGGGGCTTGGCGCCATCGGCGCGCAGGCAGGGCTCTTCCACAGTGCGGAGAATATTCGCTATTTCAGCGGCTTCACCGGTGAGGGTTTGGTGCTCCTGCATACGGCGGGCGCGGTGCTCATCACCGACTCCCGCTACACCGAGCAGGCGTTAAACCAGTCCCCTGGGTTTGAGGTGTTGGAGCGCTCGTTTGACAAGTTCCTGCCCACCCTGCGGGAGCAGTTGACTCGCTTTGGCGCACACACCGTGGCCTTTGAGGACACCGTGGTGTCGGTGGCAGACTGGAACGAACTTCGGGATGCGTTGCCGGGAACGGATCTCGTGTCCTTCGCAGGGCTTCCCGAACGGCTGCGCCTGACCAAGGATGTCGACGAGGTCGAGTGTCTGCTGGAAGCTGGCCGCATCACCGACGACATCATTGCGTATGCCTGGAAGATCACCAAGCCCGGCATGACCGAGCTGGAACTGGTGGCCGAGCTCGATTACTACATGGCCAGCCACCACAAGGCCAAGTCCGCCTTCGCTTATATCGTGGCAGCTGGCCCCAATGGCTCCATGCCCCACGCCATCCCCAGCGACCGCGCCATTGCCACCGGTGACCTCGTCACCATTGACTTCGGTGCCGAGCACAAGGGCTACAAGGCCGACATGACGCGCACCTTCGCGGTGGGCCAGCCCTCCGCCCAGATGGCCGAGGTCTACGCCATTGTGTTGGAAGCCCAGCTTCGGGCCAGTGCGGCCCTCAAGCCCGGCGTCTCCTGCCGTGCCATCGATAGCATTGCGCGAGACTACATCCGCGAGCGTGGCTATGGCGACCGGTTCGGCCATGGCACCGGCCACGGTGTGGGCCTGATGATCCACGAAGCGCCGCGGCTCAATCAGCTGAGCGACGCCATCCTGACCGAGGGAATGGTTGTGACTGTGGAGCCGGGCATCTACCTGCCGGGCGTCGGCGGCGTGCGCATTGAGGACACCTACATCATCACCGCCGACGGCGCGCGGAATATTTTCAAAGCCAACAAAAACTTAGTTATATTATAAGCAGTATGGAGGGACACCCATGATTAACGCCAGCGACTTTCGAAAGGGAGTCACGATCGAGATTGACAGCAACGTGTTCGTGATTGTCGATTTCCTGCACGTCAAGCCGGGCAAGGGCGCGGCTTTTGTGCGCACCAAGATCAAGAACGTCATCACCGGGGCCGTGCTGGAGCGCACCTTCAACCCCACCGACAAGATGCCCCGCGCCATCATTGAGACCAAGGACATGCAGTACCTCTACAACGATGGCGAGTTCTATCACTTCATGGACAACGAGAACTTCGAGCAGCTGCCCCTCACCCAGGAGCAGGTGGAGGAAGCTCTGCCGTTCCTGACGGAGAACATGAACGTGGAGATCAAGTTCTTCAAGGGCAAGCCCTTCTCGGTGCAGCCGCCGAACTTTGTGGAGCTGACCGTGGTGGAGACCGAGCCCGGCTTCAAGGGCGACACCGCCACCAACACCATGAAGCCCGCCAAGCTGGAGACCGGCTACACTGTCTCGGTACCGCTGTTCATCAACGAAGGCGAGCGCATCCGTGTGGATACCCGCACCGGCGATTACATGGAGCGTGCCTGAGCACCTTTTCGTGTCGTTGGCCACTGGCTGACAATCGCTTTGCAGACAAAGAGGACGGCTATTGCCGTCCTCTTTTCGTGTTTACCTTGCGGGTCAGTCGTTGTATTGCCCCCCAAAGACCGCGCCGTTGTGTTTTTGGTACGATGCCGTGTGCGTTTCCGCTTCGGCCAAAAAAGACGGAGCGCGGTACCGGTCATAGTAGAAATTGACAAGCATCTGCAGGTCGTTGTTGTATTTCTCCACACTGCGGGCGATGACCCTGGTGAACAGCAGCCGTTCCAACGACACCACCCGGAGCGCGTCGTGTTCGATGGCATCCTGCTCGAAGAAGTCATACCCCAGCAGGGCGATGCTGCGCCAGATTTCAAAGGGCCACAGCACCACGCCCAGGTCGCCGTACAGATCCTTCCGCTCGGCGGGGTAGCGCCGTGCCAAGGACTGATAGTCGTCGTCGCAGATGACGAGATCGATGTCGGCACCAGCCTTGCGCAGGCCATAGTATTCCATTGCGTTGCCGCCGATGAGGATGGGCTTGCTGGTAAAGCACAGGCCCTTGTCGCTCAGCTCTTGTGCAATTTGGTCCAGTTTCATGTTTTTCCCTCCATCTCCATTCCTTGCCTAAAAGTATAGCAAATTCCCACCGGATGGGAATAGAACGAAGTGAATTTAGGAAAATAAAATCGATAGAAACGAACAAATAGACGATCCTGAACCATGAATTCTGGCATGTGTGCACATTTTCCCAGCGTTGTTGCTTCTGGGCCGTCGCTTGGAATTGCCGTTTCCGGTTCGTCCGTCATGTTGCCGTGCACCTCTGCATAGGTATTGACAGGTGATGAACAGATGATTGCAGAGAGAACACGGTGCCGCTGGCAAGAGGATCTGCTGGGCTTGCTGCCCCAGCGGGCGGCACGAGCGCTGCTGGGGTTGCCCCTGGGCGTGGCCGCCGGCATCATTGAGCTGCACATGGGCTGTGACCGGCCGCTACTGGCGGTGGACCGCAGCAGGGACTATTGCCTGACCCCGACGGGTGCGGTGACCTACAACCCCGCAGAGGGACTCTATCTCACTGAGGAAGAGTGCGCCCATCTCGTTGACCGTTTCACCATGTACTCCGAATACGCCTTTGAGGACGCACTGCGTTGTGGGTTCCTCACGTTGCGTGGTGGCTACCGTGTGGGGTTGGCCGGCAAGGCTGTGCTGCAGGCCGGGTTGGTCAGCGGGTACAGCGCCTACCGGTCGTTCTGTGTGCGCATCCCCCACGCGGTGCCAGGGGTGGCCGAGCCGGTTTATGGACGCTTACGCGGGGGGAATGCCGTGCAGAACACATTGGTGGTGTCGCCGCCGGGCATGGGAAAGACCACGCTGCTGCGCGATATGGCGCGGCTTCTCGCCAGCGACCGGCCAGGGCAACCAGCGCTGCGGGTCTGCGTCGTCGATGAGCGCAGCGAGCTTGCCGGCGGTGCCGGTCCTGACCGCTTTGACGTGGGGTGGAAGACCGACGTGCTTGAGGGCTTCCCCAAGGCACAGGGTATGATGCTGGCACTGCGCAGCCTGAACCCCCAGGTGCTGGTGACTGACGAGATCGGCACCCCCGAGGACGGAGAGGCCCTGCGGGAAGCCGTGAACTGCGGCGTGGCGGTGGTGGCGTCGGCTCACGGCGCCTCCATCGGCGACCTGCGTTTGCGCCCCACCCTGCGGGAGCTCTTGCGCGATAACCTCTTCCGGCTCTTCGTGGTGCTGGATGGCAAACAGGGCGTGGGCGTCATCAGCGCCGTGCAGGAGGGGGGCGACCGGCTATGACGGTGTTTCGTCTGGTGTTGGCCGGGGCGCTTCTGGGGCTCTGTTCGCTGCTGGGGGCGCGCAAGGCAGCGCGCCTTGCCCGGCGGGCCAATGCGCTGCAGGAGTTTTTGACCTTTGTCCGCCACCTGGAGGTGCTCATCCGCGTACATCGCCTGCCCATTCCCCACGCGCTGGGCCGCTGTGCCACCCGGTTTGAAGGCCGCTGGACCGGTCAATATGCCGGCAGCTTAGCGCAGGGGTATGGCCAGGGTCAACCGTCGCTGGGGCTTTGGGGCGGGACACTGGCGGCCTTGGCCACCGAGCGGGAGGACGCGGCGGCCCTGACCGCCGAGGATCGGCAGACGATCGGGCTCTTTGGCGACCAGTTGGGCAAATCAGACCTGCGCACCATTGCCGACAACTACACCTTCCTGACCCGGCAGCTGCAGGACGGCATTGACGCCGCGCGGGCCGACTGCCACACCAAAGGACGGCTTTACCGCACCATCGGAACGTTGACGGGCCTGGCGGCCGCTGTCGTCATCGCATAAGGAGGAACGAAGGATGAGCATTGACATCGTCTTCAAGATCGCCGCGGTTGGCATTCTCGTCACCATTCTCAACCAGGTGCTGGTGCGCTCCGGTCGGGAGGAGATGGCCATGATGACCACGCTCGCCGGCCTCGTCATCGTGCTCTTCATGGTCATCAACATGATTTCCGACCTCTTTCAGAACGTTCGCAGCGTGTTCCAATTCCAATGAGAAGGGAGCGTGGGCATGGAGATTGTGCGAATCGCAGCGCTGGGCATCCTGGCGGCGGTGTTGGCGCTGGTCATTCGCCAGTACCGGCCGGAGCTGGCAATGCAGATTTCCCTGGCGTTGGGGGTGGTGGTGTTCCTGTTCCTGGCGGCCCAGCTCTCGGGCGTCATCACGGTGGTGCGGGCGCTCTTCGACCGGGCAGGCCTGCTGCCGGAGTACTTCCTGACCATTGTGAAGGCGACGGGCATCGCGTTTATAGCGGAATTTGCCGGCCAAGCCTGCCGCGACGCCAACGAGCAGGGCATCGCCCAGAAGGTGGAATTGGGCGGCAAGGTGTTGATCCTCTTTCTGGCACTGCCGGTGCTGGTGGCACTGATGGAGCAAATGCTGGCCATCCTGGGGCAGTAATCCGCCTGTTGGCAGGGCTGCTGTTGGGGATGCTCCTTCTGGTTGGGGCAACACCTGCCCGGTCGGCAGATCCCCAGCAGGACGCCGTGGACCAGCAGGTACAGCAGGAGGTGCAGCGCATCCTGGGGGAGCTGGACCTGCAAGACCTGCAGACGGCTCTTGATGAGCTGCAGAACCCACCGGACGACCTGCGGAACGCTGACCAGCTGGTGACCCAGTTGGCACAGGGGCAGTTCACCTACCTGGGTCAGACGTTCCTCAATTACATGCTGGACAGCGCACGGGAACCGCTGACACAGGCGGTGGCGCTCTTTGCCGAGCTCTTGCTGTTGGCGGCGGTGTCCGGTGTGCTGGCACAGATGACGCGAGCGCTGACCGGCGGCGGGGCGGCGAAGATCGCCTCCCTCCTCGTCTATGGGGTCGCGGCGGTGCTCATCCTGCACGGCCTCTGGCAGGCGGTGGATGGGGCGCGCACCAGCATCACGACACTGCTCAACGTGACGCAGGCGGTGTTCCCGGTGCTGACAGCGCTGCTGGCGGCCAGCGGTGGGTTCGCGTCCACGGCGGTGCTGCAGCCAGCCTTTGCCGTGGCGGCGCAGACGGCCTCCTGGCTGGTGCGCGACCTGCTGCTGCCGGCGGCGCTGTGCGGCGGGGTACTGAGCGTGGCCGGCAGCGTCACACAGAAGAACCTGCTGAAGGAGTTTGGGTCCCTGCTGCGCAGCGCAGGCGTGTGGGTGGCCGGGGCGGTCATGACGGTGTTTGTGGCGCTCACGGCCATTCAGGGTTCGGCGGCCGTGTCCTACGACGGCATCTCCTTCCGCACCGCCAAGTACGCCGTCGATAGCATGGTGCCCTATGTGGGCGGCATGTTCTCAGACTTGGCGGATACGTTGGTGGGCTGCTCCTTGCTGGTGCGCAACGCCGTGGGGGTGGCGGGGTTACTGGCGTTGCTGGCGGCGATCATTCCGCCGGTGCTGAGCGCCCTTGGCATCTACCTGGCCTACCGGCTGGCGGGTGCGTTGGCGGCGTCCTTCGATGCCGACGGGTTGTGTACGGTCATGGGGGAGTCGGGCAAGGTCGTCATGCTGCTGGTCGTCATCCTGCTCATGACGTTCGTGCTCATGTTCCTGATGCTCACCGTGACCATCGGGGCCGGCAACAGCATTCTGGCGATGAGGTGAGGGGATGGCAACGGTATTGACGAGCCTGTGTGTGACGCTGGTGGTGCTGGCCTTCGGCCAGATGCTAGTGGAGGCCGTGCTGCCCGAGGGAAACATGCGTCGCTATGTGTCCTTCCTCATCGGGGTGGTCGTGGTGTTAGCAACGGTGGGGCTCTTCACCCGGCCCGGCGCGCTCGATCTCGATGCCCTGCGGCAGGCCGTCTCGCCGGCGGTGGCGGCAGCGCCCACGGCCCAGGCGGCGGGCAACCCCTACGAGGAATACCTCACCAAACTCATCGAATCCCACCGGGAATAGCGTCGGACAGACCCGCATAGGTCTATATAAGACAGGGTGGAGGAGGACAACGTGAAGGAATCCGGTTGGCTGCAAGCCTGTATTCACTTCCTGAAGAAGGAGAACAACCTTCAGATTGCCATCGCCATCGTGGCGGCGCTGGGTCTGCTGACCTTCGTGTTCGGGTCGGAGCTGGCACGGTCGGCTAAGACCCGCGAGACAGCGCAGACCGTCGTGCCGGCCGAGGCCACCACGGAGGGCACCGACCTGGAGGGGCGGCTGGAAGCCATTCTCTCCCAGGTGGAGAACGCCGGCCAGGTGCAGGTCATGGTCACCTACGAGACCGGACCGGAGATCGTGCCGGCGCTCAGCGTCAGCACCCAGGAGAATGCGTCCTCCGGCGGGGCCGATGGCAGCTCCACCACCACGCAGTCCAAAACGGAGAACCAGGAACCCGTGGTAGTGCAGGGGGAGAGCGGCAGTGAACCGCTGGTGCTGGTGGAGAAGGAGCCGGTGGTGCTTGGTGTCTTGGTGGTTGCGGAGGGTGCTTCCCACATCGACGTGCGGATCAAGCTGATGAACGCGGTAGAGACCGCTCTGCAGATTTCCGCCGATCGCATCGAAGTGCTTCCGATGAGCACATCAACTATGAAGGAGGATCCCTGAATGTCTACCGCAAAACAAAGAATCATCGTGTTGTCCGGTCTGGCGGTGCTGCTCATCGCCGCGCCCATCCTCAACTACCAGTTTAACTCGGCAGCCGACAAGGCAGCGACGGCCTCGCCCAAGGCAACGGCGACCCAGTCGGTGCAGACCGGCAGCGACTCGGTCACCACCGGCAATTTCTTCACCGACTACGTGACCGAACGGGAGACTCAGCGCACCGACGAGCTCTCTTATCTCGATTCGGTCATCAACGACAAAGATACCGACGCTGCCACCAAGAAGACCGCCCAGGAGCAGAAGACCGCCATCGCCAAATCCATGGAGGTGGAGATGACGGTGGAGAACCTGCTGAAAGCCAAGAGCTTTGAGAAGGTCGCCGTGCTCTACCACACAGGGTCGGTCAACATCGTCGTGGGGGCGGAGGAGCTGACAGACGCCCAGGTGGCGCAGATTCTGGACGTGGTGCGCGCGGAAACCGGCGAATCGGCCCAGAACATCAAGATCATCCCTGTGAAATAGTTGTTTGCAACGTTGCCGCTGTTTGGTATAATTGGCGGTACACAGGAGGTGATACGTGTGTCTGAGATTAAGAACACCGACGCCATGCAGAGCGAAATTGGCACGGTATCCTTCGCCAATGATGTATTAGCAATCATCGCCGGGCTTGCGGCGACGGAGATTGAAGGGGTGGCGGGCATGTCCGGCGGCATCGCCGGCGGTATCGCGGAGCTTCTGGGCCGCAAGAACCTGGCCAAAGGCATCAAGGTCACCGTCAACGACCGGCAGGTGGCGGTGGACATCAACCTCATCGTCACCTACGGCAACAAGCTGCACGAGGTATCGCGCAACGTACAGGCCAACGTTGTGAAGGCGTTGGAGACGATGACGGGGCTCACGGTGGAGCGCGTCAACGTCAACGTTCTGGGTGTCCAGTTTACCAAGGATCCCCTGCCGGTAGAGCAGGACGCCACGGTGGAATAACAGCGGGGCAGGCCCAGTGGCCTGCCTCAACTCTGTGTGTAAGGAGTTGCACCAATGAAGATTGTAGATAAGTTTCTGCTGGTCGTCGCCCTGCTGGCGCTGCTGGCACTGTCGCTCTTTTTGGGCTGCGTGGCACTGTCGGTGGTGCCTATCACCGGCGTGGCGGCCTATCTCAACAGCCTGACCGGCCTTTGGGTGGGCAATGCTCTGCTCATCGGCGCGGTGGCGCTGGTGCTCTTTGTACTGGTCATCCGGCTGTTCTTCGCCGCCTTCCGCAAGGCGGACCGTTACGTTCATGTGCGGCTGGCCCAGACTGAGCACGGTGAGGTCGCCATCGCCATCCCCACCATCAAGCAGATCGTGGCGGCCTTCGTGGCCACCAACCCGGACATTGCTGCCAGCTCCTCCGTCGTCCTGCCCCAGGCAGATGGTCTTTCGCTGCGGTTGCGCGTCTGCCCCAAGGAGGGCGTCGCCCTGCCCGCGCTGACGACGGCCCTGCAGGCTGACCTCAAAAACCACCTGACGACGGTGACCGGTGTGCCGGTCAAAGAGATCGGCGTGCTGGTGGACAACAACCGGAACAGTTATTCCGGGAAGGAATAGACCATGTGGGACGCTGTGTGGGATTTCCTGCGCCGGTTTGGCGGGCGCATTGGCGGCTCAGCCGCCGGCCTGGCTGTGGCCATTCTCTTCCTGACGCTGGGCTTCTTCCGCACGCTCCTCATCCTGGTATGCGTCGGTGTGGGCTTTGCCGTGGGCATGCTGGTGGATGACAGGGAAGCATTTCTGGACATGGTGGGAAAGCTAGTACCTAAAAGCGAACGATGAGGACGATGGATGAGTAGAAAGAAAGCCCGGGAATCGGCGTTTATGCTGCTGTACCGCTGGGACATGATGGACTGCGACAGCGACGGCAACGCCATGACCCTTGATGAAACGATATTGGACAATGAGATCCTGTCGCGTGCCGACCTGAACGACGACGACAACAAGTATATCGACGCTGTGTTGGATGGCGTACGTGAGCATCAGGCCGACATTGACACCACCATTGAGGAGGCGGCTGTCGGTTGGAAGGTCACCCGCATCCCGCGGGTGGATCGTGCCATCCTGCGCCTTGGCGTCTATGAGATTGACTGCCGGGAGGACATCCCGGGGGCTGTGACGATCAACGAATGTGTGGAGCTGGCAAAGCAATACTCCACCGACCACTCGGGCACCTTCCTCAACGGGGTCTTGTCCACCATATTGAAGCAGCACGGTACCGCGCCATGTCCGTCCTCGGACTAGACACCAGCTGTTACACCACCTCCATCGCGGTGGTGGATGGGCCCGAGGTGTTGGAGGATTGTCGCACCATTCTCCGTGTGCCGCAGGGCGAACGGGGTCTTCAGCAGTCGAAGGCCCTGTTTCAGCATGTGCAAAACCTGCCGGAACTCATGGAGCGGATGGACGCCAGCCATCGTGGGTGGCAGGCCATTGCCGTCAGCACCCGGCCCAGGCCGGTGGACGGCTCCTACATGCCGGTGTTCACCGCGGGTCACGGGTTGGCCCGGTCACTGGCGGCGGCGCTTGGCTTGCCGCTGTTTGAGACGACCCATCAAGAAGGGCACATCGCCGCGGCGGCGTTCACGACAAACGATCTCCCCGGTGGCGAGCCATTTCTGGCATTCCACCTCTCCGGCGGCACCACCGAGCTCATTCGGGCCGTGCCGGGGGAGCGGGGCTATTCCCTTCATCTCGTCGGCGGCACGCTGGACCTGCATGCCGGGCAACTCGTCGACCGCGTGGGCGTGGCCATGGGTCTGGGCTTCCCGGCCGGCCCCGCGCTGGAAGAACTGGCGCTCGCGTCCTCCGGCCGCATCTCCGGTGCCATCAAGGCCAAGGTGATTGGCGCACAGTGCAATCTCTCCGGCGCGGAGGCCGCGGCCCAGCGGCTGCTGGCCGGTGGTGCCGACCGCGCAGACGTGGCCCATGAGCTGCTGGTCTGCCTGGCGGAGACGTTCGCGGCCATGGCCACCCACGCCGCCCGGCATGGGGGGCTCACGAGTGTGTGCTTCATCGGCGGCGTGGCATCCAACCGCCTGCTGCGGGCGCGGATGACGGAGCGCCTGGCGGCGGCGGGCTTGCGGGCCTGTTTTGCGCCGCCGCGTTTGTCTTCTGACAATGCGGTGGGCGTGGCATTTCTCGGCCAACAATTTTTACGATAGAGGTGGTTTCCATGGCAGCGACGGTACTGGACGGCAAGGCCGCGGCGAAGGAAATTCGGCGGCGCATCAAGGCGGAAGTGGCACAACTGCAGGCAGAGCGTGGGCTGCAGCCCGGACTTGCGGTGGTGCTGGTGGGCGACGACCCGGCTTCCCAGGCCTATGTGAACAGCAAGGAGCGGGACTGTGGGCTGGTGGGCTTCCATTCAGTGGTCTATCGCCTGCCCGCCGACACGACGATGGACACCCTGCTCGCGCTCATCGACCGGCTGAACGCCGACAGCCGTATCCATGGCATGTTGGTGCAGTTGCCGCTGCCCCGGCATCTGGATGAAGCGGCGGTCATCGAGCGCATCGACCCCAAGAAGGACGTGGACGGGTTCCACCTCATCAATGTGGGTCTGCTGGTGACCGGTGGCAAGACGCTGGCCCCCTGCACGCCCAAGGGCGTGATGTGGATGCTGCAGAACGCCGGGATTGAGGTGGCTGGCAAGCACGCGGTGGTGCTGGGGCGCAGCAACATCGTGGGTAAGCCCATGGCAAACCTGCTGCTGGCGGCCAACGCCACGGTGACAATCTGCCACTCCCGCACCCAGAACCTGGCAGAGATGACCCGGCAGGCCGATATACTGGTGGCGGCCATCGGCAAGCCGGGGTTTGTCACCGGCGACATGGTCAAGCCCGGTGCCGTCGTCATTGACGTGGGCATCAACCGCGTGAACGACGCGCTGGTGGGCGATGTGGATTATGAGTCCGCCGCTGCGGTGGCAAGCCACATCACCCCGGTGCCCGGCGGCGTAGGCCCCATGACCCGCGCCATGCTGTTGGAGAACACGCTGGAGGCCGCCCGAACCCATGGCTGATTGGGTCTTCACCGTCTCGGAGGTGGGGGAGTTCGTCAAGCGCAGCTTTGACAGCCAGCCCATGCTCCAGAGCCTACAGGTGCGGGGGGAAATCTCTGACCTGCGGCGGTCGGCGGCGGGGCACATGTACTTTGCCCTGAAGGACGAGCGAGCGCTGTTGCGGTGCGTCTACTTCCGGCAGGATCAGGCCTTTGGCCAGAAGATAGCCGAAGGCCAGCGCGTCACGGTGACGGGGCGGCTCTCCTACTATGCCGAGCAGGGGCAGATCAATTACTACGTCAAGCGCGTCAAGGCCGACGGAGTTGGCAACTTGTTCCTGCTCTTTGAGCAGCGCAAGGCTCGATTCCAGGCGTTGGGGTACTTCGACGCCGAGCGCAAGCGCCCCCTGCCGTCCATGCCGGAGCGTATCGGTGTTATTACCTCGCCCACCGGAGCTGTTATTCGGGACATCATCCGTATCATCGGCCGCCGCAGCCCCCGCACGCAGGTCGTGCTGTACCCCGTGCGGGTGCAGGGGGAGGGTGCCGCCGCGGAGATTGCCGCCGGCATCCGCGCCTTCAACGCCCGGGGGAACGTGGATGTGCTCATCGTGGGCCGGGGTGGCGGGTCCTTTGAGGATTTGTGGGAGTTCAACGACGAGCAGGTGGTGCGCTCGATTGTCGAGAGTGCCCTTCCGGTTATCAGCGCCGTGGGGCACGAGACGGACTTTACCCTCGCGGATTTCGCTGCCGACGTGCGGGCGGCCACTCCTTCGGAGGCCGCTGAGCTGGCCGTGCCAGACACCCAGCAGCGCCTGCGGCAGGTGACCGAGCTCTCAGCCCGGCTGCGGCAGTCCATGTTAGGCCAGCTGGCCCTGCGCGAGAATGAACTTCGGCTGCTGGAGCGGACGGTGACCCTGCAAAGCCCCATGAACCGCGCCACCGATGGTTTGCTGCGGCTCGATGACCTGCGGGAGCGGCTGGACGGCGCCATGGCGCGACGGCTGGAGACCGCGCAGACCCAGGTGGAACACATGGGCAGCCTGCTCGTAGGCATGAACCCAGCGCTGGTGTTGCAGCGGGGCTACGCGGCGGTGTGGATGCCACAGCGGGGCAGCTACGCCACCGGCGTGGCGGAGCTCAGCCCCAACGACCCGGTGGTGCTGCGCATGGCCGACGGCAGCCGCGTGGCTGTCATTGCGGAGGATGGAGAGACGAATGGCAAAGAAACAACAACCGGCCTTTGAAGAGGCATTGACGCGCCTGGAAGAGATTGTGCGGCGCATGGAGACGGGCAAACTCTCTCTGGATGAGACCGCCGCCCTCTATGAGGAAGGGCTGGCACTCACCAAGCTCTGCCGCGGGAAGCTCGAACAGGTGCGGGCGAAGGTGATGAAGCTTACCGGTGAAGCGGATTCTATGCGCGAGGTAGCGTTTGACACAGCGGAGGACGACGACCTTGGTGGAGATTGAACTCAAGGGATACGCCACGGCCATCGACCGCGCCCTGCGGGAGCGGATGGAGACGCTGGACGACGTGCCCGAGCCACTGGCCGAAGCCATGGCATACAGCCTATTGGCCGGCGGCAAACGCATCCGCGGGGCGCTGCTGCTGGCGGCGGCGGAGCGGGCCGGGTGTGCCCGGGCTGACGCCATGCCCTTCGCCCGTGCGCTGGAGATGATCCACGCCTATTCGCTCATCCACGATGACCTGCCCGCCATGGACAACGACGTGCTGCGCCGTGGCAAGCCCACCAACCACGTGGTCTATGGCGAGGCGAACGCCATCTTGGCCGGCGATGGTCTGCTCAATCTGGCTTTTGAGGAAATGCTGGATGCCTGTGCCCAGCAGGGGGAGCATGCCGTGGCAGCGGCCCGATGCGTTGCCCGGGCGGCGGGCGGCACCGGCATGGTGGGCGGGCAGACGCTGGACCTGGCAGCCACCGGCAGCTTTGCAGATGGGCAGGAACTGCGCCGCATGCATGAGAAGAAGACCGGTGCCCTGCTGCTGGCCGCCATTGGCGCGGGCCTGCGCCTGGGTGGGGTGGAGGAAGGCTTCCTCTCCGACATGGAGCGGTACGGCCGCCATCTGGGGCTACTCTTCCAGATCACCGACGACATTCTGGACAGGGAGGGCAGTGAGCAGGCCCTTGGCAAGTCCATCGGCAAGGACGACCTGGCCCACAAGACGACCTATGTCACCCTGCATGGGCTGAGCGGTGCGCGCGCCCTGGCGCGAGAGGAGTGCCAGCGTGCCCAGGATGCCCTGGAGGGTTGGGAAAACGTTGACTTTTTTCGTCGCTTGGCCCAGTATATATTGGATAGAAAAAGCTAAGGGGTCCCATGAAGTATTTCGACCAGATCGTTCACAACCCAATTTTTTTGCCAGCTATCACGGCATGGCTCACGGCACAGGTCATCAAGCTCATCCTGACGCTGATCTTCCAGAAGCGGTGGGATTGGGTGCGGCTCTTTGGCGCGGGCGGCATGCCCAGCGCCCATTCGTCGTCGGTCACCTGTGCGGCCATTACGGCGGGGCTGGTCGCCGGGTTTGATTCGGTTGCCTTCGGTATCGCCACGGTGTTCGCGCTGGTGGTGATGTACGATGCCGCCGGTGTGCGCCGGGCCGCCGGCACCCAGGCCACGCTTCTCAATGACATCGTGGAGACGTTCTTCTCCGAGCATTACATCAATCAGGTCAAGCTCAAGGAGCTGTTGGGCCATCAGCCAAGGGAGGTGTTGGCCGGAAGCCTGCTGGGCATCGTCGTGGCCATCGCCTTTTATCTTTAATAAACACAAAGGAGTACACCCATGCAAGACAATGAGTTTCTGGTGGAAGTATCCGCCCGCCACGTACACCTGTGCAAGGCCGATGTGGAGGCCCTCTTCGGCCCCGGTAAAACACTGACCTTCAAGCGCGATCTCTCCCAGCCCGGGCAGTTCCTGTCGGAGGAGCGCGTTGATGTGATAGGCCCCAAGAGCACCTTCAAGAACGTTGCCATCCTCGGGCCCGAGCGCCCCGCCACCCAGGTGGAAGTCTCGGTGACCGACAGCTTCACCATTGGCATCCCCACCGTCGTGCGGGAGTCCGGCGACGTGAACGGCACCCCCGGCTTCACCCTCAGCGGCCCCTGCGGCACGGTTGAGGTCAAGGAGGGCCTGATCGCCGCCAAGCGGCATATCCACATGCGGCCCGAGGACGCCGAGAAGCTCGGCGTGCAGGACAAGCAGATTGTGGAAGTGCGGTTGGAGACCGAGCGGGCGCTGACCTTCGGCGATGTCGTGGTGCGCGTCAGCCCCAAGTTCGCCCTGGCCATGCACGTGGACACCGACGAAGCCAATGCCGCGCTCATCCCGCGCAATGGCTGCCCCGGCTTCATCGTGGCGAAGAAATAATGCTCCCACGTTGCACGGGAACGCCTGCCCGGTCGGTGAACCCGTGACCAGAGTTTAGTCAATCAATCCCCTGTCAATTTCGTATTGGCGGGGGATTTTGTTTCTGCCTGCCACACTGCAGACGGGCGTACCCGGACCTCAAAGATTTGCTTGACAGGGGCCATGCCCGACCTATAATAGAACCGAAAGAACCGAATCGGTTCTGAACGTACGAGTTTGTTGAGTTGGAGGATATGCCATGGACGGGAACGCTGCCATACAGATTGAGGGGCTCCGGGTGCAGTTCGGCAGTCAGGTCGTGCTGCCACAGTTGAGCGTCTCCATTCCCGAGGGACAGATTGTGGGGCTGTTGGGCCCGTCGGGTTCGGGCAAGACCACTCTTGTCAAGTCGGTTTGCGGTGCGGTTCCCTTTCAAGCCGGTGCCATCACCGTCTTCCAAAACCATGTGCCATCGCTGGCGTCCATGGCGACCATTGGGTACATGGCCCAGAATGACGCGCTCTATGAGGATTTGACCGCGCTGGAAAACCTGCTGTTCTTCGGCAGGGTGCTGGGCATCCGCGGGGCGGAGGCGAAGCGCCGCGCGGGGGAGCTCATGGAGTTTGTGGATCTGGCCGAACACCGGAAGAAGGCGGTTCGCCAATTCTCCGGCGGCATGAAACGTCGGCTTTCCCTGGCGATCGCGCTCATCAACCGCCCGCGCCTGCTTATTTTGGATGAGCCGACCGTGGGGATGGATCCGGTGCTTCGCCGGAAGTTCTGGGCGGAGTTTGACACCCTAAAGGCCGGGGGCTGCACCATCCTTGCCACCACCCATGTGATGGATGAGGCTGCCCGTTGCGACCGGATATTATTGATGCGAGAAGGGCAGATCATCGCCAATGGGACGCTGGAGGAGTTGCTCGCCCAGACGGGGGCGGCGGACATTGAAGAAGCGTTCCTGCGGTTCAGCGGGGCGACGGAAGGGCAAGGGAAGAAACATGAATAGCTTTGTGGTTGCGGGCAGGGTTGTGCGGCAAATCGTGAAGGATCGGCGCACGCTGGCACTGCTCATCGTCGCGCCGTTGATGGCCATTTTTCTGCTCCATGAAATTTTGAACATCGACGCATTCCGGCCTCAGGTGCTGACGCTGTCGTTGCCCGCACAGATGCAGAGCGCCATCGCCGAGGAGGCTGACGTCACACCGGTTGATGACCTCGACGCCGCGCTGGAAGAACTGAAATACAGCCGTACCGATGGGGTCATCGTCTACGACGAGCCGACGGTCACCGTGTATGTGGAAGGCTCCCAGAGCATGGTGACGGCTTCGGTGAAGAAGGCCCTTGCCACAGCCGTTGCGGATTATTCCAAGCAGCATGCGCAGGAGAGCCTGGAGGAGAAGGTGCTGACCCTCAAGGAGAGCATTCTGGAGCAGGTGCGCCAGCAATTGATGCAGGTGCTGAAAGCCAATGGTGCCAATACCGTTGCAGTGCCGGAGGTTGATATTGCGGTGGAAGCGCCCAGCCTTAGCCTGACGTCGGTCGAATACAGCTACCTCAATGGCTCCGACGACATGACGACCTTCGACAGCATCGCGCCGCTGATGATGGGCTTCTTCATCTTCTTCTTTGTCTTTCTGCTGGCGGGGGTTGCCTTCCTGCGGGAGCGGATCAGCGGCACGCTGGAGCGGCTGTTGAGCACCCCCATCCGGCGGCACGAAATCGTGTTTGGGTACTTCCTGGGCTTTGGCCTCTTTGTACTGGTGCAAACGCTGCTCATTCAGCTCTACATGGTACATGTGCTGCACATCGCTCTCAAAGGCAATTTCCTGCTGGTGCTTCTCATCAATCTCCTGCTGGCGGCTGGCTCGCTCGCATTGGGCACGCTGCTTTCGGCCTTTGCACGCAACGAGTTGCAGCTCTTCCAGTTCATCCCATTGGTCATCGTGCCGCAGATTCTTTTCTGCGGTCTCTTCAATCTGCGCGGGGCCCCGGCGTGGATTGCTGTCCTCTCTAAGATTTTCCCGCTTACCTATGCCGCCGATGCCCTGACGAACGTCGCCTTCCGGGGGTTTGGGTTCGGTGTCATCCTGCCGGATCTGCTCATTCTGTTTGGTTACATGGTGCTGTTCCTGGCGCTGAACACCGTTGCCCTCAAACGATACCGAAAGATTTAGAGGGGAGTTATCATGGACCAAAGAGAAAGGATATTGGAAACAGCGTTCCAGTTATTCACGGGAACCGGCTATTCCGCCGTGACGATGGAACAGATCGCCCGCCGCTGCGGCATGGGCAAGGCAACGCTCTACAAGCACTTTGCCTCCAAGGAGGAGTTGCTTATGGGGAGTGTGGATTACCACACGGCCAAGGTGCGCGCTGAAATGGAGCGGGTGATCGCCGACGAGGCAAAATCCCCCCAGCAGAAAGCGGTCGATTTCATCGTGCCGGTGGTGCGGTTCGTATCCCAGGTCAACAGCAGTGTGCTCGATGACATACAGCGGTCTGTGCCGGAAGCCTATGAGAGGATTGACACCAACCGCAGGGGCATCATCCTCAGCAACATTCGGCGCATCATCCGGGAGGGGAAGGAGAGCGGCGTCTTCCGGGAGGATATCAACGAGGTGCTGGTGGCCCATGTGCTCATCGGTGCCGTCTCCCACATCAGCAACCCCCGGTTGATGGAGGAAATCGGTCTTCCGACCGGTCAGCTCATTCAAACTGTATTCTCCATCGTCTGGCACGGGTGTTTGAGCGAGAAGGGCCGTAGCATGGCCTGACGTCGGAATGTCGCCCAATGGCGATTCCCTTTGGCAACCCGTGGCTTTGGGTATGAATTGGGACGGTGGGCTCACACTACTCAAAAGGAGGAATGACCATGCCTACCGCCACATCCATCACCCTGCAGGAAGCATTCCTGCTGCAGGGGTTGCTGCAGCGCCGCACCGCCAACGCCACCAAGGAGGCCGCCCTGGTGAGCTTGGTGCAGGACGCCGAACTCAAGACCATCCTGCAGCAGGAGTTCGCCCGTGCCCAGCAGGAGATTCGGGAGCTGCAGAGCCTGTTGCAGGCGTCGCAGCTTTCCAACTGAGGAGGGAGTGCCATGAACCTCATACAGAGCCTGACGGGGCTGGGAATGCTGACCGAACAGGTGATTGCCGCCGACTGCCTGCAGGACACCGGGGACGCCGCCGTCTGTTGGGCGCGGGCGCTGACCGAGGCTACCACCCCAGCGGTACGCCTGCTGTTGCGTCAACAGCTGGACGCTACGTTGACCGCCCAAGAGCGCCTACTCAACTACACGCTGGGCAAGGGGTATTGCAACCCGGTGAGCCCCCAGGAGCAGCTGCGCATGGACATGCAAGCCGCCGACCGCACGATGACCGCCCAACCCGGCGGCTGAGGGCGCATATTCGCCCCTATGCAACCATAGGTATGGAGTAAGCACGATGCAAAGGGGCGAATTCCATGAACCAGAAGAACGGAATGAAAAAGCCGGCCGACCACCTGCCGATGAAGAATGCCATGTGGTGGGACGTGCTGAAGGGCGTCGGCGTGGCGCTGCTGGCGGCAGCACTCTATGTGCTGTTGTTTGCGCTGGCGGTGCGCTTGTTCCACGTCCGTGAGAACGCACTGCCCATCGTCAACCAGGGCGCGAAGGTCGTCTTCCTGCTGCTGGGCACGTGGATGGCCGTGCGCAGCCATCCTGAGCGTGGGTGGCTGCGCGGTGGGCTGACCGGCCTGCTCTATGTGTTGCTGTCGTTTGTGCTGTTCTCGGCCATCGACGGTGACTGGTCCATCGGCTGGTCGTTCCTCTCCGACATCGTCATGGGTGTGGCTGTGGGTGCCATCGGCGGCATCCTCATCGTGAACCTGACGAAGCGGAAAAAGTGACTACCACACCTGGGCGATGACGCACTTGAGGTAGTTGGTCTCCGGCGCGGCAAGCAGGCTGGGGTGGTCCTTGGCCTGCCCGCGCACCTCCACCACCTTGAGCTGCCGGCCGGCGTCGTGGGCGGCGTCTTGCAGCATGGCAAGGAACAGCGGCAGCGTCATGTGGTAGGAGCAGGAGCAGGTGACGAGGGTACCGCCGGGCGGCAGCAGCTTCATCGCCCGCAGGTTGATGTCCTTGTAGCCCCGTGTGGCGTTTTTCAGCGCGTCCTTGTTCTTGGCGAATGCCGGGGGGTCGAGGATGATGACGTCGAACCCCTCATGGGCAGCCTGACGATCCCGTAGGTAGTCGAAGGCGTTGGCGGTGACAAAGTGGCAGCGGTCCTGCCAGCCATTGAGGGTGTCCAGGATGGCCGCGCGACCGGTGGCCTCCTCCGACACGTCCACACCCACGGCCTCGGCTGCGCCGTACTTGGCCGCGTGCAGGGCGAAGGAGCCGATGTGGCAGAAGCAATCGAGCACCCGCTTGCCGCGCACGAAGGGGGCGATGGCCGCCCGGTTCTCCCTCTGATCCAGGAAGTACCCGGTTTTCTGGCCGTTGACGACGTCAACGGCCAGCTTCACGCCGTTCTCCTCAATGGCGGCGGAGGGATCAACGGTGCCGCGGAGAACCCCTTTGGTCTGCTCCAAACCTTCCAGCGAGCGCACCGGCACGTCGTTGCGCTCGTAGATGCCGCGCACGCCGGGCAGCGCCATCAGCGGGTCGATGGCAAAGGGCTTGAGCTTTTCCATCCCCAGAGAGAGTGACTGCATTACCAGTGTCGGGCCAAAGCGGTCAACGATGAGCGCCGGCAGGAAGTCACTTTCGGCATGGATCATGCGGCAGGCGGGCAGCACCCCCAGCCCCTTGCGGTAGGCGATGGCGTCATTGACCCGCCGCTCGATAAACGCGCGATCAATGGGTTCGTCGTGGCGTGTCAGCATCCGCAGGGAGATTTGGGATTTCGGGTTGTAGTACCCGCGCCCCAAGAAGCGCCCGTCGGGGGCCAGCACGTCAGCCACATCGCCGGGTGTGAGTTCCGCCGGTGCGTTCTGTATGTCAGAGGCAAACACCCAGGGGTGCCCCGCTTCCACGCGGTTTTTGCCCCGGGCGGTGATCGTCAGCTTTGCCATGAAAATCCTCCAGCTATGTTCTACCCTTTATTATACCAGACGGCACAAAGGTTCACGAGGGAAAGCTTTTGCGCAAGCTCTCTGTTTCGCTCCACACACAGGGTTTGGTGAGCTGAAAAGCTGCCGATACAGCTTTCGCATTGTCAAAAAGTCGATACAGGAAGGTATAAACGAGCCGAGCGCCGGTTCATCCGGCGGGAGGGAACAATTGTGGGCGTGAATACCAACAGTATAATCCCGCCCGTAGGCGAAACGTATTTCCCCAAGACCGGCTTGAGTGCCATCATTTGATATCGTTCGGCGACATGTGCGGTGAACGATACGACGAAATAGGAACAAGCACTATGAATCGCGTCTGGCGCAACACCGGCAGACGCGAAAGGCTGTCGACTATGTCGACAGCCCGAAAGCTGCCTATACAGCTTTGGGTTTTCCTGTCGATTTCATTGAATCCACCGGCCTCAGCGTGTACAATACCCATGGAAAGTCTTGGATTCTAACAAAAGGAGTGTGTGACATGGATAAGGAAACCGTATTGGGGAAGATTCAACAGGCTGGTCTGGTAGCGGTCGTGCGTGCCAATGGCCCCGATCAGGCGAAGCGCATTGCTGAAGCCTGCATGAAGGGTGGTGTTGCCGCGCTGGAGATCACCTTCACCGTGAAGGGCGCTGACAAGGTCATTGAGGATCTGGCGAAGGAATACACCAAGGGTGAGCTCATTCTGGGCGCCGGCACCGTGCTGGACCCTGAGACGGCTCGCATCGCCATCCTGTCCGGCGCGCAGTACATCATCAGCCCCTCGTTCAACCCGGATACCATCCGCCTGTGCAACCGCTACCGGGTGGCTTACATGCCCGGCGTCATGACCCCCCGGGAGGCTATCGAGGCCATGGAAGCCGGCGCGGACATCCTAAAAGTGTTCCCGGCCAACCTCTTTGGGCCCAACATCATCAAGTCCTTCCTGGGGCCGCTGCCGCAGGCCAAGCTCATGCCCACTGGCGGCGTCTCGGCGGATAACGCGTCCGAGTGGATCAAGGCCGGCGCGGTGGCGCTGGGTGCTGGCAGCGAGCTCATCAAGGGCGCGAAGACCGGCGACTACGATGCCATCGTGAAGGAAGCCCAGCGCTATGTGGCGGCCATTCAGGCGGCCCGCGCGAAGTAAAAAAGACCGACTGCAAAAACGAAGAAGAACCGCTCTGGTTTGCATTGACGCTTGTTTTGTCACTCTTCCAGCCCGCAGTGGACAGGAGCACTCCTGCCCACTGCGGGGGAAGCTGCAAGGTTAGCCGTCCCGCGCCACGGCGGTTCTTTCTGTTTGGGAGGTTCTTGTATGCCCAAGGTCGTGTGTTTTGGAGAGGTTATGCTGCGCCTGTCACCGCCCGGCTACGAGCGCATTGTGCAGGCCAAGAGCTTTGACATCATCTTCGGCGGGGCGGAGGCAAATGTGGCCGTGTCGCTGGCCAATTATGGCGTGGATGTGGCGTTTGTCACCCGGTTGCCCCACAACCCCATCGGCGACGCCTGCCGCAACGAGCTTCGCAAGTACGGCGTGGATGTGTCGCACATCGTGCGCGGTGGGGATCGCATGGGCGTATTCTACTGTGAGAAGGGCGCGGCCCTGCGTCCCTCCAACGTCATCTATGACCGCGCCGGTTCAGCCATCGCCACCGCCACGGTGGAGGACTTCGATTGGGATCGCATACTGGACGGGGCGGACTGGTTCCACTTCACCGGCATCACACCGGCGCTCAGTGACAACGTCGCTGCCATTGCCGAGCGGGCTTGCAAGGTGGCCGCCGCCCGGGGCGTCAAGGTTAGCTGCGACCTCAACTACCGCAAGAAGCTCTGGAGCCGGGAGAAGGCCGGCCAGGTCATGGGCCGCCTCATGCAGTATGTGGATGTGATCATTGCCAATGAGGAGGACGCCGCCGACGTCTTTGGTATCCACGCCGAGGGGGCGGACATCCACGCCGGTCGGCTGACTGAGACCGGGTATCGCCAGGTCGCCCGCCAGTTGGTGGATCGCTTTGCCCTGCGGCAGGCCGCCATCACCCTGCGGGAGAGCCGCTCGGCCTCCGACAACGGCTGGTCGGGCCTGCTCTATGAGGACGGCGGCGACTGCTATCACTCGCGCCACTATGATATCCACATCGTTGACCGTGTGGGTGGCGGCGACTCCTTTGGGGCGGGGCTCATCTATGGTCAGCTTGCCGGCATGGGCCTGCAGGATGCGTTGGAGTTTGCCGTGGCGGCCTCGGCGCTCAAGCAGACCATTGAGGGGGACTTCAACATGGTCAGCGTGCGAGAGGTGCAGGCCATCCTGGGTGGCAACGCATCCGGCCGCGTGCAGCGTTAGCGACCCTCTGTCGAGCCCATCGGAGCCAACCGGTGGGCTCTTTTTTGTGTAACTGGCAGGCATACCCAAAAAGAGTGCAAAAGGGGGCTTGAAAAATGAGGAGCGATCGGTTAGAATAATCCCTGCCGAAGGGCGTGGGATTTTAGCTCAGCTGGTAGAGCACTGTGTTCACATCGCAGGGGTCGTCGGTTCGAGCCCGGCAAATCCCACCAAGACATACCTCTCCGTTTGTGGGAGGTATGCCTTTTTTGTGTCCAGGTGTATACTGTGGGCAACGGTGGTGCCGAGTGGCGGGTCTCTTTGTGAGTTTGCTGAAGGCAGCCGGCCCGCAATGTGCCTGGCTTTCTAATGGCTAAGTAAGAGGATGACAAATGAAGAAGCTGTTGTTCTTGTGTGGGCCAAACGGCATTGGGAAGATGACAATTTGCAGAGAGATCATTCGGATGCTACCAAATTCCGCTTATGTTGATTCGGATCCTTGCCGGTTCATGAACCCGTTTGTTTTGAGCGACGATACCATTCCCACGGTAGCAAAAAACATAGCGTCTCTTATCATCAATTATTTGGACTGCCCAGTCGTGGAGACGGTTGTTTTCTCCTACGGTTTTCATGGAAGGCGCAAGGAAGTATTTGAGTTGATAACGGCGGCGCTGGCGGTACGATCTTTTTGCTTTGTCCCATTTCTCCTTATGTGCAGGGAGGAGGAGAACATCAGAAGGATGGACATGAATCATCGCACCCCTGAGCGAAAGCAACGTGCGATGGCAGAATCACGAAGGGCCTTTCAGGATGTCCCTTATACTCAGTTAGACATCACAAACCTGACTATCGCTGAGGCTGCCCAAACAGTGATACTGGAGGCGGGCCTGTAGATTGCAGCACGAAGCATCACAATTTCCCTTTTAACTCATCTGACTAAACGGGCAAACCGAGTGTCTATTTTTGGCTTTTCGTTTTATTTTGTTTTACATTGCATCCAATGGGTATTATACTAGTACAAAGGAGGTGCCGATCGAAGCAGCAAGCGACGATAGCGCCTCTTTGATTATAAAGCGGGAGGTTCGCATATGAAAATCCAGATCACCGGTAAGAACCTGAATGTGACCGATTCCCTCAAAGAGATTGTTCACAAGAAGCTCGGCAAGCTGGAGAGATACTTTGAACCGGAAACCGAAGTGAATGTGGTCCTGTCCGTGGAGAAGCTCAATCATATCATCGAAGTGACCATCCCCTTCAACGGCATCATCCTCCGCGGGGAGGAAGCCACCGACGACATGTACACCTCCATCGAGCATGTGGAGCGCAAGCTGGAGAAGCAGATCATCCGCCACCGCACCAAGCTCGAGAGACGCCTGAAGAGCGGCGCCTTCGTTGCCGACGACGGCGAGGGGTTGGAGGAGGAGCCATCCATCTCCGTTGTGCGCACCAAGCGCTTCGGCGTCAAGCCACTGGATGTGGATGAGGCGGCGCTGCAGATGCAGCTCCTGGGGCACGACTTCTTCGTGTTCATGAATGCCGACTCGGGTGAGGTCAACGTGCTCTACCGCCGCAAGGACGGGCAGCTGGGGCTCATTGAGCCGACCTACGAGGAATGATGGACTAGCATAAGGACTCTGGGGGACCGGCGAGAGCCGGTCCCCCAGATTGTCTACAAACCCTTAGAACGGGCAAGGGGAGATGAACCTCCCGCCGATTCATTCGGCGGGAGGAAAGATAGGGCCAGCGCGAGCAGAAGAAAAAACCGCCCGATGGCGAACGTATCCTTAGAAACCCGCATGAGAACTGTAATTTGTGATCGGTCGGCGACATGTGCGGCGACCGATCTTGCCATAGCGAAAACAAGTATTCTGAATCGCGGCTGTCGCAACAGCGGCAGACGCGAAAGGCTGTCGACTGTGTCGACAGCCTGGGGGACCGGCGAGAGCCGGTCCCTTTTCGTTTGCCCGCATAAAGCGCCCCTATTCCGGACAAAGTCTATCTGTCGGCCTTTTCCTGTGCTGTTATAACAATCCGCATATGGTCAATACTGTACATGAAGCGCAATGCGGAGGTGTCAATTTGAGAAAAGCGGTTGTTATTTTTCTGGTGTTGCTGGTTGTGGTCGGCCTGCTGTCTGCCTGTGGCTCGGCGACGACGAGCCATGACGACGTCATTCGGCTGCACATCCTGGCCAACAGCGACAGCGACGACGACCAGAGCATGAAGCTTTGGATTCGAGATTATGTGTTGAAGCAGTGGGGCAGCCAGTTGTCGCAGGAGACGGCGGCAGACACTGCCTGGAAGGATCTGAAGGCCCTGACCCCGGACATCGAGCAGGAGTTGACCGATCAATTGGAGGCGCAGGGAGTGGACTACGGCGCGACGGCCGATATCGGCCTCGTGAACTTCCCCGACCGGGACTACGACGGCGTGGTGTTCCCGGCGGGCAAGTACCGGGCGCTGGAGATCAAACTGGGCGAAGGAAAGGGCCACAACTGGTGGTGCGTGTTGTTCCCACCCCTGTGCCTGACGAGCGAAACGGGCGAGATGGATCTGCAAGAGTACAAGGAACTGGTCAAGCAACTGGACGAAGCGGGTGTGCTGGACAGCGAGGACGCGCCGGAAGCGCCCGTTCGATCCTGGCTCTACGACAAACTCAAAGGCGAAACAGATTGGGACGGGCGCTTTGCCCAATGGACAAAGCAATACTGGCTTTCGGGTGAAGGATCATGAAACGAGTAATCAGCGGGTGTATGACAGTGGTGTTCCTGGTGACCTTATGCCTGTCAATGGGCATGTCGTCGCCGCTAGCGGTTTCGCTAAAAAAAGGCGACACCGGGTCGGATGTGGAGAAGGTGCAGAGCCGCCTGCGGCAATGGGGCTACTACCAGGGCGCGGTGGATGGCATTTACGGCCAGGACACCAAGGATGCCGTTATCCTCTTCCAGAAGCGCAATGGCATCACGGCAGACGGCGTCGTTGGCCCGGCCACGGCCAAGGCCATTGGCATTACCATTGGCGGCAGCAGCGGCGGGTCCTCGGCCTCCCGCGGGAGCAGCGGCGACCTTTATCTGCTTGCAAAAGTTGTCTATGGTGAGGCCCGCGGTGAGCCCTACGCCGGCAAGGTGGCGGTGGCGGCGGTGGTGTTGAACCGTGTGGACAGCTCCAAGTTCCCGGACACCATTGCTGGCGTCGTCTACCAGCCTTACGCGTTCACCGCCGTGGCCGACGGGCAGATCAACCTGACGCCCGACGACGAGGCCATCCGCGCCGCCCGGGACGCCATGAACGGCTGGGATCCCAGCGGCGGCGCAATCTATTACTACAACCCCAGCACTGCCCAGAGCGACTGGATCTGGTCGCGCACCGTCATCGCCGTGATAGGGAGGCATCGCTTTGCAATTTAACTGGAATCGAATAAGGCCATCGTTGCTGCCGATGACGCTGACGCTGCTGCTGGCCGGTGCCCTTGGTTGGGGCATCCATGAGAACCGTCAGCGCGCCGCTTACGTCGCTCAACTGCAGAACATGTATACCCGGTCGTTCTATGAACTCGTGAATAATGTGAACAGCATGGAGATCAAGATCTCCAAGTTGATGGTTTCCAACTCCAACGGTGGAAATGGCGAGCTGCTGGCCGCCATCTCGCTGCAGGCGGATAACGCCGCGCAGATGTTGGGGCAGCTCCCCACCAACCACCCTGCGTTGGCAAACACCATGGGGCTCATCGAGCTCACTGGGGATTATTGTCGTAGTCTCAATGAGAAGGCTGCGGCAGGCCATCCGTTGACCGAGGACGACTACGCCAACCTGCAAAAGCTCTATGACAGCTGCGTGGGCGTCATGAACGAGCTGCAGCAGATGGAAAGCGACGGCAAGGTGGAGTTTAGCACCGACCTCAATGGTCAGAGTTACTACAACCCCGGCCAGGACAGCATGTCCGTGCGTTTCTCCGAGCGGGAGAAGCAGGGGGTGGAGTACCCAACCCTCATCTACGACGGCCCGTTCTCTGAAACGGTGAGCGGCAGCGTGCCCAAAGGCTTGCCAGCCGGGGTCATTGACGAGGCGACGGCCAAGGACACGGCGGCAGCCATCCTGGGGCTGACCGATGCCTCCGGCATCAACACGCTGGGTGTCGGCAGTGGTAAGATCGAGACCTACCTGTTGGATGCGACCGATGCAAGCGGCAAAGAAATCACCCTGCAAATCACCCGGGAGGGCGGCAAGCTGCTGCAGTTGATGCAGCAAACGGACAAGATTGAACCGGTGCTGTCGCCGGACGAATGCATACAGAAAGCGAAGGATTGGCTGGAAGCCAATGGCTTTGAGGCTATGCAGCCGACGTTCACCCAGCAATACGACGGGCAAATGGTCATCAATTTTGCCCCCATGCTAGGGGAGGCAGTGCTGTACACTGACCTTGTCAAGGCCAAGGTGCGTATGGACGACGGCAAGATCTGCGGTTTTGATGCCCAGGCGTATTACATGAATCACGTCAATCGGTCGGTGCAGACGCCGGCCATCACCAAGGAGGATGCGGCCAAGTTGGTTTCATCCGCTTTGCAGGTGAACGCGACACAACTGGCGCTCATCCCAACCGCCGGCGGCAGTGAGCAGCTTTGCTGGGAGTTCCGCGGCACCTACAACGACGCAACGTTCCTTGTGTACATCGATGCAAACACAGGGGAGGAGGCCAACATCTTCAAGATCATTGACACCGATAATGGCAGTTTGGTGGTGTGATGGCGCAGAGTGCCAGTGCCGCCAGAGATTGCCGCCCATGATTCTTTGCCACACGGATAGACTACCAACAGGCAAGCCGAATGGCTACGCTGGCGAAGGAGGAGACATCCATGGCAAAGATCATGTCCGAACCTCTCAAAGAGGAGATTGCCAGGCAAATGGGCGTTTACGACCATGTGCACCGGGAAGGATGGGGTGCGGTTTCTTCCCGTGACTGCGGCAGGATGGTACAGACAGCGATAGAGATCGCGGAGAACGCAATCAAAGGGAAGTAACGACCCGGAGAAAATGGAATCGGCTCCGACGCAATGGCAGAGGCCGCCGCAAGGCGGCTTGCTGCCATCTTGGCGGTAGACAGAATTCTGCAAAAAAATGGCCCTTGCGGCGTGAACACCTATTGACACATCCAAACGAATTTGCTATCCTAATCGAGCCGCTTGAAACGCGGATGCGAAACAGGCCGGCAAGAGGCGCACCTTGAAAACCGAATAGAGCAAGAAGAGTGAGAAAGACAAACGCGATTCATTTGAGTGAAAAGGCAAAACTCCACTTGAGAGAGTGGGGATTTAGTCAGAGATTGAACATGAGAGTTTGATCCTGGCTCAGGACGAACGCTGGCGGCGTGCCTGACCCATGCAAGTCGAACGAAGGTGTAGCAATACACCTGAGTGGCGGACGGGTGAGTAACACGTGAACAACCTACCTCGTACAGGGGGATAACGTCTGGAAACGGACGCTAATACCGCATGAGACCACAGAGCCGCATGGCAGAGGGGTCAAAGGAGCAATCCGGTATGAGAGGGGTTCGCGTCCCATTAGCTAGTTGGTGAGGTAACGGCTCACCAAGGCGACGATGGGTAGCCGAGCTGAGAGGCTGAACGGCCACACTGGAACTGAGATACGGTCCAGACTCCTACGGGAGGCAGCAGGGAGGAATATTGGGCAATGGGGGAAACCCTGACCCAGCAACGCCGCGTGAAGGAAGAAGGCCTTCGGGTTGTAAACTTCTGTGACAGGGGACGAAAGCAATGACGGTACCCTGGGAGGAAGCCACGGCAAACTACGTGCCAGCAGCCGCGGTAATACGTAGGTGGCGAGCGTTGTCCGGAATCACTGGGCGTAAAGGGCGCGTAGGCGGTTTTGCAAGTCGCATGTGAAAGACCAGGGCTTAACCTTGGGAGGTCATGCGAAACTGCAGGACTTGAGTGCAGTAGAGGTAAGCGGAATTCCTGGTGTAGCGGTAAAATGCGTAGAGATCAGGAGGAACACCGGTGGCGAAGGCGGCTTACTGGGCTGCAACTGACGCTGAGGCGCGAAAGCGTGGGGAGCAAACAGGATTAGATACCCTGGTAGTCCACGCGGTAAACGATGAATACTAGGTGTAGGGGACGCAGGTCTTCTGTGCCGGAGCTAACGCAATAAGTATTCCGCCTGGGGAGTACGGCCGCAAGGTTGAAACTCAAAGGAATTGACGGGGGCCCGCACAAGCAGCGGAGCATGTTGTTTAATTCGAAGCAACGCGAAGAACCTTACCAGGGCTTGACATCCACTGAACCCGGTAGAGATACTGGGGTGCCGCAAGGAGCAGTGAGACAGGTGGTGCATGGTTGTCGTCAGCTCGTGTCGTGAGATGTTGGGTTAAGTCCCGCAACGAGCGCAACCCTTGTCGTCAGTTACCAGCAAGTAAAGTTGGGGACTCTGACGAGACAGCCGGGGTAACCCGGAGGAAGGTGGGGACGACGTCAAATCATCATGCTCTTTATGTCCTGGGCTACAAACGTGCTACAATGGCTACAACAGAGGGAAGCAAGAGTGCAAACTGGAGCAAAACCCTGAAAAGTAGTCTCAGTTCGGATTGAGGGCTGCAACCCGCCCTCATGAAGCTGGAGTTGCTAGTAATCGCGAATCAGCACGTCGCGGTGAATACGTTCCCGGGCCTTGTACACACCGCCCGTCACACCATGGGAATTGGGTCTACCCGACGGCCGTGAGCTAACCCGCAAGGGAGGCAGCGGACCACGGTAGGCTCAGTGACTGGGGTGAAGTCGTAACAAGGTAGCCGTAGGGGAACCTGCGGCTGGATCACCTCC
>JAEWRW010000013.1 GCA_023398815.1 Bacillota bacterium
CCACGGACCCCTGCTTGAAGTCCTTCTCCGGGCGGAACAGGAAGTCGATGCGTGCCTCCTCCAGGTAGCGGAGGAAGACCACGTTGTTGACGTGGCCGTACGCGTCCATGTCCGCCCAGCGCAGTGGGCAGCGGTAGATGTGCCGCAAGATCAGCCCCGGGTCAGCTTCTTGTAGGTGGCGCGGTGCGGGCGGGCGGCGTCGGCGCCGAGCCGCTCGACCTTGTTCTTCTCGTAGCACTCGAAGTTGCCCTCGAACCAGAACCACTTGGACTCGCCCTCGTAGGCGAGGATGTGGGTGGCCACGCGGTCGAGGAACCACCGGTCGTGGGAGACGACGACGGCACAGCCGGGGAACTCGAGCAGGGCGTTCTCGAGGCTGCTCAGGGTCTCGACGTCGAGGTCGTTGGTCGGCTCGTCGAGGAGCAGCAGGTTGCCGCCCTGCTTGAGGGTGAGGGCGAGGTTCAGCCGGTTGCGCTCACCGCCGGAGAGCACTCCGGCCGCCTTCTGCTGGTCCGGTCCCTTGAACCCGAACGCGGACACGTAGGCGCGGGAGGGCATCTCGACCTGCCCGACGTTGATGTAGTCGAGTTCGTCGCTCACCACGGCCCACAGCGACTTCTTCGGGTCGATGTTCTCGCGGCTCTGGTCGACGTAGGAGATCTTGACGGTGTCGCCGACCTTGATGGAGCCGGAGTCCGGCTCCTCGAAGCCCTGGATCATCTTGAACAGGGTGGTCTTGCCGGCGCCGTTGGGGCCGATGACCCCGACGATCCCGTTGCGGGGCAGCGTGAAGGAGAGGTCGTCGATCAGCACCTTCTCCCCGAAGGCCTTGCTGAGGTTGTTCACCTCGACGACGACGTTGCCCAGCCGCGGGCCCGGCGGGATCTGGATCTCCTCGAAGTCCAGCTTCCGCATCTTGTCGGCCTCGGCGGCCATCTCCTCGTACCGCGCGAGGCGGGCCTTGGACTTGGCCTGCCGCCCCTTGGCGTTGGAGCGCACCCACTCCAGCTCGTCCTTGAGGCGCTTCTGCCGCTTGGCGTCCTTCTGGCCCTCGACCTTGAGGCGGGTGGCCTTGGTCTCCAGGTACTTGGAGTAGTTGCCCTCGTAGCCGTGCAGGCGGCCGCGGTCGACCTCGCAGATCCAGCCGGCGACGTTGTCCAGGAAGTACCGGTCGTGGGTGACGGCCACGACGGTGCCCTCGTACTTGGCGAGGTGCTGCTCCAGCCAGTTCACGGACTCGGCGTCGAGGTGGTTGGTGGGCTCGTCGAGGAGCAGCAGGTCGGGCGCCTCCAGCAGCAGCTTGCACAGCGCGACGCGCCGCTTCTCGCCACCGGACAGATTGACCACGGGCCAGTCGCCGGGCGGGCAGCCCAGGGCGTCCATGGCCTGCTCGAGCTGGGCGTCGAGGTCCCAGGCGTTGGCGTGGTCCAGCTCCTCCTGGAGCTTGCCCATCTCTTCGAGCAGCGCATCCGAGTAGTCGGTCGCCATCTGCTCGGCGATCTCGTTGAACCGGTCGAGCTTGCCCTTGACCTCGGCGACACCCTCCTGGACGTTCTCCAGGACGGTCTTCTCCTCGTTGAGCGGGGGCTCCTGGAGCAGGATGCCCACGGTGTAGCCCGGGGACAGGAAGGCGTCCCCGTTCGAGGGCTGCTCGAGCCCCGCCATGATCTTGAGAACGGTCGACTTACCGGCACCGTTCGGACCGACCACACCGATCTTCGCGCCGGGCAGGAAGCTCAGGGTGACGTCATCAAGGATCACCTTGTCGCCGTGCGCCTTGCGCGCCTTGCGCATGGTGTAAATGTACTCAGCCAAGAGAAACCGTCCGGCAGCTTGATCAGGCAGGTGGGCAGATACACCCCATCTTGCCGCACCGCCACCCCTGGGAGGAAACGCGTTCCGGGCGGGGCCTCTGACCTGGGGATTCCTGGATGCCGCCGGACCCTCACCTGTCACTGCCGGTCCCCGTCGATCACCCTCGGGCCCCCTCGCACGACCCAGGGACGGCCCGGCCCGAGGGCGCCGCTCCCCCGCCGCGCGGGGCTACGGTGCTGCCGTGACCAGCTCATCGGAGCGCCCCCTCCTCTTCCTCGACGTGGACGGCCCACTGATCCCGTTCGGGTCTTCGGCCGGTCGGGAAGAGGTCGCTGCCACCTCCTCGACGACCGTCGAGCAGGGGAACCCGTTGCTGGCCCGACTCGACCCCGGAATCGGGGCCCGCCTCATCGCTCTGGGCTGCCGGCTCGTGTGGGCGACGACCTGGATGGAAGAGGCGAACGAAGTAGTCGCCCCGCGCATCGGTCTGCCGAGGCTGCCGGTGCTGGAGTGGCCGGCCGCCGACGCAGGAGGAACCCCGCGGGGGCTCCACTGGAAAACTCGCCCCATGGTCGAGTGGGCCGCCGCCCGACCCTTCATCTGGGTCGACGACGAGATCAGCGCCATGGACCGTCTCTGGGTCGACGCCGGCCACCCTGCGCCTTCCCTGCTGCACCAGGTCGACCCGACCAAGGGCCTCAACGGCGCCGACTTCTCCACGCTCGCCAGATGGCTCGATGCCGTCGCACCGAGTTGAGCACACCTCAGGACCGGCCCCGCTGATGCTGGGGGAAAGCGCTCACGATCTCCGACAGCAGACCATCACCGGCCACATCCCGCCCAGCGAACGCCACCCGTCCGAAGCCGACCACCCGTGCTGCACGGCGGCCGTGGCCGTCTCAGCCCGCGCGACGCCGCCACTGGCCGCTGCCGTTGTTGTCAGCCACGGATGTCACCTCTCCCCGGCTGGGGTCACTTGCGTCGCTTGCGTGTCTTCGCCTTGCGTTCGGCTTCCTTGCGCTTCTCGATGGTGTACGACGACCACTCGCCACGGTGCAGGTTGCATCGTGACGCACCGACCATCGCCAACCGCCGGCACCGAGTGCCCTTCTCCGTGAGCGCTCCACACCTGGACTGCGTACGAGCCACGTCTCCCACCCCCGGTATCGACCGTCGTGCGGACCAGTGCAGGATTGCCGGGCACATGTCCTCAGGGGAAGGCGCACTGCTCCGCGCAGCGGTGCACGTCGGCCCAAGGGGGTTGCTCGGGGGCGCACGCTTTCCCACTGTGCTGGTGCCTCGCAGTGCCGCGTCCAGGGCCGTTCACCCGCGTTCACGAGCGGCCCGCTCATGGGTGGCAGCCGACTCGTGGTCTCGCTTGAACGGCGGTGAACGGGGCTGAACGACACGGAGGTTGAGTAGGAGCCAGCGCATAACCCGGGTGACGGTTGGATGCGGTCGG
>JAEWRW010000020.1 GCA_023398815.1 Bacillota bacterium
GCTTGTTCCTGTTATGGCTAGATCGGTCGCCGCACATGTCGCCGACCGATCACGAGTTGCAGCTCTCATACGGGGTTTCTAAGGATACGTGCGCCTGCGGGCGGAGCTTTTTCTCTGCTTGTGCTAATCCTGCCTATCCTCCCGCCGAATGAATCGGCGGGGGACTCGTCTCCATTTGCTTATACTAGGGGGTTTATAGACACTCTGGCAGCGCTCCCTCTTGGGGGCGCTGTTTTTTTGAGCCGGCACCTGTGCGGTGAGCCTTTCTTTGGTGGCGAGCTCATTCTTCTTCTGCCCGGCCCGACCCGCGAATATAGATAAACCACTGCACACCGACGAGGAGGGATTGGAGTGGACAGCGGGCGAAACAGGGAGGATCTTCCCCGGCTCAGCATGGGGCAAACCCGGGTGGTAAATGGCTCACGACGGCGCGGGGCCAAGGCCAGTTGGGACGCGCGGCGCTTTTTGCGTGAGCGGGCAGGGGCCACCGGGCGGCGCGGGGTACGGCGGACAGGGGATCCCCTCCCCACCATCACCGTGCAGGCGGGCATCTGCGCCGTCATTCTCGTGGGCATTCTGGTCGTTAAGACGCTGGATGTGCCCGAGAGCCGGGAGGCGTTTTCCGACTTCAACGCGGCGCTGACCAGTGACTCCGACATGGACAAGGCACTCGGTAAGCTGCGGTTTGTCACCGACCTCTTTGACAGCAGCGAGGCCGTCTTCAACCCCGCCGAGACGGGCATGGTGCTGCCGGTGGAGGAACTGACGATGGAAACGGGCACAACAGGCCAATATGTGATGACGGTGGAGGTGGAGGAAGACACGCCGGTGTTGGCGGCGGCCGATGGGCAGGTTTACTATGCCGGCGGCAGCAACGAATACGGCCAGATCGTGCGCATCCGCCACCAGAATGGGTATGAAACGGTGTACGCGGGCCTGACGCCGGAGGTGAAGACCGGTCGGACGCTGCTGGCTGGCGAGCGCATTGGCGTAGCGGGCAGCGGTACCGAGTTCCGCTTCATGGTTTACCTCGACGGCGTGCTGGTGGATCCGAGACCCTACTTTGAGAAGCGGGACGACAGCTGACAATGGCGGTTGCGGTCATCGGCGGCTGTCAGATCCGGGTGCATTGGCTCTTTGTGGTGGTGCTGCTGTTGGCGGCGCTCAGCGGCTACCTGGGCGTGTTTCTGCTGTCCTTTGCCCTGGTGCTGCTGCACGAGGGCAGCCACGCCGTGGTGGCCAATGCCTATGGATTCCGCGCGCGGGAGATTGAACTGCTGCCCTTTGGCGGCGTGGCGCGCATCGACGGGCTCCACGACGCCAACCCCGATGCCGAGCTTGCCATCGCCGCCGCCGGCCCGGCCTGCAACCTGGTGCTGGCCATGGTGGCAATCTCCCTCGACCGGTTCCTGCCCCTGCCGCCGGAGCGTGTGCGCCTCTTTGTGGATGTGAACCTGGGCATGGCGGCGCTGAACCTCCTGCCGGTGCTGCCGCTCGATGGCGGGCGGATGGTGCGGGGGTTGCTGGCGCGGCGCTTTGACGTCATCCGGGTGACGCGTCTGGCAGCGGCCTTTGGCATGGCGGCAGCGGGGGGGATGGCTTTTCTCTTTCTGTGGATGGCGCTCCACGGCACGCTGAATCTGTCTGTGCTGTTAATGGCAGTCTTCCTGCTGCTGGCAGCTTGGCGGGAGTACCGCATGGCGCCGACGCTCCTCTACCGCGGGCTGCTTGGCCAGCGGGGCCACCTCACCGACCGGGCGGCTCTGCCGGTGCGGCAGCTGGTGGTGCGCCAGGACATGGCGCTGGCTTCGTTGGCCCACCGGTTGACGCCGGGGTTCTACCACATCGTGACGGTGGTGGATGACGACTGCCAGCCGCTGGGCGTGCTGCATGAGGAGACGCTGGTGGCCGGCATTCTGCGCCACGGCGCGGCGACACCGGTGGGTGGGTTGCTGCGGGCCCGGCCCAGCCCTCTGGGCGGTGCGTCGCATGTTCCGCATTGAGCATCTCCTGGTTGCCCGCTGCTGTCAAATGTGCTTTGATCGCGGTGGGTTTTGCTATATAATGGAAGGGCAGTTTTGCTCAGTACCGGAGGCGCACGTTGTATTTTTTGAAAAGCCACTCCTTGCTCAAGGAGTTTGAGAATGGATTGCAGTGGAAGCAATTCCTGCCGAGCCCCGAACGCCCTGCCCGAAACCCTGTGCCGACCGGTGCGTTCGTTACCGTGCCGCAGGACAGCCTTGCGCTGTCGGCAGATTTTCTGTCAGCCCTCTATGCCGAGGGGCGGGCCTTCTTTGGTGAGCGGGACCCCAAGGATGTGCACCTGGAGGGGGACTCGCTGGCTGACCTGCCGACCGACTTGCTACGGGAGATGATGCTGGCCGTCAGCCCCGGCGGCAAGTGCCACTTTGGCATTGACATCAATCCCGCCCGCCTGGGGCCGGGGGATGTGGCGCGCTACCGTTCAGTGGGCATCGACCGTTTCTGCCTGCAGCTCTTCGCCCCGTGCGAGACACTGGCGGACACCGTGCGCCGCGCTCGAGCGCTGGGGGCCTATGTGTCGGTGGAGCTGCGGCTCGATGGTTTCCTGGAGGGCCGCGACCTCAAGAACACCGTTGCCACGCTCTTTGAGGCGGCACCCAGCGCCGTCTGTCTCTACGACGACAGGCTGGGGAGCCTCTACGACAACGCCATGCTGGATCAGATCACCCTGGTGGCCCACGATGCCGGCTACGCCCAGCGCACGGCCTGGCTGTGGGGCAAGCAGGCCGCCGGTTTTGACCGGTGGGCCGGGCGGCTCTCGGGCCGGTATGCGGGGCTAGGCCCCTGTGCCACCAACTGTGAGACCCGCGCCTTTCGCATTAACCCCACCGGTGGCCGATGGGTTGCCACCCGTTTGGCGGGGGAGTTCCCCACCTATACCGCCCCGCAGGAGCTGCGGGATTGGCTGGGCCTCGCTGAGGGGCTCTATGCCCTGCGGGTGACGCGCGACGGCCTGAACGCCGACATGCTGACCCGGGCCGCGGCGCTGGAGAGCATGGGCATCATCGATGAACGGGGTCGCCCCAATCTGGCGCGGCTCATGGATTTCCACCACGGCGTGGCGCGGTACCTGACTCGGGTGCTCGATGGGCGCAACCAGCAGATCCGTCTGACGGCCCAGCAAAACGCCGAGGCGGGGGACCCGGCGGAAGCGAAGCTTTCCTGACTGACGAGGCAAAGGAGGAACCGATGGCGAACGAACGACAGCGGGTGCTGGAGCAGTTTCCCTTCCTGCTGGAGCTGCCGGAGGAGGAACGCAACGCCCAACTGGACGCGATGACCGTGAGCGTCTACCCCGAGGGCACGGTGATGATTGAGCAGGGGCGGCGCTGCCGGGGGGCCGCGCTCATCCTGAGCGGCACCATCCGGGTGTACAAGCTCTCAGCCGAGGGGCGGGAGATCACGCTCTACCGCGTTGGCGCGGGGGAGACCTGCGTGCTGGCCATCTCCTGCCTGCTGGGTGGGGTCGATTACCCGGTGATTGCCGAGGTGGAGGACGAAGCCGAGGTGGCCATGCTGCCGGTGGACATGGTGCGGGCCGCCATGGCTTGCAGCGAACCCTGGCAGCGGTTCCTGTTCGCCTCCATGGCCGCTTCCATGGTGGACATCCTGACGGTGCTCGACGAGGTGGCCTTCCGCCGGATGGATGCGCGCCTGGCCTCCCGCTTACTGCAGTGCCCCGAGGAACTGCTGCTGGTGACCCACGAGCAGCTGGCCGGCGACATCGGTACTGCGCGGGAGGTGGTCAGTCGCCTGCTCAAGGAGCTGGAGAACAAGGGAATTGTGGAACTGAAGCGCGGCTCGGTGCGCATTTTGCGCCGTCAGGCGCTGGAAGATGTCGCTGCGCTGTAATTTTTGAAAATGTGACCGATATTACATTAAGCCGGCCCAAACGGTGGTAAGATAAGGCCGTAGCAACTGAAAGGAGCAATTTCATATGGCAGCCCTGCATTTTACAACGGATAACTTCAACGAAGAGGTCCTGAAAAGCGATAAACCGGTTCTTGTGGATTTTTGGGCGACCTGGTGCGGTCCGTGCCGCATGATTGCCCCCGCCGTGGAGCAGCTCGCCGCGGAGTATGACGGCCGCGCCAAGGTCGGTAAGGTGGATGTGGACGAGAACCCCGACATTGCCCGGCAGTTTGGCGTTATGAGCATCCCGACGCTGGTCGTCATCAAGGGCGGCGAGGTGGTCGCCAAGACCATTGGTGCCATGCCCAAGCCCAAGCTGGCGGAGATGATTGACAAGGCCCTGTGAGCATTCCATAGCTGGCCGCAGGCCCGGCAGCGCCAATCATAGGAACAAAACACTTCTGGATTATGTTCAGGAGTGTTTCTTTTTGCCCAAGAGGGCTTCGTTTGATTTTTCGGGGGTTTCCGGTGTATAATGATTCAAAAGAATAGTTGGTGCGTAGAATGGTTCAGCACAAGACGTTAGGTCTTGTGCTTTTTTGTTCGCTCCAACAACAAACAGGAGGAGACCAAATGGATTTTTACCTGAAACTACCGCGAAACAAAAAGGAATTCGTACTGTTTATGGCCGTCATATCGGTGATTTCCGTGAACATCATCGCACCGCTGATTACATTCTTCGAGGTTGGATTCCACTTCCGCATCTGGCTGGATACATTAACCGTCATCCCCTATGTTTGGGTGGTCGTGATCGCCTTTGTCCTGCTCACATACAAGCCGGCCGAATGGTTGACTTCCAAGGTTGCGAAGGAAGGGGACAGCTTTTCCGCGCATATCGTCGTTAACATTCTGTTTTCTGTGTTGCTGATGTCTGTCTTTCTGACCGTCATCGGCACTTGGATTGGCAATCGTTCCGTCAGCATGAAGCCAATCCGGCTGTTCTTCTACAAATGGCCCCGGAACTTTGCTGTTTCGTTTTTTGTGGAGGCCTGCATTGCCCAGCCGATTGCCCGTTATGTCATGTTGAAACTTCATCAATACAAGGATTCGAGAAATGGGGAAGCACAGGAAGATGACAAGGGAATCGAAAGCGCAGGAGTGCTTGATTCCTAAAGAGGAACGGACGGCAGGGAAGTTGTTTCCCTGCCGTCCGTTTGTGTTTTGATTTATGCCAGCAGCAAAGCTACGTCTCTGAGTGCCTTGCAGGCCAGGGCCGTGGAGGCCCCCGACGGGTCGTAGTGGGGCGACAGTTCCACCACGTCGGCCGCCACCAGGTTGAGCCCCCGTAGGGCCCGCAGCGCCGCGATGAACTCCGGGTAGAACACGCCGCCGGCTTCGGGGGTACCGGTGCCGGGCAGCAGAGAGGAGTCAAACACGTCGAGATCGACCGTGAGATAGACCGGCCGGCTACCGATGGCACGGGCGGCTTCGGCCACGCCGCTGAGGTCAAATGGGTGCAGGTGGGTGTGCTCGGCGGCCCAGGCGAATTCCTCCGCCGTGCCAGAGCGGATGCCGAACTGCCAGATGGAGCCGTCCCCCACGCATTCGTGGGCTCGGCGCAACGCCGTGGAGTGGGAGAGCTGCTCACCCAGGTAATCCTGCCGCAGGTCGGCGTGGGCGTCAAAATGCACGACGGCCAGCCCCGGGTGGCACGCGACGGCAGCCCCGATGGCCGGTGCCGACACCAGATGCTCGCCGCCCACCATCAGCGGCTTTTTGCCGTCGGCCAAGAGGGAGGCGGTCAGCTCGCCAATCCACTGGAGCGACAGCGCCGTGTTGCCGATGGGGATGTCAATGTCCCCCAAGTCGCAGATGGCGCAGTCCTCCAGGTCACGCTCCCAGTAGGGGCTGTAGGTCTCGATGCCGAAGGACTCGACCCGCATGGCCGCCGGGGCAAAGCGCGTGCCAGGCCGATAGGTCACCGTGCCGTCAAAGGGCGCGCCGAAGAGCGCCACGTCTGCCTCAGCGTATTCCGCCGTGCAGCCCAGGAATCGCCAGTCCTTCATCGGCACCATGCCACGCCCTCCTTCGTCAGGTTCCCAGAATCGTGATCGTCTGCGCGTCCACGTCGTCGTTTAACACGGTGCACCGGTTGCGGATGTAGAACTTGTAGTGCTCCAGCACCGTCTCGGTGATGCGCTCCCCCGGGATGGCCAGCGGGATGCCCGGCGGGTAGATCATCAGGGATTCGCCGCAGACTTCGTTGAGGGCGTCGTCGATGGGCACGCTCTTTTTGGGGGAGTAGTAGGCGTCCCGAGGCGGGATGACGGCGTTGGGCTTATCAAAGAACCCGGCCATGGAGAGTTCCAGCGGCTCCCGCTGGCCATAAAAGCGCCGGCTTAAATCCTCCAGCGCGTCCACCAAGCGGGTAAGCGTGCTCTCGTCGTCGCCAATGCCGGCCACCGCCAGCACCACGTAGGCCTCGGCCAGCTCCATCTGGATGTTGTAATCCTTTTTCAGGATGTCGTAAGCCTCAAACCCCGTCAACCCAAGGTCGTTGACTTTGATGACAAACTTCGTTTCGTCGTAGTCATAGATGCCCGCGCCGTTGGTGTCGTCCCAAGTCAGCACCCGCAGACCGGGAATCTTGGCGATGCGGGCCTTGGCGGCCTCCACGTGGGTGATGAGCTCCTCGTAGATGGCTTCACCCTCCAGCACCAGGCGGCGGCGGGCCAGATCCATGCTGGCCATCAGCAGGTAGTTGGCGCTGGTCGTCTGCATGAGGTTGATGGACGCGCGCACCTGCTGGCGGGTGAAGGTGCGCTCGTTCAAGAGCAGCACCGAGCTCTGCGTCAGCGACCCCACGGTCTTGTGCATGCTGGTGGTGGCCATGTCAGCCCCCATGGCGATGGCGCTGTCCGGCAGCTCATCGTGGAAGGGGAAGTGGGCACCGTGGGCCTCATCCACCAGCACGGTGATGCGCTTGCGGCGGCACAGGCGGATGATGGACCGAAGGTCGCTGGTCGCGCCAAAATACGTGGGGTTCACCAGCAGCAGCGCCTTGGCGTCGGGGTTGTCGCGGATGGCCGCCAGCACGCTCTGGTAGGTCACGCCGTTGACAATGCCGAACTCCTGGTTGAGCTCCGGCTCGATGAACACCGGCATGGCACCCGTCAGGATGGTGCCGCCGATGGCCGACTTGTGGACGTTGCGGGGCATCAAAATCTTGTCGCGGGGGCCACAGGCAGTCATAATCATGGCCTGCACGCCGAAGGTGGACCCGCCCACCAGCATGTAGGCCGCGTCGGCCCCATAGGCGTCGGCCAGCAATTCCTCGGCCTCGGCAATCACGCCCGTGGGGTTGCTCAGCATGTCGAGCTCCCGGGTGGAGTTGGCGTCGTACCGCAGGAGCTTGGCGTTGAGCATGCCGCCCAGCGGCAGCCGCTTCTTGTGGCCGGGCACGTCAAAATGCACCGTGTCGCGGGCGGCATAGTTTTCCAGCGCCGTATACAGGGGCGTCTTCTTATGCTTGTTCATGCGGTGATCCCCCTTTCCAACCCAGCGCACGGCAATGCCCGGCGAACCGCGCTCGCCGTCCCCGGTGCTGTGAGGTTGCTGTGGGGGTGCCAAACCAACGAGCCCATGCGGGCCGTGCCGCCCATCGGCGGTGTGGCGTGTAATGTGCTGCAAACTGCATCCAGCGTCAAGCTGAATCTCAAATCAAAATAGTTGCTCTTTTTTGCCATTCCTAGCCGATATCACCCTCCCATTCAGTCAGCATAACGATGGATATCATACGATTCTCATGTTTCGCTGTCAACAGTTATTTTTACTATTAGTAAACTTTGCATTAAGAAATAGTAAACTCAACCAATGGGGTCAATCGATCCTGTTTTGCTCAAAGGGCAGGGTGCGAAACAGCTGGCATTCCAGCAGGGAGAAGGGCTCCTTCTGAAAGGCGTCACAGGCCACCAGGCCGTCGGTCGCCAGCATCCGCCCCAGGCGATGGCGCAGCAGGGGATGGGTGACCATGCGAATGGCATCCTCCGCCGCAAACCAGCCGACTTCCAGGCTTTCCTCGCTGGTGGCGCATTCCCCGCTCTGATAGGTACAGCGGAAATCGAGGTTCAGGATGCTGTTCTGCACATTGAGAGTTATTCCGACAAAACCGGTTACGGTCACATCGATGCCTCTCTCCTCCCAAATTTCGCGACGCAGGGCCTGGGGCAGGCTCTCGCCCGGCTCCACCATGCCGCCGGGGAACTCCCAGCCGCGTCTTGGGTGGCGCACCAGCAACACGTCGCCATACCCCGTGTCACAAGGCCACCGACGGCGATGATGTGGGTGTACATGGCGAACCTCCTTTGCTCGGTGGGAGCCACTGGAACGACAGAGGCCCCGCGTTGCGGGGCCTCTGTCAGGCTGTCGACAAAGTCGACAGCCTTCCGCGTCTGCCGCTGTTGCGACAGCCGCGATCCAAAGTGCTTGTTCCCGTTTTGGCCAGATCGCCGTTCACGCCTTACGCGCCATCCGGGCGCTAAGGCATTGCGAAGCAATGCCTTCACGGCGTGACGGTTTGCACGCATCCATGCGTGTCTGATTCGCCGCGCATGTCGCCGACCGATTACAAATGGTAGCTCTCATGCGGGTTTCTAAGGGTACGTTACGCCTGCGGGCGGATTTTCTTTTCTGCTCGTACCAGCGTTTCCTTTTCTCCCGCCGAATGAATCGGCGGGAGGTTTGTTACCCGCTGCTCGTTCTAGTGGGTTTATAGACACTCTGACAGAGGCCCCGCGTTGCAGGGTCTCTGGATGGTTGCGTCGTCAGTCAGCCTTGCACAGGCAGAAGGGATGGCCGGCGGGGTCGAGCATCGTCACAAAATAGGGGCCGCCAAACTGCTGGGCGGTGCGCGTCGCGCCCAGCGCTTCTGCTTCACGCACGGCGCTGGTCACGTCCGGCACCTGGAAGTCAAAGTGCAGCTGCTTCTGCTGGCGGCCCGGCTCTTCCGGCCAGACGGGCGGGACGTAGTCCTCCTCCTGCACGAAGAGGAACACCAGACCATCAGCGCGGCGCACTGCCGCGTGGTCGTAGAGCTCCGTCAGTTCCCAGCCTAGCAGGTCGGCGTAGAAACGCGCCAGCTTTTGCTCGTCAGCGCAATCCAGTAGAATGTCACCCAATGCAATACCTTGAATCATAGGAATCCTTCCTTTCGGTCCTTGGTGGTAGGTCGTTCCATCAGCATAGCGCAACGGGCCGAAATGTCAACCGCGGGCGCGGTGCGCTTCACTCCGGCTTTGGCCGCCAGCTCTGCAGCTCCAGGATGTTACCCTCCGGGTCCCGGGCGTAGACGAACACCGCCTGCCGTCCGGGGTAGTCGGCGGTCACGACCTCGCCCACCTGCCCACCGCCGGCCTCCAGCACGTGCTGCAGCGTTTCCGCCACATCGTCCACCTCAAAGGCCAGGTGGGCGAAGCCACGGGCGTTGACGGGCAGCGGCTCCTGCTCCACCACCTCGTCGTAGGTGAAAATCTCCAGCGTGGGGTGGTCGTCGTCATAACCCGGCAGACACAGGTGCTCGCCCACGATGTGGGCGTTGGGGATGCCCGTCATGGCATCAAGCCAAGCGCCGCGCAGGTCGCGCTGCTCGCCGATGCTGCGGCACCCCAGCGCGTCCTTGTAGAAGCGGATGAGTCGCTGAGCGTCGCGGGCGATGAGGTTTGTGTGGGCGTAACGGTGCATGTCAATCTCCTCCATGTTCATGGTGTACCGGTTGCTGGTCTACAGTTGATTCGTTCGTCGTTTGGCCCTGCTTTCCTTTTGGCAGGCATACAAAAAGCACCCGCCGTATCCAGCGGGTGCTTTTTGTTGGATGTCCTCAGTACTCCATCTCCACCGCGTCGCCGGTAACGACAAACTCCGCTGACAGCGGCGCGCGGCCCATCAGCTGGGCAGAGAGTGCGTCGGGCTGGCTGCCGCCCACAAAGAGGCGGAACACACCCGGCTCCAGCACGGCGCGGCCGTCGTCGGTGATGACGCAGAGCCGCCGGGCCGGCACGGTGAAGGAAACCGTGCTCTCCCCACCGGGAGCCAGTTCTACTCGGCGGAGGTCGACGAGGGACCAGTGCGGCACACGGGTGCTGGCGTCGAGGTCCTTGAGGTAGACCTGCACCGCCTCGCCGCCGGCCGCACGCCCGGTGTTCTTCACCCGCACGGTGAAGCGCACGTCCTCACCGGCCCTCAGACGGTCGCTCTCCAGTTGGAGGCCACTGTACCCAAAGGTGGTGTAGGACAGGCCAAAGCCGAAGGGGTAGGCCGGTTCGGTTTTCAGGAATCGGTAAGTGCGGCCCTCCATGGTGTAGCTCTCAAAGGGTGGCAGGTCTCCGTCCCCGGCGTAGAAGGTGACAGGTAGGCGGCCCGAGGGGCTGTGCAGGCCCAGCAGCGTCTCGGCCACGGCCAGGCCGCCGAACTGCCCGGGGTACCAGGCCTGCAGAATGGCAGCGGCCCGGTCGGCATAGGGGCTCATGTCCACCGGGCTGCCGGTCATCATCACCACGATGACGGGCTTGCCCACCGAATGCACCGCGTCAAAGAGGGTGGCCTGCATCTCCGGCAGGGCAAGGCTGCGCTTGTCGCCGCCCAGCGGGCCTTCTTCGCCCTCAAAACGCTCGTCGAGACCCAGCACCAGCACCACAGCGTCGGCCCGCTCGGCGGCGGACATGGCCTCGGCCAGGCCCCAGCTGGGCTTCTCGCCCCAGCCGCCCTCGGGTGCGTCGCCCATCACCGTGCAGCCTTGGGCGTACCAGATCTTTGCCTGGGGCAGCAGGGTGCGGAACCCGTCGGCAATGGTGTACTCTGGGAAGGCGGTGCCGTAATAGTTGCCCCACAACGCCCGATGGCTGTTGGCATTGGGGCCGATGACGGCCACCGACCGCAGCGTCGCCGGGTCCAGCGGCAGAATGCCGTTGTTCTTCAGGAGCACAAGGCTTTCCCGCGCCATCTGGCGGGAGAGGTTCTGGTGCTTCTCACACCCCACGGTCTCATAGGGAATCTGCGCGAAGGGGACATTCTCCGGCGGGTCGAACATGCCGAGCTTCATGCGCGTGAGCAGTGCCCGCCGGGCGGAGACGGTGATCTCCTCCTCGGTGATGAGCCCGCGCTTCACGGCGTCTAGCAGTCGCTCAAAGGTCTTGCCGCAGTTAAGGTCGCAGCCGTTCTTCACCGCCAGCGCCGCCGATTCGGCCTCGTCAGCGGTAACCTTGTGGAACATGTGGAAGTCGTCAGGAGCGCCGCAATCGCTGACGTAGACACCCTCAAAGCCCCATTCTTCCCGCAGAATCTTGCCGATGAGAGTGGGGCTGGCGCAGCAGAGCTCGCCGTTGGTGCGGTTGTAAGCCCCCATCACCGAGTAGACGCCCGTTTCCTTCACACATTCCTTGAAGGCCGGAAGGTAGGTCTCCCGCAGATCCTTCTCGGAGACTTCAGCGTTGAACTCGTGGCGCAGCGCCTCCGGCCCGCTGTGCACGGCAAAGTGCTTGACGGTGGCGACGGTTTTGAGGTACTGGTCGTCGTCGCCCTGCAACCCCCGCACAAAGGCCTTGCCCATCCGGGCTGTCAGCACCGGGTCCTCGCCGTAGGTCTCGTGTCCCCGGCCCCAGCGCGGGTCGCGGAACAGGTTGATGTTGGGGCTCCAGATGGTGAGTCCCTTGTAGATTTCCCGGTCCTCGTGGCGAGCGGCCTCGTGGTGTTTGGCCCGCGCCTCGTCGGCGATGGCCGTGGCTACTTCACCCATCAGGGTGTCGTTGAAGGACGCGGCCATGCCGATGGCCTGGGGGAACATGGTGGCCACGCCGGCGCGCGCCACGCCGTGCAGTCCTTCGTTCCACCAGTTGTACTCCGGGATGCCCAGCCGCGGGATGGCGGAGGAGGCGAACAGCGTCTGGCTCACCTTTTCCTCCAGCGTCATCTGCGCCACCAGCGCGTCGGCTCGCTTCGCAAAGGCGCCGTGGTCTGTTGTTTTGTGTTTCATGCGTCACCCTTCTTTCTCATCGGGCACAGCCCGTTTTCTCACAGGTGGATGGAAAAACCATCGTAGGTAAACACGCCGGCACCATGGTGCAGCAGTCCCTTGCAGTCCAGCCCGGCAAAGGCGTCGGCGACCTCGGTCACCAGCGTCGGCGATACCTCCAGCGAGAAGTGCCCAGGCAGCAGGCGGCGCACCGGCAGGCCGCGCAGCCGAGCCGCCGACCGGGCAAAAGCCACCGGGTCGGTGCTGGGGTACCAGGCGTCCAACATACCATGGTAGAGGAGGTCGCCGGCGAACAGCAAGCCGCGAGCCTCCTCCCACAGGCAGAGGTGGCCGGGGGAGTGGCCGGGCGTGTGCAGCACCGTCAAGCGCCGCCCGCCCAGGTCGAGCAGGTCGCCATCTGATAGCAGCCGGGTCGCGCCGCCCTGGTAAACGGTGTATCTCGCCGGGTCAAACCCCTCAGGGAAGACGCAGGGGTCTCGGGTCAGCTGCTGGCGCACGGCAGCGTCGGGCAGGGGGAATGCCCCGGCCAGCCAGGGTGCCTCGGCCCAGTGGACGGCAATGCGCTCAAACTGCCGGCAGCCGCCGATGTGATCCCAGTGGGCATGGGTCAGCACCACCTCAATGGGCAGGCTGGTTAGGCCGCGCACCACCGCTGCCATATCCCCCGCGCCCAGACCCGTGTCGATGAGCGCGGCAGTATGCTCGCCCACCGCCAGGTAGCTGTGGGGCTGCTCCCAGTGGCCGTATTCGCTGATGGCCCAGGTTGCCGTGTCAATCTGCTCCACCGTAAACCAGGGTTGTCTGCCGTTCTCCTGCTTCATAGTTCCATCATAACCCACCGGGGAGTGGCTGGCAAGAAAGGCGTTTGGCGTGCAAAATGTGGTCTTGGCACGCCCCAATGGGGGTTTGAGACAGTGCCCCTTGCGGCGTGGTGGGCCAGAGGATATGATACCATTGCAAGGAAAAAATGGAGGAATGAATTATGGGAGGCAAAAAGACAGTCGGCGCCGTGCACAGCGAGGCGGTATGGGTGTTGAAAAACAACTATAAGCCATTGTGGATCATCTCACTCATCGTCCTTGGCATCGGCATGGTGGTGGGCACAATCATCTCGACGGTGTCGGTGCCGTTGCAAATCGCCATGCAGGCGTCGGTGCTGCCCCTTGGCATGCTGGATAGCAATATGGGGCAAAACATGGAGCGCATGTTTGCGCTGCTGGTGCCTGTCATCGGCATGTTCGGTGGGCTGTATCTTCTGCTCGTGGCAGTGAGCGTCCTGTCGGAGATTGTGACGGAAGCGGCGATGCTGGGCACCTACAACGCCACGCTGCAGCTGATGGACGGGCAGAAGCCCTCCTTCCAGCGGGAGTGGGCCCGGTTTGCCGCCAACTGGAAGCGTTACATGGCCGTCTATGGCTGGATTACGTTGTGGACATTCCTGTGGGGTTTGCTGTTCATCGTGCCGGGTATTGTCAAGTGGTATGAGTACCGCATGGCCCCCATGCTGGTACTGCGTTACCCCGACATGACCCCGCGGGACGCGCTGCGCATCTCCCAGAACATGACCCGGGGCTACAAAGGGCGGCTTTTTGGCATCGATTGTCTCTTGTTCCTTTACAGCTTGGCCTCGGTGTTCGCCATCTGCTGTCTGTTCATTGGCATGTTTGCGGCCATCGTCCTGTGGGTGACCCCCATGCAGCTCGCGATGTACGCCATCGTCTACCGGGACATTCTGCAGGCCGCCATCGACGGCGGGCACATGCCCCCCGAACCGGCCGATCCCTTGATGAACTAACGGGAATTGCCCAAATTCCATCGCCCGTCGCATTGCGGCGGGCGATCAGCATATCTACACCCCTAGACGAGCAAAGGGAGAAGAACCTCCCGCTCCATCGAAACACTATGTGTTACTCACCCTGCTCTCAACGATTTTGACAAATCGTCTGCCGCAGGGTGGGGGTAACACCGCTTCATTCGGCGGGAGGAAAGTCAGGGTCAGTGCGAGCAGAAGAGAAAACTCCGCCCGCAGGTGCAACGTATCCTTGGAAATCCGCATGAGAGCTACAGTTAGTGATCGGTCCATCGCATTGCTGCGCAATGCTCGCGTTGCTCTCAACGATTCCAAAGAATCGTCTGCCGCAACGCGGGACTGAGAGTCGGCGACATGTGCGGCGAATCAGCACGCTGGATGCGTGCAAAACCGTCACGCCGTGAAGGCATTGCTCCGCAATGCCTTAGCGCCTGGACGGCGCGTAAGGCGTGAGCGGCGATCTGGCCATAACAAGAACAAGCTGTTTGAATCGCGGCTGTCGCCACAGCGGCCAGGTTGCATGGGCGAGCAGTGCCGGAACGGCACGACCAGCCAGACGCGAAAGGCTGTCGGCCTTCCATCAATCTTCATACATAACCCGCCCCCTGCTCGCAACACTAAAAGAAGCTTTGTGTGGAGGGTGGACATGGGGAAGAAGGTCCTGTTGGGAACGGCGGTGTTGCTGGCTGCCGCGGCTGTGGCGACGTTGCTGGTGGTGCGGCCGACGAAGACGGCAACGGCAACAGCAGCGTTGCAGTCGTTTGCCACTACGATTGACTGCGACGGCACGGTGGCCGCGCCAACCCAGGCGGTGCTGCTGCCAATGGCCGGCAAAGTGGCCCGGGTGGTGGTGACGGAGGGGCAGACCATCGCGGTGGGCGACGAGGTGGCGCGCATGGATGACAGCCTGCTGGCCCTGCAATTGGACGAGGCGCTGACGGCCCTGAACGCCGCCAAGCGGGCAACCCAAACAGTCGACGCCAGCCAGGGCGAGCTGCGCCAGGCCGTGGCGGCGGCCCAGACGGTATCGGTGGATGAGGAGGACGTGGCCGATGCCGCCCAACAGGCAAAACAGGCGGAGACAAGTGCCAATTCGCAGATTGATTTGGCGCGCCTGAAGGTTAGCAAAGCCCGGGAACAGTTGGAGAACGCCAGTGTGTGCAGCGCCCTGGCCGGTGAGGTGCTGGAGGTGAAGGTGCGGGCGGGGCAGTATGCCACGGCGGGCATGGCCGCGGCCACCGTGGCCGCCATGGACGAACTGACGATTGACGCCGTGGTGGCGGATCTGGACGTCGTTGGCATCCAGCCAGGCATGGCGGTGGAGCTGAGTGGTGGTTGCCTAGGGGATGGGGTTTGTGCCGGAGTCGTGCGGGCCATTAAGCCCCTGGCCCAGACACAGCAAACCCAGTCCGGCAGCCGCAGCGCGGCAGTGGTGAGCATCGTGCCGCAGGAGCGCAGTCTCTTCTCCCGTTTGGGCGCGTCTGTGGATGTGAAGATCGTCACAGCCAATTCCCAGGCCGTTGCCATCCCGTTGGAAGCGTTGGAGCAGGGATCGACGGGGCTGTATGTGTACCGCGTGGTGAATGGCAGAGCCTTGCGCACCCCGGTGGAGGTGGGGCGTCTCAATGACACGTCGGCCGAAGTGCTGTCCGGCGTGGCGCTGGGGGACCGCGTGGCGTTGGTGCCATCGGCCCTGAAGAGCGGCCAGCGGGTGAGGGACGATGAGCGCTAACCTCTATTGGGAGATCGTACACAGTGTGCTGCGCACCCTGCGCGCGGCACGGCTCAAGACCATGCTGTCGGTGTTGGGCGTCAGCTTTGGTGTGGCGGCGGTAATGGCGGTGCTGGCCATTGGCCGGGGCGGGGAGGTGCGGGTGCAAAGTGAGCTCAACGCCATCGGCATCAACCGCGCCTGGCTCTATGCTGACAAGGATGCCACCCGAGGCCTGCGAGTGGAGGATGGCAAGTGGCTGGCCGAGCGGTTGAGCGGCGCCATGGTGGCCGCCCAGTCCGACCTCTATGCCGATGTCAGCTGCGGGTCGGCCCAGGCCAACGCCCAGGTCATCGGCTGTGAGTCATTGCTGCCCAGTTTGGAGAGCCTGGATTTTGTTTCGGGCCGGTTCTTCACCCAGTGGGAGGAGGAGAACGCCCAGCCCTCGGCGGTGCTTGACAACAACTTGGCCGAGGCACTCTTTGCCGGGCAGAGCCCACTGGGCCGCTCCATACTGGTGGGAGGGCAGCAGTGCACGGTCGTGGGCGTCGTCAGCAAGAACAGCATGTTCTCGGAGGACGGCATGGTCTACCTGCCCATCACTCTCTATAATCGGTGGTTTGCGGCCCGCACGGTGGAGCAGATTTCGGTGGCGGCCCAGTCCTCGGACGCACTGCAACCGCTGAGCATCCGTGCCGAGCAACTCCTAGGGTCCCGCGTGGGGGCGGTGAAGGTGGTGACACTGGAGGGGGAGACCGAGGCAGCGGACAACGTGCTGAACATCTTCAAGAACGTCATCCTGTGCGTGGCCGGGGTGGCGCTGCTGGTGGGGGGTATTGGCATCATGAACATGATGTTCATGTCCGTCAACGAGCGTGTGCGGGAGATTGGCATCCGCAAGGCTCTGGGAGCCCAGCAGGGGCATATCCTGCTGCAGTTCCTGCTGGAGGCGCTGTTTCTCTCGCTGGCGGGCGGCATCATTGGCATTGGCTGCGGGGTGTTGCTGGCTTGGGCAGCAAGCGGCATCGCCGGCATCCCGCTCATCATCCCGCCGACTGCGCCGGTCATTGGCGTTGGCTTCTCCATGTTGGTGGGGCTGGTGTTTGGCATCGCCCCAGCGCGGCGGGCCGCACGGCTGCTGCCGGTGGTGGCGCTGCGGTCTGACTGACGGTTGCAGCCGGATGCCGGGGGGATGTATACTCTATGCATATCACCAATATTCCCTGCCGGAAGTCCTTGGTCAGGTTGCACAAAGCATTGCGTTCAATCGAATGTTAAAACCAAGTAAAGCGGTTGGGATTGCGCGTGAAAAATTGTCGGTTTTTGGACCATTTATCACGAATATGCCGCCTTGTCAAGTTAATTTCTACCGTTGCGTTGGGTATATTACAAAACATCAATTTCGTATAAACTTCACAATGCAATAGGCAGACCATCCTATTTTTGCTCATCATTATTTGTGCAGCATGTACATAGTATTTCGCGTGGGTATTTATTATAATACTCGCATACAGGATGTGCCGCGGCTGCGCGGTATTAGGAGGTAGAAGCATGGCGAACGTCTCTTTGAAGAACATCTACAAGATTTATGCCGGCGGTGTTCAGGCTGTCAGCAACTTCAATCTGGACATTGAAGACCGCGAGTTCATCGTCCTCGTCGGCCCGTCCGGCTGCGGCAAAACCACCACTCTGCGCATGGTCGCCGGTCTGGAGGAAATCACCGACGGCGAGCTGTACATCGGCGACAAGCTGATGAACGACGTGGCCCCGAAGGATCGCGACATCGCGATGGTGTTCCAGAACTACGCTCTGTACCCGCACATGACGGTGTATGACAACATGGCGTTCGGCCTGAAGCTGCGCCGCATGCCCAAGGCTGAGATCGACCGCCGCGTGAAGGAAGCCGCCAAGACGCTGAGCATCGATCACCTCCTGACCCGCCGCCCGAAGGCCCTCTCCGGCGGCCAGCGCCAGCGCGTCGCCCTGGGCCGCGCCATCGTGCGTGAGCCGAAGGTCTTCCTGATGGACGAGCCGCTGTCCAACCTGGACGCCAAGCTGCGCGTTCAGATGCGCGCGGAGATCATCCGTCTCCACCAGCGCCTGAACACCACGTTCATCTACGTCACCCACGACCAGACCGAAGCCATGACGATGGGCACTCGCATTGTCGTCATGAAGGACGGCCTGATCCAGCAGGTGGACAACCCGCAGAACCTCTACAACAAGCCGGTCAACCTCTTCGTCGCTGGCTTCATCGGCACCCCGCCCATGAACTTCTTCGACGTGACCCTGGTGAAGGAAGGCAGCGACCTGTTCGTGACCTTCGGCCCCCACAAGCTGAAGATCCCCGAAGCCCGCGCCGCCCAGATTGACACCGCTTATATCGGCAAGGAAATCATCATGGGTGTCCGTCCGGAGGACATCCACGATGCGCAGGAAAGCATTGAGGAATTCTCCGCCGCTGTTGCGTCCGCCAAGGTTGACGTGGTAGAATTGATGGGTGCCGAGACCAACCTGTACCTGATCTTTGAGGGTAAGGACAGCACCGTGACCGCCGTGGTCGATGCCCGCAGCCTTTCCAGAACGAACGACCAGATCAAGGTGGCGTTCGATCTGTACAACGTCCATCTCTTCGACAAAGAGACGGAGATGACCATCGTTAGGAACTGACGCAGTTCGCGAACAAAGGATGTGTTGAAGGCAGAGCATGATCGATGGTTATGCTCTGCCTTTCTACAACGGTTGGGATTGGATTGCAAATCCAAATGAAGGAGACGCCCATGCATCTGGATGGGAAATTGATGAAGGCCCTGCAGGAGGCTTCGGATCATCTCGGCTTGCAGATCAGCCTTTTGGACGAAATGGGAGATGTGCTCTATTCCAGCGAGGCATCCGCGGTGGGAACGGTGGACACCTGGCTGGAACAGGCGGTGTTCACCGATGGCCGGGCCGAGGTGGCCGAGGCTGACCGCTGCTATTTCCAGTTGCCCAGCGACAACTACAAGCCGCTGGTGCTGGTCATTCACGGTGCCATGGGCGAGGTGGGCAGCTGCGGTTATCTGCTGTCCTCCCTGCTGGCAGAGATTCTCAAGACGTCCATCCGCAAGCCGGGCCGGGAGGAGATCTTCAAGGCCTTGCTCATGGACAAGGCCGACCCGCTGGAAGTGCAGGAAGCCGTCCGCGATTTCAAGCTGGACGCCAATGCCAAGCGCTGCGTCATTCTGGTGCAGACCTTTGAGGGCGACGCGTCTCTCCTGTATGACACCCTGATGAAGGTGTTCCCCCGCGCCAAGGGCGACGTGGTGGTGGCACTCAACCGTTATGTCGTGGCTCTAGTCCGCCAGTTGGAGGATGAGGACGAGATGGAGGACATCATCCAGCTGGTGCAGGCCATGGATGACACCCTATCCAACGAGGTCAACTTCAAGGCCTGCCTGGGCGTGGGTGGCATCAAGCGTGGGCTCATTGGCGTGCGCGATTCGTTCACCGAGGCGCAGGAGGCCATCAATCTTGGCCTGATGCAGCAGACCAACGGCCGGGTGTATATGTTCCACCAGCTCATGCTGGAGCGTTTCCTGCAGGAGGTCCCGCGGGACATCCGCCGCCGGTTCTACGAGTTGGCCTACACCGAGAGCATCAAGAAGGTGATGACCGATGAGATCATCGAGACCATCGCCAAATTCTTTGAGAACAACCTGAACCTCAGTGAGGCTTCGCGCAAGCTCTACATCCACCGCAACACCCTGATTTACCGGCTGGACAAGATTCAGAAGGCGACGGGTCTTGACCTGCGTACCTTCGACGATGCGGTGTTGTTGAAGATCATCCTCATGCTTAGCAAGAGCCTGTCCTCCACCAACCGCATCGAGTAGCGTCAAGCGGGGGACGGCACAGGGGCGACGTGTGCGCCTCTGTTTTTTTGTATGTACAGGGATATTCCCGCCAATCCTTGGGCATGCTGACAGGGAATGGCACGCCGAATTGACAGTGCAAGATGGAATGGGATATAATCAAACCGCAATGTTTTATAATTGGATAGGAGTTTTTGATTGAGTCTGACGAGATCCGGACAGCACCAGAGAATGGGCCGGAACCGCCGCACCGCCGGTTTGACCGTGCTGCGGGACCCGGGCATGGCCCTGCGCCAACGATCCGGCGTGACGCAGCGCTTGCGCGTGCGCAGCAAAGGGGTGCGCGTCCCCTCGGAGCTGATGCTGCTGGCGCGCGACGCCGCGGCGCGGCTGCCGCTGGGGCGCATGGGCCTCGTGGCTGTGCTGCTGGTTGTCATGTCCCTGGGTGTGCTGCTGGGGGCCAATGCCTACGCCAAGTCCAAGGAGTTGAGCGTCCGCATTGAGAACGGCATTTTTACCAACGAGACGGTGACCACCGCCAGCACGGTGGAGGAACTGCTGGAGCAGAACAACATTACCCTTGGCCCCAACGACGAGGTGACGCCCGCCGGGCAGACCCGCCTGACCGACGGCATGGTGGTGACAGTGGACCGTGCGATGATCGTCTTTGTCACCAGCGCCGGGCAGATGCAACAGGTCTACATGACCGGCGGCACCGTGGACGACGCATTGGCAAAGGCGGGCATTGACTACGACCAGGACGACGAGGTTACCCCGGTGTCCACCACGCGCCTGTCAGCGGGCTTGCGCATCCGTCATGTGGCGGTGGAGAGCGTCATCGTCTCCGAGAAGCACACCATCTCCCACGAAACGGTGTACCGCGATAGCGACAGCATTCTCAAGGGGAAGTATGCCATTGGTCAGAGCGGGGCGGACGGTGTCCGCACCCGGCAGATCCAGATCACCTACAAGGATGGCGTGGAGATCAGCCGGGTGGAACTCTCCAACACCGTAACGAAGGAACCGCAGGATCGCATCGTGTTGCAGGGCACGAAGGTGGAGATTAAGAAGCCCACCGGAACTTCCACCGGTTCATCGCCCGGCTCCACCAAGAAGCCGGACAGCACCAAGACACCGACCTCCACCAAGTCGCCAACCAAGACCAAGCCGCCCAACGATTCGGTCTATGACGACGTGGAAGACGAGGATTTGAAGATACCTTCCATCCCCAGTAGCTTCCTGAGCACTGTAAAGATGACGATCACCGCCTACACCCACACCGGGCGGAAGACGGCCACCGGCAATTGGCCCCAGTATACCCGCACGCTGGAAAAACCCGGCACCATTGCCGTTGATCCCGGCTTCCTCCCCTATGGCACGCTGCTGTATGTCACCGGCTATGGCTACTGCGTGGCGGAAGACACCGGCGTGGACACCGACAACGGCGTGCGCATCGGCGACGTGTTCATGAACACCGAGAAGCAGTGCATCAAATGGGGACGCCGCCGCAACGTCAAGGTCTACATCGTGCAGGAAAACTTCAAACGCTGAGGGGCAGAATGTGTCGCGTCTGCCGCTGCTGCGACAGCCGCGATTCAGAGTGCTTGTTTCCATTTCGTCGTATCGTTCGCCGCACATATAGACGAACGATATCAAAAGTTAGCACTCATCCGGGGGTTTTGGGGAAATGCATTTCGCCTTCGGGTGAGTTTTTGCTGTGGTATTCACGCCTTCGATTGTTCCCTCCCGCCGGATAAACCGGCGCTCGGTTCTCTTTCTTTCGTCCTGTATCGGCTTTTTTGACAATCTGCTGGGCCGGCTTTGCCGACCCGTTTTTTGTTGTGGACGGGCAGGGCTGACAAACCAGAAGCCCCGGCCTTGTGGAACTTGGCTGTTGGTGCTTTTGTGCGCCTGTGCTATACTTGATAGGAATGAATGGATGAAATAGAGGAACTGCGGGTCGCCGCCGTTCCTTGGGGAGACGATCGTTTGGACAACAACATTATGCTCAATATCACCGCCGAGCAGCAGATGCCGACGGGGGAGACGAACCGGATGGAAATGGTGACCGAGGGGCGGTACTTCCACCAGCAGGACGCCGTTTGCCTGGAATACCAGGAGAGTGAAACCTCCGGCTTGGGGGACTCCACCACCACAGTCATGGTCTCGGGTGACATTGTTTCGGTGCTGCGCCGCGGGGCGCAGACCAGTCACATGGTCTTTAGCCAGGGCAAGAAGAGTTACAACATCTACCAGACGCCGGTAGGCGCCATGGAGATGGCCGTGCTGCCCCTGGCTATGGAGACGAACCTGCAGGAGGAGAGCGGCGAGATCCACCTGGAGTATGAACTCGAGCTGGGTGGCAACTACATCGGCGAGAACCTGCTCTCCATCAGCTACCGGCGGAAGGGCAGCGAGCGGCTGCAATAGGAGGGGCATCATGCGTATCACTTGGCTGGGACAGGCTTGTTTTGTGTTGCAGGCTGCCAATGGCACCACGGTCCTGTGCGACCCTTACGACGGCAACATGGGGTTCCCGCCCCGACGGGTGCGGGCGGATGTGGTCACCATCAGTCACGAGCACCACGACCACAACTGCCTGGATTGGGTGGAGGGCACCCCCGCTGTGTGGCGCGGTGTTGGCATCCAGGAGGCCCATGGCGTGCGCGCCCAGGGCTTTGCCAGCTTCCACGACGACGTGGGCGGCGCCAAACGCGGCCCCAACACCATCTTCCTGTTGGAGGTGGACGGTTTGCGCATCTGCCACCTGGGCGACCTGGGGCACCCGTTGACGCCGTCGCTGCAGCAGGCGCTGGCCCGGCCCGATGTGCTGCTGCTGCCGGTGGGCGGGTACTATACCATCGACCACCGGGAGGCGCAAGCCGTGCAGCGGGCTTTGCAGCCGGCACTCACCATCCCCATGCACTTCCAGACGGGCGTGGGCAACGCACCCATCGCCACGGTGGAGCCCTTCGCGGGCCTGACAGGGGCGGAGAGCGCCCATGCCAGCATGCTGGAGGTTGCCCCCGGCCAATACAACGGACAAACCATCATTCTGGATTACGAGAGGTAGCCAACCGTGCAGCAGACGCCGGCCAAGGCGGGCCAACGACTGTCCGTCATCAACATCCGCAAGGCGGTGACCGTTCTTCTGGTCGTCGGCTGGGCGCAGATTCTGGTCTGCGCCTTGGTGACGTTACTGTTCTTCGCCCACAATCGCATGGCCACGACGTTCCTGCTCTGCCTGCTGCTGGTGCTCATCCTCTTTACCAACTACATCGTCATGCGCCGGGCGCTGGCGTACCTCAACGCCGAGCGGGCCCTTGCTGAGATGGAGGCCACGCTCGACAGCGCCAACGAGCTCAACCGGAAGCTCCGCGCCCAGCGGCACGACTTCATGAACCACCTGCAGGTCGTCTACTCCCTGTTGGAGCTGGGCGAAAACCAGGAGGCACTCTCCTACATGGACCGGGTGTATCGGGACATCCAGAGCGTGTCGAAGCTGCTGCGCACCGACAATGCCGCAGTCAATGCTCTGTTGGCAGCCAAGGCTATGGACGCTGAACACCGCCACGTGAAGATGGAGTTTGACATTCGATCCCGTGTCAGCAACCTGCCCATGGAGCCCTGGGAGTTCTGCGGTATCCTCGGCAACATCATCGACAACGCGCTGGACGCCCTGGAGGGCGCGACCGATCCCTGTGTACGCGTGCTGCTGTGGGAGGAGTTGGGTTCCTTCAACTTCGCCGTGGAGAACAACGGCCCCGCCATTGCCGAGGGCATCATCAACCGCATCTTTGAGCCTGGCTTCACCACCAAGGGCGACCACGGCCAGGGCTTGGGCCTGCACATCGTGCATGAGACGCTGGCCCAGTATGGCGGCGCGGTGCAAGCCGTGCACAACGGCTCCTGGACACGCTTCACCGGGTCGGTACCGCTGGGCAGCGTGGCACACGCCTGACGCGTCCTCGTCGCCCTTGCCGGACAACTGGGGCGGCATTTTGTATGTTGTGTGCATCATCCCTTTTTTTATTGGAGACACCGCCTATACTGGAATCATCGGAAAGGAGGGACTGTCATGAGTCATCTCTGGCAGGACACGGTGCTGCTTTTTCAAAACATTAACCCGCTGGCCGCGATCCTCTTGCTGGTGGGTGTGGGGTTGCTCATCTTTGAGATTTTTACCCCCGGCTTTCATGCGCCGGGCCTGACGGGCCTGTTGCTGGTGGTGTTGGGCATGGTGTTTGGCGCAAAATCGCTCCTGGACGCGGTGCTGCTGCTGGCCATCATCCTGGTGCTGCTGGTCGTCGCCTTTGTTGCGGCGGTGTTGTCGGCCTCCAGGGGTCGCCTCTACCGCTCCCCTCTGGTGCTGAAGGCCCAGCAAAGCCGTTCGGAGGGGTACCTCAGCGCCGATGACATGCGCTACCTCATCGGGCGGCGCGGACAGGCCAGTTCCATGCTGCGGCCCGCCGGCACCGGCGAGTTTGACGGCGTGCGGCTGGATGTGGTGGCCGACGGCCAGGTGGTGGAGCGTGGTCGCCCCATCGAGATTACTGCGGTGGAAGGCCGCCGCATTGTGGTGCGCGAGGTGCGTGCCGAACTCAAGGACGTTTGACGAACGAGGAGGAGAAAGAATGGATCCGATCATCGGTTTGTTCATCATCATTGTCGCCATTATTGTTGTACTGGCGATCTTCTTCAACCTGGTACCGGTGGGGCTGTGGATCACCGCGTTGGCAGCTGGCCTGCGGGTGAATATCTTCTCCCTGTTGGGCATGAAGCTGCGGCGTGTGTCGCCCATTCGTATCATCCAGCCCATGATCAAGGCCCAGAAGGCCGGTCTGGACGTCACCATCGGCTCGCTGGAGGCCCACTACCTGGCCGGCGGCAACGTGGACCGCGTTGTCAATGCCCTGATTGCTGCTGAGCGCGCCGGCATCCCGCTGATCTTTGAGAAGGCCTGCGCCATCGACCTGGCCGGCCGTGATGTGTTGACCGCCGTGCAGATGAGCGTCAATCCCAAGGTCATTGAGACCCCGGTGGTGGCCGCCATCGCCAAGGACGGCATTGAGCTGCGCGCCAAGGCCCGGGTGACCGTGCGCGCCAACATCGACCGCCTGGTCGGCGGCGCGGGGGAGGAGACGGTCATCGCCCGTGTAGGCGAGGGCATCGTCACCACCGTCGGTTCGGCTGACTCCCACAAACAGGTGCTGGAGAACCCCGACATGATCTCCCGCACGGTGCTCAACAAGGGCCTCGATTCGGGCACGGCCTTTGAAATTCTATCGATCGACATCGCCGACGTGGATGTGGGCCGCAACATTGGTGCTCAGCTGCAGATGGACCAAGCCGAGGCCGACCGGCGCATTGCCCAGGCCCGCGCCGAGCAGCGCCGCGCCATGGCCGTGGCGCAGGAGCAGGAAATGGTGGCCCTGGAGCAGGAGATGCGCGCCCGCGTGGTGGAGGCCGAGGCCGAGGTGCCCAAGGCCATGGCTCAGGCCCTGCGCGATGGCAAGCTTGGCGTGATGGACTACTACAACATGCAGAACCTGGTGGCCGACACCTCCATGCGCAAGGCCATCTCCTCGGTGGGGGAGGGTGGCAAGACCGCTGAGAAGGTGCAGACCCCCCCGCCGCCCACGAAGTGACGACCGCACGCCCTGCCGGTGAGAAGCCGGCAGGGCGGCAGGAGTGTGCCCCATGACGAAATACATTGGACTGATCGTCGTCCTGCTTCCCCTTCTTGTCAAGTTTCTTGAGTGGCGGGAGAAGCGAAAGAAGGGCGAGACAAAACCCGAGAAGGAACCCACGCTGGACCGCTCCCGTACGCTCTCGGGCCGTGTGCCCAATGCGCAGCCCCGCTCCTACCAGTGGGACAATGCCCCGCAGGATCTCTGGCCAAAGCTCGACAGCCGCATGGCTGAGCAAGCCCGCCAGAGTGACGACGAGGAAGGCCTTCCATCCGACACCGAGGGTGGCCCCGCCGCTGTGGCACCGGCCGCGCAGACATTGTCGCCGCTGCCGTCCTACGCTGCGGTCAGGGTTGGGCAGTCAGCGTTTCGGGAACTTCAGCCCATGGGCACGGGCGTGGCGGAGCAACCCTACGACACCCAGCGTGCCTATGAACGTAACCTCAACCGCCGCCACCAGCCCACCGCTTGGCGCATCGGCCAGTCACTTTCCACCGCCGAGGGCATGGCCCAGGCCGTGGTGATGGCCGAGGTGCTGCAGAGCCGCGGCGGCAGAAGGAGAGCGGAATGGCGCTGATCCGGGTGCTGATTGCCGACGACGAGCCGGGCATGCGTCTGGTGCTTCGCAAGATCATCGAGCGGGTCGAAGGCTTTGCCGTATGTGCCGAGGCCACCAACGGCCGGGAGGCGCTTGAGCTCTTTGAGCGCGAGCGCCCCCAGGTCGTTTTCCTGGATGTGGAGATGGGCGAGGTGTCGGGCATCGATTGTGCCCGGCAGATTGCCGACACCGACCCACTGGTGCGTATCCTCTTTGCCACCGCCCACGAGAAATACTGGCGCGAGGCTTTTGAGGTCTACGCCTTTGACTACCTTATCAAGCCCTTCAAGGTGGAGCGGGTGACGGAGACGCTGGAGAAGCTGAAACGTCTGAGCGGCGAACACGCCATTCCGGCCCAGCAGCCCTCAGTCCAGCCTTCGCCAGCCAAAGGCGTCAAGAAGCTGATGCTGCGCCACAAGGACGGCATCTCGCTCGTAGACACCGACGCCATTGTCCTCATCCAGCGGGAGGAGCGCAGCACCGTCATTGTGACGGCCGACGGAAAGCGCATTGTCACCAGCGATACCCTGGCCGAGCTTTACGAGCGGCTGGACAAAAATGTGTTCCTCCGCAGCCACAAATCCTATATAATCAACCTGACCATGGTCTACGAGGTGTACCCTTACGGGCGGTGGACCTACATCGCCCGCCTGCGCAACACCGACCTGGACGCCCTCATCACCCACGAGAAGTTCGAGGAGATGGAGACGATGCTGTCCGGCGGCTGACCATGAGACCAAGTGGGAGCTTTCCGGTGTGACAAAAGTATGGACAGTCAACCAAACAGCCATTGACGAAGCCGCCGCCCTGCTCAAAGCCGGGGCGGTGGTGGCTTTTCCTACGGAGACGGTGTACGGCCTGGGGGCCAATGGGCTCGACCGCGACGCGGTGCTGGCCATCTTTGCCGCCAAGGGCCGGCCGGCGGACAACCCGCTCATCCAGCACGTGGCCGACCCCGAGGGGCTCCATGCCCTGGTGCAAACGGTGCCCCCGGTGGCCCGCGCGTTGGCGGAGGCCTTCTGGCCCGGCCCGCTGACGCTGGTGCTGCCAGCGCGAGAACTTGTGCCGTTGGAGGCGCGTGGGGGCCTGCCCACGGTCGGGGTGCGGTGCCCGGCCCACCCCTGGGCCCGGCGGCTCATCGAAGCCTGTGGGTTTCCCATCGCCGCGCCCAGCGCCAACCGCAGCGGGCGGCCCAGCCCCACCACCGCCCAGGCGGTGCTGGAGGACATGGAGGGGCGCATCCCGCTCATTCTGGATGGCGGCCCCTGCGCAGTGGGGTTGGAGTCCACGGTGGTGGGCTTTCAGGGTGGGGTGCCGGTGGTGCTGCGCCCCGGTGGCGTCACCCCCGCGCAGATAGAGGCCGTGGCAGGCGCGGTGCGGGTGGACGACGCCGTGCTGCATCAGTTGGCCGAGGGGGCGGTGGCCGCCTCCCCGGGTATGAAGTATCGCCACTACGCCCCGCAGGCGCGGGTGACCGTGGTGGACGGCTCAGTGGAGGGCAGGACGCGACGCATCTGCGCGCTCTATGATAGTGTTCTGGCTACCGGCGGCAACCCGGCCATCCTGGCCGCAGCTGCCAACGCCGGGCGCTACGGCAGCCGCGCGGTGTACTCCATGGGGCAGGACGATGCCGACCAGGCCGCCGCGCTCTTTGAGACCCTGCGGCGTCTGGACGCCGATGGTCGCACCGACGCCTTTGCCGAGGCACTGGAGCCATCGGGCTTGGGCTTGGCAGTGATGAACCGGCTGCTGCGGGCCGCCGGGTTCCGCGTGGTGCATGGGGAGGAGGAGCCATGACAACGACAATCCTGCTGGTGTGCACCGGCAACACCTGCCGCAGCCCCATGGCCCAGGCCTTGTTGGGGCGGGAGCTCGCGGCGCGTAGCGTCACCGGGGTGGTGGTGGACTCCGCCGGCCTGGACGCGTTGCCCGGCGACACCGCCTCTCGCCACGCCGTGGGTGCGATGGCCGCGCGGGGGCTCACCATTGCGGGCCGCCCGGCCAAACGGCTGGAAGCGGGGCTGGTGGCCAGTTCGACGGTGGTGCTCACGATGACCGAGCGGCATGCCCGGGCACTGCGCCAGCGGCTGCCCCAGCATTCCGACAGGATCCTGTCGCTGGGGGAGTACATCGGCACCGGCGAGGATGTGGCCGACCCCTACGGCGGCGGCGCGGCGGACTACGAACGCACGGCCCGGCAACTGGAACGCATGCTGAAACGGGCCGCTGACCGCCTGTTGGCCGACGACACACCGCCGGTTTGACCCTTCGCCCTTGAGAAACCTATCCTTTCGGCCTATACTGATTCCTGGAGAGTGATACCATGGCAAAGCTCATCGCGGTCGGCATGTCCGGCGGCGTCGATTCGGCTGTGGCGGCGTGGCTCTTAAAAGAGCAGGGGCACGACGTCATCGGCATCTTCATGCGCAATTGGGAGGAAGAGGAGGACGGCGAGTGCACGGCCACCGCCGACTTCGACGACGTGCGCCGCTGCTGTGACCGGCTGAACATCCCCTATTACAGCGTCAATTTCACCCGCCAATACTGGGACAGGGTGTTTGCCTATTTTCTGGAGGAATACCGGCAGGGCCGCACCCCCAACCCCGATGTGCTCTGCAACCGGGAGATCAAATTCAAGGAACTGCTGGAGTTCGCCCACAAGATGGGGGCCGACGTGCTGGCGACCGGCCATTATGCCCGCATCACCCAGGGGGAACAGGGCTATGAACTGCGGAAGGCCGTGGATGGCAACAAGGACCAGTCCTACTTCCTGTGCCTGCTGGGGCAGGAGGCACTGGGCGCGGCCCGCTTCCCGCTGGGGGAGCTGACCAAGCCCGAGGTGCGTGCCATTGCCGCGCGGCTGCAGCTCCCGGTGGCGGAGAAAAAGGATTCCACCGGCATCTGCTTCATCGGCGAGCGGCGCTTTAAGGAGTTTCTGCAGCGGTATCTGCCGGCCCAGCCCGGGCCCATGGTCACTCCCGCGGGCGAGGTCATCGGCCATCACGACGGGCTCATGTACTACACGCTGGGGCAGCGCAAGGGCCTTGGCATCGGCGGGCGGGGCACAGGGGAGCGTTGGTTTGTGGTGGCCAAGGAGCTTGCCACCAACACCTTGGTGGTGCAGCAGGGAGATAGCCCCCTGCTTTACACTGCCACCTGCCGCGTGGGGGACCTCAGCTTCATTGCGGGTGCCCCGCCTGCGTCGTCCTTTGACGGCGCTGCCAAGGTGCGCTACCGTCAACCCGACCAAGCCGTGCACGTGGAGCTCGACGGTGATGTGGCGCTTCTCACCTTCCGCGAGCCCCAGCGCGCGGTGACGCCGGGGCAGACGGCGGTTTTCTACCAGGGCGACCTGTGCCTGGGCGGCGGGACGATTCTGTGAGCAATCACATGAAGTGCATTTGAGGTGAGTTCTGATGCTGAAACGGAGAAGGATGACTGTTATGTCTTGCTCAACTTTGAGCGCATCGCATACAGGATCGGCAGTGCCAATTTTCTCTCTCCGGAGTTCATCAATCAATTCGATGATATTCTTGTGTTTGATGGCGCCTTCCGCTGGACGTATTGCCACACGCATGAGGAGTATTGTGGGCCTTATTTCTACGGCAAGGGCAACACATCCATTGAAAGCACTGCACAATACTAAACCAAGATAAATGTAACACGCCGAATGCGGATATTTGCATTCGGCGTGTTTTGTCAGTGTTCCGGTCGTTTCTACGCGCGCTGTTGCTACACCATCTTGCCGAAGATCATTCGCCCGGCGGAGGTCTGCAGGGAGCTCGTCACGGTGATCTGCACGGCCTCGTCGATGTAGCGGGAGCCGCCCTCCACCACGATCATCGTACCATCCTCCAGGTAGGCGACGCCCTGTCCCTGTTCCTTGCCGGGTTTGACGATCTTGACGGACATGTACTCCCCAGGCAGGGCGATGGGCTTGACGGCGTTGGAGAGTTCGTTGATGTTGAGCACGCTGATGTTCTGCACCTTGGCAACCTTGTTGAGGTTGTAGTCGTTGGTGATGACCTTCGCGCCGATCTCAGCGGCCATCTTCAGCAGCTTGCTGTCCACGTCGGCCAGCTCGGGGTAGTCGCGGCTCATTACCTCTACGGGGCGGGCCAGCTCGTTTTGCAGCCGCGCCAGGATGTCGAGCCCCCGGCGTCCGCGGGAGCGTTTCAGGTCGTCTTCGGAGTCGGACACCGCCCGCAGTTCATCGAGCACGAAGCCCGGCACAATGAGGCGGCCCTCCAGGAACCCGGCCTTGCAGATCTCATAGACCCGGCCGTCGATGATGACCGAAGTGTCCAGCAGCTTGCGCGACAGTTCCTCACCGTCACCGCCAGCCATGGGCCCTTTGCCGTCACGGCCGGCAGTGCGGCGCAGCAGCGCCAGCAGGTTGAATTCCTCCCGCCGGTGGACGGCCAGCGTCATGCCATAGTAGCCCAGCACCACATAGACCAAGATGGAGAGCGTCACCGCCAGCCACTGGAAGGGGATGAGCGTGATGAGCTGCCCCAGCAGGAAGGCGATGACGAGCCCCACGATGAGACCCAGCAACCCCGCCAAGATGTCGGCCATGGGCCGCGTGCGCAGGAACTCCTCCGTGCGGTCAAAGAGCCGGGTGACCATGGGGGAGAGTAGGAAGAACGACACCGCACCCGTCAGAGAAAACAGAATGTATGAGAGCAGGATGAGCCAGAAGGGCAGCGGGTGGCTGTCGGTCACAACGTTGAGCTCGGTGAGCGCGTGCAGGGCAAAGGCGACCAGCGCTGCGCCCACCGACGCGCCGATCAGGGTCAAGATGACCCTCAGTATCTTTCGCATAGCATCCTCCTCGGTCGGTATGCTCAGGTTTCCTCATTATAGCATGGCGGTCCAGAGGGATTGTGAACTTTATTTGACATTTCGACAAACAAAGACAGACGCCTTTTTGCCGCTGACCAGCACATCCAGCCGCTCGTCGATGGCAAACCCCAGCTTGAGGGCGTTCTCGGCTTCCTTCTTAAGGGCCGTGAGCAGCACCAGGCGGCCATCGCGGCGCAGCACCCGGCGTGCCTCGGCAAAGAACCGGCCATAGAAGGCACCGGGGTTCTCCAGCGGCTCAAACTGCCCCCACGGCGGGTCGGTCACGATGACGTCCACACTGCCGGAGGGTACCTTGTCGCCCATTTCACGCGCGTCCATGGCGAGTACCCGGGTCGTACCGCTGGCCAGAGCCTGCAGCTGGGCCGTCGGGCGGATGTCCCCCGCCACGATGGAGGCGGCTGGAGCAGCCAGCCGCGCCTTCACGATGCCGCCATAGCCGGCAAAGGGATCGAGGAACGAGTCGGTTGGCTTGGGGTTGGAAAGGCGGCACAGCATGTGCGCGATGTCCGGGCGCAGTTCGCCGGGGTTCAGCTCCTTTGCTGTGTCCTTGTGCTGGGTCAGGCGCATCAGCAGGAAACCGATGCCCTCCCGCCGGTAGAGGAACCAGAACTCCACATCCGGCCGAGCCCGCTCGGGCGTGAGGCCCGAGGACAGGGTCAGAAACTCCTCGGCCTTGGCCATGGTCTTGAGGCCAGCGTGGGCCAGGGTGCCCTCAATCATGAACATGGCACGGAAGCCGGTGGCCTTGGCTGGCAGATGGGCCATCAGCGTTTCGCTATCCACCCCGCGCTGGGTAGCCAGGCGCACCATCTCCTGCAGCGGGTCGCGGTTGGCCCGGGGGAAGGTCGTCAGGCACAGGAACGAGTTATTAAACCAGCGGGGGAATTGTTTGATGGGCGCGCCGCTGCGGCGGTACTCCACCGCGCCCTCCAGCACCCGCATCACCTGGGTGCCGGGCAGGTCGCGCTGTATGAGGCCATCGATGGCGGGTTCAAACCCCGAGGCGAAGGTGGAATAGTAAAGAGGCATGGTGTCCCTCCTGTGTTTGTGTTTGGGTGTTCAGGCCAGCAGGCCCAGAGCCATGGAGACGGTGTCCACCCCAACGAGCTCGATGCCGTCGGGGGTGGCGAGCCCCTTGAGGTTGCGCCGGGGCAGAACGATGGTGGTGAAGCCGGACTTGACACACTCGGCCACCCGCAGGTCGGCCCGGCCCACCGGGCGTACCTCGCCGGTCAGGCCCACCTCGCCAAAGACGGCGACGCCGTCGGGCAGGGCATGGCCCCGCAGGCTGGAGGCCAGCGCCAGCGCGATGCCCAAGTCGATGGCCGGTTCGTCCAGCTTCAGCCCGCCGGCCACATTGACGTAGGCGTCCTGGTCGTAGAGCCGCAGGCCCGCCCGCTTCTCCAGCACGGCGATGAGCAATGCCATCCGGTTGTAGTCAACGCCAGTGGCCATGCGCCGCGGTGTGCCAAAGGACGTGCTGCTGACCAGCGCCTGCAGCTCCACCAGCACCGGGCGGGTGCCCTCCACGCTGGCCACCACGATGGAGCCGGCGCTGTTGGCCCGCTCGCTCAGCAGAAGCTCGGAGGGATTGGTGATCTCGACCATGCCGGCCTCCTGCATCTCAAAAAGGCCGATCTCGTTAGTGGAGCCGTAGCGGTTTTTGACGGCGCGCAGCATCCGGTAGGCGTGCATGTTGTCGCCCTCAAAGCTCAGCACCGTGTCCACCATGTGCTCCAGCACCCGGGGGCCGGCCAGCGTGCCCGCCTTGGTGACGTGGCCCACCAGCAGCACCGGGATGCCCCGTTCTTTGGCCAGCTGCATGAAGCTGGCGGCCGACTCCCGCACCTGGGTGACCGAGCCGGCCGAGGAGCTCATGCCGGTGCGGTACATGGTCTGGATGGAGTCGATGACGATGACGGCGGGCTGCACCCGGTCAATCTGCAACAGGATGCGTTCCACGCTTGTTTCGGCCAACAGACGCAGATTGCGGCTGCTGGCGCCCAAACGCCGTGCCCGCAGGGCGATCTGCCGCAGCGACTCCTCGCCGGAGACATAGAGCACAAGCTGCCCCTGCTGGGCGATGTACTCGGTGGCCTGCAGCAACAGGGTGGACTTGCCGATGCCTGGGTCGCCGCCCACCAGCACCAGGGAGCCCTGCACCAGCCCGCCGCCCAGCACCCGATCGAGCTCGCCAAAGCCGGTCATGGTGCGGTGGAAGTCCTCCATGGGTACATCGGGCAGGGGGAGCGGGTCAGCCCCGGCTAGCGGGGCGACCGGGGCGGCGGAGGGAGCCTTTTCGGCCACCTCTTCCATCATGGTGTTCCACGCGCCGCAACCAGGGCAGCGGCCCACCCATTTTCGGCTCTCTGCCCCGCACTCGCTGCACAGGAAGACCGTCTTTGCGCTGCTCATTTGGCCGTGGACTCCGGGGACTTGGTGGCCGCCGGCGACGGGGTTGTCGCTGGGGTCTTGGTGGCAGCAGCCGACGCGGCAGCCGTGGCCGATGCCTTCGGGGAGGCGGTGGCCGTCGCCGCAGCGGTGGAACCGGTGAGACCCAAATCCTCGTCGGTCAGTATCTTGTACTTCAACGCGTCTTTGCTGCTGTCGCTGGAGAGGTTGTACCACACGGCGGTGCGCCCGTTGACGCAGGGCAGCATGCCCCGTTCGTTGCTGCCGGTCAACCGGCAGATTTCTCCCGTGTCAATCACGTAGGCCCAGATCTGCTGGGATTGGCCGAACACCACCACGCCGTCGCCCAGGCCATAGGTCGTCACGCCCTCAGCAATGATCTTGGGCGTGCCGTTGGGCTCGCTCAGATAGAGCTTAGAGTTGGGTGACTTGTTGCCGTCGATCCACACGAACACCTGACCGTTGTAGAGCGGCTCGTGCACGTAGGTACCGGGGGAGAAGGACTTGGTGTTCAGTTTGCCATCGGTGCCGATGGCGTTCTCTCCGAGCTTTACCGTGAAGATCGTGCTGTGCTCGCCATTCTCCTTGGCCTGGGCGGAGGTCTGTTTGGAGTCCGGCCCGGCCCACACGACGGTATCACTGTAGATGGTGGGGGAGGACACGCCATAGGTCGCCACGTCGTCAAAGGTGAAAAGCTCCATGTTCTCCTGGGTGTCCAGGTCCATCATGTAGAGCTTGTCTGTCTTCTTGTCCACGTGTTCCATCCAGATGAGGGTGTTGCCGTCGAGCTTGAGCTTCGGCACGCCGTTTTTGCAGTTTTTGAGCTTTGAGACCTTGCCGTCCTTGCCCTTGCGGCGGTCCTTCACATAGATGTAGTTGTAGGTGTGGTGGTCGGTCTCCACCCATACGATCCAGTCCTCGTTGAGCACCGTCTCGTAGATTTCGCCCTTCTTCATCTTGGCGGTGGCGACCTTCTCCTCTTCGTCGGTATTCAGGTTGTAGAGGTAGAGGTTCTTGAGCACTGAGCCGGAATCCAGACTGCCGGTGCCGGAAGAGAACAGCAGCTCTTTGCCGGCGATGGACGGAATGTTGATCTGCCGGTCGGTGAACTGCACGTTCTTGGTGCCAAAGCTGATGTCGCGGTAAGGGAACACCTCAGGCGTCACGGCGGGCACGGCCAGCGGGGTGGCGCGGGGGGCCAGGCTTTCAAACTTATCGGTGGCGCGAATGACAACCGCGGCGGCCTGTGCGCCGCTGGGCAGGCTGCCATTGCGCGCAAGCAACACCCCGCCGGTGATGAGCAGCCCCACCACGACGACGGCCACCGTGCCCGCCAGCAACGTGCGGCGGGGAACCCTGCGCCCGCCCATGGCCATCAGCCCCCGGCGCGGACGCAGAGCCGGCAGGTTGTTTCCATATGTGATTCCCGCAGAACGCCGCTGCTGTACCGAGCGGCGTCGGTGGATCTGTGGCATGAAACATCTCCTCGTTCAATCTGTACACATATTATAACACATGCGGGCCTGTTGTATAAGACCGCGGGCCATTGACGGAATGTGGCAGCGTGGTCAAGGGCGCGAAAGACCGGGAGATACGCGCGAAAAACGACGGTTGCTTCCTTATAAAACTGTGAAAATCGGGGCATTGCTATACCCAGTGACGGGCGTTTGCCTGCGCTTAAGGATGGGTGACGAATGAGAAGCGTGCGAACCGACCTGGCCGCCGAGGCCAGCCAACTGCAGGGAGCATCGATTCCGGGTGTGGAGTCGATCGTTCACAATGAGGACAGGCAGATTGCCGTGACGACGGTGCGGGTGCTCAATGATGACGGCGCGAGGGCCATCGGCAAGCCGCCGGGTCTCTACGTCAACATCGACGCGGCGGACCTCAAAAACCGTGACCCCGAGCTCTCCGAGCGGGTCAGCCGCCGCATGGCGCGGGAGATGGAACCCATGCTCCCCGCGCTCAAAGGCCGGGATACGGTGCTCATCATTGGCCTGGGCAACTGGAACATCACGCCCGACGCGCTGGGCCCGCGGGTCGTATCCAAGATGATGGTGACCCGCCATCTTCTGGAGCTCATCCCCGACAAGGTGGACGAACGGGTGCGGTCGGTCTGCGCGCTCTCACCGGGGGTGTTGGGCATCACCGGCATTGAGACGGGCGAAATCATACTGGGCGTGGTGGACAAGGTGAAGCCCGTGGCCGTCGTGGCCATTGACGCGCTGGCCTCCCGCAGCACGGGCAGGCTGGGCACCACCATTCAGATCAGCGATGCGGGCATCAGCCCCGGCTCGGGAGTGGGCAACCACCGGATGGAACTCAACAGCCGAACGCTGGGCGTGCCGGTCATCTCCATCGGCGTGCCGCTGGTCGTCTACGCCGGTACCATTGCCCGGGACATCATCGAGCTCATGGACGGCCCTGTAGCGGGCGATCGTGCCGAGAAAATGATACAGCAGGTCGTGACCGAGAACCTGGGCGAGCTCATTGTGACGCCCAAGGAGATCGACGCGCTGGTGGATGACGTGGCACGCACCATCTCCATCGGCCTCAACCTGCTGCTGCACAAGGGCGTCACCATCGACGAGATCGACCGATTCTTGATGTGACACCCCATAAGCCCTTCATCGCCCGACGGCCCCAGCCGTCGGGTGCAGAGTGTCTATCCCCCCAGAACGGGCAATGGAGTATGAACCTCCCGCCGATTCATTCGGCGGGAGGAAAGCCAGGGTCAGTGCGAGCAGAGGAGAAAACCCCGCCCGAAGGCGCGACGCCTTAGAAGCCCGCATGAGAGCTGCTATTTGTGATCGGTCGGCGACATGTACGGCGACCGATCTGGCTATAGCGAGACCAAGCTGTTTGAATCGCGACTGTCGCAACAGCGGCAGACGCGAAAGCCCGACGGCCCCAGCCGCCGGGCTTTCTTTATGCAGCTTTCCATTGTTTTTATTCATTTTTCACCGTATAATGTATAAAGACACAAATGATTGGAAGAGGATGGGAGCCGGAGCTGTGAGAGCCGCAATCATCACCAATCCCATGAAGGACCAGGGGTACGAGGTCAGCCGCCGGGCCGTTGGCGTGCTCATGGACGCCGGCGTCACCGTCTGCGCCCTGCCGGAGGCTTGCGCCGCCCTGCCTGAGGGGGTGCAGACCGCCCTGCTGCCCGAGCTTTACGCCTGTGATTTCATCGTGACGCTGGGGGGCGACGGCACGATCCTCGCCGCCGCGCGGGAGGCTGCCGAGGCGTCCCCGGTGCTGGGCATCAACCTGGGGCGCAAGGGGTTCCTGACCGAGGTGGAGGTGGGCGACCTCGATGAGGCGCTCCGCTGTGCCGCTGCCGGCCGCTACACGGTGGAGCGGCGCCTGATGCTGCAGGCCGTCGTGTTTGACGAGACCGGGGTGGAGCGCTGCCGCACGCTGGCCTTGAACGACATGTATGCCTCAGGTACCGTGGCACGTCTGGTGCATCTGGAGGTTCGCATCCGCGGCCGGGTGGTGGGGCGGTATGCCGCCGATGGGGTGCTGGTGGCCAGCCCCACCGGTTCCACCGGGTATTCGCTGTCGGCCGGTGGGCCGGTGGTGTCGCCGGATGTGCCCTGTATGCTCATCACGCCTGTCTGCGCCCACTCGCTGCGGGCGGTGCCCGTCGTCATCAGTGCGGAGGAAACGGTGGTGCTGCGCACCGACGGCCCCACCCGGGAGGTGCGCCTGAGCGCCGACGGGGAGGAGAGCATCCGCGTGCGGGAGGGTTGGCGCATCGAGGTTTCCCGCGCCGGGCGGGACGCCAGGTTCATACGCTTGGGTCAGCGGGATTTCTACGGCCTGCTGCGCGATAAGTTCACCGAATGGAACAGCTGACACGGGGAGGTTGACTCATGAAGAACAAACGACACATGCGAATCATGGAACTCATCTCCCGGGAGGACATCTACACCCAGGAGGAACTGGCACAGCGCCTGAAGGACATGGGGGAGGACGTGACCCAAGCCACCGTGTCCCGCGACATCAAGGAGATGAAGCTCGTCAAGGTGGCCGACGAGACCGGCCGCAGCCGCTACGCCGCCGTGGCCGAGCAGGGCGGCGGCATGTCTACCCGCTTGAGCCGGGTGTTTGCCGACACGGTGCTGGGCATCGACTATTCGGAGAACATCATTCTCATCCGCACGTTGAGCGGCAGCGCCAACGCCGCCGCCGAGGCCGTGGACACCATGCGCTTGCCGGAGATTCTGGGCACCATTGCCGGGGACAACACGCTCATGGCCATTGTGCGCCAGGGGTACTCGGCCGCCGAGGTGACCGACCGCCTGCGTACGCTGGTCAAGTAACACCCTTCCACACGAGAAGAGGTTCCATATGCTGGTACAATTGCGCATCCGTCATATTGCGCTCATCGAATCGGTGGAGCTGGAGTTCGGCCCCGGTCTCAACGTGCTGACCGGCGAGACCGGCGCGGGCAAATCCATCGTCATCGACTCCATCAACCTGGCACTGGGGGCCCGGGGCGACCGTGAGCTCATCCAGACCGGAAGCGGCGAGGCCCGGGTGGAGATGGCCTTCGACATCACCGGCAACGAGCCGGTGCGCGCGCTTCTCATCGACATGGGGTTGGAGGGCGACGACGACCTCTTGGTCATCAGCCGGCAGATCAACACCGCCGGGCGCAACCTCTGCCGCGTCAATGGGGCGCTGGCCACAGTGGCCCAGCTGCGCCAGCTGACGGGCCTGCTCATCGACATCCACGGCCAGCACGAGCACCAGTCGCTGCTCAACGAAGCCAACCACTTGGAGCTGCTGGATGGGTTCGGCGGGGAGGAACTGTTGGCCCGCCGCGCCGTCGTGGCCGACGTGTACCACCGCGTCCACGCCCTGCGGGGGGAGATTGAGCGTCTCTATGGCAACGAGCGGGATCGCGCACGCCGCGCCGACATCCTGCGTTATCAGATCAAGGAAGTTCAAAGCGCCAAGCTCACACCGGGGGAGGAAGAGGAGCTCGCCGCCCAACTGCAGATGCTGCAGAACGCCGAGACCATTGCCGCCGCCGTGCGGGAGGCCTACGACCGCCTCTACGACGGCGGGGAACGGGGCCGTTCGGCGGTGGATAGCGTGGGCGTCGCCCTGCATGAGCTTGCCCGCATTGAGGGATACGGCGAGCAATTCGCCGCGCTGAAGACCCGGCTGGAGCAAGCCATGCTGGAGTTGGAGGACATCTCCGGCGAGCTTCGCGGTCTCACCGGCAGCTTCGAGTTTGATGAGGATGACCTCAACGAGCTGGAGGAGCGGCTGGATCTCATTCGCCAGCTCAAGCGCAAGTACGGCGCCGATATCCCCGGTATCCTGGAGACGGGCCGGGCGATGGAGCAGGAGCTCGCTGACCTGGAAAACGCCGACGAGCGCCTGCAACAGCTGACCGCCGAGCGCGACGCGCTGGAGCGGGAGCTGACGGCTGCCTGCCAGGCACTGACCACCCTGCGCCGGGCGGCGGCTGCCCGCTTTGCGCAGGCGGTGGTGGGCCAGTTGGGAGACCTTGGCATGGAGCATGCCCGCTTCACCGTGGAGTTTGAGGAGCGCCCCGGCACGGTGGCGGAGCTGGCCGGCCCCAAGGGCAGCGACCGGCTACGGTTCCTCTTAAGCCCCAACCCCGGCGAACCTCTGAAACCCCTGGCGAAGATCGCCTCCGGCGGTGAGATGAGCCGTATCATGCTGGCGCTTAAGAATATCGCCGCCGACAGCGACAGCATCCCCACCCTGATCTTTGATGAGATTGACACTGGCATCAGCGGCAACATGTCCCGCGTGGTGGCCGAGAAACTAGCCCATATCGGCCTCACGCACCAGGTGCTGTGCGTCACCCACACCGCACAGATCGCGGCCATGGGCAGCCAGCATTTCTTCATTGAGAAATCCACCGACGGCCAGCATACCACAACCCGTGTGCAGCCGCTGGATACCGCACGGCGCGTGGAGGAAATCGGCCGGCTGGTGGGCGGCGACGTGAGCTCGCTGAGCCGACAGCACGCCAGCGAAATGCTCGCCTGGAGCGAGAAGTTCAAAGCCGGGCTGTAGGGCCGCTTCCATCGCTGCTGGCTGTTCCTATGGCCGACACAACTGCTAACCCGTCAATTATGAGCCGTTTCAACGGCTCTTTTTTGTTGCCAATCTTTGGCACAACGCCCATATTTCTCATACCCTGCCAGCAGACGCGTTAGCAGTTGAGTGACAATTTGCCACCGACGGCCGCCGTATGCCGCCGCGTCGACCATCAAACACTAGACCGACAAAAAGCGCGTCGAGCGACGAGTGGGAGCAGTGAGTGATGTCGAAACCGGTCGGGATAGGCAAGCAAATCAAATGCGTGGTGGGCTATGTGCTGTGCGGCCTGGTGCTGGCACTCAACTATTCGCCGCCGGTACGCAGTTTCTTCCAATTGCCCGATCAGCTCAACCTCCTGCAGGGGCAGGTGCAGCAACTCAACATCGGCTTGCCAGTGCCCCTGCTGGCCAGCGACGCCGACGTGCTTCGGGTGGAGGGCGAGACACTTGAGACCACCCGCGTGTGGCAGAATGGCAGCACGGTGGAGTTGGATCCCCAGTCGGTGGGCACCTCTACGTTGGAGCTGTCGCTCTTTGGAAAGATTCCCCTGAAACGCATCAGCGTGACCGTGGTGCCCCAGCAGACACTGGTGCCCGGCGGGCAGTCCATCGGCGTGTCGCTCTACACCCAGGGCACGTTGGTCGTGGGGCGTTCCGACATCGTGACCGCTAATGGCGAGGCAGTAAACCCCGCCAAGGAGGCGGATCTGCGTCCGGGAGACGTCATTGTGGCCATCAACGACATTGAGATCGAGAACAGCGCCCAACTGGCTGAGGTGGTGGCCGAGTACGGCCAGAGCCCATTGCACCTGCAGGTGCTGCGGGGTGGAAACGCGGTATCCCTTGCCATCAGCGCCGTGCGTGACCAGCAGGACGGGCAGCTGCGTCTGGGCATCTGGATTCGTGACAGCACTGCCGGTGTGGGCACTCTCACGTTCTACAACCCGTCCGACGGCACCTTTGGCGCGTTGGGGCACCCCATCACCGACGTGGATACCGGCACGACCCTCTCGGTGAAAGACGGAGAGATCGTCAACTCCCGCATCATTGATGTGAAAATCGGGGAACGCGGTTCCCCGGGGGAGTTGCACGGGCTGTTCACCGGCAACGGCACGGGCATCGGCCGCATTGACCGCAACACCCAGTTTGGCATCTATGGGGAAACCTATGCCCCGGTGGAGAACCAGCTGTACACCACCCCCATCCCTGTCGGCAGCCAGAGTGCCGTGCACACCGGCCACGCCACCATCCTGACAACGGTGGACGATGAGGGGGTCAAGGAGTACGACTGCGAAATCATCAAGGTCACGCGCCAATCCAGCCCCGCGGCCAAGGGCATGGTGGTGCAGATTACAGACCCGGAGCTGCTGCAAAAGACCGGCGGTATCGTGCAGGGCATGAGCGGCAGCCCCATTTTGCAGGATGGGTGCATCGTGGGGGCCATCACCCATGTGTTCATTAGCGACCCCACCAAGGGCCACGGCATCTTCATCGAATGGATGTTGCAAAGCGATAAAGAGTAGGGTATGATGAATTTGTTTTGATAGAATAATAAAGATATGCCTTTCTTATGCCGCCGATTCGGCGGCATGTTGGCATGCGTGGGGGAGTGAGACGGTTGCGACCATGGACGGTGTTGGTTGCCGACGACAACACGCCCTTCCTGGAGATGCTGGCGGAACGCATCAACCAGGAGGATGGGTTTGAGGTGGTCGCCATCGCGCGGGATGGAGCTGAGGCGCTGACGGCGATTGAGACCCTTCGCCCCGACATTGTGGTGCTGGATCTCATCATGCCCAAAGTGGACGGTCTGGGGGTGCAGGAGCGGTTACTGGAGTTCCCCACCCGGCCCAAGGTCGTCATTTTTTCTGCCCTTGGCAAGGATTATATCACCCGCCAGTCTTTGGAGCTGGGGGCGGACGCCTTTTTTGTCAAACCCTTTGACCTCGACCTCTTTGTGAAGCGTCTACGACTGCTGATGGGCGAGACCCGTGAGACCCTCAACGACCGGGACCGGCTGCAGCACCACGAAAAGCTGGAGCGGCGCGTGGGGGAATTACTGCACCGGCTGGCCGTTGCGCCCCACCTACGGGGGTATCAGTATCTCAAGTATGCGATCCTATGTGTGGCGCAGGATCGTGGCATGCTGGAGCGCATCACCTACCACATCTATCCGGCGGTGGCGCAGGAGTTTGACACCACGCCCAGCCGGGTGGAGCGAGCCATCCGCAACGCCATTGAGAATGCGTGGGATCGTTGCCGAGTGGAGACGATGGAGGAATTCTTCGGCTATTCCCTGGATGAAAACAAGGGCAAACCCTCCAACAGCGAGTTCATTGCCATGGTGGCCGATAAGCTGACCCTTGACAACGGACGAGAGAATTGATATTCTTTTCACAAGAGCCTGACCACCAAGGGGTTGCCTGCGGGGGAGGGACGCGAAGGAACACGGGACAACCGCGACGCCGCAAGGTATCGCCGAGCCGCCGTTAATGGAGTATGTGTGCTACGCCTTCCCGTCCGTCGGGAGGGCGTTTTTGTCGTCTTTTTTGGCAAGGAGGGCACATGCAGAAGCGAATTGGAATGATCGGCATCTTTGTGCGGGAGCGGGACGAGGCCGCCCAGCAGGTCAACCGTGTGCTGTCCGACTACGGCCACATCATTGTGGCGCGGGTGGGTGTGCCCTACCGGGAACGGGGGCTCAGCGTCATTTCGGTCATCGTGGATGGCACCAATGACGAAATCGGCGCGTTGACGGGCAAACTCGGTGCCATTGCCAGCGTCACTGTCCGCAGTATGCTGGCCCCGTTGTAACATTGGGAAGGTATCCATAGAGGAGGAGTTTTGATATGAAGAACAACACGCCACTGCAATTCCTTGTGCGCACGGCCCTGCTGCTGGCCATTGCCGTACTCTTTCAGAACCTGCGGCTGCTCATTGGCACGGGGCTGGCGGCCACCATCGTCATTGGGTCGCTCGTGAATCTGACGCTTTTTGTGGCGGCGGGCACCGTCGGCTGGTACGGCGGCACGGCGGTGGGGCTGCTGACGCCGGTTGTTGCTTTCCTGCAGGGCCATCTGGCGCTGCCGGTGCTCATCCCGTTTGTGGCGGCTGGCAACATCGTTTTGGTCGTGGCTTTTGCCCTGGTGGAGCGGGGTGCCAACACCCAGGGCCGCCTGTGGACGGGCGTGGCGGTGGCTTCGGTGCTCAAGACCATTGCGCTCTATGGGCTCATCGTGCTGCTCTTTGTGGGGGTGATGCTGCCGGGCATGGGTCTGCCTGCGGAAAAAGCCAAGGCCATGACCGCGGCGCTGTCGCTTTCGTTCAGCTGGCCCCAGCTTGTCACGGCGCTTTTGGGCGGTGCGGTGGCGGTGCCCGTGCTGCGCGCACTGCGCCAGGCGCTGAAGCTGCAAAAACTGGCATAAGAGGAAAGTGCCGGAACGACTGACCCACGTCGTTGCGGCCTTCCCGGGGGGATTTCATATTGACAGTGGCCAATGCTGACGGTATAATTGAGCCATGCTTGCGCACAACCATGTTGGTGCTGGCAGGTTTATGGTTTGCCAGTATTTGCCGTTGATGGTGCAAGCTGCGTTTACCTTCAGAGCGAAGGGGGGTAGTGGTTGTGTCTGAAATTCGCGTGGGGGAAAACGAATCCCTGGAGAACGCTCTGAAGCGTTTTAAGCGGAAATGCCAGCGTGCTGGCGTTCTGGCTGAGGTGCGCAAGAGGGAGCACTATGAGAAGCCCAGCGTGCGCCGCAAGAAGAAAGAACAGGCTGCCAGAAGAAAAACCAAGAAGTTTTGATGTATGGCCCGATCCGCAAGGATCGGGCTTTTCGTTTGCAGGGTAGCTTTCCCTTGCAATCCCTCCACCCTTGCCCGTGTGCACACAGACATCGCGTTAGCACAGGTGGCCTCTGCCACATTTTCAGGCCCGTGTGCACATACACATAGCCAAGACGAACGACGGGGGCGAAGCATGGGCATCCGAAGAGTGGTGGCCGGGGCGCTGGATTTGCAGCGGGACGTGGCGCTGAACCTGCCGGTGCTGCACCTGACCGGTGACGAGCGCCTGGTGGTAGAGAACCACGTCAGCCTGCGGGAATACGATGGCCGGAAGATACGCGTGGAATGCAGCATGGGCACGGTGGAGATTGCCGGGGAGAACCTGCTGGTGCGGGCGATGAACCGCGATGACATCCTCATCACCGGCCGCATCCGGTCCCTCACGTGGCAGGGAGGGACGGTGGCTCCATGATGGCGTGGATATGGCAATTGATCGCCGGGTGTGTTACAATCCAACTGGAAGGGCTGAAGCTGTTGGCGCTGGTCAATCGCGCCGTTTCCGCCGGTATTCCGCTCGATCATGTTCGCCGGCTTTCCTACAGCAAACTGACGGCGAAGACGACCTGGAGAGGGTATGTGCGGCTTTGCGCCATGGCTGAGAGGGAGCCGCTTCGCGTCAAGCTCCTGGGCCAGTGGGGCCTGCCGGTGGTGCTTGGCCGGGCGCGGCGGCGCGTGGCCTTTGTGGCCGGTTTATTGCTGTGCTTGGTGGCGCTGGTGTTGGTCAACGCTTATGTGCTGCAGGTGCGGGTCGTTGGCAGTGCCGACCCCGCACTGGCCGGGCAGATTGAGACCTTCCTGGCCGAGCAGGGTGTTTGCCCCGGTGTGGGCAAGTGGACGCTCAACCTGCCGGAGACCGAGACCAGACTCATGCTGCGCTTCCCACAGGTGTCGTTTGCGTCCATCCGGGTACGGGGGGTGCGGGCGACGGTAGAGGTGGCCGAGGGCGACCCCGCGCCAGAGCTTGTGGACAGGAGCCAGCCCGCCAACGTTACCGCCAGCCGTGATGCCGTGGTGCGCACGGTTACGGTCTATGAGGGACAGGCGGCGGTGCAGCCGGGTGACGTGGTGCGTGCCGGGGAGCTTTTAGTCTCCGGCGTGGTGGAGCAGCTGGATAACGTACGACAGGTGCACGCCCGGGCCGAGGTGTTGGCCAGCGTCTGGGCGGAGGGACGGGGCGATGCCTCCCTCTGGCAGGAGAGCAGCGTCCGCACCGGCCGCAGTGTTCGCCGGTGGGAGTTGACGGTAGGCCCCTGGTATTGGAGTCTGGGTGGGCAGGAAGTGCCCTTCGCCCGTTACGACACCCAAGTGAGGGAATACTATCTACCGGGCTGGGGGCAGAAGGGCCCGAAGCTCGTGGTGACGGAGACGCTGGATGTGCTGCGTCTGCGGCAGGAGAGGGACCCTCAGACCGTTCGGGAGGAAGCGTTGGCCCAGGCCGCCACCCAGGCAGCCAAGGCGCTGCTGGCCGACGCCAACGTAGTGGAGCGCCGGGTGGTCTACACCGTCCATGATGGCACACTGACTGCCCGTGTTTATTTGGAGACACTGGTGGACATCGCACAGGAGACGCCGATGAAGTAGGCGTGGGAGGAATACCGTTTGGCAGAGGAACTCATAGAAAAGCGCATCCGTATGGGCACAACCGAGGACGTGGCGGCGCTGTTTGGCAGCTTTGACCAGAACCTGCGTACGCTGGAGGATGAGCTTGACGTGCGTGTCATCCCCCGGGACAGTGACCTCATCATCACCGGCGCCCCACAGGGCGTGGAGGTTGCTGCCGAGGTCATCGATAAGCTCAACGACATGATCGGTAAGAAGGAGACCATTGACAAGGGCCGCATTCGGTATGCCATTGAGCTGGCAAAGGAAGGCAACGCCAATCTCATTACCGAGATCATGACCGACGTGCTGGTGGTGACCCACCGTGGCAAGCAGATCAAATGCAAAACCGTGGGGCAGAAGAAGTTTGTGAATGCCGTGCGCAGCAATACCATGGTGTTTGCCATCGGCCCCGCCGGCACCGGCAAGACGTACCTTGCCATGGCCATGGCCGTCGTGGCGCTCAAGAACAAGGAAATCTCTCGCATCGTGCTGACACGCCCGGCGGTAGAGGCAGGGGAGAAGCTGGGGTTCCTGCCCGGCGACCTACAAAACAAGGTCGACCCCTACCTGCGGCCGCTGTATGACGCCCTCTATGAGATGATTGGCACAGAGGCGTATGCCAAGATGCTGGAGCGCGGCGTCATCGAGGTGGCGCCCATGGCCTACATGCGCGGCCGCACCCTGAACGACGCCTTCGTCATCCTGGATGAGGCGCAGAACACCACCGTGGAGCAGATGAAGATGTTTCTGACCCGGTTGGGCCAGGGCTCCAAGATGATCATCAACGGCGACGTCACCCAGATTGACCTGCCGGTCGGCAAAAAGAGCGGCCTCACCGATGCCGCTGAGGTGCTGCGGGATGTGCCGGACATCGAAATCGTGAACTTGACCCACCGCGATGTGGTGCGCCATGAGCTGGTGCAGAACATCATCAAGGCCTACGACGCTCATAACAAACGGACCCAGCAACGGGAGGTACGTCACAAATGACCTTGTCGACGCAGGCCCCCCTTCGGGAGCGGCTCACCGTCCGCGCGACGATTGTTCGCGTGGCGATGGCTCTTTTTGCCTGGGTGGTGGTGGCCGCGCTGGTGATGCTGCAGGTGATCCCTCAGAAGCAGGCCCTGACCGCAGGGGAGATTGCCAGCGTCAGCATCAAGGCCAGCCGCGACATCGTGGACGAGATCACCACGGAGAAGAAGAAACAGTCTGCCATCGAGAATGTGACGGACAAGTACAAGCAGGACGATACCATCACCACCGAGGTCGTGGGCAAGCTGGAGGATAGCTACGCCGCGATGGACGAGATCCGCACCGACGGCGCGGCGGAGGTGGCCAAGCTCCAGAGCAGCACCTCCTCAGCCGCCTACCGTGACGCCAACGGCGACCTGCAGTTCAACGAATGGTTCCTGCAGCAGTGCCACGACAAACTCGCTGGCAGCTACACCGACGACGATGTGCGTTACATCCTGGTGGCTGAGGGGAAGACGCTGACCCAACTGCAGGACACGGTGATGAGCCTAGTCAAGCAGGCACTCAAGGGTGGCATCAAGACGGAGGTACTCAAGGAGCAGATTTCTTCTGTCAACCAGGAGCTCATCAGCCCCCTCAACGGCTTCGACGACGGGGCACAGAAGCTGGGCATGAACCTCGTGTCCACCTATCTCAAGGCGAACTTCATCTACGACGCCGAGGCCACCGAGGCCGCCCGCCAGAAGGCTGCCGATGAGGTGCAGGAGGAGATTTACAAGCGCGGGCAGTACATCGTACGCGAGGGGTATCCCGTCACCGAGGCGCAGATCAAGATGCTCGGCGACCTGGGGCTGCTGGACGATGACAGCATCCACCTGCAGGCGTACCTGGGCATGGGGCTCTTCACGGCGGTGCTGATGGCGCTGCTGTGGTTCTATCTCATCCTCTTTGATAACGAACTCTTTCGCAGCACCCGGCGGCTGTTTCTCTTCAACGCCATCCTCGTGTTCACCATGGCCCTCATGTACCTGGCCGGGCGGGTGCCCGGCATGGGCACGCTGCTGCTCTCCACCACTGGGGTGCTGCTGACGGCGGTGCTCCTCAACAACCGCCTGGCCGTGGTGGCCAACGCCATCCTTGCGGTGTTGGCCGGCGTTATGACCGGCAGCGACAGCACCGGGGCCTTTACGGCGGCGGCCATGCCGGCGGTGATGGCCGCGTTGGCCGGGGGCTTGGCGGGGCTCTACATCATCCGCCAGACACCCCAACGCACCACCCTCATGGTGTCGGGTCTGGTCTCCGGTTTGGTGGAGCTAATAGTGCTGGGGTCGGTTGATCTCATGGCCTCGGCCGGCTGGAAGACCCTGCTGGTGGACGGCATCGGTGGGTTGGCCGGGGGCTTGGCGGCCGCCATGCTCTGCCTGGGCACGCTCCCCCTGTGGGAGATCCTCTTCCAGGTCGTCACGCCGATGAAGCTGCTGGAACTCTCCAACCCCAACCACCCGTTGCTCAAACGCCTGCTCATCGAGGCACCGGGCACCTATCACCACAGCATCATCGTGGGCAACCTGGCTGAGAGCGCTGCCGACGCCATTGGGGCGAGCCCGTTGCTGGCCCGCGCCGGCTCTTATTACCACGACGTGGGCAAGCTCCAGCGCCCCTACTTCTTCACCGAGAACCAGATGGGCGACGAGAACCCCCACGACTCCATCACCCCCGAGCTTTCCAAGCGCATCATCACCAGCCACCCGCGGGACGGCATGGAGATGGCGACCCACTACGGCCTGCCCCACCAGATTGTGGAGATCATCGGTCAGCACCACGGCACCACGCCAGTGATGTTCTTCTACCACAAGGCGGTGCAGCAGGCGGCCGATGGCGAGGCGGTAGCGCTCGACGACTTCCGCTACCCCGGGCCCAAGCCCAACAGCCGGGAAGCGGCACTCATCATGCTGGCCGACTCGGTGGAGGCGGGTGCGCGCTCGCTGCCCGACCACACCCAGGAGCGGTTGGACGAGTTTGTGCAGCACGTGGTGAATACAAAGCTCGAGGACGGGCAATTTGACAACTGTGACCTGACGCTAAGAGACATCAGCGTCGTCTCCGCCGAGTTCCGCAAGGTGCTGAGCGGCATCTACCATGAGCGGGTGGCCTATCCCGCGCTGGACGTGGTCAAAAAGGAGGGAATGGTCTGATGGTCAACCTTCTGACGGACGTGGATGAGGGGTTGGAGCGATTTGACCCCATGAACGAGCTCGTACACCGGGCGGTCGCCAAGGCGCTGGAGCTGGGGCACGGGCCGCAGAACGCCCAGATTGGTCTGCTCATTGTGAATGACGAAGCCATCCAGCAGATCAACCGGCAGTTCCGGGCGGTGGACCACCCCACTGACGTGCTCTCCTTCCCCTTGCTGGAGCCGGGCGCGACGCCCGCCGCCCAGGACATTGACCCCGAGACCGGTGAGGTCATGCTGGGGGACATCGTCGTCTCCCTCCCCATGGCCGAGCGGCAGGCCGAGGAGTATGGACACAGCCTGGAGCGGGAGGTTGCGTTCCTCTGCGTCCATGGCACCCTGCACCTGCTGGGCCACGACCACGAGGACGAGGGGGACCGCAAGCGCATGCGCGCGCTGGAGGAAGAGGTGCTGGCGGCGTTGCACCTGCCCCGGAACGCATGACCCACGAGGAGATGGTACGGGCCGCGCGGCAGGCCCGTCTTCATGCCTACGCGCCCTACTCGGGGTTTCGGGTAGGTGCTTGCCTCGTCACGGAGGTTGGTCACATCTACACCGGCTGCAACGTGGAGTCGGTGTCCTTCAGCCCCACTTGCTGCGCCGAGCGCACGGCGCTCTTTGCCGCCGTGGCCCAGGGGGAGCGGCGCTTTGCCGCCATTGCCGTGGCTGGCGACGGCCCGCGCAAGGCATGGCCCTGCGGCGTCTGCCGGCAGGCGCTGATGGAGTTCTCCCCGGGCCTGTTGGTCATCGCCGCCGGCGAGGCCGGCGACTGGGAGACGGCGACGCTCTCTGAGCTTCTGCCCCACGCTTTCACCGAATACCGAACGGAAGAGGAATCCCATGGATAAATCGTTTCATTCCGGCTTCGTCACGCTGACGGGCCGTTCCAACGTCGGCAAGTCGACGCTGCTCAACGCCCTGGTAGGCGAGAAGGTTGCCATCGTCAGCGACCGGCCCCAAACGACACGGAACACCATCCGGGGCGTCCTCAATGGCGATGGCTACCAGATGGTCATCGTGGACACCCCCGGCCTGCACCAGCCCCGCACCCGCCTGGGCGAATACATGGTCAAGTCCGTGCGCTCGGCGCTGGAGGGCGTGGACGCGATCCTCGCGGTGTTTGATGCCTCCGAACCCATGCTGGCCGGCGACCGCGCCGTGCTCGATTGGGCCCGGAACGCCAATGCGCCGGTCATCGCCGTGCTCAACAAGATCGATAAGATTGAGAAGCAGCGCCTGCTGCCTCTCATGGTGGAGCTGGGGCAGATGCCCTTCGTGCGCGAGATCGTACCCATCTCCGCCAAGGAAGGCGACGGGGTGGAGATTCTGATGAACGTGCTGCTGCCCCTGCTGCCGGTGGGGCCGCGCTATTTTGACGAGGACACCTACACCGACCAGCCTGAGTACCGCATCGCCGCCGAGATCATCCGAGAGAAGGCCATCAACCAGCTCAAGGAGGAGATCCCCCACGGCATCGGGGTGGAGATTCTGCGCATGCAGCCCGATGAGGATGGCCGCATCGTGTTGCACGCCAACGTCTACTGCGACAAGGCGTCCCACAAGTCCATCCTCATCGGCAAGCAAGGCCAGATGCTGCGCCTCATCGGCACCCAGGCCCGGCGGGAGTTGCAGGGCATCTTGGGCGTGGGCATTCACCTGGAGCTGTGGGTCAAGGTGAAGGAAGGCTGGCGCGACAGCCCCGCCGCCATGAAGGACCTGGGGTACGACCAGAAGGAGCTGTGAGCCATGGCTCTCTGCGTCACCCAGGGCATTGTTTTGCGCTCAGTCAACTACAGGGAGACGAGCCGCATCCTCACGCTCTTCAGCCGTGACCTGGGGCGGCTCACCGTGTCCGCCAAAGGTTGCCTGCGGCCCAAAAGCCCCGACCGTGCAGCCACTGAGATGCTGGTAGCGGGGGAGTACAGCTTGTCCGAGCGGGGGGGCCGCTTCACGCTAACGGCGGGGCAGTTGACCAACGCCTTTTACCCCTTGCGCATGGATCTTGACCGCCTGGCTCACGCCACTTATTACGCTCAGTTATGTGAGAGTGTATTGAACGACGAGGAACCCCAACCCGAGCTCTATGACCTGCTGGATGTCTGCCTGCAGGCCCTCTGCCGGGCGGAGATGGTGGGCGACGTCGTGCGTGCCTTCTTTGAGGTGCGAGCCATGGATGTGCTGGGCTTCCGGCCCGAGCTGACGGCCTGCGCCTCCTGCGGAGCAGGGGTGGCCACGCCACAGTGGTTCTCAGCGGAGAGCGGCGGCGTCATCTGCGCCGATTGCCAGCCCCAGACCCCCGACGCCAAGCCCATTCTACCGGGCACAGTGGCCTTCCTGCGCCAGTTACTCACCTGGGAGAGTGACCGCATCGGCGTCCTCCGCCCCACTGAGGCGGTGCTGCGCGACCTGACCGAGACCTGGCGGCCCTTCCTGCGCTGGCACCTGGAGCGTGGCTACCGTCTGGACGAATTTCTGGATAAACTGGAGCAATCGCCTCACTCCCGGCAGATGTAACGTTCAAGCATTTTTCATCGTCTTTTCACCGATTGTTCACAAGCGTTCGCTATACTTTCCTCAACGCAGAGCACCAAGGATGACGAGGGGACAGCACTCTACATCCACCGGGTCTGCGGTGAAAGGGGAGATGCGATGACCCAGCAAGAGCGATCAAGCGGCTACGCCCATCGACAGGTTCAAGCGCTATCCTCTGCCCCGTTGGGGTGGATACTGCGGGCGGTACTACCGTAGATCCAGACAGCGGCCAAAACCCAGTCAAGGGACGTTAAGCCAACGGTGAGCACAGCACCGAATCTTTTCAAATCTCAACCTCCGGCAAAACCACCCGTTCGGGTGGTTTTGCTCTGGCTGTCGACAAGGTCGACAGCCTTTCGCGTCTGGCTGGTCGTGCCGTTCCGGCACCGTTCCTCTGCCTCGCGGGCATCCATGCCCGCTGGTGCTGTCCTTTGGGCAGCACCCGGCATCGTCGGCCCTGCCGCCATCCAGGCGGTTTTGACTGCTCGCCCATGCGACCTGGCCGCTGTTGCGACAGCCGCGATTCAAGCTGCTTGGTCTCGCTATAGCCAGATCGCCGTTCACGCCTTACGCGCCATCTAGGATGCATAGGCGAGCAGTGGCCGAAGGCCACGACCAGCCCGGGCGCTAAGGCATTGCGAAGCAATGCCTTCCGGGATGCATGGGCGAGAAGCAGCCGAAGGCTGCGACCAGCCACGGCGTGACGGTCTGCACGCATCCAGCGTGCTTGATTCGCCGCACATGTCGCCGACTCTCAGTCCCGCCCGGCGCGCCTTACGCCGCCTCGTGCGGCTAGTACGACGCTTTGCGTCATACTTACGGCGCTTGGGTTGGACGCCCTTCCGGGACGTCTGACGTTGCGGCAGACGATTCTTCAGAATCGTTGTGAGTAATGCGAGCATTCCAAGGCGCAGGATGCGCCTAAGGCCGACGGCACCAGTGGAGCCTAGGCCCCACAGCCCGCACGATGCGGGCGAGGTGCCGGGAAGGCGCGCAGCAATGCGATGGACCGATCACCAACTGTAGAGCTCATGCGGGCTCCGAAGAAACGTTTACGCCTTTGGGCGGGGTTTGCGTTTCCGCTTACGTTGACCTTGCTCTTCCTCCCGCCGAATGACTCGGCGGGAGGTTCTTTTCTTTTTGCTCCCATGAAGGGGTTTTCAGACACTCTGAGCAAAACCACCCATTCGGGTGGTTTTGCTTGTATGCCGGGCAACCGGTGGTATTCCGCATCACACAAACGGGCTATATCTTGTTCTTTTTCCACAGAGGTGCCAGAAAGTGACAAATTTCATCCAGCTTTCATCGAACCTTCATAAACTCTTTTTACACTCAGATCGATCATTAGTAGGAATGAAATTCACCAGGCTCCCAAGGGAAGTCTAGAAAGAAGGGATCCTATGATCGACGGCGTCAACAGCACCAATTCGACGACCTGGTGGCTGAAACTGCTAAGCCAGAACAACAGCCGTAACATTGACAGTGCCTCCACCACGGCGACCAACTCCTACGACTCTTACGAGCTGAGCGACGACGCGATGGCCTACCTGACCCAAAGCGACGATGGCAAGCGCGCCAACCCGCTCGACCAGCTGGTGGATGACGGCACCCTCACCGAGGAGCAGGCCGCCGCCATCGATGAGGCGCTGCGCAGCGGCACTGTGGGCAGCACCGACAACCCGTTGGCCAGCCTCATTGAGGGCGGCACCATTACCCAGGAGCAGGCCGACAGTGTGAAGGAAGTGCTGGGGCCGCCGCCGGCCCAGCAGCAGGAGCAGAGCCAGTCGCTGCTGGCCAGCACCCTGCAGTCGCTGGTGGAGGACGGAACGCTCACCGAGGAGCAGGCTGACAGCGTCACCCAGGCGCTGACGCAGAAGGCCCCGCCACCCCCGCCGCAGACGTCGTCCTCCGACGATTCGTCGGATAGCACCACCAACCTTGACAGCCTGACGGCTGAGGAGATTTACCAGTTGCTGGCCCAAGGCAAGATCACCGCGGCGCAAGCCAACAACGCGCTGCAGAAACTGGAAGGCCAGTCCTCCGATAGCGAGCAGGCATCCGACGAGGCTCAGAACCCGCTGGAGGCGCTGGTCACCAGCGGCGTCATCACCGAGGATCAGGAGAACGCCATCTTCAGCGCCTTGCGGCAATCCATGGATTCCGTGCGGGCGACACAGGCTTATTCCAGCTTCAGCGCCATCAGCAGCTGAAGCACCCCGCGCAACGCAAAAAGGAGGGCGATTCGCCCTCCTTTTTGCGTTGTCCGTTAAGATGGGTTACGGGTGCAGCAGCGTCACCGTCGGCGCCGTCAGCACACCCATGGGGTGCAGGCGGTACTCATAGCACCAGCGGTCCCCAGTGGAGCGCCAGCAATCCGGGCCGATCCAGCTGACATTGAGGTCAGCATTGTGCAGGGCGCCGAAGCTGTTGTGCCGGTTGCCAAAGAGGGTGATGTCCAATCGATGTTCACCGGCGGGCACGCCCTGGAACACGTGGTCGTAGGGCGCGAAGGCCACCGGTGCCGACGGGCCGCCGTCCAGCGCCACGCGCACCAGTGCCCCACGGTAGTTGGGCGCGTGCACCCGCACATCGCCGCCCTCACAGTGGAAGGGTACGTGGTAGGTGATGTTCGCGCCGTAGAAGGGCAACCCCTGGGGCGCGCAATCACCAAAGCCCAGTGTGGCCGGTTTGGCGGTCAGCGTCGCCTCCTGCCCGGCCAGCTGCACACCGAAGTCACCCAGCAGGTAGCACCACTCCAGGTTGGAGCGGCGGTGGAAGGGCCAGGTGACGTCCAGCACGCTCAGCCCGGCGGGCAACTCGGGCAGTGCCACCGTGCCAATGGCCTTGTCGGTGAAGTAACCGGTCACCACGCTGGGTACCGTCTGACCATTCAGGGTGATGACGGCTTGTCCGGCATCCTCCAGGGCCAGCAACGTGCCGGTCAGCGCCAGCTCGCTCTCCACGCGGAAGCGCAGCGTGGCGGTGTGGGTGGCTGTCTCCTCCGGCACCACCCAGGGCTGGGCCACGGCATTGCCACGCTCGGGCCAGCCCAGCCAGCCGCGTATGACGTTGTCAGCCCGCAAAACTTCTTCCCTCGGGTGGAAGGGCTTATCATCCAGACGGTACTCGGCCACGTCCAGCAACAGCACGTTGGGCTCGCTCAGGGTGTAGGCCAGCGCGCGGGGCAGGAGGATGGGTGTTTCCATGGTCAACGCGGCAGCTGCGGACGTGCTCTCCGCCGTGCCGGGTTCCAACCGAAGGAGCAGGCTGTCCTGGTTGTGGAAGTCCCACTCCACCACGGTGCTGCCCCCGGCCTGGCGGCAGGGGACGGGCCGGACGTCGCCGGTCATCGTGTCATACACCGTGGGCTGCCACAGGCCGCGCACGATGATGCGCACGTCCTGCCGGCGAGCAATGTCGCGGTTGAGGTCGGGCACACCCTGGGCCATGAAGAGCCACTTGCTGTCGCCGTCGGCGCGCAGCTGGGTCACGAAGTTCTCAGCCAGGCTGCCGTTGGCGTTGCGAAGGCTCACCACGCGCACGTCCTCCAGGCAGTGGAGCAGGGCATACCGCTCGAAGGGCAGGCAGGAGGCCTTGGCGGCGAGCTTTCGCCCGGCATCGCTCTGCTGGGCGTCCACCAGGCGCGGCGCGGCGCCCAGCACCACGAGCTTGCCACCGGCCCGCACGAAGGCCTCCAGCCGCTCCACCGTGGTGGCGCGGATCGTCTCCATCGCCGGCAGCACCACGACGTCGTAGGCCATCTTGCCCACGGCCAGTGGCGCGCCGCCCTGGGGGCACTGCAGGGGCAGCAGCGATTCGCTGACGAAGTCGAAGTCGATGGCACCCTTCAGCAGCCAGTCGGTGATGGCGAGGAAGTTCTGATCCAACTGGTCGCGCTTCAGGGCGGTCTGCTCGGCCGGGCCCCAGTGCAGCCAGTAGCTTTCCACCGGGTGGATGACGGCCACATGCACCTCGGCTTTGCCACGGGTCAGCGCCGTGTTCACCCGGGCAAAGTGGTCTTCCACCAGCTTGTATTCCTGGTACCACGGCGATTGGTAGTTGATGGAGGCCGGGTAGTCGCGCTTGGCTTCCCCGGCCATGGAGACCCAGGACAGGTGGGGTACCCGCACCGTCACGCCCAGCGCGGCTTGCCAGTCGCCCTGCAGCTTGTGCCCGCGGAAGTCAAAGTCCCAATTGGTGACACCATAGAGCTCGGAGAGCACGCCGGTGCGGCCAAACTGCCGGGAGGCCGACTGTGCCTGCTTGGCGGTGGTGAACTCGTACTGGTTGCCCAGCATGTCAATGCCCGGCAGGCCAAAGGCACGATAGGAGCGCATGGCCTCGCCCAGGGCGGCGGTCTGGCTCTTGAGGGTGGATTCCTCCATCATGTGGCCGGTCAGCATGAGGCCGTGGGCATCGCACCACGCGCCGCAGTTGTCGGCGAAGGCGTCGGCAAACCGCTCGGCAATGTGGTCGTGGTAGCGGTAGCGGGCCAGCGACACCGCCCCCTCCGGCAGATCCCAGATGAGCTCGGGCAGCCGGGGCAGCAGCGCGTCGCCATAGGCCGCGGCGAAGGTATCCGGCAGGTCGTCGGTCCAAGGCAACACCACGTCACTGGTGTCGTGGGCGAAGGGTAGCGTCGTCTTGTGGCTGAACTGCGGTTCGTCGGTGAAGATGGCCGGTACAATGCCGCCGAAGTCCTCACCGCAGGTCTTTAGGTAGGCCTCGTAGGTCACCTCGATGAACCGGTCAATGGCCTTGCGATCGAGGGTGTTGACGTAGGTCTGGTTGTTGTACCAGGGGCTCTCCAGCGGTGTCTCCAGGTAGGCGTACCACTTGCGGCCACGGGCCTCGGCCTGCGGGTCGATGGCGCGATAGCCCGCCAGCGTGCCGTCGGGGGCAAGTTCCACGTCGTAACAGGCCAACAGCCTGCCATTGCCGGAACGGGACGCCCGGGCGGAGGAATCCAACGATGCCGCGCCCTCGTCCTGGCCATAGGGCCGGGCGGTGAAGAGCAGGTACCGCGTGCGGTACTGGGGATCCTTGGTGACATGGCCGCCCGCCGCGCCCGAGGGCCAGCGGTCTTCGTCGTAGAGCCAGGCCAGCATTTTGTTGGCCCGCGCCTTTTCCACGCAGGCTTTCACGAGGGCCATGTGCTCCTCACTCAGGTACGTGGTGGCCATGCCCGTGCGCACGTGCATGTGAAAGCCACCAAACCCCATTGCCTGCAGCGCGTCAATCTGCCAGGTCAGTTCATCTCGGTCCAGCTTGCAGTTCCACGCCCAGAACGGCGTGCCGCGGTACTCTGCCGTCGGGTTCTGGAAGAGTTCCCGACTCAACGTTTCCGTCCGGTTGTTCTCGTACAAGATTCCACACCCTCCCCGTTGGTTTTCCTGTTCATTATAGGGGAATGCTCGCTTAGGGCGCAAGGTTTGAACATGCGATTCGCTGACTTTTTGTTCACAAAAATCTCATGTTGATAACCATTCACAATGACATGGTGTTGGTCAGAGCTTTTCCCTCACAGCCGGAAGAACGCCTTGGGGTTGTCGTAGAGCATGCGCCGGGCCAGCCCCAGCGCGTCCCCGGCACGCAGGTGCCCACGTTCCACTTTGTTGGCCAGTGCCCGGGCCAGGTTCTCCCGCGCCAGCAGGAGATGGCCGCAGACACCCTCCACAAAGCAGTAGTCCCCACCGAAGGCAAAGATCTTGTTGGCCGGCACGGCGTCCAGCAGTTCCTCCAGGAGGCGGGTGGCGTACTCCTGAGAGATGATGTGTGTCCAGCACAAATCTACCGTCACGTTGCGGAAGTTCTTGGCCAACACCACGAGCTCCCCGCCGTAGGGGTAACCACCGTGGAAGAGGTCAAACCGGGCGGCGGGGTACTGTAGGCAGAGGTTTGTCAGCTGCACCGGGTTGGCAAAGCGGATGTCGTTGCCGTTGCCCTCCTGCAGGCCGGTGTGAAACTGCAGGGGCAGGTCATGGGCGATAGCAATGCCCACGACCGCGTGCATCAGGTAATCCTCCAGCGGGCACAGGGCATCGGGGTCGGCGGGCAGGGTACCAGCCAGCAGCTGCCGGTAGACCGTCTCGGCCTCGGCATGGGCGCGCGCGGCGAAGAACAGCGGCCGCTGGTAGGCCAGGCCGATTTTGAGGCAGGGGATGCGCTGCTCGGCCTTGGCTTGTGCGACGAGCTGCCCCAGCGCCTCCACCCAATCATCCAAACGCGCCACAGGCAGGCCCATGCGCGCGCCGGCGGACCGCAGGAAGTCGGCGTCGGGGCTGATCCACCGATCCAGCCGCAGCGTTGTGCGGAAGTAAGCGGGGTCGCACGCCGGGTCGCTGTCGACGATGCTCGTCTCGATCTGGCAGAGATCCTTGAGCACGCGCCGGTAGAGCCCGTCACCGACGCCGGCTTTCACAGCCGTGTCCAGCGCCTGCCAGGTGTGTTCGTTGATGTCCTCAATGCCGTAAATGGCCTGGCTGGCCCGCAGAAGCGACCGGCAGTAAGCGGTGTTGCGGGCGTTGGCCCAGTGGGGGGCAAAGACCTGCCACTTGCGAGCAAGGTCGGGGTTGTCACCGCGCAGGAAAGCCAGTTCCTCGTCGCTCATCCCGGCGGAGACGAGGTCGCAGGCGGCATAGTGGATGAGGTAGGTGTTGAAGAGGTCGACCGGGCGGGCGCGCCGGCGCGCTTCACTCTCCAGGTGTTCGTGGGTGTCGATGACCGGCAGAGCGGCAATGTCTTGGAGCAGACCTCGTGATAGCTCTGAGTGGGTCATTGGTCGTCCTCCTTTGTCAGCGGTGGAAGTAGAGCTTGTTGGCGTTGTGCAGAAGGATATTCTCCGCCGTGGCAAAGGCATCCTCCCGGCCGAGGTAGCCGCGTTGTACCTTTTCGGCAAGCACGACGGCCAAACACTCCCGCATGGCCAGCAGTGCGCCCAAGCTTTCCTCACCCGTCCAGGTGTCGCAGCCCCAGCACACCCGGTCGGCCAGCCCCACCTCAATGAGCTCGTGCAGCAGACGCTCGCAAGCCGTCGGGGAGATGATCGGCAGCCAGCAAAGATCCGGGTAGACGTTGCGGTATTCGTGCGTTAGCGCGCAGACGTCGGCCGTCCAGGGGTAGCTGCCGTGGAACAGCACGAACTTCGTTTGGGGGTGGGCTTGGATGACCGGCTGCATCTGCATGGCATTGGTGCGCTGCAGCGACCCCAGGCCGGTGTGGCACTGCAGCGGCAGGTCCAGCTCGGCGGCGATGTCGCAGATCTGCCAGAACACATAGTCCTGGAACGCCTTGATGTCTTCCGGCTCTGGGTTGGGGCGGAAGGCGCGCTGTGTGTGCGCCTTATCTGTTGGCAGGAAGTCCAGCCCGCGATCATAGGCCAACGCCTGTTTGAGCGCCACACAGCCCTGTGCCTTCTTGGCGGCAATAGCGGCACGCACGAAAGCGATGTACTCGTCAATGTCCTCGATTGCCCGGTCACAGTTGGCCAGCGGGTTGTTGCCGTTGTGGTCCTGGGCGAAGGGGCTGTAGCCAAAGTGAAATAGGTTTACCCGGAAAGTCGGCGCAAACAGATCGGGGTGGCCGTTGTCGTCGCCGGGGGACCAGAAGGTATCCAGCACCACGCGCTCATAGCGGCAAGCCTGCTGCAGCAAAGTGATGTTGTGGCCGGGCGTTTGGTAGGCGGCGGCAACGCGGTGCGACAGTTCGTCCCAGTTGTCGGCCCGCAGGCGGCCCTCCAGACCATAGAGCCGCTGCAACGACCTCTCCAACCACACGAAGTAGGACTTGTTGTGCACCTGGTTGAGGTAACGCTCCCGGCCGGCCCGTGTGCTGTCAAAGGACTCCCCGCACCAGGCCACGTAGCCATTGGAAAGGAGCAGATCCAGATTGGCTTGCGCAAAGAAGCTGTCGGGCCGATGGTGGGAATGGGTGTTGAGCACGGGCAACTCGCTCAGATGCCCCAGCAATTCATCAACCAAACCGTTTGCCATTTTCAGTTCCTCCGTGTCGTTTGTTTTCCGGTGTTTTCCATCCAGCCCATTGTAGCACGACGCCGCCCACCGGGTTTTGGCAAATCTTAAGCAAAGACGGTGGAAGTCCATTCGCTCCTTTGTTACAATAATGGAGACGCGGCGTACCGGCCGCGCCGTTGGGGGAACGATGATCGACAACCGGGAGGAGCGCCACTTCATCTGGCTGAGCAGCGTGGATGGAGTCGGCCCCACGACATTTCGCACATTGGTGAACCTCTTTGGCAGCCCTGAGGGCGTCTTTCGCGATGCGCCACGGTGGCCTGAACGGCTGCGCCAGGCACCCCGCCTGGCAGGGAAAACCCGCGCCGCACTGCTGGCAGCCTGCAACGACGAATCGATCGAGCGCTTTTTTGGCACGCTGGAACGGCTGGGCATCACCCCTGTTTGCCAGCTGCACCCCCAGTACCCCGCCGGGCTCCATGAGGTCGTCGCGCCGCCGCTGACGCTCTATTGCATTGGGCGAGTCGAACTCCTGCAGGCCGAGCGGCAGATTGCCATCGTTGGCACGCGGGAGCCATCGAACTACGGGCGGGAGGTCGCCTTCCGCCTGGGGCGGCGGCTGGGCGGCAGCGGGGTGACGGTGGTCTCGGGCATGGCACGGGGCATCGACACCAGCGCCCACCTGGGCACGCTGGAGGCCGGTGGCGACACCATCGCCGTGCTGGGCTGCGGCGTGGACGTTGCCTACCCCCGCAGCAATGCCGAGGTGTATGAGCGGATCTGCCAGCAGGGGCTGGTGCTCTCCGAATACGTGCCGGGTACCGAGCCGCTGGCCGGCAATTTCCCGGCCCGCAACCGCATCATCAGCGGCCTGGCCCGCGGCGTCGTGGTGGTGGAGGCCGGCGAGCACTCCGGCAGCAACATCACCGTCAACTACGCACTGGAGCAGGGCAAGGACGTCTTTGCCGTGCCGGGCCCCATTCTCTCGGGGGTCAGCGTCTCCACCAACGCGATGATCAAAAGCGGATGCGAGGTCATCGCCGGGGAGGACGACGTGCTGGACTTCTACGGCTGGGGCGACAAGCCCGCCCGGGGTGGCATGGTAGCTCGCCCTGCCCGGGCAGAGAAACCTGCGCCGGCGCCGCCGTTGCAGCTCACGCTGCAGGAGCAGGCATTGGCCGATGCTCTCATGGGCGGGGAGCGTTCCTTTGATGATCTCATAGACCTCACCGGTTTCTCGCTGGGCGACCTATTCCCGTTGCTGGCGGGGCTGGAAATCAAAGGCGTGCTGGAGCAGAAGCCCGGCCGCCTGTATGCACTCAAGAGTGGAGGACGCGTTTGAAAGCAATCGTATTGGGGGCGGGGTTGGCCGGCTGTGAAGCAGCCTGGCAGCTTGCCCGCCGTGGCATTGATGTGGAACTTGTGGAGATGAAGCCCCTGCGGCGGCAGAGCGCCCACCAGACCGACGGCTTTGCGGAGCTGGTGTGCAGCAACTCCCTGCGCAGCAACGCCGTGGACAATGCCTCTGGGCTCCTGAAGCAGGAGATGCGGCGGCTGGGCTCCCTCATCCTGGAGGCTGCCGACGCCACGGCCCTGCCGGCTGGCGGTGCCCTGGCGGTTGACCGCGCAGCATTCTCGGCCCATGTGGCCGGGCGGCTCGCGAGCCTGCCCAACCTTACCATCACCCACCGGGAGGCCACCGCCATCCCCGAAGGCCCCTGCGTGGTGGCCACCGGGCCGCTGACCGACGGGGCCATGGCCGAGGCCATCGCGGCCTTGTGCGGGGGCGATGAGCTCAACTTCTACGACGCCGTCGCGCCCATCGTGACGCGGGAGTCGGTGGACATGGACAAAGCCTTTGCCCAGTCCCGTTGGGGAGAGGGGGACGGCTACCTCAATTGCCCGCTGACCGAGGAGGAATACAACGCCTTTTACGACGAGCTCATTGCCGCCCGCACGGCGGAATTGCACGAGCAGGATCGTGACTTCAAGGTGTTTGAGGGCTGCATGCCGGTGGAGGTGATGGCGCGCCGGGGGCGGCAGACGCTGACCTTCGGGCCCATGAAACCCATCGGCCTTACTGACCCGCACACCGGGCGGCGTCCTTACGCCGTGGTGCAGCTGCGGCAAGACAACCGCGAGGGCACCCATTACAACCTCGTGGGCTTCCAGACCCAGCTGGCCTGGCCCGAGCAGCGCCGGGTGCTGCGCATGGTGCCGGGGCTGGAGCATGCCGAGTTCGTACGCTACGGCGTGATGCACCGCAACACCTACCTCAACAGCCCCAACTTGCTGACGCGGGACTTCGCCCTGCGGGGCCGGCCCGATCTTTTCTTCGCCGGGCAGATGACCGGGGTGGAGGGGTATGTGGAGTCGGCGGCGTCGGGTTTTGTGGCGGGCATCGCCCTGGGGCGGCTGCTGCGTGGTAAGACGGCTCTCAACTTTTGCCGCCGCACCGTGCTGGGCGCATTGGGATACTATGTAGCAGACCCGCCGCTGCCGGGCCATGCCTTCGCGCCCATGAACGCCACCTTTGGCATTCTGGAGCCGCTGGAGGGTCGGGTGCGGGGCGGCCGCGCCCGCCGTGCGGCCATGGCCGACCGCTCATTGGAGTATGTGGAACTGCTTGCAGACCAAATAGATTGACAGGAGGACAACCATGCAGATGGAAGGAACGACAATAGTGGCCGTGAAGCGTGACGGCATGATTGCCGTGGCTGGCGATGGTCAGGTGACCAGCGGTCAGAATACCATCATGAAAGCGACCGCCCGCAAGGTGCGCCGTATTTACAACGATTCGGTGGTCGTGGGGTTTGCCGGGGCGGTGGCCGACGCCTTCACCCTGGCCGAACGGTTTGAGGCAAAACTCGAACAGTACAGCGGCAATCTGGCCCGTGCCGCGGTGGAGCTGGCGCAGGATTGGCGCAGCGACAAGCTGCTGCGCAAGCTGGAGGCGCTGCTCATCGTGGCGGACAGTGAGGAGCTGCTGATCCTGAGCGGCAGCGGCGAGGTTGTCGACCCCGACGACGGCATCGCGGCCATCGGCTCCGGCGGCAACTATGCGCTGGCGGCGGCCAAGGCGCTCAAGGAGAACACCGACCTCCCCGCCCGGCAGATTGCGGAGAAAGCCATCGGCATCGCGGCGGACATCTGCGTGTTCACCAACCACAACATCATCGTAGAGGAAGTGGGGCAGAGCAAATGAGCCAGGCATTGATGGCGTCGGTGCTGACGCCCAAGGAGATCGTCACCGAGCTTGATAAGTACATCATCGGCCAGGACAGCGCCAAGCGCGCCGTGGCCGTGGCCCTTCGCAACCGTTACCGCCGCAGCCGCCTGCCCGAGGCCCTGCGCGACGAGGTGACGCCCAAGAACATCCTGATGATCGGCCCCACCGGCGTGGGCAAGACAGAGATCGCCCGGCGGCTGGCCAAGCTTGTCAACGCGCCCTTTGTGAAGGTGGAGGCCACCAAGTTCACCGAAGTGGGCTACGTCGGCCGCGATGTGGATTCGATGATCCGCGACCTCGTCGAGGCGTCCATCCGCATGGTCAAGGCCTACAAGATGGAGACCGTGCGCGGCGAAGCCGCCCGCCAGGCTGAGCAGCGCCTGCTGCAGGTGCTGGTGCCGGGCAAGAAGCCCAAGCGCCGCTCCAACCCCCTCGATATGTTCATGGGCAACCAGAACGAGGAAGAGAACGAGCAGCCCGACGCCGAGATCACCGACCGGCGCAGCGCCATCGCTGAGCGCCTGCACGCCGGGCAACTGGAGGACAGCCTGGTGGAAGTTGAGGTGGAGGACAGCCCCGCCGGCATGGAACTGATGCCCGGGGCCGGTGGCATCGAGATCAACCTGCAGGACATGATGGGTGGCCTTCTGCCCCGGCGCACCAAGCAGCGCCGTGTCAAGGTGGCCGAGGCGCGCCGCATCTTTGAGCAGGAGGAAGCCCAGAAGCTCATCGACATGGACGAGGTGACCGCCGAAGCCCTGCAGCTGGCCGAGCAGCACGGCATCGTGTTCATCGACGAGATTGACAAGATCGCTGGCCGTGGCAACATGCAGGGGCCTGACGTCTCCCGCGAAGGTGTGCAGAGGGATATCCTGCCCCTGGTGGAGGGCAGCACCGTCACCACCAAGTACGGCCCGGTCAAGACCGACTACATGCTCTTCATCGCCGCCGGCGCGTTTCATGTGTCCAAGATTTCCGACCTTATCCCCGAGCTGCAGGGCCGCTTCCCCATCAAGGTGGAGCTCAATTCCCTGACCGAGGAGGACTTCCGTCGCATCCTGACCCAGCCGGAGAACGCGCTCATCAAGCAATACCGTGCGCTGCTGTCGGTCGACAACATCGTACTGGAGTTCAACGACGAGGCCCTCAATACCCTGGCCCACTACGCTTATGTGGTGAACGAAACCAGTGAGAACCTGGGGGCCCGGCGGCTGCACACCATTATGGAGAGTCTGCTGGAGGACATCTCCTTCAACGCCACCGGCAACCACCCGGAGATCACCGTGCAGGTCGATGGCGCCTATGTCACCGAGCACCTCAAGAAGGTGGCTGGGGAGAAGGACCTGCGGCGGTATATCATCTAGCCTGTAGGAACGGCTCCAGGCGGGGCGCTTCACGCATGGATTGGGGAACCTCTTCCGTTCTGCCATAGATCTTTGTCAAAAGAAGTCGGTTCTGAAAAGATCGATTTCTTTTGTTGTGTATGATATAGTAATTCGGAATTTCTTAAAGAAACCAGGAGTGGACGAGAATGACAACAATGCCGGATTTCGCCCGCAAACCCATCCTCTGCGGTGAGAAAGTGCTGCTTCGCCCCTTTCAGCCAGAAGACATTGAACCGATGATGGACATTTTGTCTGACTACGAAGTGGTCAAGCTGACCGGTTCTGCCTGCACGGAGGAAGAGGCGCACGCGCCATTGTCCCAGGAAGAAGCGGAAAAAGAAAACACTGGTATGAAACCCGTAATGAACAGTGTGACCGTCTCGATCTGGCAATTGTTGAGCGAGCGACAAACGAAATTGTTGGCGAAGTGGTATTCAACGAATATGACGACGTCGCCAATAAAGTAAATTTCCGCATTCTTGTTGGCCCCCATGGACGCAACAAAGGGTTGGGGAGTGAAGCCACCGCGTTGTTTCTTCAATACGGGTTCGAAGTCCTGAACCTACATAAAATCGCGTTGCAGGTGTTCAGTTTCAACCCGCGCGGCGAACACGTTTATGTAAAGAACGGTTTTGTGCTGGAGGGGATACTGCGGGAAGATTTCATGTATGAAAACGAGTACGTAGATACCAAGGTATATGGCATTCTGGCCTCAGAGTACAAAAAAAGAGCTTCCGTCTGAGACGATGCGGCGGATGGCCGCCATGGGAGGGAACCTGTGGAACTGGAACTGCTGAAGGACACGTTTTCCGTCTGTAAGGTGGAGGGCCTTGATGGGGTGCGGCTGGACGCGCCATTCACCTTCCTTTCTCGCACCGACGAGGAATGCTCGCTGGTGTGCCCCACGGCCCTCGTGCCGGTGGGTTGCCGCACGCGGGAGGATGGCTGGCGCGCCTTCCGGGTGTGCGGGGCCATGGATTTCTCGATGGTGGGCGTGTTGGCGGGCATCTCCGGCGCGTTGGCCTCGGCCGGCGTCAGTCTCTTTGCTCTGTCCACCTACAATACCGATTATGTACTTGTGAAGGCCGACAAATGGGTGGACGCCACCCGGGCGTTGGTGGCCGCGGGGTATCGCTTCGTCTGACACAGGAATGCTCCTCAGGAGGTTGTCCATGGCGTTTCTAGATTGGTTCGGCGCGGTGCCCGTGCTGCGGACACCCCGACTGGTGTTGCGTCCGTTTTGCTGCGACGACATGGATGCCTACCTGCGCTTCTTTACGTTGCCTGCGGTGCAGCAGTACCTGGGTGGGCTGAAGTGGCCCCGCAACGAGAAGGAGCAGCGCCAGTGGGTCGATAACATCAACGGCCGGTGCCTGAAGAACAAGCTGGTATTCACCTGGTGCGTGGAGGAGGCTGCCAGCGGCGCGGTGGTGGGCCGTATCGACCTGGGCGGCTTTGTGCGCCGCTCCATGGCGGATTTGGCCTACTACTTTGCCCCGGAGCATTGGGGGCAGGGGCTGGCGACCGAAACGGCGGCTGCGGTCGTTCGCTTTGGGCTGGAGGAGCTGGGCCTGCACCGCATCCAGGCCACGGTGAAGCCGGAGAACCCGGCGTCGGTGCGGGTGTTGGAGAAATCCGGTTTCCAGCGCGAAGGCCTGCTGCGCGAGTACGACTTTGGCAATGAGTTCCACGATGTGTACTTGTACGCATTGCTGCAGATGGATGGAGAAAAGGGGAACGAATGATGCGTGACCGTTTGGAGACCTATGAGCAATTTGTGGAGACGCTGAACGAAGCGGGCTTTCTTCCGCTGTCGGCGAACCCCGTGGGCATGCCCAACGTGGCAGACTTGACCGCGCCAAACCAGTGGCATACGGGGCTGGACACCGACCCCTGGCAGTGGAAGAGCCGGGTGGTGGAGGAGGGCCGCGCCGCCTTCGGCAAAGTGTTTGCCGGTCGGCCTGCGTTCATCGCGCCGGCGTGGATGCCGCTCTTGCTGGCGGCACGCCGGGGTGGGGCCACGGTGGAGGAACGCTGGGAGGACGGTGCGCTGAGCCCGGGCGCGGTGCGCATCTGGGAGCTCTTTGCGGGCGGCCGCGAGCGAATGGCCGCCCACGACATCCGCCGCCTGGCGGGCTTTGGCGGTGGCAGCACCACACGCTTTGATGTCGCCATGATTGAGTTGCAGATGGGTATGTTCCTTACGGTGTGTGGGCAGACGCGCAAGGTGACACTGGACGGGCGGCCCCATGGCTGGCCGGTGCTGGAGTACGCACCGGTGGAGCGGTGGGTGTGGCCCGACGCGTGGCAGCAAGGCCTGGCGATGAACCGTGACGAGGCGATCGAGGCGTTGCTCGCGCAGCTTGCCAGCCTGCGGCCCGGTTTGACCCGGGCAAGGGCGTTGAAATTTCTGTTGGGGGAATAAGGAAGCACATGGATTGGAGAGCATTGGCAGCCGTCGGCGTTGGCGGTTGTGTGGGTTCGGTGTTGCGCTACCTGGTGTCCACAGGCATGGCTGCGGCCTTTGGCAGCCGCTTCCCGTGGGGGACCCTTGTGGTCAACGCCGTGGGTGGCCTGCTCATCGGTTTCCTGCTGGAGTGGGAAGCCGTGCGTGGCCTGGCTCCGCAGCTGCGATTGCTGCTGGTCACGGGGTTGCTGGGCGGTCTCACCACCTTCTCGGCCTTCAGCCACGACACGGTGACGCTGCTGGCCGATGGACGCTGGGGCCTGGGGCTCTGGAACGCGGCGCTCAACCTGTCGCTGGGGTTTGGCGGGGTGCTCTTGGGCAAATGGAGCGTTTCTCTGCTGTGAGCAGAAGACAGTAAGTAGACGGTAACAAAAAACAGCCCGTCGTACGCGACGGGCTGTTTCGGCAACTGTTTGGGTTATACGGCGGCCCCCACCAACGCCGCGCCGCGATCCAGCGCGTCTTTGTTGATGGGGATCATGTTGGCCTTGCGCTCTCCCAGCACTTTCTTCAGGGCGTTGAGCACAGCCTCGTGCGACACGGCACCGGAGCACTGCAGGTAGGCACCCAGCACCACCATGCCGGCGACGCGGGGGTTGCCCAGCTCCCCGGCGATGTCATTGGCGGGCACGTAGTGCACCTCAATGTCGTCGCGGGTGGCTTTGCGCTCGATGAGCGAGGAATTGATGAGCAACCGACCGCCGGGCCGCACCGCGCTCTCAAATTTATCGAGCGACGGCAGGTTCATGGCGATGACGCAGTCAGGCTGGGCGAACACCGGCGCGCCCACCGGCTCGTCGGAGACGATGACCATGCAGTTGGCCGAGCCGCCGCGCATCTCCGGCCCGTAGGAAGGCAGGAATGACACCTCGCGGCCCTCGAGCATACCGCCATAGCAGAGCATCTGCCCCAGAGACATGATGCCCTGGCCGCCAAAACCGGCGATCAGAATGTTCTCAGTCATGGCTGACCTCCTTGTAGACGCCCAGCGGATACTGGGGCAGCATGTTGTCCTTGAGCCAGCCCAGCGACTCCACCGGGGACATACCCCAGTTGGTCGGGCAGGTGGAGAGCACCTCCACCATGGAGAAGCCCTTGCCCTCCAGTTGATTCTGGAAGGCCTTCTTGATGGCCCGCTTGGCGTTGACGACGTTCTTGACGTCATGGGTGGATACCCGCTCCAGGTAGGCCGCGCCATCGAGGGCCGAGAGCATCTCGCACACCTTGATGGGGGAGCCGGCGTGGGCCTTGTCCCGCCCGTAGGGGGAGGTCGTGGTGACCTGGCCCAGCAGGGTGGTGGGGGCCATCTGTCCGCCGGTCATGCCGTAGATGGCGTTGTTGATGAAGATGACGGTGATGTTCTCGCCCCGGGCGGCGGCGTGCACAATCTCGGCCGCGCCGATGCTGGCCAGGTCGCCGTCACCCTGGTAACTGAACACCACGGCGTCGCGCTGGACGCGCTTGATGCCGGTGGCGACGGCCGGCGCACGGCCGTGGGCGGCCTGCACCATGTCGCAGTTGAAGTAGTTGTAGGCAAACACCGCGCAGCCCACCGGCGCCACGCCCACGGCGCGCTCACCGACGCCCAGCTCCTCCAGCGACTCCGCCACCAAACGGTGGACAATGCCGTGGGTGCAGCCGGGGCAGTAGTGCATGGGCGCATCGGTGAGCATTTCGGTCTTTTTAAAGACGATGGCCATCAGGCGTCACCTCCCGCCAGGGTCAGAATCTGTTGGAGCACGTCGCCGGGCATGGGCACCATGCCACCGGTGCGGCCATAGAAGTGGACGGGCTTGCGTCCGGCCACGGCAATGCGTACGTCGTCCACCATCTGGCCGGTGCTCATCTCCACCACCAGCACCGCCTTGACGCTGGGGCTGGCCGCTGCTTCGGCAACGATCTGCTCCGGGAAGGGCCACAGAGTGATGGGCCGCACCAGTGCCGCCTTCACGCCCTGCTTGGCCGCCTGGGTGATGGCGCTGCGGGCAATGCGGGCTGTGGTGCCATAGGCGACCACCACGACCTGAGCTCCGTCGGTGTCATCGGCGGCGGCGCGGGTCTCCTGGGCGGCGATGGCGCGGTAGTTTTCGTCCATCCGCTGGTTCACACGCTCCAGCACGACCGGGTCGATGTAGAGGGAAGTGGCGATGTTGTTGTGGTCGCGCCCCCGCCGGCCGGTCGTCGCCCAGTCCTTGGGCGCGAGCGTCCGGGGCGTGTAGCGGCCAAACTCCACCGGCTCCATCATCTGCCCCAGCATGCCATCGCCCATCACCATCACCGGCACGCGGTATTGGTCGGCGATGTCAAAGGCCTCCTGGGTCAGGTCCACAGCCTCCTGAATGGAGGCGGGGGCCAGTACCACCGTGCGGTAGTCACCATGGCCGCCGCCGCGGGTGGCCTGGAAGTAGTCGCTCTGCGCCGGCTGGATGCTGCCCAGCCCAGGGCCGCCGCGCACCATGTTGACGATGACGCAGGGCAGGTCGGCCCCGGCGATGTAGGAGATGCCCTCCTGCTTCAGGCTGATGCCGGGGCTGGAGGACGATGTCATCGCCCGCGCGCCGGCCGCTGCCGCGCCAAAAACCATGTTAATCGCCGCCACTTCGCTCTCCGCCTGCAGGAAGCAGCCGTCGACCTTGGGCATGCGGCGGGCCATGTATTCGGGGATCTCATTCTGCGGCGTGATGGGATAACCGAAGAAATGCCGACAGCCGGCCTGGATGGCCGCCTCGGCAATGGCTTCGTTGCCCTTCATCAGAACCTTGGCCATACTGTTCCTCCTTACCGTTCCACCTCAATGCAGACATCGGGGCACATGCGCGCGCAGCTCATGCAGCCAATGCATTTCGTCATGTCGGCGCAGCGTGCCGGGCTGTATCCTTTTCGGTTGATGACGCTGTCGTCCAATACCAGAATCCCCTTCGGGCAGACGCTGACGCACAGGCTGCAACCCTTGCAGGCGTCCGTGTTGATTCTGACCAATGCCAAGACAATTCCTCCGTTTCCTGCTCTATTCGCGAGCGTGGCTGCCCGGTCGGGCAACATGAGGTTATTATATTTCAATTCAACCAGAGGTGCAAGGAATATTGACTGGATGACAGGATGGCAAGGCGCTTTTACCTTTACAATCATGTCGAAATATGCTAAAATGCCGCTGGCATTTCAAAGATTTCAGGAGGTGAACGAACGTGGCTTACAGCATTTCCGACGCGTGCATCAAGTGTGGCGCCTGCGAGGCCGAGTGCCCTGTCAGCGCCATTTCTGAGGGTGACAGCCAGTATCAGATCAACGCGGACACCTGCATTTCCTGCGGCGCTTGCGCTAATGTCTGCCCGGTGGACGCCATCGCCGAGGGCTGAGCTTCGGCACTGACAATCGAAAATGGGGGAGGGGGTTCTTTGCAGGGCGAAGGGCTCCTTTCATTTTTTGCCCGTTCGTTGCCATTCGACACGAACTCCCACGCGCCACACGGGGCCTTTGCCTTGCGTATGGTAGTGTGTTCGTCTATACTATATCCAATTGATTCCACAAGGGCGGGCTTTCCGCCTAGAAGCATCTGCTGTCCGGTTGCGGCGGGCGGGGGGAGACCTCGCCGGTTTTTTGTGCGGTGCTGCCGGGCGGGTCGTTTCCAAGGGGGTATTTCAATGAAGAAGAAACTGTCTCTGGTTCTGGCCATTCTCGTGGCTTTTGTGCTGGCCACCCCGGCACTGCCCGTTTCCGCTGTGGACTACAGCTACATCCGGGTCAAACTGACTTCCATGGGGAGCCCAACCTCGGTGCAGTTCAAGCTTAAGGGTGCCTACCGGGTCTCCGGCAAGTCCTCACTTGACCTGTATCCCAACATCACCTACACCCTGAAAGCGGCCAGTTCGGGCTCGGGCCTGACATTGACCTACCACAACGGCGTCAAAACGGTCAACGTGAGTTTGGGGGCCAGCATCACCCTCAAGCAGTACAGCAACGGCTCGGCCGTCAACTTCCTGTATCTCTATAATAAGAGCTACGGCTGGTGCTATTACGACGGCGACATGACGATCAGCCGGCCGTCGGGCAAAAAGACGCTCCAGCTCATTAATAAGGTTTATTTGGAGACCTACATTTACGGCGTGGTGGCCTGTGAGATGAGTTCGGCCTGGCCCGCCGAGGCACTGAAGGCCCAGGCAATCACCTCCCGCACCTACGCCATGCGCTTTCAGAAGGCAAATGCGGACGAATCCTCCGACATCGGCGACACCTCCACCTATCAGGTGTACGAGGGGTATCCCCTGAGCGGAGGCGCGGCGATCAAGGCCATTCAGAGTGCGGTGACCGCCACCAAGGGCATGACCATTACCTACGACGGTGCCCTGGTGGACGGCATGTTCTCTGCCAGCAATGGCGGGCAGACCCGCTTGGCCACCACCAAGTGGCCCAGCAGCAAGAACACCTACCATGTGTTCAAGGACGACCCCTATGACCGGAAGAACGGCTCCAGCCCCTCGTTCCGCTACATCTTCCCGGTCAAGTTTGACAGCGCAACGCTCGGTTTGTTGAGCTCTACCGACCGCAAGAAAGTGGATACCATGTCTGCCCTGCTGAAGGAAAAACTGGTTCCGGTCATCAAGTCAAAATCCGGCATTACCGTGAAGGCCTCGGACATCAAACTCAACGCCATCAGCAGCGTCACCCGCAAATCGCTGCGCGATGGTCTGCCCACCGGCAGCCTGGAGTTCACCCAGGTCGTCGTCGTCGTCAATGTGACCGTACCGGGTACACCCACCACCACGGCTTCACCTACCAAGACCGCGACGGCTACGCCCACCAAGACGGCTACGGCCACACCCACTGCAACCCCTACTGCCACAGTGACGGCGACCACTATCACCACCGCTACGGCCACGACGACTGCCACGGCTACAGCCACTGCTACCGCGACCAGCACAGCCACGACGCAGGCGCAGTCCTCCGATGGGGCCGCAGTCAAGGTGCAGACGGTGGCCGCCGTCACCAATACACCTGCTGCCACCAGCGCCCCGGCCACCGCCAAGCCCGCCGCCAAGACCAATGCGACATCCAGCTACACCGGCGGCTATACGGTGACGCTGACGTACACCGACGATGAGGGAGACCTCATCGGGGAGTTGAAGTCGCGTTTTGCCACTTATCACAGCCTGCTCAAGAGTAAAAACCTGTGGAACATGTACTACATGAAGTCCTCCAACGGCAAGTTTTTCTACCTCATCGTGCGGGGGTATGGCCATGGCGTGGGCCTCAGCCAGCGCGGCGCCCAAGAGATGGCCAAGGAAGGCAAGACCTACGATGAGATTCTGGCCTTCTATTACAACATGGACACCAATGCCAAGGTCAAGAAGACCAGAGTGACGCTGACCTACAAGGCTCCTACCAAAGTGCCTGGCAACAGCAGTCCTGTGTATGGCAAGGTAACCAGCAGCACCCTCAACGTGCGCGCCGCTACCGACAGCAGCAAGGGTGCCATCGTGGGCACGCTGAAGAAGAACGACTATGTGGAGATCCTGAGCACAAAGAGCAACGGCTGGTATCGCATCCTGGTGAAGAAGACCGGCCTGGCCGGCTATGTGGCCTCCCGTTACATCAAGAAGGTGTCGTCCACCCCTGCGCCCAGTGCTACCGTCACCCCAACGCCTGTCACCGGCAAGGTGGGGGGGCAGGACCTCAGAATGCGAAAGAGTCCCTCGTCCAGTGCTGACATCGTGACGACCATCCCCAAGAACTCCACGGTCACGGTGCTGGACACCAAGGCCGCGACCGGCTGGTACAAGGTGAAGTACAAGACCTACACCGGGTACTGCATGTCTCAGTACATTACCATCACCGGCAGCACGGCCACGCCAACCCCCACGCCCAGTGCCACGGCCAACAACAAGACCGTGCAGGGTAAAGCCAACGTGTCCGACTACCTGTCGCTGCGCGAATCGGCCGATACCGCGTCGGACCGGGTGGCCAAGATCCCTAAGAACGGAACGTTTTCCGTGACGAGTGTGGATAAGAAGCCCTCCTGGCTCAAGGTGAAGTACAGCAGCCAAACCGGCTACGTGCTGGCCAAGTATGTCATCATCGCCGGAAACTCCACCTACAAGGCGTGCACCGTCACGGCCAGTACTCTCAACGTGCGCAAGACCGCCAGCACCGATGGTACGATTCTCGGCAAGCTCTCCAGCGGCAACACCGTGGCCGTCACTGCCAAGACCACCGCGGGCGGCAAGGTGTGGTACAAGATCCTGTATGGCAGTGGCACGGGGTACATCCTCTCCGATTATTGTCGCATCATGACCCAATAGGATAGTACCGCTCGCTTTCTGTATTTTAACCGCGGGGTTCCTTGGGAACCCCGCGGTTTCTTTTGCGATTAACCCCTTGTGGAATACAAAATCAATTTCCCTATTTGTAACAAAATTGTAACAAATCCAGATTATGCGCTTGTTTTTGCTGGCCTCATGCTATAATATGCCCAGTCTTTTTGGCGTAACAATGGTTCGATCGGAGGTGCAGGATTGCATACGAAAGCCAGATTGGTGTTGGCTGCCATCGTGATGGTGGGCCTTTCGATGGCGATGATGGCCGGTTCGGTTTCCGCTGACGAAGCGTTGAGGCGGGGAGACGAGGGCGATCGTGTGAAGGAGTTGCAGCAACTCCTGAAGAAAAGCGATTGCTACGATTATGGCACGATCACCGGGTATTTCGGCGTATCCACAGAAAACGGCGTGAAGAAGTTCCAGTCCACCCACGGGCTGGAGGTGGATGGCGTGGCGGGCACGGCGACGATCAATAAGTTGAAGTCCGCGTCCAAAGCCACCACCACAAACCCCGATTCGCTCAGCCTTGGTATGAGCGGCGACGACGTGACCGACATCCAGAAGCGTCTCAAAACGCTGGGCTTGTTCACCGAGCCCAAGGTCACCGGTTACTTCGGCCCCAAGACCGAGTCGGCAGTGAAACTCTTCCAGCAAGCCTCCGGCATGAAGGCCGACGGCATTGTGGGGAAGAAGACCAAGACCGCCATGTTCCAGAGCTTTAGCTCCACTACGCTGGCCGCCGGCATGAAGGGCAGCGCCGTGACCAAACTGCAGAAGCGATTAAAGACGCTGGGCTACTACGATGGCAGTGCTACCGGCCTCTATGGTCAGCTCACCGAGAAGGCTGTGGCCTATTATCAGAAGCTCAACAAATTGACCGACGATGGCGTTGCGGGTAAAAAGACGCAGAGCTCCATCTATAGCAGCAAGGCCAAAACCGAGAAGGAAGCCCGTCGTTCGACGAGCTCAGATTCCTCTGATAGCTCGTCCGACTCCGATTCCTCCAACGACGAGGACACCGACCAGAGCAGCAAGGGCCAGGCCAAGGGCGAAGCCGTGGTGGAGTACGCCAAGAAGTTCCTGGGTGTGCCCTACGTCTACGGTGGTGACGGCCCCAAGTCCTTCGACTGCACGGGTTTCACCTGCTATGTGTACAAGCACTTCGGTGTCAGTCTGCCCCGGTCGGCGCAGTCCCAGGGCTACTCTGACTACGGCGTGAAGATCACCAAGAAGTCGGACCTGATGCCCGGTGACCTGATCTTCTTCAACTCCCAGAGGGACAGTGACCGTTCGGACCACGCCGGTATCTACATCGGCAATGGCAAGTACATCCACGCGCCGTACACCGGCACCGTCGTGAAGATCAGCAAGCTTTCGGATCGGCACGATTTCTCCTGGGGGCGCCGGGTGTTCCAGTAACCCACCCTGCATGTCACGGCCCGCGCAATCATTGCGCGGGCCGTTTTGCATGCGTGTTGACCCTTCCCAATCCCTGCCATTTGCGGTAGGATGGTGAAAACAACCGCCGCCAGCCGGCGACAACAGGAGGATGGGTATGACGGTGGAACGAAAGCCACAGCAGCTTGCTTTTTTGGATTGGGAGTTCGGTGTGTTCTTCCATTTTGGCATTCGCACCTTCTATGAGGGCCATCGGGACTGGGACATGCAGGAGATGCCGCTGGCAGGCTTCGCGCCCAGCGCGCTCGATTGCAACCAGTGGTGCGCTACCGCCAAGGCTGCCGGTGCGCGCTACGCCGTGCTTGTGTGCAAGCACCACGACGGCTTCGCCAACTGGCCCTCGGCCTATACCGACTATTCGGTGGCCCACACCCCCTGGAAGGATGGAAAGGGTGACGTCGTGCGGGAGTTTACCGATGCCTGCCGCGCCAACGGGCTCAAGGTCGGGCTCTACTACTCCCCGGCCGAGTTTGGCTCCAAGGACCAGGAGGCCAAGGACTATGACGAGTACTTCATCCGCCAGGTGAGCGAGTTGCTGGGCAACTATGGCAAGGTCGATTACCTGTGGTTTGACGGCTGCGGCTCTGAGAATCACCGCTATGACACCGCCCGCATCGTGGCGACCATCCGCACCCTGCAGCCGGAGATACTGCTCTTCAATATGTGGGACCCTGACACCCGCTGGGTGGGCAATGAATCGGGCTACGCCCACAACGCCAACTCCAACGTCGTCACTTCCACGGCGTTCTCGGTGTTCACCGAGATCCCCGACCAGCTGGATCGTCCCCGGTTCCTGCCGGTGGAGTGCGACTTCCGCATGCGGCTGGAGAATTGGTTTTTCAGCGACCGGGACGAACACACCGTCAAGAGCGTTGCAGAGTTGATGGGTATCTACTACTACTCGGTGGGGCGGGGTGCCAATTTTCTCATCAACATCGGCCCGGACCGCCGCGGCTTGCTGCCGGACGCCGATGCCCAGCGCCTGCTGGAGTTTGGTGAGGAGGTTCGCCGCCGGTTTGCCCACCCGCTGCCTGCCACGTTCACCAGTGAGGGTGCAACGGCATCCTGCCGGTTTGAGGAGCCCACGCTTGTGGACCACGTTGTGCTAACCGAATCGCTGACGGCTGACCAGCCCGTCGAGCGCTTCACTATCCGGGCCTACCCCTATTCCTATGGCCCGCCGGTCGTGGTGTACGAGGGCCACACCATCGGGCACAAGGCCATCTGTTCGTTCCCGCCGTTCCTCACCAAACAGGTGGAGATCACGCTGGAGGGTGCCGGCAGCGACAACCTGGAGTCCATGACAACGTATTTCGTGGGCCGGTATCGAGGCGGCAGGCAAACGTGGAGGGGCTTCACTCAAACTCCAGGAAACCCATTTTGATGAGGTCGTCCCGGGTGATTTTGTCCTCCACCGTCAGCCCTGCGTCCTGCTGAAAGCGCTTCAGCGCCAGCGTCAGGTCGTAATCGTAGATGCCCGAGGCCCAGCCGTAGAAATAGCCCAGTTCCGATAGCCGTTGCTGCACCGCCTTGACGTCGGCGCCGCGCTCACCGGGGCTGATGGTTTTGAAGCCTGTGCCAAAGGGCCCGTAGGGGCCGTTGCGCACGATGACGGGCGTGCCCACGCTGACCATGTCGTAGAGCTTGCGAATGTCACGGTTGCGCATGCGGATGCAGCCGTGGCTGACCGCCGCGCCGATCTTGCCCTCGGCATTGGTGCCGTGGATGCCATAGACGCCCCAGGGGACGTTGAGCCCCAGCCAACGCGCGCCGAAGCTTTTGCCCTTTTTGATGCCCTTGGAGGTGATTTCCCAGTCGCCGATGGGGGAGGCGAAGCCCGGCTTGCCGGTGGCAATGGGGAAGGACTGCACCAGTTCGCCGTTTTCCAAGAGGTACAGCCGCTTTTCGTCCACATGAACCAGGATGACATAGTGATGCGCCGTCGCCTCGCTGGCGACGGCATGTTCCTGTCCATGCAGGCACTCGGCCAGCAGCGCCCCGGCATACAGCAACGCCAGCGCGGCCAGCACCAGATTTCGGGCGGTCAGCAGTCTCCGCACACGGTTCACCCCGTCCAGTATATTCGCCGGGAGCTGGGTTGATGTGAGGCGCGGACGATCCAGTTGCCGGTGTGCTGGCGTTGTGAATCCTTCTCGGGTCCAGTGTTTTTTTGGGGGAAGGACGCTGGAATGAGGACCTATGTAACTTGGCTGTATAGGCCATTGCGCAAGGGGAGCGTATGGTTTCGGATGGCAGGAGGTTCCTCTCACGAGACAAAGAAAGAGTCACTTTCGGTGAGACACATGCGGAGGCCCGATTGTTGAGGTGGAAAGCTTTTGTGAGATTGACTTGTGATTTCTCACGTGTTTGGGTAAAATAGAGATATTGTGAGAACACAATTTGACCACACTATGGGGGCTAAGAATCTTTGCAGAAGCAGATGAAGTTGTTTCGGCGTAATAGCCGACCTTCTGGCCGATCAAATGATACCATGCTCCGGCGGCGGTCTCGCGTCAACCCGGTGGGGTTGAGCGTGGTCAGACCGGCCCGGAAGGGGATACTCCAGCGCATGGTGCGCGTGGCCAGGGTGCAATGGTGGCGCATGACCCGCCTGACCAAATGGCAGGCTCTTGCGCTGGGCGCTGTGTTGTTGCTGTGCGTGTCGGTGCCGGTGGGCCTGGCAGTCGCCCATGGGAGGGGCGGGGAACAGCCCGCGCTGAACGCCGTGGGCACCCCCAAGGCCACCGTGTCCGGGGCAGTGCAGATGGCTGCTGGGCAGCCGGACGTCACGCCTTCGGCGTCGGGGGACGCTTCAGCAGTGGGCGGCGACGCTACCGCTTCCCCATCGGCTACGGCTACGCCCGCCCCCACAGCCACGCCGGAGATTGATCCCTCCAACACCATCATCCGCCAGGGCGTCACCGCCCCAGTGGTGGCGGAGATTCAGAAACGCCTGATGGAACTGGACTACATGGGCGAGGACGAGCCGACCGAGTACTATGGCTCGGTCACCGGTTCGGCCATCGCGCTCTTCCAGCGCCAGCACAAGCTTTCGGTGGATGGCGCGGTGGGTATGGAGACCTATACCCTGCTCATGGGCGACGAGGCGCAGAAGTATACCGTGATGGAGGGCGCGAGCGGCGAGGACGTCAAGGATCTGCAGGACCGCCTATATGAGCTGGGGTATCTGGAGAAGGTTACCGGGAACTTTGGCCAGCTCACGGCAAAAGCGGTTCAGAGCTTCCAGGAATACAATGGGCTGACCACGGACGGCAAGGTGGGCCAAAAGACGCGCGAACTGCTGTACAGCGCCGACGCCAAGGCCTATTTCCTCAAGTATGGCGAGCAGAGCAGCGAGGTCAAGACCTACCAGAATCGCCTGAAGACCTTGGGGTATTTGATGGCCGAGGCCGATGGGAAGTATGGCACGAATACCGTAACCGCCGTCCAGCGCTTTCAGGAGATCAACGGCCTGATCGCCGACGGCTTCCTGGGCCCGCAGACGGTGAAACTGCTGATGTCCGGCTCCGCCCACGCCAACGCCCTCATCCTGGGCATGAGTGGCAGCGACATTGAGAATGTGCAGAAAAAGCTCAAAGCCTTGGGGTACATGAAGTCCGTAACCGGTTACTTTGGCTCGGCGACGGAAGACGCGGTGAAGGCTTTCCAAAAGAGGAACGGGCTATCGTCCGACGGCACGGTTGGCAAAAAGACGCTGAGCGTGTTAAGCTCCGGCAGCGCGAAGAAGGCTGGCTCAGACAGTGGCGGCGGCAGCGGTGGCGGTGGGGGCGATGATGACGATGACGATAACGACAGCGGCGGTTCCTCCAACCTCAAGGGCGTGGAAAGGCTCATCTCCATTGCCGAAAGCAAGCTGGGCTGCAAGTATGTTTGGGGGGCGAAAGGCCCCAACAAATTCGACTGTTCGGGTTTTGTGTACTATTGCCTCAATAAGGCTGGCGTCAAGCAGGGCTACCTGACCTCCAAAGGCTGGGCCAGCTCCCGCAGGTTCCAAAAGATCACTTCGACCAGCAAACTGAAGCGCGGCGACATCCTTGTCTTCAGCGGCGATTCAGCCGGGCATGTCGGCATCTACTTGGGCAATGGGCGCATGATCGATGCTTCCTCCTCCAATGGCAAGGTCGTCAAGCGCAGCGGGCTGTGGAGTGGCTCCTATTGGTCCAGCCATTTCATCTGTGCCTTCCGCGTGTACTGAGAAATGCCTTTCGCGTCTGCCGCTGTGGCGACAGCCGCGATTCAAACAGCTTGTTCCCGTTATGGCTAGATCGGTCGCCGCACATGTCGCCGACCGACCGATAAATTGTAGCTCTCATGCAGGCTTCCTAGTATACGTTGCGCCTTCGGGCGGAGTATTCTCTTCTGCTCGCACTGACCCTTCCTTTCCTCCCGCCGAATCAATCGGCGGGAGGTTCGTTTCCCTTTGCACGTTCTAGGGGTTTGCAGATACTCTGACGCACCGTGCCATTGACCCGCTGCGTTTTTGTGCGGGGTGATATGCTGGTGCGCCGCCTCGCAGGGTGATAGCGTGCTCCTATTCGACGGGGACGGGATTGACGTTGGGTGTCACTTTGCCGCCAGCAGGGTGAATTCGCCGGGGATACGGGCGTCGTCCCAGTGGGGGTGCTCGTGGAACTCCAGCAGGGTGAACCCGGCACCCAGCAGGCCATTGAGAGTGTCAGCGAGCGTGTAGAAGCGCAGGGAACAATCGGGGAAGGCAGCCTGTTCCTCTGGCGAAAAGAAGCTCTTGTAAGCCACATCGCCCCGGTGGATGCCGCTGTCGAAGTAGTCACCCGCCGCAGCTTCAGCGCTCTTGCCGATGTTGCCCACCGGTAGCACCTTGCGCAGGGGGTGGAAGTCGCTCAGCAGCAGCCGTCCGCCGGGCTTCAGGATGCGGTGCAGCGTGGCATAGAAGAGGCTGAGGTCTTGAAAGTAGTGCAGGATGCCGCCCTCCAGGTAGGCCAGGTCAAAGCAGCCATTCCATTGCTCGCCGGCCATGCAGAAGTCGCCCAGCTCGTATCCCAGCTCCACCCCGGCGCAGGCCGCCAGCTCCAGCGCGTAGCGTCGGTTCTCCTGCGAGAGGTCGAAGACCGTCACCTTCCGCCCCCAGCAGGGCCAGCGGCACGGCAATGCGGCCGTTGGAGCCACAGGGGTTGGCGATGCGCAAGCCCTGCACCTGCTCCAGCCACCGGCGGTGGTGCCGCAGGCGGGCGGCGGGGTCCCGCAGGAGTTCCTCCGCCTTCTCCTGTGGCGTGCCGTTGTTGCGGCACCAGAACTCATAGGCGCGGTGCTCCCAGGCTGTTTTGTTCTGCTGCGTGGCGTCAATCATGGCCGTCCTCCTGTGTCGGTGGTGTCACCCAGCGTGGCTTTGGCGAGGAGCCGCGTGGGCTAGAATTCGTAAGGGGCCAGCCCTTCGATGCGGGCGGAGAAGAGCTTGAACTTCTCCATCATGAGGGGCAGCGCCTGCACAAGCCGTGTTGGTTTGTTGATGAGCATACGCAAGTGGAGTAGGGGTGGTATCCAGCTATCATATCACAAATTCTATTGAGTTGCCTGCTTCCTGGTATCGCGTCAGGTTCCTGACGGCTGCCGGATAGACAGGTGCTGTCCATTGTCCTCCAAGCGCGTCTATGGGTGGTCGTTTCCGGCCACGCCCGGGAGTGGTGTGGTATAATGAACCCAACAGAATGCGGCGCTGGGGTACCGCGAAGGCGTGAGTGCAGGTTGCCAGGATTGCGTGCCTAGGCCCATGCCCGGTGGAAGCGCCGGTAATCTGGCGGTGGAGGAGAATAACGTGGAAGAAAACAAAGCAACCGTGCCGTGGTACAAACGGACCTACCGGTGGGCGCAGACCAACCTCACCGAGATCGACCCGGTGGCGTGCGACGTGGAGATGTGGCGGCGCTTCTGGCGGGAGAACGACATTCAGGGGATCATCGTCAACGCTGCCGGCATCGTGGCCTATTACCCCAGCCAGTATGGCTTGCAGTACCGGGCCAAGTACCTGGGTGAGCGTGACCTGATGGGTGAGTTCACCCGTGCCGCGCGGGAGGAAGGCCTTGCCGTGCTGGCCCGCATGGACATCAACCGTGCCACCGGGGAGTTTTACCGCGCGCACCCCGATTGGTTCGCCGTTGACCGGGAGGGGAACCCCTATACCGCCGGCGACCGGTACCTCTCCTGCATCAACAGTGGGTACTACAGGCAGTACACGCCGGATATTTTCCGCGAGGTCATCGACCGCTACCACCCCGATGGCTTCACCGACAACAGCTGGGCGGGCATCGCGGGCATCTGTTACTGCAAAAATTGCCGCGAATCCTTCCGGCAATACGCAGGGTGCGAGCTGCCCGACGGGGTGGACTATGAGGATCCCATCTACCGCAAATGGCTGAAATGGAGCCAAATGTGCCGCACCGAGAACTGGAAACTCTTCAACCGCGTGGTGCGGGAGCACGGTGGGGAGGAGTGCCTTTGGATGGGTATGATCCATGGCAACCCCCTCTCTCAGGGCTATTTCCACTGCGACCTCAATGAAGTGCTGCGGGACGCCCCCGTCGTCATGCTGGACAGCCAGGGCAGGGACGCCGCGACCGGTTTTGAGCAAAACGGCATCACCGGCGGCATGATGCATGGCCTGTGTGGTTGGGATGCCACCATGCCCGAGAGCATGAGTAACTATGCGCGCCTGGGAATGACCTTCCGCCGCGCCGCCAACCCACCGGAGGAAGCGCGCCTGTGGATGGTGGAGGGGATTGCCGCGGGCATTTCGCCTTGGACACACTTCATTGGGGGTGCACAGGAGGATCGGCGGATGTTTGCCATTCCCGGGCCGGTGTTCCACTGGCACCGGGCGAATGAACGCCACCTGCACCACCGGACACCGTTGGCGACCATTGGCTTGGGTTGGAGCCAGGACAATGTGCTCTTCTATGGCCGGGGCAACGCGGCCGAGATGGCCGGCCTGCCGTTCCGGGGCATGGCACAGGCCCTGACCCGTGGCAGGCAGCAATACGTCCCCGTGCACCTGGATCGACTCCAGGACCCCGGCATCGATTTGCAGACCCTCGTGCTGCCAGACATCGCTGTGATGAGCGACGAGCAGTTGGAGAGCGTCTGTGCCTTTGTGCGGCGGGGCGGCAACCTCGTGTACTCCGGCACCACCGGCCTGTTGGATGGCTGGGGTGAAATGCGGAGTAGCTTCCCGCTGGATGAAGTCTGTGGTGTGCGCCGGTTGCGGGTGGAGGCTCCACGCCCCCACGCGTCGGTCAGCTGGGATGACTGCGCCAACCACACCTATCTGCGCCTGCCAGCCCATCGCCACGCCATTCTCAAGGGTTTTGAGGACACCGACATCCTGCCCTTTGGCGGCCTGCTGCACGCGGTGGAAGCGAATGGCCTCGCCCCGGTGGCGACGTTCATTCCGCCGTTCCCCATCTACCCGCCGGAATTCAGCTACATGGAGACCACGCACACCGACCGGCCCGTCATTCTGGCGGGGGAGACGCCCTATGGCGGCAGGGTGGTGTACCTGGCGGGGGACATCGACCGTTGCTATGGCCGCACGCGCCTGCCCGACCTGGGGGGCTTGCTGGTCGGCTGCGTGCGCTGGGCCTCTGGTGAGCAGGCCGTGGAGGTCTTCGCCGACGCGTACCTCGACTGCAAGGCGTACAGGCAGGACGGCCGCGTCATCGTGCACCTCGTCAACTTGACCGGCGCGGGTCAATGGCCGGCCTATGTGGAACAGGCCCTGCCCACCGGCCCGGTGACCGTGGAGCTGGACACAACGATGCTGCCAGCGCCGACGGAGGCCTTCCTGACCGTGGCCGGGCGCAGGGCCAGCTTGGAACGCCGTGGAGACCGGTGGCGGGTGGAGATTGACAACGTGATGGGGCATGAGATGCTGGTTGTGGAGTGAGACCTCGACGACGAGCCCTTCGCTGGCACCCGATGCTCGGCACCCTCGAGCCGTGAGTTCTGCCGACCAGTGGGTCATTCACAGCCAACGATAGACGATTCGGCAGGTAACCTGCCAACATACAAAGGCCCCCGGAACTCTCGCGATTTCCGGGGGCCTTTCTTGCGTTATTAGGGATGCAAGGTGGCCGCGACCACGCCAATGGCAACGCCAATGCCTTGAGCAATGGTTTCGGTGGACATGCTCGGCACCGGGGTGGGGTGGGCCGCTGCCTGCGCGGTGGTGTAGGGCACGTGCAGGAACCCTGCGGGGGTGCGCAGGCCGTTCTGCTGCAAGAAATGCAGCACGCCGTACAGCAGGTGATTGCACACAAACGTGCCCGCCGTGTTGGACACACTGGCCGGCAGCCCCGCAGCGCGCATGGCCCCAACCATGGCCTTGATGGGCAGGGTGGAGAAGTAGGCGGACGGGCCATTGGGCTCGATGGGTACGTCCGTTGGTTGGTTGCCCTCGTTGTCCGGTATGGTGGCGTCGTCCATGTTGATGGCGACCCGCTCGGGCGTGAACCCGTACCGTCCACCGGCCTGGCCGATGCACAGCACGGCGTCGGGCCGCTCCCGGGCGATGGCGTCGGCCACAACCCCGACACTACGCCGGAACACGGTAGGCACCACAAGTTTGACGACATTGACCTCGCCTATCCGGTCGGGCACCAGCTTCACCGCCTCCTGCGCTGGGTTGATGGATTCCCCGCCGAAGGGGTCAAAGGCGGTCAGAAGCAGTTTCATCGTGGCATCCTCCTGTGTCTGTTAATGAGTCGGTTGCAGCGTCGTGGCGGGGCACGCCTTCGCTGACGTTATCACCGGTCCGTCAGCTGGTCGCCCCTGTCCAGCGCGGCCAGTTCCAGCTGGATGTACTTGGGGTATTTCCCCACCACCACGGTGTAGGCGTGGTCAATCATCCTGTGCAGTTCCTCGTCCGGCACCGTGCCATCCAGATTCACGGTGTTGAAGTGGGGCTGCTGAACGGGTGGGCAGTGGTAGCCGCGCGTCACCGAGCCCGTGTACAGCCCGCGGTAGTGCTCTGCCGAGATCGGGTCGCAGTTGAGCGTGACCTTTGGCTCACCCCGCAGCAAAAACGGTTGGGCAAAGATCCGTCCCTTGGCTTGGGAAGGCGCGCGTACCTTCACGACCGGGAGGGTCGGGTCAAACGGGAAATCCAGATAGGCTCCTGGCTTTTCAAGGCAATAATCAATGATCTGATCCAGCGTCATATTGCACCTCGGATTTCCACAGCAAACAAAACGAACCAACGTATCCATCCTAATCCATGGGGCTTGGCGCAGGCAAGCAAAAAAATGCGAAACCGTGGCAGGGGGAGGCCCTGTGGCGTTGCTGGGTTGACGACGCTGACGAACCGCTCTCGGCCATCCCAGGCAACAAAATAGCGAACCACAGGAGTGATTCGCCATTTTTGCTGAAGCCATTGGCGCAATGTCATTCACATCGCCAACTCATTTGCAACAATCTTGCAGGAAAGCTGCCAATTGCTCCTCTGTCACGCCTACACCGCCTACCGCGTCCAGCCGTTTGTCGCCACAGACAAAGGAGGGAACCGCCCATACCTTGTTGACCTCATAGGCATAGTCATTCGCTTCAGCGAGCGCCTTCGTGTATGTGCCGTCTGTCAGAGCGGTCACAAACGCCCCCGTATCAATGCCCAGTGGTTTCACCGCTTCCGCCAATACCTGTGGATCGTCAATCTGTTGGTGCTCATGGAAGTACATATCAAAAACGCGCTCGTTATACGCGGCAAGGTCAATGCCATGATCGCGCGCGAAAAACGCACCCATGACTGCTAAGTCGGCATACGGTTTATGCTCGGGTTCTTCCACCTTTGGATGCGCTTCAACAGGCAGCCACGCAATTTCCGCCTGTGGGTAATCCACCAACAATTGCGTAAAACAACCCAGCCCGCGCAGGCAGTATGGGCAGGTGTGGTCAAAGAAAACTTCAATCTTGTTCATATGTTTTAACCCCCTTATGTTCTTTGAGTGATCGTACCGCTATATTGCGGATTACAAGTCTTTGTACATTTGGTCAGCCATTCTAAGAATGCCGGTACCACAATGATTACACGGTTTTACAGGAAAAACAATTGCATAAATAAGCTCTTTTTTGTGGAATGTGTTGACAAAAAAGCTGCAATGGATTGTCAGGCAAAGAAAAATCGCGAACCACAGAAGTGATTCGCGATTTTTGCAGCTCTCGCCGCTGGTGCGATCGACCGGACTTGAACCGGTACGGGAATCCCACACGCCCCTCAAACGTGCGCGTCTGCCAGTTCCGCCACGATCGCAGGCACTGCGTCGCGTTCCCAAAGCCGGTGAGGAGCCGAACCCGCCACGGAAACCGTGGGAGTGGAACGCGAAAGTTATTATACGGGCCCCATTTCCGTTTGTCAATGTGTTTTTGGTGCGAATTGGTCGAGCGCGAGGCGAAGGAACGGGTTTTCTGGCGAAAGGCTCCGTTGGCTTGTGTTCCCGGTGGATATGCCGTAAAATGATGGAACTGGAAATCCACGCCGCAGGGAGGGAACATGGCCTCAAAGGGTGCCCGGAAAACCAAAAGCAACCGCGAGCGCGTCCGGCGCAACAACCGGATTGCCATCGTGTTGTTGGCCTTGCTGGTGCCGCTGCTGCTGGTGGCGGCGCTGGGCGGCGGTGACGACGCGACCGGCGTGGCCGGCAGCTACACCGTGGCCGACGAGACACTCCCCGTGCTGGCGGCGGCCGACAGTGGGTCCAACGTTGTGACTACGCTCCGACAAGGCGATGAGGTGCAGGTACTCTCTTTGAGTGGCGCGTATTACAAGCTGGCGCTGGAGAGCGGGCAGGTTGGTTTTGCGCTGGCCCAGTCCCTGACGAGCAAGGCCACCACCATCAGCAACTGGACAAGCGAATACATCGATACCTCGAAACTGTACACCTACAGCCAGTGCCGCAAGGATATGAAGGAATTGGACGCGGCTTATGCTGACGCACGCATCGAGAACGTGGGGGAGAGCGTGCTGGGCAACCCCATCGACGCGCTGGTGCTGGGCAACCCCAACGCCAAGCGGCGCATTCTGGTGCACGCCGCCATGCACGCGCGGGAGGGCATCACCACGCCGCTCGTCATGCGCCAGGCGGAGAATCTGCTGCAGGCCGCGAAGAAGAATGCCACCTACCAGGGTGTGAAGGCATCCACCCTGTTGAAGAACGTGGAAATCTGGGTTGTGCCGGTCGTCAACCCCGATGGGGTCAACCTGGTACAGAAGGGCATCGGCTCGGTGCCCGAGGACAAGCAGGCCAAGGTGCTGGCCCTCAACAAGGGCAGCAAGGACTTCTCCCGCTGGAAGGCCAACATCCGCGGCGTCGACCTCAACCGCAATTTCCCGGGCTATTGGGAGGAGGACCCGTCCTACCCCAAACCGGGGCCCCTCAATTTTGCAGGCACCGGCCCGTTGACTGAGCCCGAGAGCCAGGCGCTCTATGACCTGACGGTGGAGAAGGATTTCACCCTGACTGCCAGCTACCACTGCGTGGGGGAGATTCTCTATTGGTATGGCCCCAAGCAGGGCATCTTGAACGAGCTCAACTACGTTTCGGCCAAGCAGATCTCCAAGCTCACTGGCTATCGGGTGCTGTCCCGCTCCAGCCAGGACCCGAACGGCGGCTACCGGGATTGGTTCATGTGGCAGTATGCCCGCCAGGGATTTACCATTGAGGTGGCGACGGGCAGCGCGCCCGTGCCGACGTCCTCGTTCCCGTCCATCTGGGGCAAGAATCGTCTGGTCATGGCCCACCTGGCCTGGATGGCATCACCCAAGTCCCTGCTGTCGCTGTTTGGCTGACATTCCCCGGCAAAACTAGCCCTCAAACGCCTTAATTATGCGAAAACATCAATGTTTTGGTTGCGCTGGTAACTTTCATCGTTTATAATACGTAGTTGCGTGTAATACTTCTTTTGTGTGCGCTGGAAGGCCCTGGCAGGGGCAGCGCGTTAAGAATGGCTTGAATCCGTGGTTTCTAAGCGGGTTCAGGCCATTTTTGTTCTTATTATGGCACATTGTCAAATACACACAACTTTTTTATTTATTCAAAGAAAATCCAACAGTTGTGTACACTACAAAAACCATTTTACCTTACTAAAAGGGATGGAATACAAAGATGAAAACTATAAGTTCAAAGCCAATAAACCACACGATTACTAGCGCATACGAACTTTTCAAAACCGAATGCAGGATTAGAAACCTTGCATCTGCAACCATTGAACACTACAACTATTGCGTGTTACGGTTCAGCAAGTACATTGAGTGTGATACAACACCGATTTCCAGCGTGAACAGCGAAACAATTAGGGGATTTATACAGCACATGGCTAACGCTGGCTTGAAACCCAGTAGCATTAACATCAATCTTACTGGTGTTCGTGCGTTCCTCTATTGGGCCATGGAGCAGGGATTTGTTGCTGAATTTAAGATAAGGCACATCAAAGCAGATGAAACCGAACAGCCAGTTTATACAGAAGAAGATTTATTGAAGCTGACAGAGAAGCCCAAAACAGATAAATTTGATGTTGTTCGTAACTGGTGTATTGTTTGTTTTGCCATTGCAACTGGTGTGAGGGTAAGAACGCTTTGCAGTATCAACATTGAGGATATTTTGCTTGATGAAGAAGCTGTAATGATTCGGCAACAAAAGAACCGCAAGATAAAGAAGCTTCCACTTAGTAGTGGAATGGTTAAGATACTGAAAAACTACATCTGGACATATCTAGCAGATGAAGCAGGGGATTTCCCTTTGTTTCCTTCTAGCAGGGCAACACGCATGAGAGCGACAACAATGCAAAGCGCAATTCACAGATACAACAATTCCAGAGGTGTTGAAATAACTGCAATGCATGGTTTTCGCAGGGCATATGCAAAAATGTACATCAAGAATGGTGGACGTATTGAAATGCTAAAGGAACTTATGTGTCATTCATCCATTAAGCAGACAGAGAAATACTATGATTTGTATACAGATGATTTGCGGCAAGGATATGAGGAATTGAATCCTCTGCAACAGCTTGTAGGTAAAACATCAAGGACAATCAAAACACGCAATAAATAGAGCCTAGAATGCGTTTTACTTTGAAGTGGGACAACTTCACTACCAAGGCGTAAAAATTGATTCTGACCCCGAAATTCATGCGATTAAGGGCAAAAAGCCCTTACATAAGAAGGAGGAACACCAATGCCTAACCAAACCACCATCAACACCCTCACCGACAACCTTATCAACGACACCATGGCCGAACTCACTGGACTGGACAGCCGCACGATTCGCAAGTACGACGGGCTTTTCCTGAATGAAGACAACGTGGAAACCGATGCAGAGCAAGAGACAGCCCAATACAGTGTCAATTGTCTTGTGTCCACCATACCTGACAGTGTGATTGAAACCGTGGGGTATGGGGGTACTGTCCCTGCTTACTGGCATCCTGCACTTTGATGCTGTTGGCTTGCTGGATGACGAAGTGGAAGCCTACAGCGTGGTTAAAGCCTATGAGCTGCTAAAGGCTTGCAGAGTGGTTAAGCCAATGTCCAATAAGGAATTTTCAGTTGACTGGGTTAAGTTGTATGGGCTGATTACCTGAACTGATGTTGTACCCTCACTGGCTTATTGCTGGGGAGGGTTGCTTTGGCTTGAACAATCAAAATGTGATATCCCTCCGTATTCGTTGAGTAGATATTTGAGTTGTGTATAATATTCATCCTTAATAACATATTTTTTGATGCCAGCACCATATCCATAGGACATGTATGATTGATGTGCTCTAGTTAAGTCATTAAATGGCGATGAATGAAGTAATGGGGAATCAAGTAATTTGGCATACTCGTGATAAGAACGCTTCTCAATGTTAAGCGGTGCATTACCGCTTTTAACCATTGTTATGAGAATATTATACTCATCCCCATCTAGTGTATCGACAAAAGACCTCATCTCTTCAAAGGCGTATCTGTTATGTTCCTTAATCGATTTTGAAGAGGATATCTTTGTTGACAAACATGTGGATAGCCATTTTATTAGAATCACAGTAAGAAAAAATGAAACCCAAAGAAACATGCCATAAAGAATAACTCCAAGTTTTGTTCTTAAAATATAGTCGCTAGGAATAAAGAAATACGCTAAGCATGCAAGAACAAAAGATAATGTTGTTGGAACTAAATACTTTTCAAGAAAGATTTTAAGAACATCAATAAGCTTCATACTGTATGCTCCCAATTCATGGTGCTTTGATTATACACTAATCAATGGATGTATCAAAGGGTAGCTTCTTCAAATCAAGAATTCCAACTTAATATATGAAATATATACTACAGTGGGCTTGGCCAATAAAGCTGGAATTAAAAAGCCAGCTATAACAAACCCTATAACACCTAGCCTAAATCAATGAATGGTGATGAGAAGGCCACAGGCTAACGCATTCAGAAATGGAAGGATTTCATTGTCTGGTTGGTAAGGGAGCAGGGGCTAGATGGACTGGGAATTGACAGATGCAGAATTGAGGTTGCCTATTATTTTCCGACAAGAGCAAGACATGATGCTGATAACTATACAATCAAGTGGATTGGTGACGGTTTAGATATTTGTGGATTATTGGTAGATGATTCATTTTCAGTTGTAAAGAGGTTATCCATTCTTGGAGAGATTGACAAAGCCAACCCCAGAACAGAGATAAAAATAGAGGGGTTATAGTTTGTCTATAACCCCTTCGGTGCTAAAATTTGAAGTCCTTTACTTTTTCATACCAGTTGTGGCCTTCAACCGTTGCCATATAATAGGCCTTTCCATCATAACCCAATTCCATAATAAGTTTGTTGTCTAGCAACAAAACTAAATTGTACTGTATGGTTGCCATATTGATACCCATAATAGTAAGCAATATCTCCTTCGTTGCATATCCGCTTTCGATAATCCTTTTCAGAGTTTCAACAAAATATGTTGGATTCATAACATACTCCCCTCAAGTTTTTTCTTAATAGTACAATTTTATAGGTTAATCATCAAGTGCCTGTTTTGCATAGTATTCTACGGCTGTCCAATAATGAGTTTCGCAATTCTTATACAAAATAAAATCGGAGGTAGCATAATGGAATTTTCCCCGCCACTGGACAAAGGAATTGATAAAGAAGTAATTATATTAAGACAAAACGGAATAGAAACATATGAATCATGTCAGGGTGGCAAAGGGCATTCTTCGCCTGGCCCAATAGTAAATTTCCACGGCGAAAGTGCAGAGGGTTTTCGAGCATACACAATCGCCGTGGAAAATGGTCTGCGGGTTAGTGAATTGCGAAGAACATACCATGTGGAAGATGGAGAGTTAGTAGGCCCTACTTGGGAAATGACGTTCACACACTGTTTATTTTCCCGCGTCGTTTAGTTTTGAACAATGATTACATAGAGGTCTACCACCTGTTCCTGAAGTCAAGTACTTCTTTTCAATGTTGTTTCCTTCGGTGCATGCGCTATTGTTGTGATATACCGTTTCGCCGGGTCTTTTCGAATGAAATGCGGGTACTTTGGGCATGGTTGTATCCTCCTTTCTATTAATTGCCATAATTCTACATCTTATTGATATTAAAAGCAATATAAAATATATCTACATAAAATGCTATGAATCGACATTTCACCTGTGGGTTTGGCATAAAAAATGAGGGGCGTAAACCCTTCACATTGTGGGTAAAAGATATTTAATCTATCTGCTCGATTCGGCAATATCCTCCAAAATAGAATATTTCTATTTATGGTATAATTTAGAAAAATATTTGGAGGCATAATTATGGATCGTTATGTTCCGCAGCTAAGAAAGGGAATAGATTATACAAATACATCTGAAGAACAAAGAAAAGAAGAAAGGATATATTGGGAAAAGATGCTAAGTTATCTTGAAGATATCAAAAATAATACATCCAACTTATCAAATATAGTTAATTTGCTTGTTGAGAATAACGAGAAACAAGACGAAATTATTGATATAATAAAAGAATTGTTGAGTATTACAGCTTTAAAAGGCAATCCGGAAGAGGCAATGTCCCTTTATCAGAAAGTTATTGATAGAATCAATAAGCTGAACAATGGCGCGGACGCATTCATGAAACTAATGAATTTTTGTACGTTTGTCGGAGGAATGCTTCATCAACTTGGAATTCTTCAATAAACAAATGACGGGAGAAGTAAAATGAAAAAACAAGACTATGGTGCAGTTCAATCCCTTGGAGCGGTTTTCGCTGAGGAAGAAAAGCATGTACCTAGACCGGCGAGCATTCCCCTATACACTACAGTCCCTTCGTAACATACAATCATATTAAGCAGGAAAACCCTTAGCCCCGGCTTAGGGGCCGGGGCAGGGTTTTCCTGCATTATGATTACCTTATTTTGACATGATTGAAATACTATAATACATTGTTATTTATATATAATATTTCTAATATGTCAAATTATCGGAAGAAGAAGTGTGATAGATTTGTGCATTGCTCTATATATGATTCCTTTGCGCGATACGATGGAATGTCATCCGGCCCAAAGTATCTCTCCAGTAGTTCGATTTGTCTCTTTCTCGCATTTTGAATAAATCGTTCAACAAACAAACTTCTCAATTCATCCAGCGTGTCAACAGATTTATCGCATAGAATATCTTGAATGTCTTGTGTTTCCGAGACTAACCATATGTCATATGCAGAGTATATATAATCTATTCCGAATTCCTTATAAAGGAGCGATTGCAATTTTGTTTGGAATTCGTTAGTCTTGTCTCTCCAAAAAACATCATTTTCACATCCAAGTCCCATTTCATCCAGAACTTCGTGCCTCAGTTCCTTTTCTCTTGCCACCTCCTCGTCAGTTGCTTCCCTCAGTTTTGTCTTGTCAGAATGGCAAAATGCCATTTCTTTTACTTTGTAATCAACAAGTCCTTGATTCTTAAGTGAAACTAAAACAGAATTAAGTGCTGATGCCAAACATGTTCTGGTTTGTTGATAAAACTCTTTAGTTATTCGTCTGTCTAGTTTAACTTGTAATTGTGACTCAAGTTCACTTATCAAATACCCATAATTTCGCGAGTCCATTTTTGTTATTTCTAGTGTTCTATAAACATGGAATAGTGACTGGTTACTAATAGGCACTGGATTATTCCATAAGTATGATAACAGTAAGGTTTCGAGGGCTTCCCCATATATCCTGTTGTTCATGTTCTTTTTCTTTCTTCCATCAACCCTTTCTTTGGGCTCACGATATATTTCTTCTATCCTGTAGGTTCTTCCATTTTTAGAGTAACTAAAATACCGTGCCCATTCTCGTAGTTGATAGACTTTCTTTTCTCCACCGCATATCCCTTCTCCTAAGGCTTTACAAAGTTCTTGATAGTCTTTGAATACTTTGTTTTCATATAAAAGATTTGTTGTAATAATTGATTGTTCTCCTTTCAATAAAATAAATTAACTGTAGACAAAAGTCTACAACAGAAAGCTAGGTATATCCAAACTTTAGTTGAGCTATTTGGGGATGACTCCAAGAGCAACAGAGAAAAGTGAATGTGCTTAACTTATGGCTGTATTATACCACAATCGGATCTATTTGTCAACCCCTATATATTGAAGAAGACCTATGAATCCCCATTGCAGGATTATATGTAATCCCTCTATAATACTTAACCTTCCCCCAAATTATTCTAAGCTTACTACAGTTTAAATCTCTAGGGTGTGGTGTGGTTCGGGTAGCTCATAAACGAATTACTAAGGCAACACCATGCAATAATGGAAAATCACCCCCACTAAATTCACTTTTCCTGTGTTTTTTCTTTTAGGGAATATCTCATTGGGGTATAGTTTGTTGAAACATCAATAATTCGTTTCAATAGAGCATATGCAGCTAGTTTGAAATGTTTCACAAATATTGTTGATTTATATGAAACATCCTGCTAACATTGCATTATCAAAATCAGGGGATGCAATGAATGGCAAGAATCGGGTATGTAAGAGTTTCTACTAAAGAACAGAACACTGCTAGACAGGAAGTGTTGCTATCAGATTTAGGCGTAGATAAAGTTTTTGTTGACAAGGAAAGTGGAAAGGGCACAGACAGACCAGAGCTCAAGAAGATGCTGGACTACATACGAGAAGGCGACAGCATAATTGTAGAATCAATAAGCCGCTTTGCAAGAAATACACGAGACCTTCTCGACCTAATTAGTAAGCTAGAAGGGAAAGGGGTTAAGTTTGTCAGCAAGAAGGAAGCTATTGATACCGATACCCCTACCGGGAAGTTCATGCTCACCGTGTTTGGTGCAGTAGCACAACTGGAACGTGATTATCTGTTGCAAAGACAGGCAGAAGGAATCGCAATAGCCAAAGAACAGAAGAAGTACAAGGGCCGGAGGAAGATTGAGAATCCTAAGTTTGAAAAGGTGTATGGAGAGTGGAAAACAGGACTCATTACTGCGGTTAGGGCTATGGAGCTACTGGACATGAAGCGAAACACTTTTTATAGAAGGGTTGCTGAGTTTGAGAAGGAGGCGTAATATAGCTATGCACTTTTTCTGTGTTGTGGGCACCATCATACTCTTTAGGTCATGTATAGATGAGCGGCAGACACATTACGCTGATTTTAGATAAAAATATCTTGCTCTGATAAGATCACTGGTCTGTCGATAAAGCGCTTTTCAGATCTTCTTTCCTTCCACATTGACAATTGTAAGCACAAGTGATAAATTATGAACAATTATGAGTAATTGTGAGCAATGAATTATAGAAGGTGATGTGCATGAGTAAAGAGTATATTACTCTCGCTGAATTAGCAAAGATGTTGAAGATAAGCAGAGCAACTATTGATCGCTGGAGAAAAGAAGGTATGCCATCCATAAGATTGGTAACGGAGTTAGGTTCATTGAAATCGATGTCCACAATTGGATTGCGGAACATAAGTCTGATCAAAAGTCAAAGCAAGAGGCCACCAGAGGGTAATCGATATGATTAAGCTTTTGCAATTGAAAATACGCAGATTTTATAGAAGCACCTTCCAACGAAAAGGCTTCTGGTTGTCTTTTTTTCTTTTGGTATTTAGTTTCGTTGTATTGATAATGATTCTGTTTCCCGTAATTTATGACAGAGTGCCGCTCTATTCATACTTCGTTCGTGAATGGAAACTACCAGTTGCGTATGAACTTGATGGCCAAGTAGAGATAGTAGATGCTGCTGGCAATGTTGTTAATACAAATGTTGAAGTTTTTATCGGGGGATATTCCACATCTGTTGATTCCAATGGACAGTTTAAATTAGTATTCTCAGCGCCATTAACGACTGAGTTATTTATCGTAATTAGGTATACAACTCCTTCAGGGCAAAACATTGTAAAAACTGAGCTATTAGTTATTAAAGAGGGAGTTCACAAAATTGAACAGGAGTTCAAGTATAATGCCTAGTACTTATGAACTTGCAGTTATTGGTATGGGCCCTGCTGGAATCGGAGTAGCCGCAGCTCTTCAAAATTCACCTATTTTCTTAAATACAATTTGTTTTGAGCGCGGCGAAGAGGTGAACGCTAAGAAGTGCATTGCTATTTATAAGTATCCTTGCTGCAATTCGAATACTTGTCATATCATTTCGGGTATTGGTGGGGCTTCGAGCTTAAGTAATGGTAAGCTAAGTCTCTTTCCTGCAGGTAGTGGACTTAAACGCTTTTTCGCAACTGAGCAGGAATTGGAAAGTTTGATGGCAGATGTAATCCAATCGCTTGAAATTGATGCCGGACTCAAGAAAGTGGAGATTGACAAAAAAGTAATATCTGATGCGAAAAAATTCTATTTAGCCAACGATATCACGTACAAGTATTACGATGTTTACGAGTTCGATGGAGATAAGTATCGCAACTATCTTGCATCGACAATCCAATCTTTGACTAGTCATGGACTTCAGCTTCATGCAAAAGCAGACGTTATATCGATAGAACGAGATGATTCGAACTTATGGTATACTATCACCGTTGCTGAAAATGGAGTAATAAATTTTTATAAGGCAAAAAGAATAGTATTAGCGGTGGGTTCAAGTCAAATTAATAATTACCTTGTTTCCGCGTTATCGGGCACAAAAGCAATCAACTATGAAATTGGGTTAAGAGTAGAATTGAAATCTGAGTGCTTCGGTGATCACCTGGACGCTCATGGTGACTTGAAGCTTATTAGCAAATCAGGAAGGACGTACTGCGTAACAAGGGGTGGAGCAATCGTATCATATAGAACTGATGGATATTCCTTGTTGGAGGGTTATGTTGATAAAAATCAATTAACTGATTATTCAAATCTTGCAGTATTGGTTAAGGCAGATGATGAGGAAGAGCTTAACAAATTCTTTGGGAATTATTATGCCTTTTTCGGAGGTGTGCCCGTAAGGCAAAAGTATATCGATTATCAATTGGGTAACGTAAGCACCGGCTTCGTCCATACAACTTTGGCTAAATCACAAATAGGTGATATCAACAAAATGTTCCCTAACTCTATAAATGAAGCGCTACGCGAATTTATAGATCATGTGATTGTCAAAACCATGCACATTGAAAAAGAAGCAATAACTATTGTCGCACCAGAGCTAAAAACGGTTGTAAATTTCGAATTAACAGATCATTTCGAGATAACATCGCATTTATATGTCGTAGGAGCGGCCACCGGGAAATTTCGCGGTATTCTACAATCAATATGTTCTGGTGTACAATGTGGCAAATATATTTTAGGGGAGTGAGCTCATGTATATTTGGGATGCCCTATATGGAAAGATTGAGTTCAATTCATTAGTTTATAGATGCATGATGTCCCCTGAAGTTCAACGACTCAGGGAGGTTCGTTTGTGCAATATTAACTCACTGTGCATTACGGGTAGTTCAAACACTAATCGATTTGAGCATTCAATTGGCACTGCATACCTAGCATCTGTAAACATAGAGTCATCTGTTGAGAACCATCTAAAGCTCGACAAAAAAACTAAAGAGATATTAGTCATAGCTGCATTGCTCCATGATGTAGCAAACGGCCCTTATGGGCATTCATATGAATATATCATGGAAAAACAAGGCTTTATTCCTGAAAAGGGTTTAGGTGATGTTCTGTCGTTTGAAGGTACGGGCGTTAATAAAGTTGCCTATAAATTTTCCCCAATTTTTTTTGGTAAACTGAAAACGCTAAATAGCATACTTGATTCCGTACAAAAAGCTGAAGTTACAAGTATTATCTCTGGCGACCATACCTTAAGCAAATTAATTAGTTCGGAAATAGACCTTGACAATATTGATAATGTTTTTAGAATGGCTTATCATATGGGCTTGAGTTTTACCAAGGAAGCGCCTTTGCGCCTTGCACAAAATATGTATATTGAAGATGGAAATATACGTTTCAAAAGAGAGGTAGAGCCGTTTTTAAATGAATGGTTTGAGTTAAGAAAAAGGGTTTATAAGTTCTTGCTATTAAATCCTCAAGAATTTGCCGGTAAGTATATGCTAACTGAGGCAATGGACATTCTATTTGAGTGTGCTTCTGAAAACAAGGCGCGTGACAAAGATAATAAGCCTGTTTCCATTGAGTGGTACTATACTGACTATGAACTAATGACCGAATTGAACGGCCTCACTGAAGTATGGCTTCCAAGAAAAACACTTCTATTTGATCGTATTGACCGTAATTTAATCAGCGATATTTTGCGATGCACTAATGAGATTGCCCAAAGAACAAACCTACAAAACTACATGCAGTCGTTGCTATTGCAAACATCAATAAAGGAGAAGGGGAAAAGTGGCAATTCTAACAAATTGCAACTTAACGACAACTTCAGAATATTTATTTCCGCAAATAATGTTATTTCAGTTACAGACCGCAACATGGAATTCGAGATAAATGGTGATAAGCTATATAAAGTAGTTTATACCAAATACAATCCATCCCAAATTGTATCTCGATTAATGACTGGTGATCTTTATGACTGTCTGTTGATATTGGATACTAATGATACAGGAAAGTACCCTCGGTTTCTGGATTATTCTTTGCGTATAAATATTGAAGCCGAACTTGAAGCAAAAATTAGAGCGGAAAAAGAATTTGCTCGTTTGAGTATTGGTGTACACCCAATTCTTGATAAAAATAAAACAAAGCGGCAATTGTCAATCGCTTTTGATGATACTGACAGGTTGTCAATCATTGGAGATTGCTCATCATGTAAACTCCTCATAGGTATTTTCATTAAGAATGAGCCCTATGGACTTAGTAGTGGAAAAATTCCCTTGGCAAAGCATCGCGAAAAGCTTGAAAAAATTGTATTTGACTACTTCGTCTCATTTTTCGAAAACGGCGCGAAGATAGTGCCATTATATGAGGAGGCGAATATTTATGGATATTGATAACATACGAAAGAATATTAATAGTATTAATTGGAACTTTGACTTTACTATTACTTATGACTCTGGAATGATTCGTCCATTCAATTGTCGTAAATATTACTCATATCCAGCTACCTTCATTCCGGAAATTCCATACACATTGATTGAGATTCTTTCGAAGAAAGGAGATGTGGTTCTTGACCCATTTGGTGGGATAGGAACAACATTTATGCAAGCCTTATCGTTGGAGAGAACCCCTCTGTCTTTTGATATTAATCCCATCGCTACAAATGTTTGCGAAACCCTGTATCGTTTGTTTGACCCAAATTTTGGGCACGAGGATGTGAAAAAGCAGCTCTTGGATTATTGTAGAGACTATGATAAAAATTATGATTATAGAAAGAAATTGGCTGGATACAAAATTGAACTAGGTGGATGGTTTGAAGATAACACATTTAATGAGCTTGCATATCTGTTATATAGATATCAGAACACACAAGTCTATAACCTAAGAATTGTACTTGGGCTTATTTTGCCAAGTATCTTGACCACGTTATCCAGCCAAAACAAAGGTTGGGCTTATATAGCGGATAATGTTAAACCGAAGTTTGATGAACTCCGACAAAAGAGTGTTTTAGATCATTACAAATCTACATTAAAAACATTACTAGGAGATGTGGAAAGTCAGTTAGGAAGCTTTCCGAAATCTTATCCTGATTTCTATCAACAATTAGCAGAGACCCCGAGGGTAATAGCAGATTCTATTGTGAATAGTAACCTTCGGGATAGCTCTGTCGATTTAGTCATTACATCTCCTCCATATCCGAGAATGATAGATTATGTCAAATCGCAACGACTATCGTTTTATTTTTTTGACCTTAACTTCCACGAATATGTAGAAAGCGAAACGGGAGCAAGGTATCGTAGAAGTCGCCAGGATGCGTTGACGGAGTATGAGAAACAGATTTGTTTCGTAAACAAAAAAACCCTTGATTTACTAAAAATTGGTGGCTTTTTTTGTTTGGTGCTTCCGGATTACAATGTCGATGACAACAGAAAATCAGTGATAGAGAAGATTGTTAAATGGTATTCTGAGAATGGACTTACTGAGGTTGCTAAGATTGGTAGGTATATTCCAAGCCATAAAAGAACACTTAGTATTCAGTGGGCAAGCTTGGTAAATGAACACATTTATATTTTCCAGAAAGGGTGAGCATTATGCTTTATGAAGGAATAATAATAACAGGTACTTCGTGTGTTGGTAAGAGCACTATAGCTAAGAAGTTGTGCGAACCTGATGTATATGGAAACTTTAGCTCCTTTGAAGTTGTGCCCGCAGTAACGACACGACCTCCAAGAAACGATGACTTTAACTATGGGTACATAGATGAAGCTGGATTTAAGAACTTGCTTAAACAGAATAGACTGTTAACCAGCACGAAATATCGAGATAGACTATATGGGATCAAACGAGATAGGTATGAAGCTGTTTTGGGTAGAAATAAGTACCCCATATTAATCCTTGCTCCCGATTCTTCAATGTCGTTGATGAACGATTTTAATGGTAGATTTATGTGCTTCTTCATTGATGCTGAGGATGAAGATCTTATAGAGCGCTTGCAAATTCGAGACAACCGAGAAATATCTGATAATGAGAGGGCAAACTTAAAGAAACAGTTTGCGATAGACAGAAATAATGCGTATAAGGCAAACTATGTTCTTAAGAACAATGATATTGATGTTTCGGTTTCTCTTACAAGACTGTTATGGGAACAAAGAAATCATGGGGGAGGCTTGTCATACAATATAATTAAATCAATGATAGAATGTGGAATGCTTCTTGAGAATGCGGATACAATAGGAGTCAAAGGCGCGTCGTACGACTTGCTATTAGGCGATGAATACTATTACGCAGGGAAGATAAAGAAGCTTTCCGATACAGATCCTTTCCTAACAATTGAGCCTTATGATTACGCTATCGTTTCATGTAAAGAACGTGCCTGTATGCCACGCGATGTAATTGCAAGATTTGGTCTCACGGTGGGGCTATTCTGTCAAGGTATAATTTTATCAAACGGTCCCCAAATTGATCCCGGCTTTCAAGGAACATTGTTTTGTTTGCTTTTTAACACATCCAATCGCGCAGTACATTTGAAGAGAGGAAAGCACTATGCATCCATCGAATTCAACAAATTAATAGAACCTGCGGAACCATATGTAGGCCAGTATCAGGGAACAGAGAAAATTATAGAATATATCCCTGCGAACGCTCTGCAGGGAGCGATTAACGAACTTAAGAAGGATATTGAAACGCTTAAAGATGAAAGCAAACTCATGCAGAATATTTACCTAGTGGTAGTAGGCTTAATGTTTGCAATAATATCCATTCTGCTGGTTCTTAGGTAGCTGCAATCAAAATCACTTCATAGAGTCAACAACACCAATCGCGTTGTGGTTATTTGTCATCCCTTGAAAAGCAAGTGCTAATCTCAGATACATTCTTAATTCCGTGTAGGAGGGGGGAGACCTTTTCCTATAACTAGTTAATATTGATTCTATTCCAGATGAAGGATATGACCAGATAGATATTGATGTAGGCAACTTAAAGACAGGGAAGAACACATTCACCTCGGACGTGATGGTTTTGAGAACAGGGGCAGATATTCTGGGAATGCCGCTCTCTGGAGGTTCAGTTTCACCGTGACAAAGACGTAAAAGTGATATCATCTTTCATAATATCCCAAGCATGTGAGGAGGAACCTAGCTTTGTGTTGTGTCATCCTGTTTTTCATCAATATGACTTAATGCATATTGAATACACATAACGACCAATTTATTCAGCGATATTCCCTTTTCATTGCAGATAGTTTCCATCTGTGAAACTAGTTGCTTTGAAATACGGAATGTTCTATTAACATATTCTTCTTTTTCAATTCTGAATGACATAATAAACCCTCCCACACAATTTTAGTTGATGATTTCACGCATTTATACACATATAAAACAGCATAAAATACACTTGTTTATTGAGTTCATCTGTTGTATTATTTTGTTCACTTAATACGGATGTTTTCTACTAAAAACGAATATGGAGGACAAGACAAAATGGAGAAAATACGCTCCTCGACAACCATCAGGATGAATTCGAAATCCATATTAGTTCTAACTCTAGTATGCTCTGCCGTAGTTGTAGCGATTGTTGTAAGCCTTGTGCTACTTGTTCCCATGGTGAAGTATACTAAAGCAATGGCTCTATTTAATAATAAGGACTATGGTAATTCATCAAAATCTTTTTCGGAGATGGGTGACTATAGAGACTCAAAACAGATGGTTTTGGAATCTGATTACAATTATGCAAATCAATTGGTTGGGGAAAAGGAGTATGAAAGGGCAATCTCCATATTGTCACACATAGAAAATTACAAGGACAGTCAGGAAATTAAGAGGGAAGCAAACTACCTGTTCGCAAGGTTGAAAATTGATACGAAGGATTATAAGGCTGCAATTAGCATCCTCAAAAATCTTAACCAGTACAAAGATAGCAGCGGCTTGTTGACAAGTGCTACTTATCATCAAGCAGTTCAATACTATGAAAGCGGAGATTTCAGCACATCTAAGCAATTATTCCAAAGCGTCAAAGATTACGAGGATACAGCAGACTACCTTTCTGACATAGAAATAATTGGAGCTATTCAAGGTACATGGGAAAAAAACTATACAGTAAGCAATGCACCGCGTGACATCTTGATATTCCACGGCTGGATTGTAACGGATGTGAATTATTCCCTTGGCCTTACAGTTAGGGAATCGAAACTTTCGATTGAAGATGGGCTTGTTGCGGCTGGAACAAAGGATGAATATATGATGGAAACTTATCAGCAGCAAGGCGATAATAGCTTATGGGAACGGAATCATGTAAATGAGGAGGATAAATCACAAGATATATTTATTGAGTACAGGAAAAGGAATAGCTCTACAGTTGTGCCTTCTCCCCCAGCCATCGGTATGACCAGAGATGAAGTTATAAATTCCCTGTGGGGGAAACCTAACCAAATTAATAAAACAACAACAGCGAATGGAGTGAGTGAACAATGGGTTTATTCTGATGATGTGGGCGGAGGATATGTATATTTTGAGGATGGTATTGTAGAGTCCATCCAAGAATAGTTGCATTTTTACCAGTAGATAAACTATTGATTGGAGTTTGATTTCATATGAGAGCGCTAATAGGCGCTCTCATTTCCAAAGACAATAAGCATGGGGAAGGGCACTCCCCCTTCATTTGAACAAGCGACTGTATACTTCTCGTTACACATCAATAAAGCGGTCTATTTTATTATGTTTTCAGCCCTAAAATCGATTTTTCCGATAGGGTAGTACAATTCCTCCACCTCGTTGAGAAAATCGATTTCAGCCCGTAGAAGCATATAAAGTTAATCACCTTGATGTGTTTTGGGGTTGGTAATCAGGCGAAGGTAATTTCCGTACTCCACAAACCTGAGGGGTATGGATGCAAAGAGGCAAGCAGAGTGAATTTCTCAGCTTTGGATATGTATGTAGTGCGAGAATCAAAAGAGCAAATAAATTGTAGAAATAGCATATTGTGCTTACAGTTAAAATCCTGTACAATTAGTTTTCGGAAAATGGCGTTGATTGCGTTCTTTGAGAATCAAAAAGTTGTGTGTATTTTTCAAAAACACACGGCTTTAAGCCAGAAATTACGCGATTTTCTACGTATCCGCTACGTAGTTGCGTGTAATACTTCTTTTGTGTGCGCTGGAAGGCCCTGGTAGGGGTAGCGCACGGCTTTGTTTACCCAACATATAACATAGAGGAGGAAACTGAATGTCTCACAAGTACGTTTACCTGTTCAAGGAGGGCGACCCGGATAATAAGAACCTTCTTGGCGGTAAGGGCGCGAATCTGGCCGGTATGACGGCCATTGGCCTGCCGGTGCCGCGTGGCTTCACCGTGACGACCGAGGCTTGCACCCGCTATTACCAAGATGGTCAGAAGATCAGCGACGAGATCATTGAGCAGATATATGCGGCCCTTGCGCAGACGGAAGCGACCGTTGGCAAGAAGTTTGGCGATGTGAATAACCCCTTCCTGGTGTCGGTCCGCTCGGGCGCCCGCGCCTCCATGCCCGGCATGATGGACACCATCCTGAACCTCGGCCTCAACGACGTGGCGGTGGAGGGTCTGGCCAAGCTGACCAACAACCCCCGCTTCGCCTATGACAGCTACCGCCGGTTCATCCAGATGTTCTCCGACGTCGTGATGGAAGTGCCGAAGCCCAAGTTCGAGCACATCCTCGAGGCGGTCAAGGAAGAGAACGGCGTCAAGTATGACACCGAGCTCACCGCCGAGAACCTGCAGGAAGTCATCCGCCGCTACAAGGTTCTCTACAAGGCCGAGAAGGGCAGCGACTTCCCCCAGGACCCCAAGGTACAGCTCATCGAGGCCGTCAAGGCCGTGTTCCGCTCCTGGGACAACCCCCGTGCCAACGTGTACCGTCGCCTCAATGAGATCCCCGGCGACTGGGGCACTGCCGTTAACGTCCAGGAGATGGTGTTCGGCAACATGGGCAACGACTCCGGCACGGGCGTGGCTTTCACCCGCAACCCCTCCACCGGTGAGCGCAAGCTCTACGGTGAGTTCCTGATGAACGCACAGGGTGAGGACGTGGTGGCGGGCATCCGCACCCCCCAGCCCATCGACCAGCTGAAGGAAAACCAGCCGGCCGTCTATGAGCAGTTTGTCAACATTGCCAACACCCTGGAGAAGCACTACCGCGACATGCAGGACATGGAGTTCACCATCGAGCGCGGCAAGCTCTTCATGCTGCAGACCCGCAACGGCAAGCGCACCGCCGCTTCGGCCCTGAAGATCGCCGTTGACCTGGTGAAGGAAGGCATGCTGACCCGCGACGAGGCCCTGCTGAAGATCGATCCGAAGCAGCTCGACGCCCTGCTGCACCCGACCTTTGAGCCCAAGGCCCTGAAGGCCGCCAAGGTGATCGCCAAAGGCCTGCCGGCCTCGCCCGGTGCCGCCTGCGGCCGTGTCTACTTCACCGCTGAGGACGCTGTGAAGGCCTCCGAGCGCGGCGAGAAGGTCGTTCTCGTCCGGTTGGAGACCTCGCCTGAGGACATCGAGGGCATGCACGTCTCCGAAGGCATCCTGACCGCCCGCGGCGGCATGACCTCCCACGCGGCCGTCGTGGCCCGCGGCATGGGCACCTGCTGCGTGGCCGGCTGCGAAGCTCTGAAGGTCAACGAGGCCCAGAAGGTCTTCACCGCCGGTGGCATCACCGTGAAGGAAGGCGAATGGCTCTCGCTCGATGGCAACACCGGTAACGTCTATGCCGAAGCCATCGCCACCGAGGAAGCCACCATCACCGACGACTTTGCCACCATCATGGCGTGGGCCGACGATGTGCGTACCCTGAAGGTTCGCACCAACGCCGACACCCCCCACGATGCCGCTGTCGCCGTCAAGTTCGGCGCCGAGGGCATTGGCCTGACCCGTACCGAGCACATGTTCTTCGACGCCGACCGCATCCCCGCCATGCGCGAGATGATCGTGGCCGACAACGTGGAGCAGCGCAAGAAGGCCCTGGCGAAGCTCCTGCCCATGCAGAAGAGCGACTTCAAGGGCATCTACGAGGCGATGGCCGGCCGTCCTGTGACGATCCGCTTCCTCGACCCGCCGCTGCACGAGTTCCTGCCCAAGGAAGACGGCGACATCCGCGCCTTGGCTGCCGAGATGGGCATGACCTTTGAGGCCCTCAAGTCCAAGGTCGTGTCGCTCCATGAGCTCAACCCCATGCTCGGCCACCGCGGTTGCCGCCTGATGGTCTCCTACCCCGAGATCGTGGAGATGCAGACCCGTGCCGTCATCGAGGCCGCGCTGGAAGTGCGCGCTGAGAAGGGCATTGACATCATCCCCGAGATCATGATCCCGCTGGTGGGCGACGTCAAGGAATTCCGCTTCTGCAAGGAGCGCGTTGTGGCCACCGCCGAGGCCGTGATGGCCGAGAAGGGCCAGAAGCTCGAGTACCACGTCGGTACGATGATCGAGATTCCGCGCGCCTGTGTCACCGCTGACGAGATCGGCGCGGAGGCTGACTTCTTCAGCTTTGGCACCAACGACCTGACCCAGATGACCTACGGCCTCTCCCGCGATGACGCCGGCCGCATCCTGGAGGATTACTTCGCCGCCAAGGTCTACGAGCAGGATCCGACCGCTCGTCTCGACCAGATCGGTGTTGGCAAGCTCATGAAGATTGCCGTGGAACTGGGCCGTGGTGCCAAGCCCACGCTCAAGATGGGCATCTGCGGTGAGCACGGCGGCGATCCGGGTTCGGTCATCTTCTGCCACAACATTGGTTTGAACTACGTTTCCTGCTCGCCGTTCCGCGTGCCGATCGCCCGTCTGGCGGCCGCCCACGCTGCAATCAACAGCAAGAAATAGCCCACGTCCAATGACGGTCAGGCGGCGCGGCGCGCGTCGCCTGACTTTCTGTTTCCGAACCGGCGGCCCAACCCAGGCGACACACCCGTGCGCGACACCCTTCGCGGACAGGCTTTGCCGATTTTACCCGGCCCTTTGCAGGAAAACAGAGCATTTCGTCGAATAGTTACCCTCCATACGGCAGGCGGTGGGGGAGGGACCCACCGATGCCGTGTGACACGGGAAAGGAGCTGCGATGCCCGGTTTTTTCGCCGAGGAGTTTTTGTCGGAGGTATTGGCCCGCAACGACATCGTTGACGTCGTCGGCGAATATGTGCAGTTGCGGCGCAAGGGTGACCGGTACTGGGGCCTGTGCCCCTTCCATGGCGAAAAAACGCCGTCCTTCAGCGTGAAGCAGGACAAGCAGTTCTACTATTGCTTTGGTTGCCATGCCGCCGGCAACGCCTTCCAGTTCGTGCAGAACATTGAGAAGTGCGACTTCCCCGAGGCGGTGGAGCACCTGGCCCAGCGGGCAGGGATGGAGCTGCCGGCACGCCAGTCGGGCGGCGACAGCCGCCAGCGGGAGGAACTACGCACCACGCTCTATGAGATTGGGCGGGCGGCGGGCCGTTTCTACCACGAGAAGCTCTACACCCGCGAGGGATTCGTCGGGCTGGAGTATCTGCAGCGGCGGGGCCTGACCGAGCGAATCATCAAGCGGTTCGGCTTGGGGTTCGCGCCCAACAACCACGACGAGGCTCTCCGCTTCCTGGAGGCACAGGGCTTCAGTCGTGAGCATCTGAAGCTCTTTGCCGTGGCGGGGGAGAAGGAAGGCCGCTGGTACGACTACTTTCGCAACCGCATCATGTTCCCCATCATCGATCGAAGGGGACGGGTCATCGGTTTCGGCGGGCGAGTGATGGACGATTCCCAGCCCAAGTACCTGAACTCCCCGGAAACGCCGGTGTTCAACAAGCGCCAGAACCTCTTTGGCCTGAACCTGGTGGGGCAGTTGCGCAGTTTGGAGCGGCTGGTCATCGTGGAGGGGTACATGGACGTCATTTCCATGCACCAGGCCGGGGTGCCCTACACGGTGGCGTCGCTGGGCACGGCACTCACCGAGGAGCAGGCGCGGCTCATGAAGCGCTACTGCACCGAGGTGTTCATCGCCTACGATGGCGACTCCGCCGGGCAGAAGGCCACCATGCGGTCGCTGGACATCCTGCGGGACGCGGGGCTCTCGGTGCGGGTGCTGCAGTTCCCCGATGGCATGGACCCCGACGACTATGCCAAGCGCTTCGGCCTTGCGGGGCTGGAGGAACTGATGGACAAGGCCCCCCAGGCGGTGGACTACAAGCTGCGTTCCATCGCCGCGGGGCACGACCTGCGCAACGAGGAAGGACGCCGCCGCTACGTGGCCGAGGCCTGCCGGGAGGTACTCTCCAAGCTCACCAGCCCTGTGGAGATGGACATCTACGTCAAACGCGTGAGCCGCGAGGCCGGTGTGTCAGAAATGGCCATCTACGAGGAGGCGGGGTTGGAACGCTCTGCCAGAAAAGCCGCGGAGTATAGCGCCAGAGGCAGCAGGAATACTAATGCAGTAACGGACGGCCCCTCCCAAATATTGGAGAACGAACCCCGCAGCCAGCCACGGGACAACGCCCGGCGAGACGCCGAATGTTATCTGTTGCGCCTGGCGATGGAGGAAGACACTTGGGCCCGCAAGCTCGCGGAGAATTGGACGATTGAGACGTTCCGCCAGGAGCGGCAGGAGCTGGCGCGGTTGGTGCTGAGCGGGCAGGCCGTGGCTATCCCCACGACGGAGCTGATGAGCCGCTTGCCCGATGGCGAACAGGGCGAATTGGCGCGCATCCTGCTGCTGAACCTGCCCGAACCTGAGAACCGCGCCCAACTGTATGCGGATTGCGCCGCCACCCTGCGGGACAGGGAACGGGCAGAGGAGCTGGAACGCCTGCGGGAGGAATTGCAGCAACCGGGGCTCACTGACGAAGAAAAGACCACGCTCAAGCAGCGTTTGCAGGAATTGTTGCTGCGGCAGCGGAACAGATACTGAGGAGGGACGGCATTGGCCGATCGGAACACAAATGGCACGGGTACACCGGAAGGAGCAGATTTGATGGATGACAGGGAAAAGGCCGCGGAGATCACCCGCGATGGCGCCAACGGCAAGCGGAAGGCGAAGCCTGCCCATGCCCGCAGCGTTGGGGAGGATGAGCTGGATCTCGTCGATGCATTCGAGGCGTCCGCCGGTGATGATAGTGGCGAAGGGGAGGACACGCTGGAGGAAGCAACCGAGGAGGGCGGCGATTTGCTGTCCGATCTCACCGACGACGTGGCGGAAGTCTCCCTGCAGCAACTGATGGAGATTCCCATCTTCAAACAGAAGCGCATTAAGAAGCTCATTGAACTGGGACAGTCCAAGGGGATGCTGACCGAACGGGAGATCAGCACCATGCTCGATGGCATTGAGCTGGAGCCCGAGGAAGTGGAACAGATCTACGAGGCGCTGGAGAAGCTGGGCATCGAATACAGCCTGAACAAGGAACTGGGTGACCCCGAGCAGCAGGACGACCGCGTGCTGTTGGAGGGCGTGAGCCTGGACGACCCGGTTCGCATGTATCTAAAGGAAATCGGCAAGGTGCCGCTGCTCTCCGCCGATGAGGAGATCATTTACGCCCGGCGCATGGAGGAGGGCGACGAGAACGCCCGCCGGAAGCTGGCCGAGGCAAACCTTCGCCTGGTCGTCAGCATCGCCAAACGCTATGTGGGCCGTGGCATGCTCTTCCTCGATCTCATTCAGGAGGGCAACCTTGGCCTCATCAAGGCCGTGGAGAAGTTCGACTACCGCAAGGGATACAAATTCTCTACCTACGCCACCTGGTGGATTCGCCAGGCCATCACCCGCGCCATCGCCGACCAGGCGCGCACCATCCGCATTCCGGTGCATATGGTGGAGACGATCAACAAGCTCATCCGTGTCTCCCGCCAGCTGCTGCAGGAGAATGGCCGTGACCCTCAGCCCGACGAGATTGCCAAGGAAATGGGCGTGTCGGAGGACAAGGTGCGGGAGATCATGAAGATTGCCCAGGAGCCCGTCTCACTGGAGACGCCCATCGGCGAGGAGGAGGACAGCCATCTGGGTGACTTCATCCCCGACGACGATGTGCCTGCCCCGGCGGAGGTTGCCGCCTATACCATGCTCAAGGAGCAGCTGACCGACGTGCTGGATACCCTGACCCCCCGGGAGGAGAAGGTGTTGCGCCTGCGTTTCGGCCTGGACGACGGTCGCGCCCGCACGCTGGAGGAGGTTGGCCGGGAGTTCCAGGTCACCCGTGAGCGCATCCGGCAGATTGAGGCCAAGGCCCTGCGCAAACTGCGCCACCCCAGCCGCAGCAAGAAGCTGAAGGACTTCCTGGACTGAATCGAAGAGTGTTTATGCGACCGCCGGCAGTGGCTTGCCGGCGGTCTTTTTTGCGCATTTAGCCGCACAAGGCGGGAAGTGTCGCCCCCCGGGTGTGAAAAATCCCTTTCATGGTGCACGAATGTTGTCAACTCTTGCAGGAACCTGTGAAAAATGCGAAGAGTTTACCAGGGAAGATATTGTATGTTTTTTTATTTGAAAGTATAATAATCCACATATGTTACACATTCCCTGGCAGTGAGTGAGGAGAGTGCGGCGTGGAACGAGTGGATGAAGCGGCCTTCCTGTACGAGGATCTGATTTGCAAGATCCAGGGTGTTTTCTCTGCCAAGGTAAAGGTAGATGAGGTCGACGGCGAAATCATTGAGTGCCATGTGCTGGCCGACCGCACCCGGAACATCAAACAGCTCGTGCGAGACGTGCAATCGGCGCTCATGGCCAAGTTCCACGTGGATTTGGATTACAAGCTCATTAGCGTCGCCCAGGTAGACAACTTGGACGATATGATACAAAGCAAGCCCGAGGAACCGGAAACGGGAAAGGCAGAGGCACCTCGCGTACAGCTCAAAAGCTTCATGATGGGTTACGAGGGCAATAACATCAAGGCTTCGGTAACCCTGGGTATCGGCGGCAACGCCTACAATGGCGAGGCCGTTGCGTCGGGCAGTGCGTCCAGCCGTTTCAAGACCCTGGCGCAGGCTGTGGTCAATGCCGTCAACTACAACGCAGATGCCGCACTCACGCTCAGCGTGCTGGATGTGCAGCGCTTTAACATCAACGGCCAGAACGCGTATGCCGTTGCCATGTACTATCGCTGCATGGGAAGGGAGGATGTACTGCTCGGTTCTGCCATCATCCGGGAGGATGAGAACATGGCGGTGGTGAAGGCGGCCCTTGACGCCTTGAACCGCAGGGTATTCACCACCAATTTTCAAACTGGGAACCATTAGGCCCGGTCGGCTAGTCATGAACAAAGCGTAGCGATTCTATAGCCTGCCTGTTAGCGGATGGCAGAGAAATCGATGGGAGGCTATATCAATGAAGGCGAGAGTTCTCGTTGCCATTATGTCCTTGGCTTCTTTGTTGCTGGCTGGCGGCGCTACCCTGATCTGGAAGTAACTCTTCACTTAGACTTAGAGCGAGCCAATTTCCGACCGGGCCTAATTTCCATCATAGAGGAGTCGATATGCAGGTCACGCAGCGCCCCATGAAGAAGTGGCTGTCACCCGTCTATATCGCGGCATTTTCCGTGTTGGGCGTGCTATTGGCTTTCGCGCCTGTCCGCGCGTATTGGGGCGCGGTTTTTGCAAGCAACGACATTCAGGATCAGCTCATCGAGCTTGCCATTTTGACCATCATTCTGGCGTTGACCCGCTCCATGGATCTTCCGCTGCCCGGCCTGCGCATGGGGGGCGACGCGGTAGACATCTCGTCGGTGGCCATCTTTGCGGCCTATTTGGCCAAGGGTGCCGGCGGGGCCATCAGCGCCATCGTCATCAGCGCGTTCTTCACCTTCTCACGCTTTGAAAATGGGAAGATCCAGCACATTTTCAATACGGCTTTTGTCAAAACACTCTTCAATAACATCAATCTGGTGGTTTCCGTTGCGCTGGGTGCCTGGGCCTTTGAGGCTGTGGGCGGGCACCCCGGCACGTTGGCGGGGTTACAGCTGCCTGGGGTCATCGGCCCCTCCCTGCTGTATCTGTTGGTGTCGCTGTTCTCCGATGTCATTGGCATGGTTGTGCTGTTCCACCTGATGCGCGGCGCGCCGCTGCTGGCCACCATGGTGGATAGTCTGCGCTCCCTTGGCCCAAAGCTCATGGCCCTGTCGCCCATCGGGTTTTTCCTGGCGTATCTGTTCATGATCCAGGGCGGTTCCTACATGGCGCTACTGTTCTTTGTGCCGCTCATGTTCGCGCGTTTTGCCTTCAAGCTCTATCTGGATAGCAAGGAGCAATTTCTGCATACCATCAGCACGTTGACCAACGCCATCGAGGCCAAGGACGAATACACCGAGGGTCACTCCAAGCGCGTGGCACAGTATTCGCTCGATATTGCCACGGCCATGGGCCTGAAGCCCGCCCAGCTGGAGAACATCAAGATTGGCGCGGTGCTGCACGACATTGGCAAAATCGGCATCGAAGATCACATTCTGCAAAAGCCCGCTCACCTGGACGACGAGGAGTGGAACCGGATTCAGCAGCACCCCGAGATCGGCATCAAGATTTTGGAGGACGTCAAGCTGGGCAAGGTCGTCAAGGACATGATTGAGCTGCACCACATCCATTACGACCGCAGTGGATACCCCGAGGGACACCGCGGTGACGATCTGTCGACGGAGGTGCACATCATCATGCTGGCGGACGCCTATGACGCCATGACCAGCGACCGGCCCTACCGCAAGGCCATGAGCGATGAGATGGCGCTTTCCATCATCCGCAAGGAGCGCGGCAAGCAGTTCCACCCCGATATTGTGGATGTCTTTCTCGCCATGAAGGAACGGGAGGCGTTGACGCAGCCATGACCATGCTGGTGTTTGTGCTCCTGGGTCTGCTCATCGGCTTTTTCCGCGCCGGTGGCATCAGCGGCCTGGCGCGGATTCCTTTGCGTCAGCCATGGTTGCTGGTGGTGGCGCTGGCAATGCAGTTGGCCCTGATGATTGCCGGGCCTTTGGTGCCCGGCTTTTTTGCGGGCAGGATGATGCTGGTGCAGGTGCTGCGCTTCCTGCCGCTCATCCTGTTCGTGGCGTTCAACGCCCGCGATTGGCGCATCGATGTGGCCGGGTTGGGGGTGGTGCTGAATGCCGCGGTTATCCTGGCCAACGAGGGACGCATGCCGGTGCACTGGATGGTGCGTGACATGCCGGCCCTGGCCCAGAGCGTGCAGCACATTCTGGAGGGTTCCGTTCCCGACTATATGATTATGACCGGCGCGGGCAGTGCCCGCCTGTGGGTGTTGGGTGATCTGTTGGCGTACCCGGTGTTCCAAACGGTGGGCCTTGCCAGCGTGGGCGACTTGGTGCTGGGGCTGGGCGTGCTGCTGTGGCTGCAGCACGCCATGGTTCGCTATGCGGCGGGCCGCCATGTGCGTGGTTCCCTGGCGCGGGAGCCGCGAGCCTTTGAGCGCGTGCCGGAGGCCGTGATGATGGACGCTCCGGCCGCGCCTGTGGCGGCCGAGAGGGTGGTGACTTCGCCGGCGGATACTGCCATCCCCAGTGGCAGGCAGAACATCGAGAAACCGCCGATCCCTGTGGAGCAGGTTGAGCCTGAGCCTGAGCCCATCGGCGAGCCTGAATCCCAACTGGACAACGAACTCCCCGCTGTGGAGCCCATGCGCCTGCCGCCCCGGCTGCAGGCCATCGCCACGCTGGTGGAGGGGGACAGCCGTGTGGCCGACATCGGTGCTGACCATGGCAAGCTGGCCGTCCACCTGGCCCAACGCGGCACTCCGGTCGTCATCGCCACCGACATCAGCGCCGATTCCCTGGCCAAGACCCAAATGCTGGTGCGGGAGCAAGGCCTGGAGGATCGAGTGCGCTGTCGCCTGGGGGACGGCCTGCGCAAGCTCCGCCCCGGCGAGGTGGATACGCTTGTCATCGCCGGCATGGGCGGGCCCACCATCTGTGCCATCCTGGATGAGGGGCGGCGGGTCACCGACACGGTGGGCAAACTGGTGTTGCAACCCATGAACGCCATCGGCACCGTGCGCCGTTGGCTGGCGGAGAACGGCTTTGCCCTGGCGGGGGAGGAACTGGTGGAGGACGACGGGCGGCTGTATCAGATTTTGTGTGCGGTGCCCGGCGCTGAGCCGCTCCTGCCGGAGACGCTCTTTGACCTGGAGATTGGACACCTGCTGGTGGAGCGGCGGCACCCGCTGCTGGGCCGCCTGCTGCGGGATCGCATCGCCACCATCGATGGAATCCTGGAGGAGATCGCGGCCATCGACAGCCCCAAGGCCAACGCCCGTCGGCTGGAGCTCGCCGAACTCCGGCGCCGCTGTGAGGAGAACCTGCCATGACACCCACCGTTCATGATGTGGTGACCCTGCTGGAGGCTTGGGCACCCGCGGCCACGGCCGAGGCCTGGGACAATGTGGGTCTGCAGGTTGGACGATGGGAGAGTGCCATTGACACGGCGCTCATCGCCCTGGACGTGGACGAGGCGGTGCTGGCCCATGCTCGGCAGATCGGCGCGGGGCTCATCATCAGCCACCATCCGGTGCTTTTCCGCCCGGTGACGGCGGTGGAGGATCGCACGTTGGCCGGACGGTTGGTGCTGGGGGCCGCGGAGGGCGGCGTGGCGCTCTTTGCCGCCCACACCAACCTGGATCGGGCCGATGGTGGTGTCAACGATGCGCTGTGTGCCGCCGTGGGGCTGCAGGCGACGCCGGTGGGCGGCGAGCAAATAGGCCGCTTGGCCCAGCTGGACGAGGCAATTGCCTTGGGCGATTGGGCAGCCCTGGTGCGCGATCGCTTGGGGGCTGACGCCGTGCGCGTCACCGGCCCGGCAGACCGCCCGGTGCGGAGGGTCTATGTGCTCTCTGGCGCGGGCCGGTCAGAGATTGACGCCGCCTTGGCCTGCCATGCCGATGTGCTTTTGACCGGCGAGATTGGCTACCATGATGGGCAGAAGGCGCTGTATGCCGGCCTGTCGGTGGTGGAAGCCGGCCATTATGAAACCGAAGCGCCTGTGTTGCGCACCATAGAAAAGCATTTACAAACCGAATTCCAACGGTTACAATATAAGATACGGACAGTTGTATGGGAACAGTCCACCTGTCCCTTTTGGTATGTCCGCGGGCGTTGATGGCCCGCAGACGCATCCATAAGCCGATTGACGAAAGAGGGGACCGCCCCTCTTTTCCCTACGATTTTGCCGGTGGGGCGGCGTGCCGTCCCATGATCAACAACCAGGAGGGAATGAAATGGATCAACAGGTACAGTTGCTGTGGCAATACCAGGAGATTGACCTGCAGGTGGCGGGGGTGGAGAAGAAACTGCGCATGTCGCCCACACGCAAAAAGCTGGTGGAGGCGCGGGATTATCTGCTCAACTCCCAGAACCGCATGAAAAAGATGGAGGCCGATGCCGGCGAGCTGCGCATCAACTTTGACGCTGTGCGCAAGCGCTACGAATACCAGTACAACGAGCTCAGCAGCCTGTCCCACTACATTGCCGAAGGGGACCGCAACACCACCCTGCAAGAGGTGGAGCAGATGCGCAAAGAGCTTGTGGAGATTCAGAACAACCTGACCCGCAGCGAGCGCGACCTGCAGAAGATCATCGAGCGGTTGGATGCCATCCAGACCACGGTCAACAAGATTGTCGCCACCGTGCCCAAGGCCAAGCGCGACTATGCGGCGTTCAAGGATGTTTATGACAAGGAAGCCGCCGTGATCGCCCAGGAGACCGCACCCTTCCGCACCAAGATGGGGGATTTGGAGAAGCAGATTGGCCCCAAGCTCATGACGCGCTACAAGAACATCAAGAAGACGCGCGCTAACCCGCTGGCACCCCTGCGCGACAACCGCTGCAGCGGCTGCAACATGGAGCTGCCGTCGGTGGCGCTCAAAAAGGCGGTGGAGGCCGACGCGCCGCTCGACTGTGAGAACTGCGGGCGCATGCTGTTCCTGGAACAATAAGGCGCTTTGACAGCCATGATGGGCTGTGCTAAAATAACATAGTTTGTGAGCAAGCTGGACGGCCGCGGCGGCAGAGATGCCGACGAGGAAAGTCCGAGCACCGCAAGGCAGGGTGCTGGGTAACTCCCAGTGGAGGCGACTCTAAGGAAAGTGCAACAGAGAAATACCGCCGCGGCAGTGGTTTCGACCATCCGCGGTAAGGGTGAAAAGGCGAGGTAAGAGCTCACCAGCGGCCTGGCGACAGGCACGGCTATGTAAACCCCACCCGGTGCAAGATCGGGGGATATTCGCGGTTGCCCGCCGCATTCCCCTCACATCGCTGGAGCCCGTCGGTAACGGCGGGCCTAGATAGATGGCCGTTCAAGACAGAACTCGGCTTATAGGCTTGTCTCACAATCGTGGCCGATGGAGTAACCAGCTCCATCGGCCTTTTTCGTGGTTGTCGCTTCGCGCCAACCACGAGTGGGGAGGTTCTTGTTCCGACCATCACTTGCCATGTGACGTACACGCCGCCACATGGCTTCCCTTTTTCGCTCTCATCCGGGCTTTCTACGAAAGAAACGCGCCTGCGGGCAGGGAGGGCCAACTGCCTCGCGCGGGTTGCTTCGAGCCACGGCCGGATGAACCGGCTCGTGGCACCGGACTTTAAGTTCTGGTGAGGGTTGTACCTCGCACAAGCTTATTGGAGAATGGAGAAATGCTTGTGGGCTGGCAGGGGTCAGCCCCCGCGGGTTGCTACATGCCGCTGGCGGGTCAACCGCCAACGCGGCAATGAGATCTTGCTCTTTTCTGCTTACAACTGTTGCAGGCAGTCCCACACGCCGCTGATGTCGGCGCAGACGGCGTCGGCCCCGGCGGCCAGCAGCCGCTCGCGGGGGAAGGACGTCGTCACCGCCACGCAGCGTGCCCCGGCGGCTTGGGCGGCGGCAATGCCACTCAGAGCATCCTCCACCACCACGCAGCGGGTGGGGTGGACGCCACAGCCCTTGGCCGCCGCCAGATAGATGTCTGGCGCTGGCTTCTTGGCTGCCACGTCATCGCCGCTCACCAGGGCGGTGAACAGCTCCTCCGGGATGGCCGCTGCCCGCAGGTTCAGCTGTACCTTCACAAGGTCGGCGGCGCTGGCCAGCGCGATGGCGATGCCAGCTGTCCGCAGGCGGTGGAGCAGCGGCAGTGTGCCTTGGTAGCGGCCAATTCTCTCGTCCACAATGTTCCCGTAAATCTCATACACTCGCTCTTTCATGCCCGTGTGGTAGGGCACACCATGCAGCTCGGCCACCCCGCCGATGAAGCGATCCTCCCCCATGCCGGTGAAGGCGTGGAAATCAGCAGCGGCCGCCTCCACCCCAAACTCCCGCAGGCCGCGAATTGCCGCCTCGGTGATGACGGGTTCGCTATTTACCAGCACGCCATCCATGTCAAAGAGCACCGCATCGAAGTTCATTCCATCGCTCCTTGCGTTTTTCGGTATCATACGTCCTTTTCTGCGTATTTACAACGCTTACGTAGAATGCACAACCCGGAATCGGCCGAAAATGTATACGGACGCCCAACGGCAGGAAAAATGAAGGGACAATCTCAAGCGTGGGGTGTGGTATGGAATCGTATTGGCCGCTTCTTGTCGTCGCTATCCTGGTGGTGCTGGTGGGGGCGTTTTTTCTCCTGCGGCGGCGTGGCGGCCAACCCGCCCCCAGCGCTGCCGCCGTGCAGCTGGATCAGGAGAGCATCCGCGGCGTGGCGGGGAACCTGGCCCGCAGCCAGCGGGCGGAGGACGGTGCCGACCATCTCTCCGCCGGGCAGCTGGAGGAGGCCGTCGAGGCCATCCGCCAGGCTCACCGATTGCTGGCGTCCATCCCCGAGGATGAAGACTTGGTGCCGGCGGGGCGGTGGATCCTGGATAACTTCTTTCTGTTGGAGCAGGAGTGCCACCGGGTGCGGAGCCTCTTGCAGGCCGGCCCCGAACGCCTGCCCATCGTTCGTACTGATGGTTGTCCTCGGGTGCTCTGGCTGTCGGACAGCTTGCTGAGCTACACCAATGGCCGGCTGGACTCTGACACGCTGACCATGTACCTCAACGAATACCAGAAGAAATCTCCCCTGACGGTGAAGGAGCTGTGGATTCTGCCGGCCTTCCTGCGGCTGGCGGTTCTGAAGCGCGTGGCCGAGGTCGCCGTGGCCTGCGTTGACACCCAAAAGCAGTGGGACGGGGCCGAGACCCTGGCAGACTTCATGCTCTCCACCTCGGGGGACGAAGTGGCCTGGCAGATTCATATCCGCCGCATCCCCTGGATGCGCCAGGACAATTTAGGCGGTGCGTTCCTGGAGCGGCTGTCCGTGCGCCTGATGGAACAGGGCGAAAACGCCGGGCAGGCCCTGGGCTGGCTTGACCAGTTGCTGAGCGAGCGCGGCTTCATCCTGGAGGATCAGATTGCCAGCTCTCACCACCGGCAGAGCATGGAAAAGCTGCTCATCGGCAACTGCATGGACAGCCTGCGATTCCTGGATGCCCTTAACTGGCTGGATCTCTTCCGCGAGGTCAGCGTGGTGGAGAGAACACTGATGCAGGACCCCAGCGGCGTCTATCCGCGTATGGACGAGCAGAGCCGCAGCCTTTACCGCCGACGGGTGGAGCGGCTGAGCCAGCGGTGGAAGGTCTCCGAACTGCACCTGACGCGCATGGCAGTGCAGTGCGCAACCGAGCACGCCGCCAGCGCCTACGAAAAGGAACGGCACATCGGCTTCTACCTCATTGGCGATGGGCTGCCACAGCTGGCGGGCAAGGTGCGCGGTAAACCGCCTGCCAACCGCCCCGGCCTGCGGCTGACGGCCTACGCCGGGGATATCTGGGCGGTGGCGGTGGTGTTGGCCGTGCTGGCGGCGTGGCTGCTGCCCGGGTGGGGCCTTCGTGTTCCCTTCCTGCTGGCAGCGGTGCTGACAGCCACCAAGCTCACCGTGTTCCTGGTGGACGAGACCGTGCGTCGCCACGTGCCCAGCGAGGTCATTCCCGCGCTGGACTTGAAGGACGGCATCCCCGACGAGGGCCGTACGGTCGTGGTTATCCCGGCGCTCGTGACGGACGAGGGGCGGCTGCAGGCTCTATTGGGGCAGCTGGAGACACTCTATCTGCGGCATGGCGGGCAGAACCTACGCTACTGCCTGCTGGCCGATTTCCGCGACTCCGCCCAGCCCGACGCCGCCCAGGATGACCGGTTGCTGCGGCTGGGCCAGCAGGGGATGGAGGCACTCAACCAAACCTACGAGGCCGACCACTTCTTCTTCCTCATCCGCCGGCGGGTGTTCTGCCCCGCTGAGGACGTTTACATGGGGCGGGAGCGTAAGCGCGGCGCGCTGGAGGATTTCAACCGCCTGCTGTTGACCGGCGATGCCGGGCCGTTCCTGGAGCTGGATACCCGCCCCGATGGCCTTGCGGACGCGCGCTACGTGCTGACGCTGGACGCCGACACCGAGCTGCCCCACGACTGTGCCGCCCGGCTCATTGGCATGATGCTGCACCCCCTGAACCGCCCGGAGGTGAAGAACGGTGCGGTGCGGCGGGGGTACGGCTTGCTGCAGCCCCGGGTGGAGATGGCCTCGGGCGCGTCGCGCCAATCGGCCTTTGCCGCGGTGTTCACCGGCCAATGCGGCCTGGATCACTACACCGGCGCGGTGGCCGATGCCTACCAGGATCTCTTCGGCGAGGGCATCTTCACCGGCAAGGGCATCTACGACCTGGCCGTCTTCCACGAGGTGCTGGATGGCGCACTGCCCGAGAACCGGGTGCTCTCCCACGACCTCATCGAGGGAAGCTACGTGCGTGCGGGCTTTGTCAGCGACAGCGCCGTCGTCGATGGCTTTCCCTCCACCGTCCACTCCTACTTTGCCCGCATGCATCGGTGGATTCGAGGGGATTGGCAGCTCATCGGGTGGCTGGGGCGGAAGGCCCCCGGCGGCCGACCCAACCCCATCAACCGCTTGTCGCGGCACAAGCTGGGCGACAACCTGCGCCGGTCGCTGGTGCCCATTGGGCAGGTGGCGGCGCTGCTGCTGGCCACGACAGGCGGGCGGCTGTGGGCGGGGCTGGCGCTGGTGTTCCTCAGTGAGGCCACGCCCGCGCTGGTGGGCCTGTGCAGCCGGTTGCGGCGGCGGGCCGGCGGCACGGCGGGGCTGGCGCTGCGGGCCTCCCGGGCGGATTTGCAGCGGCCGTTCTACAACCTGCTCTTTCTGCCCCAGGAGGCTTGGACGGCTCTCCACGCCATCGCCACCAGCCTGTGGCGCATGGCGGTCAGCCGCAAGCACCTACTGCAATGGACGACGGCGGCTGACGCCGAGCGCGGGCGGCCAAAGACCGTTGGCGCCACCTGGCGGGCGCTGTGGGTGTGCCCGGCTGCGGCGGTGGTGCTGGCGGCGCTGGCGCTGCTGGCCCCGGGCTGGGGCGGGCGGGCCTGGGGTGTGGTTGGCCTGCTGTGGTTGCTGGCCCCCGCGGTTGCCTGGCGCATCAGCCAGCCCATCCGCGAGGAACGGGAGGAACTGACCGACGAACAGCGCCGCGCCGTGCGCCTGGTGGCCCGGCGTACCTGGCATTACTACGAGCGCTTTGTGACCGCCGAGGAGCACTACCTCGCGCCGGATAACTTTCAGGAGTACCCATTCAAGGGTGTGGCGGCCCGCACGTCGCCCACCAACATCGGGCTCTCGCTGGTGGCCAATGCTGCGGCGATGGACCTGGGGTATCTGACGCCCCGGCGCATGCTGGAGCGGACGGCCCAGACGCTGGAGACGATGAACGGCCTGCAAAAGTGGCAGGGGCACCTCTACAACTGGTATGACACCCGCACTAACGAACCACTGCGGCCGCTCTATGTCTCCACCGTAGACAGCGGCAACCTGATGGCCTACCTGCTGCTGGCGGCGGAAGCGGCGGAGGAAGCCGGCGGGGGGCCTCTCTTCCGCACTGCCTGCGTGGATGGCCTGGTGGATACCATCCGCGCGCTGTGCGAGAAGAAGCCAGACGAGCGTCTGCTGGGCTTCGCGGATGAACTCATGGCGCTGGGGCGGCAGGGGTCGCTCAAGACCCTGGCCGAGTTGGCTGACCGCATTGCCGGGGCGGCCAGCGACCTCACCAGCAAGTGGGCAGGGCTGCTGACCGACCAGGTGGACGACCTGATGGATGAGTTGGAGCCGGTGGCAGAGGCCATGACCCTGCTGGCCGAGGCAGGCGAAGCCCCCGCTGGTGACTGGGAGACGCTGGCGTCCCCCGCCGCCTGGCAGGAGGGCGGCATGGTGGAGCGAGCGATTGCAGCGGCCCAGGCCAAGGGTGAGCAACCTCGCCTGCAGGAGCTGCTGGTGCGCCTGCGAGATCGCTTTGACGAGAGACGATCCCTGGGGGTGGAGCTGGCCAGCCGCCTGCGCCGCGCTGCCGGGGAGATGAACCTGCAGGCCCTCTACGACCGCAGCCGCGACCTTTTCCACATCGGCTGCAACGTGGAGCAGAGCAAACTCAGCAACTCCTACTACGATCTGCTGGCATCAGAGGCGCGGCTGACGAGCCTCATCGCCGTGGGGTGGGGCCGGGTGCCGGCGCGCCACTGGCGCAAGCTGGGCCGGGCGCTGACGCTGGCCGGCGGCGGCGTGCCGCTCTTGTCTTGGGGCGGCACCATGTTTGAATACCTGATGCCCGCGCTCACCGTGCGGCACCCCTCCTGCACCCTGCTGGGGGAGACCGTCCGCGCCATCGTGGCCTGCCAACAGCAGTACGGCCAGGCCAAGGGCGTGCCCTGGGGCATCTCTGAGTCAGGCTACCACGAGTTTGACCTCAACCTAAATTACCAGTACCGATCCTTCGGCGTGCCGGCACTGGGCATGCGCGCTGGCCTTGCGCGGGATCTGGTCATCGCGCCTTACGCGTCGCTCATGGCACTGCCCTTTGCCCCGGTCGCCGCGGTGGAGAACATGAACCGCCTTATCACCCTGGGGATGCTGGGGGAGTATGGCATGTATGAGGCCATGGACTACACCCCCGAGCGCCGGCAGGAGAAGGACCCTTTCAAGATTGTGAAAAGCTACATGGTGCACCACCAGGGCATGGCGCTGGCGGCGATGGACAACCTGCTGTGCGATGACGCGCTGCAGCGGCGCTTCCATCGCATCCCGCAGGTGCGCTCGGTGGAGCTGCTGATGGAGGAACGCGCCCCCAGCCAGGGAACGGTGCTGGAGCGGTACGAGGCCGAGGAGAGCGCCCCCCGGGGCCGCAAGCCGCGGGAGGTGCGCATGGTGCGCACCATCCCTAGTGGCGAAGGCCTGTGGCCGCCGGAGACGCACCTTCTTTCCAACGGCAGCTACGTGGTGCAGATCGCCGCCAGCGGGGCGGGGCAGAGCAGGTGGGAGGGCCTCTCGCTCAATCGTTGGCGGGACGACGCCGTGACCCAGGACTGGGGCGTGTTCTTCTATGTGAAGGACCAGGAGGACGGCCGGGTGTGGACGACGACATCCCAGCCCCACGTCGCCCCACCGGACGAGTACGAAACGGTGTTTGAGCCCCATATGGCACTCTTTCGCCGGCGGGATGGAGACGTGGCCACCTGCACCGAGCTCTGTGTGCTGCCCGACAGCCCCAGCGAGGTGCGGCGGCTGACGTTCTCCAACCGTGGGGAGCGCCCCCGGCAGCTGGAGGTGACCGCCTACTTTGAACTGTGCCTGAACGCCCAGGCCGCCGATGAGGCCCACACGGCATTCCAGAACCTCTTCGTGCAGACCGAGGTATTGCCCGAGGCCGGCGTGGTGCTGGCCCGCCGCCGCCCGCGCGACACCAAGGAGGGTACCCCTTACCTGGCCTGCCGCTTTGTGGGGCAGGGGCCTATCGCGCCGGTACAGTTTGATACCTCACGGGAGGCATGCCTGGGCCGGGGGCACACGGTGCGCAACCCCGCGTTCATCCAGGGTGGCCGGGTGCTGGGCAGCACCGAGGGCAACGTGCTGGACCCCGCCATCTGCCTGCGGGCCACGGTGACGCTGCCGGCCAATGCCACGGTGTGCCTCACGTTTCTCATGAGCTGCGGGTGGGACCGGCAGAAGGTGCTGGCCCTCTCGGAGTCGCTGGCCAACGCCGGCGCCATCGACCGGGCCTTTGAGATGGCCTGGACCCAGGAACAGGCCAACATGCGGTACCTGGGTGTCAAGACCAACCAACTGCGGCTCTTCGCGGCCATGACCTCTGCGGTGCTCTACAGCCAGCCGGTGGCCCGGGTGCGACACCCCATGTTGGAGTCGGTGCCCGCCGGGCAGAGCGCCCTGTGGCAGATGGGCATCTCCGGCGATCTGCCCATCGTTCTTGTTAAGGTGGGGGAGATGGAACACCTGGAGTCGGTCAAGCACCTGCTGCTGGCCCATGCTTGGTGGCGCTTTAAGGGCCTGGCCGTCGATCTGGTGTTGCTCAATGAATACGGCAACGACTACCGCCGACCGATCCTCGACCGCCTGCATGACGTGGTGATGGCCAGCCATGAGCGTGAGCACCTCAACAAACGTGGCGGCATCCACCTGCTGACGACCAACCAACTGAAACCCGAAGCGCTGCGCACGCTGCTGGCGGCGGCCCGTTGCGTGCTCAAGGCCGGACAGCCGCTGACGCCCCAGCTGCGCCCGCTGCTGGCCGGGCAGGCCGCCCCGCCCCCGCGGGAACGCGTCCTGCCAGAGCGCTGGGAGGAAGCGCCGCTGTCGGAGGTCGAGACCGTCTTCGACAACGGCACCGGCGGTTTTGCCACCGGGGGGGAGGAGTACGTCATCCGCCTGGAGGAGGGACTTACCACGCCGCTGCCCTGGTGCAATGTGCTGGCCAACCCCACCTTTGGCCTGGTGGCCACCGAGGCTGGCCCCGGCTACACCTGGCGGGGGAACAGCCGGGAGAACAAGCTGACCCCCTGGTACAACGACCCGGTGACGGGCCGCGCGGGGGAGGCCCTGTACCTGCGGGACCGCGATACCGGCGACTTCTGGAGCCTGTCCGCCGCACCGGCTCGGGGCAAGGGGCCCTATCGTGTGCGCCACGGCCAGGGGTGGACGACCTACGAGTACGGCGGCTACGGCCTCTCGCAGGAGTACACGATCTTCGTGCCGGTGGAGGGCAATGTCCGCGTGGGGCTGGTCAAAGTCTTCAACCCCGGCCCCCGCGCGCGGGAGATTGACCTCACCTGGTACTGCGACTTTGTGCTGGGGGTTGCGCGGGAGCAGACCGCGCCATTCCTCGCTGTGCACCGTGATGGCCAAACCGGCGCCCTGTGGGTGGAGAATGGCTACCGCGATGAGGAGCGCGGCCAGCGACTGTTCTTTGCAATTCCTGGGCAGGAGACGACCTACACTGCCAGCCGCACCGAGTTTCTGGGCGTGCCCGGCACGCTGGAGAACCCCGCCGGCATGTACCGGCAGGAGCTCTCCGGCAGCCTCGGCGTGGGCCTGGGGGGCTGCGGCGCGCTGCGTTTTGCCTTGCGCATTCCGCCGGGGCTGTCGCGGCAGGTCGTGCTGCTCCTGGGGCAGGAGGAATCGCTGGAGGAGTGCCGGCGCACCATTGGGCGCTTCGGCGGCGTCGACCAGGCCAAGGCCGCCCTGCGGGAGGTCTGCCAGCAGTGGAACCGCGAGCTTTCGGCCTTCCGCGTCAAAACGCCCGACAGTGCCATGGATCTGATGGTCAACCGCTGGTTGCTCTACCAAACCAAGGCGGCCCGGGTGCTGGGCCGTGCAGGGTTCTACCAGGCGGGTGGGGCGATCGGCTTCCGCGACCAACTGCAGGACATGCTGAGCCTGATGTGGACCGACCCCGACGGCGTGCGTGAGCACATTGTGGAGAGCGCCGCCCACCAGTTTGAGGGTGGCGACGTGCAGCACTGGTGGCACCCGCCCACTCGCGGGGTGCGCACCCACATCACCGACGATCTGGTGTTCCTGCCCTTTGTCACCGCGGATTACATTGAGCACACCGGCGACGTGGCGATCCTCGATGAGGATGTGTTCTACCTGAAGGACGTGCCCATCCCAGAAGGACAGGAGGATTGGTACGGCGTGGCTGAAGTGTCGGAGGTGTCGGAGCCCCTGTACCTGCACTGCCTGCGGGCCCTGCGGCGGGCGGCGCGCACCGGCGAGCATGGGTTGCCCCTCATCGGCACCGGCGATTGGAACGACGCCATGAACTCGGTGGGCGACGAAGGCCGGGGGGAGAGCGTGTGGCTTGGCTGGTTCCTGAGCGTCACCCAGCGGCGCTTCGCCACCGTCATCCGGCGCATTGGCCTGGGCGAGGACGCCGACGAACTGGAGAAAGGTGCCGCCGCGCTGGAGGCTGCGCTGGAGGAGCATGGTTGGGACGGCGCGTGGTACCGGCGGGCGTTCTTCGACGACGGCACGCCGCTGGGTTCGGCCATCAACGACGAGTGCCGCATTGACTGCATCTCCCAGGCCTGGGCGGCCATCTCGGGCCGGGGCAACCCCCAACGGGTGCAGAGCGCCATGCAGGCGGTGGAGAAGCATCTGGTGAGCTGGGAGGACGGCATCCTGCGCCTGCTGTGGCCGCCCTTTGCCAATACGGCCCAGGAGCCGGGCTACATCAAGGGGTATCTGGCCGGTGTGCGGGAGAATGGCGGCCAGTACACCCACGGCGCGCTGTGGGCGGTGTGGGCCTATGCCGCCATGGGCCTGGGGGATATGGCCTGGCGGCTGCTCTACATGCTCAACCCCATCCAGCACGGCGGGTCGCCCATGGGGCGCGACCGCTACAAAGCTGAGCCCTACGTGGTGGCGGCCGACGTCTACTCCATGCCGCCACTGACTGGCCGAGGCGGGTGGACGTGGTACACCGGTTCGGCGTCGTGGATGTACCGCATCGCTATGGAGGAGCTGCTGGGCCTGAAGTGGTTCGGGGATCATATTGTCATTGAGCCGTGCATCCCGGCCATCTGGCGGGAGTACACGATGGAGGCCCGCCACGGCAACACGCGCTACCTCATCCGGGTGGAGAATGCTCGCGGTGTCTGCACCGGCGTGCGCCAGGTCATCCTCGATGGTGCGGCCCTGCCGGAGAACAAGATCCCCCTGACTGGCGACGGCGAGACCCACCACATCCACGTGCTGATGGGTCGGTGAGTTGCCTGTGCCCCGCCCCCGTGCTATGATACGCAAGACTGGAGGTGGGGCCGATGGCACAACGTGATGGCGCAACCGGGGCCGCTGTGTGGCAGGCATTGCTGGCGGCGTTGCTCTTTGGGCTGAACACGCCCTTCTCCAAGCTGCTGCTGGGCAGCGTTCCGCCCATGCTGCTGGCGGGGCTCCTTTACCTGGGCGCGGCGGCGGGCATGGGTGTGGTGTGGGCCATCACCCGCCGTAGGGCAGACCACCGGGAGGCGCGGCTGATGCGAGCCGACGGCAAATGGGTGGTGCTGATGATCGTGCTCGACATTGCCGCGCCGTTCCTGCTGCTCTCCGGCATTGCCCGCACCACTGCGGCCAACGCCGCGTTGCTCACCAACTTTGAGATGGTGACCACCACACTGGTGGCGCTGCTCTTCTTCCGGGAGGCCATTGGCCGCCGCATGTGGGCGGCGCTGGGGGTCATCACGCTGGCAAGCCTGCTGTTGGCGGTGGACTTTTGGAATGGGGAAGCATTGCACTTTTCTGCCGGGTCGCTGTTGGTGCTGGCCGCCTGCGCCTGCTGGGGGCTGGAGAACAACTGTACCCGCAATCTCTCAGGCAAGGACCCGGTGCAGGTTGTGCTGGTCAAGGGGGTCGGCTCAGGCACGGGGGCGTTGCTGTTGGCCCTGGGCAGCGAGAGGCTGGCGGGCGTGGGCCTGCCCCAGGTTGGTGCCGCGCTGGCGCTGGGTTTTGTGGCCTATGGGCTCAGCATCCTGTTCTACGTGCGGGCCCAACGCACACTGGGCGCGGCACGCACCAGCCTCTATTATGCCGCCGCGCCGTTCCTGGGCGTGGGGCTCAGCTTCCTGCTGCTGGGGGAGAAGCCCGCCGCCCGCTTTGCCGTGGCCGCGGTGCTCATGGCCGCTGGCGTGCTGCTGGCCACTGCTGAGCGGCACCGACACCTGCACCACCATGGTGTACTGGCGCACGACCACCGCCACAGCCATGTAGACGGCCACCACACCCACCACCATGAGGGTGTGGAGGACGCCAACCTGGTGCATGCCCACCCCCACCAGCATGAGGTGCTGGAGCACGCCCATGAGCACCGGCCCGACCTGCACCACCGGCACAGCCACGGCAAGGATTGAGCTTGGCAGCCCGTTTCCCCTTTTCGCATTGGTTCATTCCGCAGCGCACGTCACATACTACCCGCGCGGGCCTGGCAATGTCGGGCCTGTTAAAATCCCTTGCAATGTTGTAAAATTGTGGTAAGCTTATATGCCTGCCACAAGATATGGCGGCAATCCCTGTGAGGAGGAACCATGTCCGAACGTTACGATGCCAGCGAGATCAAGGTGCTGGAGGGGCTGGATGCCGTGCGCATGCGCCCCGGCATGTACATTGGCACCACCGGTGTGCGCGGTCTGCACCACATGCTATGGGAGATTGTCGACAACGCCGTGGACGAAGCGCTGGGGGGCTTTGCCGACGAGGTGACGATCACGCTGCACGAGGACAACAGCGCCACCGTCACCGACAATGGCCGGGGCATCCCGGTGGATATGCACCCCAAGCTTAAAGTGCCGGGCGTACAGGTGGTGTACACCCAGCTTCATGCCGGCGGCAAGTTTGAAGGCGGTGCCTATAATTATTCCGGCGGGTTGCACGGCGTGGGCGCGTCGGTCGTCAATGCCCTGTCGCAGTGGGTGAAGGTTGAGATCCACAAGGAAGGCCGTATCTACCGGATGGAATTTGAAAGCGCCTACTCCACCAGTAAGAAGAAGGTGGAGCCGGGCAAGGTGAAGGTTCCCCTGGCGGAGGTGGGCAAGACCTTTGAATCCGGCACCCGTGTCACCTTCAAGCCCGACCCTGCCGTCTTTGAGACCGTGCGCTTCAACCGTGACACGGTGGAGCGGCGCTTGAAAGAGCTGGCGTTTCTCAACCGCGGCCTCAAAATCGCATTCACCGATGAGCGACAGGAGAGCGGCGAGACCGAGCCCTACCGCCAAGGGTTCCACTACGAGGGTGGCATTGTTGACTTTGTGAAGTACCTCAATGCCGAAAAGAGCGTCCTGCACGACCGACCCATCCTGCTGGAGGGGAAGGTCAACGACATGGAAATCCTCATCGCCATGCAATACACAGAGAGTTACACCGAGAGCGTGTTTTCCTACGTCAACAACATCCCCACCACCGAGGGCGGCATGCACGAGACGGGCTTGCGCTCGGCACTCACCAAGGTGATGAACGACTACGTCAAGCGCAACAACCTCCTCAAGGACAAGGAGAGCGGGCTGGCGGGGGAGGACTTCCGCGAGGGGCTCACGGCGGTCATCGCCATGAAGATGCATAACGTCCAGTTTGAAGGCCAGACCAAGACAAAGCTCGGCAATACCGAGGCCCGCCAGGCGGTGGAGTCGCTGGTGGGGGAGAAACTGCCGGCCTACTTAAACGACCTCAAGCATGCAGAGACCGCCAACAAGATTGTGGAGAAGGCCATCAAAGCGGCCCGCGTGCGCGAGGCCGCCCGCAAAGCCAAGGACCTGGCCCGTAAGAAAAGCGCCCTGGAGAGTGCGCCGCTCGTTGGCAAGCTATCGAGCTGCACCGGGCGGAAGCCCGAGGAGAACGAGCTGTTCATCGTGGAGGGCGACTCGGCAGGCGGCTCGGCCAAGCAGGGCCGGGATCGGCGGTTTCAGGCCATCCTGCCGCTGCGGGGCAAGCCCCTCAATTGCGAGCGCCGCCAGCTCGACGCTGTGCTGGCCAATGAGGAGTATCGCTCGGTCATCACGGCCTTGGGCACCGGCATCGCCGAGGATTTTGACATCACCAACCTCCGCTATCATAAGGTCATCATCCTCTCGGATGCTGACCACGACGGCGCGCACATTCGCGCGATCCTGTTGACGTTCTTCTTCCGCTACATGAAGGAACTCATCACCGACGGGCACCTGTTCATCGGCCAGCCGCCGCTCTACCGGGTGCGGCGGGGCAGCAAGACGCAGTATGCCTACGACGACCGGGAGCTCCAACGGGTGACCGAGGAAATGGGCCGCGGCTATGACCTGCAGCGGTACAAGGGACTGGGCGAGATGAACCCCGAACAGCTGTGGGAGACGACGCTGAACCCCGACCACCGCAAACTTGTCCGCGTCACGGTGGAGGACGCCGCCGACGCCGACCGGCTCATCACCATCCTCATGGGGGACAAGGTGGAGCCCAGGCGTGATTACATCAGCGCCCACGCCTACTTCAACCGCGAGGATAGCTTCGCGAAGCTCGTGTAACAGGGGAGAGGGACCATGCCAAAGAAGACCAACGACGGCGGCGAACTGCGCGGCGAGGAAATCATCGACCAGAGCTTCGACGACGTCATCCACAATTCCATGATGCCCTATGCCGAGACCGTCATTCTGGACCGCGCACTGCCGCGGGTGGAGGACGGCCTCAAGCCCGTGCAGCGCCGTATTCTGTACACCATGAGCGAGTTGGGCGTGACGCCCGACAAGCCACACAAGAAGTCGGCCCGCATCGTGGGTGATACGATGGGTAAATACCACCCCCATGGCGACTCCTCCATCTACGAGGCCATGGTGCGCATGGCGCAAGATTTCAACATGCGTGGCATGTTGGTGGATGGTCACGGCAACTATGGCTCGGTGGATGGCGACAGCGCCGCCGCCATGCGCTACACCGAGGCCCGCATGACTCCCTTGGCGCTGGAGCTGCTGCGTGATATCGAAAAGGACACGGTGTCCTTTTCTCTCAATTTTGACGACTCCCTGAAGGAGCCGGACATGCTGCCCGGGCGCTTCCCCAACCTCTTGGTGAACGGGGCGCTTGGCATCGCCGTGGGCCTGGCCACCAACATCCCCACCCACAACCTGGGCGAGGTCATTGACTGCGTCATCGCCCAGATGGACAACCCTGACATTACGCTGGACGGCTTGATGGAAAAGCTGAAAGGCCCGGACTTCCCCACCGGCGGCATCATCGTCGGGCGGGAGGGTATCCGCCAGGCCTACGAGACGGGGCGGGGTAAGGTTGTCGTGCGTGCCAAGGCCGAGATTGAACGGGGCAACGGCGGCCGGCAGTCCATCGTCATCACCGAGATTCCCTTCCAGGTCAACAAGGCCAAGATGCTCGAGAACATCCTCGCCCTGCAGGAGAGCCACAAAGGCATCCTGACCGGCATCAGCGACATCCGTGACGAGTCCGACCGCAACGGCATGCGGGCGGTCATCGACCTCAAGAAGGACGCCGATGGCCAGAAGATACTGGAGTATCTCTACAAGTATTCAGACCTGCAGATCAACTACAACGTCAACATGGTTGCCATTGCTGATGGCAAGCCGAAGCTCTTAACCTTGAAGGAGATCAACACCCACTACATCCGCTACCAGGAGGAGGTCGTTACCCGCCGCACGCGCTACGACCTGGAGCGGGCCGAGGAGCGGGAGCACATTTTGCAGGGGTTGCTCATCGCCATCCGCAACATCGACGAGGTGGTGCGCATCATCCGCCGCTCCAAAACGACATCAGAGGCGAAAACGAACCTCATGCACGCCTTTTCGCTCACCGGCGTGCAGGCCCAGGCGATCCTGGATATGCGCCTGGCACGCCTGACCTCACTGGAGGTGGAGAAGCTGGAGGAGGAACTGCGGGAGGTGCAGCGCCTCATCCGGGAGTTGAAGGCCATTTTGAAATCCCGCACCAAGCTGCTGGAGGTCATCAAGAACGAACTCCTGGGCATCCGCAAGAGCTATGCCGACGGCCGCCGCACGCGCATTGTGAGCGCCGAGGCCGTCAAGGAGTTCCGCGCTGAGGACTTTGTGGTGGTGGAGGAGACCGTGCTCATCGCCACGGCTCTGGGGTTTGTCAAGCGCATGCAGCCCAACGCCTACGGCCGCAGCAACCGCACCACCCCGCCGGATGGCCTGCTGGACGACGACACGGTGCTACTGGTGGAGCCCACCAACACCGCTATGCGGGCGCTCTTCTTCACCGACCGCGGCAACGTCTATCAGCTGCCGGTTTCTGAACTGCCCGAAGGCCGTTGGCGCGACCGCGGCGAGCACCTCTCCGCCTTCATTGCCGGTTATGGCAAGGGCGAGCGGCTGGTGTCGGTGTTGCTGCTCGATAAGATCCCCGAGTACGGCCAGATGATCTTCTTCACCGCCCAGGGGATGGTGAAGAAAACCGAGATTGGCGAATACGACACCCGCACCCGCAAGGTGGTGGCCTGCGGCTTGAAGGACGGCGACCGCGTGATCGCCGCCGAGTTCTGCAAGCGGGGCGACCTGGCGGCGCTCCTCACCCGCAATGGACTGGGCATGGCCATCAAGGTGACCCAGGTGGAGCCCACGGGCCGGGCGACCAAAGGTGTGAAAGCCATCACCCTCAACGCCGGCGACGAGTTGCTGGCGGCCTTCCTGGTGGACGAGAGCAACGAAATTGTGCTGCTGACCGACCGTGGCTACGGCAAGCGCATCATGGCGCTGGAGTTGCCGGTGCAGGCCCGTGCCGGCAAGGGGCGCCTAGTCGTCGCATTCACCAAGAACGGCTCCAACGGCACAGGCCTGCGTGCGGTGTTCAAGGTCGTCGAGCCCTTTGAGCTGACAATCGGCCAGACCAGCGGGGCAGAAACGACAATCCTCACCAGCGCGCTGGCCTTGGAGGGGCTGGCCACCGGCGGCAAAATGGTGTCGCTGGTGATGCTGGACGACCAGATCAACCGGGTGACGAAGGTACCGGGGTGAGAGTAGAGGTTATCTTCGAATGACCCCAGGTGTTGGATCGGGAACAGATGTCAATATAGGCGAGATGAAACAACCACAACTGCATTGACAAACATATCGGGCTTACGTATTATTTGCGTATCGCTTTCTATTGTTATACCTGTATAGCTGTGAAGGAGACAGGGTCATGCAGAAACTATCCCGTTGCTTGGTTTTGACGTTTTTGTTGGTTGTTGTGAGTCTTCACACTGCCCACGCCGCCACAACAGTCACATCCGGCGATTTTGAGTACACGGTCACGGACGGGAAGGCCACTGTGACCCGATATGCGGGTTCGGCGACGGAGGTAACCATTCCCGAAGCTTTGGGCGGATATCCGGTCGTGGCAATTGGAAAGGCTGCCTTTGTGAGCCGACCACAGTTGGTTTCCGTTGGCTTTCCCGAAGGACTTTTGCAGATTGGAGCGGAAGCATTCCGAAGCTGCTCCTCATTGGAAAACATTGTGTTACCGGATGGGATGATAAGGTTAGGCGATTATGCATTCTCGGGTTGCACGTCTTTGACGGATTTTATCATTCCGGACAGCGTCACCAGTTTGGGTGCTGGAATTTGCAGTTATTGTGAGAATATGGTCAGTGTCTCGATCGGGGATGGGTTGGACGCCATCCCATATGATTCCTTTTCATTTTGCAAGAGTCTGGCAAAGGTGACGTACGGTAAGGGCATCACGAGCATTGGTGTCGGTGCTTTTTCTTGCACGGCCCTGACAGAAGCGACGATTCCTTCCAGCGTTACCCACCTCGGTGAAAGTTCGTTTAGCGGTTGCAAAGCACTGAAGAAAGCGGTGGTTCCCGACGGAATTCGTTCGCTGTCATCGGGCATTTTTAGCGGATGCAGTTCCTTGGAATCCGTCGTGCTGCCAAAGGGACTGCTGAGCATCGATGCTTGCGTTTTCCGCGGGTGCGAGAAACTGTCCAGCATCACCCTCCCCGCGTCTCTGGAATGGATTGGGAGTGGGGCCTTTGAGAAGGCCGGCCTTAAGAGTATTACCATTCCACCTAAAATCACCGCATTGAACGGAGATACGTTCCAGGAGTGCCGACAGTTACAGCGCCTGACTATTCCTGATACAGTCAAGAGCATGGGCAACTCGGTTTTCGCTGGGTGCGATGGACTGACCAGTGTTGTGATCAGCAAGGGAGTACAACGCATTGAGTATGGTGTGTTTGCCGGTTGCACGAAGCTGACGACCGTTACTATGTCGGACAATGTCACCTACATTGGCACGTCGGCCTTTACCCATTGCGATAGTCTCACTGGCATTGCACTATCCGAGGGGCTGACCACCATTGACTCCGAAGCATTTGCGTATTGCGCCAGTCTCCAGAGCGTTGTCATCCCAGAGGGGGTCAGAGACATTGGCGATGCGGCGTTTTATGCCTGTTCCAGTTTAGTGGGAGCGCATTTTCAGACCACTGCACCTTCGTCTGATCATTTTGGATTTCAGGTTTTTGATGAGGCGGCTAAGAACTTTTCAATCTATTTTTTAAGCAACAAGTCTCATTGGACGCAGCCCGTTTGGCAGGAATACCCCTCGAAGCAAGAACCGGCGCCAGCCAATCTACGTGCCACCAGCGAATCCTATCGCAGTATAGCGCTCCAATGGTCATTTTCCGGTTCCGCCGTCGGCTATGAGATTTGGAGGTTGAAACCGGGCGACGACATGTATGGTCTGGCGGGTACCTCGACGACCACCCGTTTTACAGACGTCGGATTGAACATGGGAACTAGCTATCAGTACGTCATTCGTCCCTACGGGTTTGCCGGCCCCGCCGCGTATTACATGAGCCTGTCATCGTTCGCATCGGGGAAGCCCGCACTCTCCAAGCCCAAGGTGACGGTGGCGTCCACTGGATACAACCGTGTCAAGGTCAGGTGGGGCAAGGTAGAGGGTGCGAAGGGATACCGGTTGTACCGCGCCACAAGTAAGTCCGGTACTTACAAGCTCATCGAGGAAACCACATCGTTGAGTTATACAGACAAGAGCCTAACAACCGGAAAGACCTATTACTACAAGGTGAAGGCGTACCGTACTGTCAGTGGTACAAAGAAGTATGGTTCGTATTCAACGGTTGTGAGTGGAAAGCCAGTACCGGCAGCGCCAACGAGCGTGAAAGTGAGCCGTGTCTCCGACAGTTCAGTTAAGATTACTTGGTACAAAGTCAGCGGTGCCACCAAATACCAGGTGTACCGGGCCACAAGCAAGGGCGGTACCTATTCCAGGGTGGCGGAAACCAATAGCCTTAGTTATACAAACAAAAGTTTGAAGGATGGAACGACTTATTATTACAAGGTGAGGGCCTACCACACCGAAAGCGGCAAAAAGGTGTACGGCTCCTATGGCGCGGTGGTTTCCGCTACCCCGTAAGGAGCATCTATCAAGAGCGAGTATAAAAACTCCGCCAGTGGCGGAGTTTTTATCTCATATGCTGGGGTGCTTCCATGTGTCAATCATAGTTGCTGTGGGGATGGGACATCATGGTTTCGCCGCCCCACCCACTGCGCCACAGCATAGTACCCCACCGCCACCAGCACGGCGGCGCTCACCCACAGTGCGAAAGTCTGCACGCCAATGCGGTCGATGAGAACCCCGCCCAGGAGGTTGCCAACGATGCCGGCCACAGTAACGGCCGAGACGTAGATCGTCTGGGCCGAGGCCTTGAGTTCGTCGGGGGCCAGGGTGTAGATGTAGTTGGATGCCGCCGCGATGAGCAGCCCCCCGCCCAAGCCGTGCAGGGTGGAGATGGCCACCAACTGCCAGAACGTGTGCGCCATGCCAAAGAGGAACGCCTCCAGCGCGAAGAACACCGCCGCGCCCATCGCCATCTTCGGGAAGGAGACCTTCCGCCGCAGCAGCGGGGCCATCAGCAGCAGCATGGGGATCTCCAACAAGGCCTTGTAGCCATGGATCATGCCCAGTTGACTGCGGTCGCCGTGCACGGCATCAATGAGGAACGACAGAAACCCGAACATGGTGTTGATGGGCATCTGCATGAGCACCGCGAATGCGAGGAATGTGACGTAGCGGTAATCTCGCAGCAGGCGCCCCACCCGTAGCTCCCGCCAGGTGAGGGCCTTGGACTTCTGCGCGTCGCCACGTACAAAGAAGGTGAGCGCCAGGAGCGGCAGGCAGACGATGCCGTAGATGACGAACGAACTGCTGACGCCGATGCGCCCTAAGAGGAAGCTCAGGCCAATGCCCATGATGGCGAAGCTGAAGGAACCGAAGGAGCGGATGGAGCCGTAGTTCAAGCCCTCGCGGTTGGCGGTCACCACCAGCCAGTTGTCTAGCAGTGCGCCGGACGGCGCGCGAAAGAACATGGAGAGCAGGATCGCGACCAGTGACATTGACAGGGAACCCACCATCACCGGTGCCAGTGAGGGCACTAGCGCCCAGAACAACGCGCCGCCGGCGGTGCAGAGGAGAAACGACTTGCGCACTGAGCGGATGCGGTCGCTGAACGTGCCCCAAAAGAGTGTCGATACGATGCCCACCGACGAGCAGGCGGCGGTTACTACGCCCACGCGCGAGGCCGAAAACCCCATGTTCTGCAGGAAGACCGTGAGGTAGTTCGTGTTGGCCGTGGCGAACCAGAACAGAAACTCCAGCCCGGCAAACTGAGCGAAGCGCCCGCGCGCCGCCCGGGATTCAGCATCCTGCGGCAAGAGCCGCCGCAGAGCAGCAGTGAGATTCATCAGCACCACCTGAAGGCCCGTATGGCTACGGGGCAACATGATATGGTTATACCACCACAACCGGTGGCTGACAATCGAGAAAGCGGGAGTGTCTAGGCATTCTCACTGCAACCTCCAGACACGCGCTTGCATGGATATGGCAACCGGAGCCGACCGCCGATTCATTCGGCGGGAGGAACACCCTAACCAGTGCAAGGCTGACAATAAAACCCGCCCGCAGGCGAAACACGATCCTTGAAGCGAATCATGAGGCAAACAGCAAAGAGATCGCCCGGCGACATGCGCGGCGGGCGATCCCATGGAAAGAAGAACAAGCTGTCCGGATCGCGGACGGCACCGCAGTGACGTCCGCGAAAGCGCCGTCAGGCGCTGGCCCGATTGGCAAACTGGCTGTTGTACAGGTCGGCGTAGAAGCCGCCGCGCTCCAGCAGTTCCTTGTGGGTGCCCTGCTCAATGACCGAGCCGTGGTTCATCACCAGGATCAGGTCGGCCTCGCGGATGGTGGAGAGGCGGTGGGCGATGACAAAGGACGTGCGCCCGTGCATCAGCGTTTTCATCGCCCGCTGGATGAGGGCCTCAGAGCGGGTGTCCACGTTACTGGTTGCCTCATCCAGGATGAGGATGGCCGGGTCAGCCAGGATGGCGCGGGCGATGGTGATGAGCTGCCGCTGCCCCTGAGAGATGTTGGTGGCGTCCTCGTTGAGCACGGTGTCATAGCCTTCGGGCAGCGCGCGGATGAAGTGATCGGCGTGGGCCGCGGTGGCCGCCGCCACAATCTCCTCCTCGGTGGCGTTCTCCCGCCCGTAGGCAATGTTGTCGCGGATGGTGCCGTTGAAGAGCCAGGTGTCCTGCAGCACCATGCCAAAGAGCTTGCGCAGGTCGCCACGGCCCATGTCGCGGATGTCTACCCCGTCGATGCGGATGGCGCCGCCCTGAATCTCATAGAAGCGAAGCAGCAGGTTGACGAGCGTCGTCTTGCCCGCGCCGGTGGGGCCCACGATGGCGATGGTGTCGCCGGGGCGGCCCTGCACGTTCATGTCCTCAATGAGGGTGTTGTCAGGCGTGTAGCCAAACTTCACATGGTCGAAGGCGACCTCGCCGCGCGGCGAGGGCAGAGCAATCGGATCGGGCCGCTCGGCCATCTGCTCGATTTCGTCCAGCACCTCGAAGACACGTTCGGCCGAGGCCACGGTGGACTGAATGACATTGAAGATGTTGGCCGTCTGCACGATTGGCTGGGTGAACGTGCGGATGTACTGCACAAAGGCCTGGATGTCACCGATCTCGATGCTGCTTTTGGCCACCAGCAGGCCGCCCACCACGCACACCGCCACGTAACCCACGTTGTTGATGAAGTTGAGCATGGGCATGATGATGCCCGAGACGAACTGTGCCTTCCATGCCACGCCGTAAAGGTGGTCGTTGATGGCGCGGAACTCGCCGATGGACTTCTGCTCCCGCACCAGTACCTTCACGATCTTGTGGCCGGTGTACATCTCCTCCACGTGGCCGTTGAGCTCGCCGATGATGCGCTGCTGCTCAGCGAAGTACTTCTGGCTGCGTTTGGCGATGGCGGCGGTCACCACCACGCACACCGGCAGCGTGGCCAGGGCGATGAGCGTCATCGTGGGGCTGATGGAGAGCATCATGACGAGCACGCCGATGATCGTGACGATCGAGGTGATGAGCTGCCCCAGGCTCTGCTGCAGGGTGGTGGCGATGTTGTCCATGTCGTTGGTGACACGGCTCAGGATTTCGCCATGGGTGCGTCCGTCAAAGTAGGAGAGTGGGAGCTTGTCGAGCTTCTCCTTCACGTCGTTGCGCATGCGGAAGACAGTCTTCTGCGACACCGACGACATGAGGTAGCCCATCAGGAAGTTAAAAAGCGAACTGATGAGGTACAAGCCGATGAGCAGCAGGACGATACGCCCGATGTACTCCATATCAAACTTGGGGATGGGCGTCATCTTGAGCTTCTGGATGATGGCGGCTGACATGCCTCTCATCTGTGCCGTCTGCAGGCGAATGTAGTATATGTACTTGGCCAGGATACCATCGGCCAGCTTGGTGGTGGCCCAACCCATGATCTTCGGCCCCACGATGCTGAACACCGTGCTGCCGATGGCCAGCAGGAACACCACAACGAGGCGCGTCTGAAAGGGTTTGAGGTAGCCCATCAGCCGCCGCACGGTACCCTTAAAGTCCTTGGCCTTCTCTGCCGGGCGGCCCATGGCACCCATGGGGCCACCGCCGCCCATGGGGCCGCCGCGCCGCTGCTGGGGGTGCTGTTTTTGTTCGCTCATGCGATCTCCTCCTCAGACAACTGGGACGACACGATCTCGCGGTAGACCTCACAGCCCCGCATCAGGTCGCGGTGGTTGCCGGTGCCCACCAGCTGTCCGTCGTCCAGCACCAGAATGCGGTCGGCGTCCATGACGGTGCTGACGCGCTGGGCCACGATGAGCACCGTGGCGTCGGTCGTCTCCCCTTTGAGCGCCGCGCGCAGCTTTGCGTCGGTCTTGAAGTCCAGGGCCGAGAAGCTGTCGTCAAAGAGATAAATTTCTGGCTTGGACACCAGTGTCCGGGCGATGGAGAGCCGCTGCTTTTGCCCGCCGGACACGTTGGTGCCGCCCTGGGCGATGGGGGAGTCGAAACCCTCCTCCATGGCATTGATGAACTCACTGGCCTGGGCAACCTCGGCCGCGTGGGCGATTTCTTCGTCGGTGGCGTCTTCCTTGCCGTAGCGGATGTTCTCCGCAATGGTGCCGGAGAAGAGGATGGCCGACTGGGGCACGAAGCCTATCTTCCTGCGCAGGGCGTGCTGGTCCATCTCGCGCACGTCCACACCGTCCACGAGGATGCTGCCTTCCTCCACGTCGTAGAAGCGGGGGATGAGGCTGAGGAGTGACGACTTGCCTGAGCCGGTGCCGCCGATGATGGCGGTCACCTCGCCTGGCCGGGCGTCAAAGGAGACACCCTGCAGCGCCGGCAGGCGTGCCCCGGGGTAGCGGAAGGTCACGTTGCGGAACTCCACATGCCCGTGCTGGGCGTCGGCCTCTTTGATGACCGGCGGGTTGACGACCTCGGGCTCCATGTCCAGCACCTCGTTGATGCGGACGGCCGAGGCCTGGGCACGGGGCACCATGATGAACATGATGGCCACCATGACAAAGGCGAAGATGATCTGCATGGCATACTGCAGGAAGGCCATCATGTCGCCCACATCGAGGTCGCTGTTACTAATGCGCAGCCCGCCGAACCACAGGATGGAGAGCGTCGTCAGGTTGAGGAGGAGCATCATGATTGGCTGCATTACCGCCATGATGCGGTTGACGCGGATGGAGGTGTCGGTCAGGTCCCGGTTGGCATCGTCAAAGCGCCGCCGCTCACTGTCCAGCCGGTTGAAGGCGCGGATGACCCGGATGCCGGTGAGATTCTCGCGCAGCACCAGGTTGACCCGGTCGAGCTTCTTCTGCAAGGCCTTGAAGAGCGGGATGACGAACTTGGCGGCGATGGCCATGATGACGATGATGAGCGGCAGCACTACCGCCAATACCTTGGTGAGTCCCTGGTCCTTGCTGAGGGCCATGATGAGGCCGCCGATGCCCATGATGGGGGCGGAGATCATAAAGCGCATCATCATGATGAGCGCTGTCTGCACCTGGGTGATGTCGTTGGTGGTGCGGGTGATGAGCGACGCCGTGCCGATCTTGTCAAACTCGTGCAGGGAGTAGCTCTCCACCCGCTCAAACACCCGGTTGCGCAGGTCGCGGCCCAGGCCCACGGCCGCGCGGGCCGAGAGGAACGCCGCCACGATGGAGGCCAGGCCGCTGCCGGCCGCCACCACCAGCATCCGCGCACCGTAGTACCAGATGTTGCCGATGTTGCCGGTCATCATGCCCTCGTTCACCACGTCGGACATGAGGGTGGGCAGGTACAGTTCGGCCATGGACTGGCCAAACAGAAACAGGGCGAGCAGCGCCACCAACCCCGCGTAGGGCTTAAGGTGCCGGAATAGTTTCAACATAGCGTTTCGTATGCCCTTTCCTGGTGGGTCAGGTGCCGCTGACGGCGACCGTCAGACCATCGCTCAGGTTGTTGACGTTGGTGACGGCCACCTGCTCGCCGGCGTCGAGACCATTGAGAATCTGGGTGTCCGTGCCGTTGGAGAGACCGGTGGTCACCGCGCGCAGCGTAGCCACGCCATCCTTGACCACATAGACCGAGGTCTGGCCGTCGCCCTTCACAAGGGCGGTGTCCGGCACCGTCAGGGTGGAGGCCGTCTGGGCCGTCAGGTTCGCGTGGGCGCTGAGCCCGGCCCTGAGGGTGCCGTCGTTTGTCAGGCTCACCTCAATGGGGAAGTACTCACCGGTGGAGACGGCCATCGGCCCCAGCAGGGAAATGGTGCCTGTGAATGTCTGGCCGGGGTAGATGTCGATGGCGACGTCCATCGTCTGCCCTTCCAGGAGGAGCGGCAGCGCCTCCTGCGGTACGGTGCCCTTGAGCTTGAGCGTGCCGGTGTCAGCAATGGTCAGGAGCGCAACGGTGGCCGTGGCGGTCTCCCCGGCGTTGACGGTGCGGGTGACGACCACGCCGTCGATGGGCGCGGTGATCTCAGCGTTGCCGACCTGCAACTCCATGAGCTTCACATTGGCCTCAGCCACGTCCACGTTGGCCTCGGCGGCTTTCACAGAGTTATCAGCCGCGCTGGCCGAGGACGACGCCTGCCGCACGGTGGCCCCTGCGGCGGTGTTGTACTGAGCTTTGGCCACGTCCAGCTTGGTCTTGAGCTCCTTGAGCTGGGCGTCGGTGGCCAGGCCGTCCTTCACCATGTCCTTCATCTCGTCGTAGGACTTCTGCAGGGCGTCCCGGTTGATCTTGGCAACCGAGGCCGCACCGCGGGCGGCGCGCACGGCGTTGTCCAGCGCCGTGGCTTGGGACTTGGCCGACTTCACCTGGGCCTTGGCGGCCTTCAGCGTGGCCTTGGCCTGGCTCAGTTGGGTCTTCAGGGCGGCCTTGTCCATCGTCAGCAGCACATCGCCGGCCTTCACGGTGTCGCCCACTTCAGCCTTGACTTCGGCGACCGTGCCGGACGCTTTGCTGGAGACCGAGACCGTCTGGGCGGGCACCAGCACGCCGGTGACCGAGAGGGTGGTGTCCAAGGCCTTTTCCTGGGCCGCGGCCACGGTCACGGTCAGGGGGCCGGCAGCCTCATTGGTGGCGGTGCAGCCGGTCAGCAGGGCCGGCACCAGAAGCAGCGCGCACAGCGCCACGCTAAGAGTTCTTCTCATTCTCATCGTCTTCTCCCCCTCACTGGATGTGGATCTTCACCGTGGCGTTGAAGCCCGGGTACAGGGTCAGCTGGTCGCCGTCCACAATGCTGATCTGAACGGGGATGAGCTGGGTGGTTTTGGAGTAAGTGCCGCTGGTCGTGATGCTTGAGAGCGGGTTAAAGATCGAGTTGGCGGCCTTGCCCACCGTCGTCACCGTGCCCTGGAACACTTGACCCGGGTAAGCGTCGATCGTGATGTCCACGGTCTGGCCCTCTTTGATCTTGAAGATGCTGGTCTCCTCAATGTTGGCACTGATGTACATGTGGGAGACATCAGCGATGGTGGCCACAGTGGTACCGGGGGCGACCATCTGGCCCTCCACCACGTCGGTGGCGATGACCATGCCGTTGATCGGGGCCTTGATGTCGGCCTTGGAGGCAATGGAGTCAGCCGTGCTCCCCAGGGTGGAGGAGCTCATGGCGCTGTTGCTCACCATGCTGCCGGTGTCCTGCCGGCCCAGCACCTGGCCGGCCTTGACCATGTCACCCTCCTGCACCGGCCAGTCGGAGAGCTCCCCGGTCACCAGCGGCGACACGGCCACCATGTCGGCCATCACTTGTGCGTTTTCGGTCGTGAGGAAATGGGTGCTGTCGTAGATGGTGCCATAGAGCCACCACCCGCCACCGGCCAGCGCCAGCAGCACCACCAGAATGACGATCAATCCTGCCTTTTTCATACCTGTTCTCCGTCTCTATCGTTGTTGATTTTTTGTTCTTTTTTCTCGTCCACGCCATTTCCTCCGGCCAGGTTGGCATAGATCTGCCCCAGCAGCGCGTTGGCCTGGTCCAACAATTCCGGCGGCACCGCGGCAAACAAATCCACCAGTTTGTTGTCCCATTCGTGCCGCAGGGTTGCAGCCATCTCGTGGAGCTTGGCTGTGCCCTTCAGCACCACGCCGCGCCGGTCGTTGGGGTCGGGAACCCGTTCCAGCATCCCCTTTTTCTCCAGCCGATCAACCACGCCGGTAAACGTGCTGGCGGGGATGCCGGTCCACTTTGCCAAGTCCGTGGTGCGCGAGACCCCATGCTTCAAGAGCCGCATCAACACCAGCACCTCGGTGAAGGTGTAGCCGTGGGCCTTGAGCATAGGGAACAGGCTCTTGTACATACGGAAGGTGATCTGGTGGGTGCCCACCATAAACTCCAGCAGCCGGTTGCCGCGCACCTCTTCCCCCGTGTGCCAAGGGGGCCCCGGACACACCGCTGGATTCCCGTCCTTCGGGTGGATTGGCTGGCCGGTGTCCCGGCCCATTCCCTGTGCCATTGCGCTGCCTCGCTTCGCTCATAATTTACGGATCCGAATAATTCGGAATCGAATAACATCGGGAGTATACTGCCGCCCATGGTGCCTGTCAATTCACTTATCGCAATCTTTACGAGGCGTTAAGACTTCTGTAGAAAGCCCCAAAGGCCTTTGGTGGAAATGACCGCAATCACACACGTGCACCGGTGAGGAGGGCATGCTGACAGCTCCCTCGGGAACGCCATTGACGGCGAGCCACAGGCGTGCTAGAGTACACATATGTACGTGTGTGGAACGTTACACAAGGTGCGACAGGAGGTACAACATGAACCCCAAGCTGCGTGATGCGTTGGAGAAGAGTGGAACCCTGACCCGGCCCATGGAGGCTGACCTCAACGACGCCGGCGAGACCCGTTGGCTCATGAAACCCGTGCGGGAGAGCCGCCGGGTGCCGCTGGCGGCTGAGCCCGCGGCCCTGCGGCTGGAAGGCCCCGGCGTGCTCGATCTCTGCCGGGAGCGCACGGTCTCCGGTGAGGGCAGCGCACGGGTTACCCTGCCCACGTCTTTGGCGGTCAAAAGCCCTGTCAACCGCGCCTATGGCAACAGCGTGGTGTGGCGTGCCCTGCCGGGGGAGGACTTGACCCGCTACAATCGCATTTCCCTGTGGGTCTACGCCGACGCGCCGGGATACCACGCCGTGTTCCTGTCGGTGAACCTGCACAACGAGGGCGAGCACATCATGCCCCTCCCCGGGCGGTTCGAGGGCTCCCACTTCCCAGCGGTGGAGCCGGGGAGTTGGCAGCACCTGGTGTGGGAGATTCCCCACGTCTACCGCGACCGGGTGACGGCGCTCTCCTTCGGCGTGCTGCTGATGGGCAGCTTGCCCGAGTGTGCCGAGGAGATCTCCGTTTGCTACGACGACCTGCGGCTGGAGGTCGTGGACGCCGAGAACGACCTGGGGTTTGACCTGCGCCAGGGGGCCATTGCCTATTGCCACAGCGGCTACCGGCACGGCACGGTCAAGCAGGCTTTGGTGCAGGGCTGCGACGCCAAAGGCTTCACCCTGCTAGACAGGGCAGGGCGGGAGGTGTATACCGCCCCGACCCAGGCGCTGGATGACGGCTTCCGCCTGCTGGATTTCACCGCGTTCGACACCCCCGGCGGCTACACCCTGCGTGTGGGCAGCCAGCACTCGAAGCCCTTCCCTATCGGCGATGAGGCTTACCTTTCGGCGGCGTGGAAGAGCCTCAATTTCTTCTTTGCCGAGCGTTGCGGCTATGACGTGCCAGGCATCCATAGCGCCTGCCACAAGGACGCGACCTGTGTGCACCCCGACGGGCGCAGGCTTAGCGTGGCAGGCGGCTGGCACGACGCCGCTGACGTGACCCAGGGCCTCACCAACACCGCCGAGTCGGCCTTCGCCATGCTGGAGATGGCCGAGGCACTGGGCGACCGGGAGCCGGCGCTGCACGCCCGCCTGCTGCAGGAGGCACGCTGGGGCCTGGGGTGGGTGATGGGCACCCGCTTTGGCGATGGATACCGCCACGGCGGCATGGTCATGGGCATTTGGACGGCCAACCTGCTGGGCGACAAGGACGACATGACCGCAGAGGCACGCAACCAGCCGCTGGAGAACTATATGGCGGCGGCCCTCTGCGCCCGGGCGGCACGGCTCTATGGAGATGACGCGGTGTTTGCGGCCTGGTGTTTGCGCTGTGCGCGGGAGGATTTTGGCTTTGCCGAGGCTGGCTTGGCCCAAGGCCGCAACAACGGAATAGAAGAGGTTGTGTTGCAGGCCCAGGCGGCGGTGGCCGCAGCCGAGCTCTTTGCCACGACGGGCGACGAGCATTACCTGGCCGTCGGCGCGGTTCACGCACGGGTTGTGCTGGCCTGCCAGCAGCAGAAGCCCCGGCAGGATTTCGCCCTGCCGCTCGCGGGCTTCTTCTTCGAGAGCCCGGCCAAGGCGCGCATACTGGCGTTCTTTCACCGGGGGTATGAGCACGCGCCGCTGCAGGCGCTGAGCCTGCTTTTCCAGGCGGCACCCGACCACCCCGATGCCGGGTTGTGGAGGCAGGGTCTGGCGCTCTATGGGCAGTACATCAAGGGCACCGCCGCGCTCATCCCGCCCTACGGGCTGCTGCCGGCGGCGGTCTACGAGGTGGGCAACACCGATTACTCCGGCATTTACCAGGAGGGTGACCGCTCAGCGGGGGAGCCGACGATGGAGGAGTACAACGCCGAAGTGCGAAACGGCATTCCCATGAACGACACCCACTTCCTGCGGCGGTTCCCGGTGGCCTACCAGTTCCGTGGGTTCCATGGCACCCTCATGAGCAAGGCACGGGCAGCGTTCTTTGTGGATCGGGCGCTGGGCGACGCCGAGCTCCGGCGCATCGCCACCCGGCAGATGGAGTGGGTGCTGGGGTTCAACCCCTTCGCCCTGAGCTCCATGTATGGCGAGGGCTACGATTACCCGCCGCTCTACGTGGCCCTGCAACCCCAGCTTGTCGGGGCCGTGCCCGTGGGGTTTGAGACGTTTGAAAACCTCGACCAGCCCTACTTCCCCATGCAGAACTCCTGCACCTATAAGGAAATCTGGGTGCATACCACGGCACGCATGATGGGTCTCATTGCTGACCTCATGGCCACGGAGGAGAGAACATGAACCGCGCGGAGTATGGGAAACTGCTGGACGACGTTTGCCGGGAGCTGCAGGAGCCCGGCGGCAACTTCGCGGGGACCGACGGGGTGCCCCGCATGAGGCCAGAGGACATCCGTGCCATCGCCGCGGTGGCGTTGCTGGTTGCCGACCGCTACTACTCCAACCTGACCAAACTGTTGGCCGAACGCAAGGACTTGTAGGAGGAAGCACATGACCCCGTACCAGGTCACGATGTTTGTCAGCCCCATGGGGCACGACGTCAACCGTGTCAGTGCCCTCGTCAGCCGGTGGCTTGTGGAAACAGGCTTCTTCCGGGTGGAGATCGTGGGCGAGTGCCCTGCCGCCCGCCGGTCCATTGAGGACTTCATGGACGACCCAGCGGCGGTGGCTGCCACCGACCTCTTCTACATCGTCTGCCCCGATGACCACTGGGGAAACCCGACCCACCGCCGGGCCTTTGAGGAAACGGTGGCCGGCGGCACGCCGGTGTTCTTCTCCCACGGCATGCACCCGTGCTTTGGCGATTGGCCGGAGGCTGAACGGATGATCGGCCTCTTATGGCGGGAAACAGCCAGCCACGGCGACTTTGACTTCTTCGACGTGCGGATGACCGAGGTCGATCACCCCATCACCCGGGACGTGGAGCCCTTCCGCACCAAGGAGGAACTGTTCTGCGGCCTCACGAACGTGTGGAACGTGCCGCTGACGGTGCTGGCTACCGCCCATTCGCCGGCGGAGCGTATCTCCCGCCATGGGCAGCCCGGCACCGGCCAGGATGAACCGGTACTGACGCTGGGGCGATACGGTAAGGCCCGCGTTGTTGACTTCCTGCTGGGTCATGTGTGGACACACTACACCGGCCACGGCTTGCTGGAGAACACACTGATTGCCTACGAGCCGCCGCAGGTGAAGACCTTACTGCTGCGGGGCTGCGAGTGGGCCATTACAGGGAATGTGGAGGTGTTTGCATGAGCAAAATTACGGGAATGGCCCATGGGGCCATCAAGGTTGCCGATCTGGACGCCGCTGTTCGCTTCTGGGTGGATGGCATGGGCATGACGCTGCGCCACCGCGCCGCCGACGCGGCCATTGTCGCCGCCACCGATGGCGTGCTGCTGGAGATCTTTGCCGGTGGCGAGGCCGTCACCAACCACAGCGGCTTCACCCACCTGTGCCTGACGACCCACGATGCCGACGCGGCCTTCGCCCGAGCGCTGGCCTGCGGGGCCACGGCCTCCCGTGGGGAGCCCTACGACCTCGGGAATCTGCGCATCGCCTTTGTCACCGCCCCCACCGGGGAGGAGGTCGAGTTCTGGTTCATCGCCCAGGAGGGTGGCCCCCGCCGGGAGCCAGTGGTGGGTCATCAGCACATCAAGGGCTTCGTCCACGCCGCGCTGACCGTGCCGGACCGTGCGGCCACCGTGCGCTTCTACGAGGGGCTGGGGATTCAGCCCAAGGTGGACTGGGGTTGGGGGTGCTCCATGAAGCTCGCGGACGGGCGGGAGTTGGAGCTCTTTGACGGCGGCGAGCCCTGCGACAATGGCAGCGGTATCATCCACGTCTGCTTCTTTGCCGACGACGTGGATGCCACGCTGCGCCAGGCACTGGCACTGGGTGCCACACCCCACGGCGAGCCCGCCGAGTGGGCCAACATCCGCTACGCCTTCTTCCGTGGGCCTTCGGGGGAGCTGGTGGAGCTCATGGCCCTGCTGCCCGGGCAGGAGGCCAGTTTCTTCGGCACTGCCGCACCGCTGACTGAGGCGTTCTGACGTTGACAGACGTCCGGCAGCGATGGTATTCTAGACATGTGTGGAACGTTACACATTGGGCGTTTCCGCAAGGAAGGAGGGAGTGCGCATTGGCAACCATCAAGGACGTTGCCCAGCACGCCGGCGTTTCCAAGACGCTGGTATCCCGGTATCTGAACCAACAGAAGGGCGTCAGCCCGGAGGCTCAGGGCCGCATCCAGGCCGCCATTCAAGAGCTGCACTACCGGCCCAATGGCATCGCCCGGTCACTGGTGTTGCAGCGCACCCATACCATCGGCATCGTGGTGGACGACCTGCGCGCCACGTTCCTCTTCCGCCTCATTGAGGGGTTGGAGAAGGGCGCCGAGGAGTTTGACCCCGACGAGAAGTACAATGTCATCTTCTGCAACGCCAATGGCGACATGGCCCGTAAGGAGCGGCACATCCGGTTTCTCAGCCAGGGCCGGGTGGATGGCATCGTCATCTACGGTTCGTTGGTGCACGACGACGAGCTCATCCGCCGCCTGGCGGGGGAGAATTTCCCCTTCCTTCTCATTGAGAACGACATCGACGGCCTGGACGTCAACAAGATCGTCATTGATAACGTCGGCGGCGCGTACCAGGCCACGGAGCACCTCATCGGGTTGGGGCACCGTCGCATCGCCCACATCGGCGGCAACAAGGATTTGAAGATCACCCAGGATCGCGCCGACGGCTACCGCCAGGCACTCCAAGCCCACGGCATCCCCGTGGACGAGCGTTTGGTTCGCTTCCCGGATTTCTCCGACGCCGACGAGTGGATGCGGCGGGACGACGGCCTCAGCCGCAACCTGTTCTTCGACCGCGGCTACCGGGAGATGGCTGCTCTCATGAAAGAAGGCTTGCCCGACGCTGTGTTCTTCGCCACCGACCTGTCAGCCTACGGGGCCATGAGGGTCTTGGGCGAGCGCGGTCTCAGCGTGCCGGGGGACATTTCCTTTGTGGGCTTCGACGATGAGGTGGAGGCCAGCGGCAGCTTCAGCTGCCGGCCCATCACCACGGTTCGCCAGCCCTTGCGGCAAGCGGGGACGCTGGGCATACAGCGGCTCATCGCCGCCATCCGCAACCCCGACGCGGCCAAGGAGCGTGTGCTGCTGCCCACCGAGCTCATCGTGCGGGACAGCACCCGCCCCGCCAAACGATAGGAGGAACCGCCATGGCTATCCCCATTTCCCTGGGCCTGTACACCGTCTATGATGACCTCTGCCGCGACATGCCGGATACCCTGCGCCGGGTGGCTGCCCTGGGGTATGACGGCGTGGAGTTCTATGGCGAGTTTGCCTGGCCGGCGGAAGACGTGCGCCGCGCCCTGGATGACGCCGGGCTCACACTGACCGGCTGGCACACCGAGTGGCGGCTGCTGCAGCCCGATACCCTGTATGTCACCATGGCGTACCTGCGTGCGGTGGGCTGCCCGGTGGCCATCGTGCCCTGCCTGGGTGGCCAGTGGCACGTGGCCCACGGCCCGGGAGAGGAGTGCCGTGCCGTGTGGCAGGGCTACATTGCCCGCATGAACGAACTGGTTGGGTTGTTGGCCCCCCATGGCATCGCCCTGGGGTACCACAACCACGAGCACGAGTTTCAGCTGCGCTACGACGGTGAGACCGTGTTTGACCTGTTGTATGGGCAGCTCAACGGGGCCGTGGTGATGGAACTTGATACCGGCAACGCCATTGAGGGCGGCGGCGACCCGGCGGCGGTGCTGAGGCAGTACCACGGCCGCCCGACCCTGCTGCACTGCAAGCCTTGGTCGGTGGAGACGGGCTTTGACGTGCGGCTGGGCGAGCCGGGCGACCGCAACGACTGGCCGGCCATCCTGGCGGCCTGCGGCCCGGCCTGCCGCGCCCTGGTGGTGGAGAATGAGGCCAAGGGCGACGGCTTTGCCAATGCGGCGGCCTGCCTGGCAGGCCTACGGCAGTACCGCTGACGACCAACGTAGGAGGGAACGATGAGAGAGCGTTTTGAGAAAGAACTGCGGGAGTCCGGCTATGTGCACATGCTGCTGAAGCCCGACCACACCCGTTCGGTGGAGGCGCGGCTGCTGCGAAAGCCGGTGGAGGCCAGCCGCCCGCTGTGGGACGGGCAGGACATCACCCGCTGGAGCAAGAGTGGCGTGGGGGACATCGAACTCCATGGCCGCGCCCTGCGGCTGGTAGCGCCGGCGCGGCTGGAACCGACCCTGCCCATGCCCCACTACACCGGGTTCAGCAGCGTCACCGCGGCTCTCGACTTGCCCGGTCAGGATTGGCAGGCCTACAACCGCGTCGTCTGCCGGGTACGACCCGCCTGCGACGGCTTCCACAAGCCGTTCCTGACGATCAACCTGCGTAACGATGGCCTGCGCAAGGTGCCCGACGAGTACCAGCGGGAGGGGTTCCACGTCATCAACCTAGAGAACGACCGCGACAACGAATGCGTGTGGGAGTTCCCGGACTTGCCCCGCGACAAGGTCGTGGAGCTGTCCTTTTCCCTCAATTGCCATGGCAATGAGCGCTTTGCCGCCGAGGACTTCGTCTTTGACGTCTTCGACATCCGCCTGGAGCGGGTGAGCGAGCCCGACGTGTCGCTGGGGTGGCAGGGCAACCGGGGCACCATCAGCCACTCCACCACCGGCTACTGGCTGCACGGGGCCAAGGTGGCCGTGGCACAGGGGGTATCCGGTTCCTTTGAACTGCTGCGGGAGGAGGACGACACCGTCGTCTTCCGTGGCGAGGCTCGCCCGCTGGAGAATGAGAAGGGCAGCTTTGGCATCCTCGATTTCACCGCCTTTGCCACGCCGGGCCGCTACCGCCTGCGCCTGGGCGGCGTCACAACCGAAAGCTTTGCCATCGACGAGCGAGTGATGCAGGAGGCGGCCTGGAAGGTCGTCAACTACCTGTATGCCGAGCGCTGCGGCTACCCGGTGGGCGGCGGGCACACCTCCTGCCACGGCGACATCACCGCCACCCACGATGGCAAAACCATCCCTTACTGGGGTGGCTGGCACGACGCAGGCGACGTCTCTCAGCAGACGGTGCAGAGTGCCGAGGTGGTGCAGGCTCTGCTGGAGCTGGCCGGGGTCGTGGGTGATGACACGGCCCTGCGGCGCCGCCTCATCGAGGAGGCCCGCTGGGGGTTGGATTTCGTGCTCAAGACTCGCTTCGGCGACGGCTACCGAGCCTTCAGCGTGGGTATGAGCCGGTGGACCGACGGCGTGTTCAACACCCACGACGACGAGCGTGCCCGGGTGCACAACCGGTCAATCGACAACATCCTGTGCGCCGGTGTGCAGGCCTGTGCCGCCCAAGCCCTGCGGGGGGAGGACCCGGAACTGGCCTGGGTGTGCCAGCGCACCGCGCGGGAGGATTTCGCCTTCGGTCTTGCGCGCTTTGGGGAGGTGGGCCTGGAGCCCGGCGAGGTCATGGAGCACACCCACAACGCCAGCCTGTCGCTCTTTTACGCGGCAGCCGCCTGGGCGGCGGCCCAGTTGCTGCGCGCCACCGGTGAGGATGGCTACACTGCCGAGGTGGAGCGGTGGATGGCACGCCTGCTGGCCTGCCAGGACAGGGGGGAAGCTGGGCTTGCGATTGATGGATTCTTCTACCGCGATGAGAACAAAGGCACAATCGTCCACTTCAACCACCAGTCGCGGGAGCATCTCTTTGCCCAAGCGATGGCCGCGGCTTGCGAGGTGCTGACGACCCATCCTGCCCAACCCACGTGGCGGGCGGCGCTCGCCCACTACGGTGCGTACCTCAAGGCCCTGCATGCCCACGCCGCGCCCTATGGCATGCTGCCCGCTGGCGTTCATGCCTTTGACGAAGCGGATGACGCTGACACCTTTGCCTTGCTCCATGTATACACGAACTACGAGGCCGAGCGGGAGCACTATCAGGCCCAGCTCAGTAGCGGCGTGCCCCTGGGGTCGAAGCACTGCTTGCGGCACTTCCCGGTGTGGTTCTCCTTCCGCGGCAACACGGCGGTGATGCTGTCGGCGGGCAAGGCGGCTTCCATTGCCGGGCGGGCACTGGGGGACGAGGCACTTCTGGAGATGGCCCGTGACCAGCTCTACTGGGTGGCCGGTCGGAATCCCTTCGGCCAGTCCCTGATGTATGGAGAGGGAAGTAACTACGCCCAGCAGTACGCGGCCCTCTGCGGCGAGACCACCGGTGAGCTGCCGGTGGGCGTACAGACCCACGCCGACGAGGACAGGCCCTATTGGCCCATGGCCAACAACGCGACCTACAAGGAAATCTGGACGACCACGGCCGGCCATTGGCTGCGGCTGGCGGCCGACCTGTACCAAGGCTGAGGAGGGAAGAGCATGTATTTCATCGGGGTGGATTCGGGCGGAACCAAGACTTCCTTTGTGCTGGCTGACGAGACCGGGCGGATCCTCGCGCGGCACCGCAGCGGCAGCGGCGGGTTCCTTTCCAACGGCATTGACAAGATCGAGGCTCTGCTGCGGGAGGGCGCGACGGCCCTCACCACAGCGGTGGGCATCACCATGGATGACGTGACGCACACGGCGCTGGGCTTCCCCGGCTACGGCGAGACCGACGACAGTGCTGCCGTGCTCGATGAGCTGTGCTCGTCCATCTTTGGCCGGGGCAAAACCTTTGTGGAGTGCGATTGCTACCTCGGCTGGGCCGGGTCGCTGGCGATGGAGCCGGGCATCAACATCATCGCCGGCACCGGGGCCAACTGCTACGGCGTCAACGCCGCCGGCGAGGCTGCCCGCGCCAGCGGCTGGGGTGCCTACTGTGACGAAGGTTCCTGCCGGTGGATTGGCGGGCGGCTGCTGCAGGCCTTTGCCAAGCAGGCCGACGGACGGGAGCCGCGCACCGCGCTCTACCACCTGTTCAGAGAGCGTGTGGGCATCGTGAACGACCTGCACTTCATTGGGCCGCTCAATCACGTCTATGGCCCTGACGGCTCCAAGACGGCGGACCTGCAGCGCATCCTCAAGGACATCCACGCTGCCGGCGACCCCGTGGCCGCGCAGATTTACAACGACGCCGCCCGTGAACTGTGGCAGGCCATCGCCACCGTGGCGTCGAAGCTTGGCATGACCGGCAGCGCCTTCCGGGTGTCCTACTCCGGCGGGCTCTTCCGCTCGGGTGCCTGTATCCTGGAGCCACTCACCGCCCTCGTTGAGGCCGGCGGCGGCACCCTCACGGCCCCACGGTTTGAGCCGGACCTGGGCGCGGTGCTCATCGCCATCCGCCAGGCCATCCCCACTTTGGATTGCACGACTTTCGCCTTTGACGAATGACAAGGAGGAACACACACATGGTCAGCATGCTCGATTGCATCAAACGGGTTCCCAGCATTCTGGAGACCATCCTCGACCACCGGGAGGAGACGTTCGCCCCGCTGTGGACGACCTTTGGCGCGCGCATGAATGAGGTGGACGAGATCGTCCTCGTTGGCTCCGGCACGTCGAACACCTCGTCCATCACCGCCCGGTATCTGGCCGAGCGCCTGTCCGGCATCCGGGTTTCCGTCACGGTGCCCAACGAATTCCTTTATAGCCTCACCGCCCGCAATCCCAAGGCCCTGTACCTCTTCCTTTCCCAGACGGGCACATCCATTCTCACCCGCCAGGCGTTGCACTACGCGCTGGAGCAGGGGTTCCTGACGGCGGCGCTCTCCGAAGCGGCGACGACGCCCATCGCCCGAGAGGCCGGGGTGTTCCTCGATATGCACTGCGGCAAGGAAGAGTACCCCATGCGCACCATCGGGTACAGCGCGTCAGTGCTGGGTGTGGCGATGCTCGCGGTGGAGATTGGCCGTCGGCGCGGCACGCTCTCCGCTACCAAGGTGGAGGACGCCATGGCCCAAGCCCGGGCCGCCGCAGCCAGCATCCCCGCCGTCATCGACGCCACCATGGCGTGGCTGGACGCCAACCGCCGCAACATGCTCCGGTGCGAGAGCATCATCTTCTACGGTTCCGGCTCTCTCTATGGCGTGGCGCTGGAGGGTGCCGTCAAGGTGTGGGAGACCCCGCAGATCACCACCATGGGCTTTGAGCTGGAGGAAGGCCTGCACGGCCCGAACTACGGTTACACCCAACGCCACTGCGTCATCGTGCTGAACGACGGCGGCGTGGACGACGCCAAGGCCCGCGCCATGGCCAGCTACATGCGGGTGGAGAAGAGCAACGGCTTCCTTGTTGGTGCCAATGCCGATGCCCCGTCTGACCTGGCCTTTGACCCGAAAGGTGGAATGTTCGCCTGCCTGGAGTTCGCCGCCGTGGTGCAGACGCTGGCCTTCCGCCTGGCCGTTGACCAGGGCCGCGACCTCTACGCTCCCCACGACAACAGCGCGATGGAGAAGTACTTCCGCTCCCACAGCGCGGACGACAAGTAGGAGGGTCCCATGGTCAACCAGCCTTTTCAGGCCCGGCGCATTGCCCCAGGCACGTGGATTGTCACCGGCGAGGGGTGCGACTGCTACCTGTTGGAGGGCGACCGCGAGGCCCTGATGATCGACGCGGGTATGTCCACCGCTGACATCCGCGCCTTCGCCCAGGGGCTGACCGACCGGCCCCTGCGGCGGGTTGTCAATACCCACAGCCACTTTGACCACACCGGTGGCAATGGCTTCTTCGACGAGGTGCTGGCCACGCCGCGGGCCGCCCGCAGCCTCAAGAACACCATGGGAGCGCCGGCAGCTTGGTACCCGCTCGACTACCGCGTGACGCCCATTGCCGACGGCGATGTGCTGGACTTGGGCGGGCGGCGTCTGCGGGTGCTGGAGCTCGACTGCCACAGCCCCGGTGACGTGGCCCTGCTGGATCCCGACCGGCGGCTGCTGTTCACCGGCGACGAGGTGGAGAGCGGCCAGGTGCTGCTGCTCCCTGGCTATGCCGAGGAACCGGGCCAGACCCACGCCAAGCCTGCCGCCACGGTGGAGACCTGCCTCAGGACCATGGAACGGCTGGCTGCCCTGCGGGGGGAGTATGACGCCCTCTGCCCGGCCCACAACGGCAGCCCCCTGGATCCCGTTTATGTGGATTGGTTCATTGCCCTGTGCCGCGCGGTGTCGGAGGGGCAGGTAGGCGACCCCGACTGTTCGTCGCCCAGCTACAACAGCGGCGCGACGCACTTTCCCTACCCACACGCGGGCTACCGCCGTGCCGCCCACAAGGGCGCGTCGCTTGTCTATTGCAGCGCCCTGTTGTGGGACGCCGACCTGGCAAACGCCGGCAGCCTGCCCCCGGCCACGCCGCTACACCTCATCTCGTCCTATTTCGCCCGGCAGTGACGCCGGAGTGAAAGAATCGCCCCGCCGTCTACGGACGGCGGGGCGATGTGTTTGGTGAGGCTCACCGTGCCCACATAGGTACACGGAAGTGCCTAGACCATCGGTACCTATCCCCCTGGAGGGCGTGGCTCCGTCTTGCCAGCCGTTCCCAATGCGTCTACAATATGGAAAGACTGAGGAAGAGGTGCTGCCATGCAAATGTTTTCGCTCCTGCAGATTGATGCATTTGCATTGGCCATTCTGGCACTCATCTACCTCAACATCCGGCGCAGCGGCGGCCGGTATCTGATGGAGCAGAAGTTCTACCTGGCGCTCATCGCGGCGGACGCCCTGGTGCTGCTGCTGGACATGGCCATGTGGCTGGTGGATGGCAGGGCAGGCCCCGTCTACCGCGTTTTGAACCTGGCGGTGACAGCCGCCTACTACACCATGAACCCGCTGATCTGCATGCTTTGGTTGCTCTATGTGTATTATGAGATTTATAAGAGCACGCAGCATCTTAGGCGGATGCTGCCTTTGCTCCTTGCTCCGGCATGCGCCAATGCCATCCTGTCCGTCTTTAGCATTCACACCGGGCAGATGTTTCTGGTGGATGCGGGTAACCGCTATTCCCGCGGGCCACTGTTTGTTGTCATGGCACTCATCTGTCTGGTATATCTGTTGTATTCCCTGGCACTCATCGTGCTGCGCCGCCGGCGACTTGCGTCACAGCACTTCATTCCCATGCTGTTCTTCGCGGTGCTGCCGTTGGTGGGCGGGGTGGTGCAGAGCCTGTTGTATGGCATCTCGCTCATTTGGAGCTGCGCCACCTTTTCGGCCCTTGTCATCTTCATCAACATCCAGAACAATCTGCTCTACACCGATCCCCTGACGGGCCTATCCAACCGGCGGCAGGTGGACAACTATCTGCGTCACCGGAGTCAGTATGCCGGGGGCAAGCGCTTGGCGGGCATGATGATTGATCTCAACGCCTTCAAAACAATCAACGATCGTTATGGGCACGACGTGGGCGACCAGGCCCTGCGGGACACCGCCGATATTCTGCGCCACACCTTCCATGGGGATGATTTTGTCTCGCGCTATGGCGGGGATGAGTTTCTGGTGCTGCTGTCTGTGCCCAATGGGGAGACGCTGGAGTCCATCGTTCGCCGCCTGCACGACAATGTGGAACAGTTCAATGCCAGCCGCACTGCCCCCTATGCCATCAGTCTGAGCGTGGGGTACGACTGCTGCACGGGGGATGAGGAAGGGGATCTGGCTGGTTTTGTCAAACACATCGATGAACTGATGTACCGGGAGAAATTGAAATACAACGAAGGACGACTGGATCCCGTGCGGGATGCCGGGCCGTCGTCCTCGTTCTGACAGGAGGATGGACATGCCGTTGTTGATGGGCATAGATTTGGGGACTTCCAGCGTGAAGGTCATTGTGATGGACGAGGATGGGGCGATTCGCACCATCGCCCGGAGGGATTACCCGGTGGACGTACCGGCCGACGGCCACGCCCAGCAGGAGCCGCTGGCCTGGTGGAACGCCACCGCCGACGCCATTGCCGAGGCCGTGGCGGCCCCAGGCGTGGACGCGGCGGCCATTGCTGGGGTGGGGCTGTCGGGCCAGATGCACGGCTGTGTGCTGGCCGACGAGCAGGGTGAAGCACTCGGCCCCGCCATCATCCACAGCGACCAGCGCTCTTGGCCGCAGGTGCGCGCCCTCTATGAGCGCGTCGGGGCGGAGACGATCCACCGTGCCACCTGGAACGCGCTGTATCCTGGCTTTCAGCTAGCCTCCCTGGCCTGGGTGTTGGAGCATACTCCCGCGCTGTATGAGCAGGCCCGTTGGGTGCTGGCACCCAAGGATTATGTGCGCATGAAGCTGACGGGCGCAGCGGCAGCCGATCACTCCGACGCCTGCGCCACAGGGGCCTACGACATGAACAGCCGCCAGTGGGCGGGGGAGATTTTGACCAAAGCTGGGCTGGACCCTGCCAAGATGCCGCCCATCGGCGAGTCGGCCGACGTGGGCGGCGGGGTGAGCGCGGTGGCGGCACGGCGGACGGGGTTGCGCCCTGGCACGCCGGTGGTGCTGGGCGGCGGCGATCAACCCATGCAAGCGCTGGGCAACGGTGTCATTGGCCCGGGGACACTGACGTCCACCATCGGCACCGCCGGGCAGGTGTTCCTGCCCCTGGCGCAGAGCCGCCCCGCCGGCGACCTGCGCACCCACACCTTCTGTGGGCTGGAGCGAGGCATGACCTATGCCATGGGGGCCATCCTCAGCGCCGGGGTGTGTCTGAAGTGGCTCAACGGCCGCGTGCTGGGGTACAGCAGCTTTGAGGAGCTGGACAGGGAGGCCGCCGCGGTGCCCGTTGGCTGCCACGATCTGCTGTTCCTGCCCTATTTGAGCGGTGACCGGGTGCCCTTCGGGGCCTACCGGCTGAAGGCGTCGTTCGTGGGGCTGACGCTGCAGCACGACCGGGCCGCCATGGCCCGCGCCGTGCTGGAGGGTGTCGTTCTTGCCATGCGTGCCAAGCTTGACACCCTGCTGACCGTGGAGCCGGTGGGGCGGGTCATCGCCTCCGGCGGTGGGGCGGGCAGTGCCCTGTGGCGGCAGATTCAGGCCGATGTCTACGGGCGGGAGCTCTACCGCACGGCAATGAGCGAGCAGGCCGGGGTGGGCGCGGCCATGACCGCCGGCGTGGGCGTTGGAGCCTACGGTTCCTACCAGCAGGCCTGCGACGCTGTGGTGCGGCTGGACGACCGGCCGGTGGAGCCCAACCCGGCGGTGGCGGCACAGTATCAGGAGCAGTTCCTGCGCTTTCGAGAGGCGGTGCGCCGCAGTGCCATTGGTGACGATGGCAAGGCGGTGGACGTGCCGCGAGAGGTACTGTGATGGAACCACAGGCGCCGGGCAGCGGGCGGAACGAACTGTCTCGGTGCACCCCACTGGCGGCCATGCAGCCGGGCGAGGGATACAGCTTGCGGTTGCGGCTCTCCATGGATGCATGCTGCGGGGAGCTACTCCGCTGCGGGCAGCCGGAACACCCGGTGTTCACCCTGGAGCGCCGGGAGGAGGAAGACCTTCCGCGTCTGCTGTTCACCTTCTGGACCGATGGACAACCGGAGCCTTTTGTGTTGACTGCGCCATGGCCGACGGGGCAGCGCATCGCTGAGGTGGCCATTTGGCTCACCGACGTACGCGCCTGCCTGCTGGTGGATGGCGTGCTGACCGACGAGGAATGGCCGCTTGGCTCCGTAGCGTGGTCTACGGAGGCTTGGCTGGAGAGTGCGCCGGGCATCGCCGTGGAGGTCACAGCCCTCGCAGCGGCAGAATGCGCCGCGCTGCCGGTACCCGATAGCCTGCCCGAGGCAGGCGGTGCACTGCAGTACTGGCGGCCCGCCGGCCACAACACCGGCGTGGGCGACTGCATGCCCTTCTGGCATGATGGGGTGTTCCATCTCTTCTACCTCTTTGACCGCCGCCAGCACCGCAGCAAGCATGGTTTCGGCGCGCACCAGTGGGCCCATGCCTCCACGAGGGATCTTGTGCACTGGAAGCACCACGAGCGGGCCATTCCCATTACCGCCCAGTGGGAGGGATCGATCTGTACCGGGTCGGTGTTCTTCCACGATGGGGTATACTACGGTTTCTATTCCGCCCGTATGACCGACCGGAGCCCCGCCCCGCTGACGGCAGTGACCAGCACTGACGGCATACACTTTGAAAAGCAACCGCCGTTGTGCCGCTTGACCGCGCCATACGACGGCCCCTCTGCCCGCGACCCGGTGGTGTTTCAGGACGACGAAGGGCTCTTCCACATGCTGGTGACGACCTCCCTGGTCGATGCCCCGCTGGCTGGGCGGGGTGGCTGCCTGGCACACCTAATGTCGCCGGACCTGCAGCGGTGGGAGCGGCAGGCCCCCTTTCTGGTGCCCGGCTACACCGACCAACCCGAGTGTGCCGATTACTTCCATTGGCGCGGCTGGTACTATCTGGTGTTCAGCAACAATGGCATCGCCCGGTACCGGTTGTCGCGCCTGCCCTTTGGGCCTTGGCAGCAACCGGCCAACGATTTGCTCAACTGCCCTAACATCGGCGTGCCCAAGACAGCGACTTTTGTCGGTGACCGGCGGTTGAGCGTTGGGTTCCTGCGTGAGGGTAACGGCTATGGCGGCATCGCCGTGTTTCGTGAGCTTGTTCAGCGATCCGATGGTACGCTGGGAACAGCCTTCGTGCCGGAGATGACCCCGGCAGGTCGGCTGGTTCCCACAGCATTAAAGTCGTTGACCGACGGCGTGGCCCAAAATGGTGACTGGGTTATACTCGATGGGACTCAGGGCTTCGCGGCGGCGGCACTGACGGCCCTGCCCCGGCGCAAGCGCGTCACCCTGCTGGCCCGGTGTGAGGAAGGAACCGGTGCCTTTGGCCTCTGCCTGAAGAGCGACGAGCGCTACGGCTGCGGCACCGAGCTGCGGCTGGAGCCGGCCCTGTGCCGGGTCGGGTTTCGCCCCTGGAATGGCGAGTCTCTGCCAACCGACCATCACCAGCTGTTGGAAGCGGTGGAGGGACTGGATGGCGAAATTGTCCTCGACGTGCTGGTGGATGACGGGTGGATTGACGTCTGCATTGGCGGGCAGCGTACCCTCATCGTGCAGGACACTCAGGCGGACACATCAACTATCTGTCTGTTTGCCCATGGATCCCGCGTCTCCTTCCGGGCCATCCGGGTGCAGGCGTTGGGGCCGGTGGGGGAGCCGGGCGATTGACGAGCGTGTTTCTTGCCGACGAAGTAAAAACGGCGCACATCCCTTAGGGGTGTGCGCCGTTTGTTTGCTCTGTCAGTGTGGGGCCTTCAATCCAACGCGCCTGCCCAGCGCAGCACGCGCAGTGCCCGCAGGGTGTTCCAGGGGCTGGCGGTACCCTCCTGCGTCTCCATGCGGAAGGGGATGAGGTCCTCAATGGGTTTGGCCCATGGCCAGCGGCCATCGGGCAGTTGCTGGGCACGCACGGCCTCCACCGCTTCCCGCACCCGGTCGTCGGGGGTGCGGCCGGCTCGGCGCAGGTAGTCCAGCCCACGCAGCAGGTCGTAGTGCCAGAAGGTTGGGAAACGGAACCGTGACCAGTCCTGCTCAATGAGTGTACCGTTGGAACGCCGCCGGCAGAGATGGCGCTCCAGCAAGTATTCCTCCGCACGCTCCCGTGCTGCATGGGTGCGAGCGCCGCCAAACGCCAGCTCGGTTTCCAGCAGCCCCTCCAACACGCAGATCGTCGTGTGAAAGGAGGAACGCTGGCTCTCCGGCGCGCGGCAGTTCCAGCCGCCGTCGGGCAGCTGCTCGCTCAGCAGGCGGCTCAGCAACGCGTCGTTTCGCACGCCGAAGTAGGCCCCCGTCGCCAGGATGACGCCGTTGATGCAAGGTTCGGTTTCGCCATCGAAGAAGGGTTCACCTTCCACTTCCTCCCACCGCAGGCGCTCAACGCGGGCAACTGCCTGCCGAACCCGTTCGTCCCGCGGGTCCACGCCCATCTCCCGCAGCAGCGCCAGGCTGTAGATAGTCACCATCATCGTGAAGTCGTCGCCCTGCCAGGTGCCCTCGGGTGTCTGCTGGGCCAGCAGGGCGGCGGCCCAACCGGCCTGCGGCACCTTGGCCCGTTCGGCGGCCACGGTGGCGGGGTTGGTGTCAGTCAGGTCCCGCAGGGTCTGCCAGCGGATGGCCGGGTCTGTGTCCAACAACCAGGTGATCGCTGCGTTGCTGTTCATGGGTGTCATCCTCCGTTTTCGGCACGCAAGTCACAGTTCGTTTGCCCGCTCTATGGCTCTGTGCTCTGTTAGAGCCACTATACCCGACCGATTGCCGTTGTCAAGCACATTGCATGCATTGGGCTGCCTTCCTTGGCCCTGCTCTGGCAGAGCGTCGTATGCCGAAATCCCGGTTTTGGGCTTCAATCGGTGGTTCTGACGCCGTTTTCCGTCTCAATCTCCGCTTTTCGTTGGTTTTGCCCGCGGTGACGCCGTTTGGCATTGGTACCGTCCGTTGCCGATTCAGGGGTTCCAGATATAATGAAACCTTGCTAATTTGGTTGTCGCGCCTGAAAACAGGCAAAAGGAAAGGGACATGGGAGAGAAAATCAAACAACTGCTAATTGGTCGCCCCCTGCGCAACGAAGCGTTGGCCGGGGAGAAGTTCGGTGCGCTCTGGGGCTTGCCCATCTTGTCCAGCGATGCGATTTCCTCGGTGGCGTACGCGGGTGAACAGATTCTGTTGGTGCTGCTGCCGGTGTTCTATGGCGTGGCATACCATCAAATGGTTTGGGTGCTCGGGGCCATCATCGGCCTGCTGGCGATTCTGGTGTTGAGCTATCGACAAACCATCGACGCTTATCCCAACGGCGGCGGCGCATACATCGTTGCCAAGGAGAACCTGGGCACGGTGCCGGGCATTACCGCTGGGGCGGCGCTAGCGGTGGACTATGTGCTGACCGTGGCAGTCAGCGTGTCGTCGGGCGTGGAGCAAATCGCCACGGCCTTTCCCCAGCTGGAGCACTATGTCACACCGGTTTGTGTGGCCATCATGCTGCTGCTGATGCTGGGGAACTTGCGCGGTATCCGGGAGTCGTCGCGCATTTTTGGCTTGCCCACCTATCTCTTTTTGGCCGGCATGCTGGTGATGTTTCTCGTCGGCGGGTGGAAGCTTGCCCACGGCACCGCGCCGATCAACCCCATTCCCCAGCCCGATGGGGCGGCGGTGTCAGCCCTGAACGCCATGACCGGCCCCATGATGCTGGTGCTGCTGCTCAAAGCTTTCTCCAATGGCTGTGCGGCGCTCACCGGAGTGGAGGCCGTCAGCAACGCGGTACCGATCTTCCGCGAGCCCAGCCAGCACAATGCCAAGAAGGTTCTGGTGCTGTTGGCGCTGTGCGTGTTTGGCACGCTGGCGGGGACCACGGTGCTGGCCACCAGTTATCACGTCGTTGTGGGTGGCGAGAATCCCCAGGCGGTGATCGTGCAGCTGGCGCGCATCACCTTTGGCGGCGGCAGTGTTTTGTACTTCTACGTTGTGGCCATGACCTTCACACTGCTGGTGTTGGCTGCCAACACGGCGTTTTCCGGCCTCCCGTTGTTGCTCAGTCTCATCTCGGCAAACGGCTACGCGCCGCGGCAGCTGAGCCACCGGGGGGACCGGCTGAGCTATTCCAACGGCATCATGCTGCTGACGGCGGCAGCCATTCTGCTGGTCGTGGTATTTGATTCCCAGGTGGAGTCGCTCATCGGCCTTTATGCCATTGGGGTGTTCATCTCGTTTACCTTGTCGCAGTTCGGCATGCTGCGGCACTGGAAGCGCCTGCGTGGCCCCCATTGGCACTGGAAGGCGGCCGTCAATGGGTTTGGCGCACTGCTTACGGCAGTGGTCGTACTCATCATTGCGGTGTTCAAGTTTGCCGATGGCGCCTGGATTGTGGTGGTGCTCATTCCCCTGCTGGTATGGCTGATGCTGCGCACCAAACGCCATTACCTGGCGGTGGCCAGTCAACTGCGCATCGACGACATCCCTGCGGCGGGCAAGACTCTCCTGAAGAATCCTTACCGCACCCGCATCATCGTGCCGATGGCCAGCGTCAACCGTGCCAGCGTTCGTGCGCTGCGCTATGCCTGCACCATCAGCACGAACGTCACCGCTTTCAGCGTGGCGCTGGACGAGGCGGAAGCCGAACACCTGCAGGAGCGCTGGAACCTGGTGCACACCGACATCCCCTATGTTGTGCGGGTGTCGCCCACGCGACGGGTCACCCGTACCCTGCTGGAATACATTGAGTCCGCTGAGTACGAGCGCCGGCCCGGTGACGTCATTACCATCGTCCTGCCCCAGTTCATGGTGCACCGCTGGTGGCATCGGCTCTTGCACAACCACACCCGCACCACGGTGGAGCGACGCCTGCTGCACCACAAGCACATCGTTGTCGCCGTCATGCCCTTCCAGCTCAAGGACGACGACGCAGGCATTACTCTGCATGAGTGATCGCGCCGACCGATTGACTTTGCGCCCGGTCGTCGTATACTAAGGAGCATCTTTCCAACGGGGGGGCGCTATGTTTCGTACGCTGCGGGGGAAGTTCACACTGGTGTACCTGGCCCTGGCGCTGCTGGCGGCCTTGGTCGGGTTGGCCGGTGTCTGGAACCTGCAGCGGCTGGAGCGCTCCGTCAACAACCTGATGACAGCCAATTACAGGAGCATCGACGTCGTCTACCACATGATGGAGGCCATCGAGCGGCAGGACAGCGCCGTTCTCCTCTACATTGGGGTGGACGAAGAACAAGGCATCGCTCTGTTTTCTCAGAACCAGACCGAATTCCTGCAGTGGCTCGATGCCGAGAGCGACAACGTAACTGAGGATGGGGAAAGCACGGTGCTAGACATCCTCAGTGCGGACTATGAGGAATACAGCGCTACCCTCTACCACATGCAGCAGTTAAGCGACAAAGCGGCCCGTAGCGACTATTACCTGAATACCATTCGCCCCCTCTTTGAGCAGATCAAAGACCAATGTCGCCAGCTTGTGCAGATCAACGAAACGGCGATGTTTGCGGCCAAGCAGCGTACCACCGACGACGTGGGGCGCTCCATGCTGGCGCTGCTGGGGGCGGCCCTGCTGGCGTTGGCCGGGGGCTTTGCCATGTCGCAGTTCTTCATCCGGCGGTTTCTCAAGCCCATCGGGCTGCTGGCGCAGCGCATGGCACAGGTGCGGGAGGGCAGCTGGGACCTGCAGATGGAAGCAGGGCCAAACGACGAAACGGGTCGGCTCGTCCTGGAGTTCAACGACATGACGCGCCGCCTGCAGGATTATGAGCGCAGCAGCATGGGCACGCTGCTGGGCGAGCGCAACCGATCATTGGCCATTGTGCAGAGCATCTCCGACCCGTTGTTGGTGCTGGATGCCGGTTGGCGCATCCAGCTTGCCAATGAGGCCTTCCTGCGGGCGTTCGTCCTGCCCCAAGGGGGTGAGGTGGCGGGTTGCCACTTTCTGGAGGTGATTCACGATGGTGCGCTCTTTGCCCAGCTAGAGGAGCAGGTTGCCCATGCCGACGCTGATGTGCGGGAGACGGCAATCCACCGTGTGGGCGAGCGGTATTACAACCTCTCAGTGACGCGCCTGCACAATGGTGACGGCAACACCGGTACCATTGCCGTGCTGCACGACATCACCGAGCTCAAAGAGTTGGAGCGAGTACGCACCGACTTTTTGGCCTCCATCTCCCATGAGTTCAAAACGCCGCTGACGTCCATCCTGATGGCGTCCAGCCTCTTGAAGGAAGGGGGCCTGGGAGCGCTCAGCGCCGACCAGGCCCAAGCCATTGAAACTGTGGGTGAGGATGGGGAGCGGCTCCTCAACCTGGTCAACGACCTGCTGGAACTCATGCGGATGGAGTCGGGCCGGGAGGTTTACCACATGGAGCGCTGCTCGCTGGGCGACATCGTGCGTGCCGCGGTCGATTCCTTCCGCGAGACCGCCCGCCGCCGCGCCATTGGGCTGGACTTCTCCGTGCCGGAGGCCCTGCCGCCCGTGCATGCGGATTGTGAAAAGATCACCTGGGTGCTCAACAACCTCATCAGCAACGCACTGACCTACTCCGGTGCGGGCGACGCCATCGATGTGACGGCCCAGGCAGAGCGGGCGTTTGTGCGCGTCAGCGTGCGCGACACGGGCATTGGCATTGCGCCCCAGCACCTGGAGCGCATCTTTGACCGCTTCGTGCATGGCGAGGCGGAGGACATCGAGGTGCGCGGCACCGGGGTAGGGCTTTCGGTGGCACGCCAGATTGTACGCGACCATGGCGGGGACATCACCGTCACCTCGCAGGAGGGTGCGGGGAGCACGTTCACCTTCACCCTGCCGGTGGAGGAGGGGGCACGGCCATGAAGCGTGTTTTGGTGGCCGATGATACCAAGAACATCCGTCTGCTGGTGCGCAAATGTCTGGAGATGGAGGGTTACGCCGTGGACGAGGCCGCCGACGGCCCCCAGGCGCTGGAGCTGTTGCGTTCGGGCGGGTATCACTTGGCGTTTCTGGATATCAAGATGCCTGTGATCAGTGGCACCGAGGTACTGCGCACCATTCGCGCCCAGGGCGTACGCACGCCGGTCATCATCATCACCGCTTATGCCACCGTGAAGAACGCCGTGGAGTGCACCCAACTGGGGGCTGTGGCGTACCTGCACAAGCCCTTCACCGCCGACAAACTGCGCGCCGTGTTGGCCGAGGCGCTGCCGCTGGACCACACCCAGGCCGCCCGCCGCCTGCTACGGGAGGGCAAGCCCCAGGAAGCCCTGCCGGAGCTGCGCAAAGCGCTGGGGGAGTCGCCGCTCGATGCGGGCGTCTACCGTCTGCTCGCCCTAGCCAGCGCCCGCGCCGGCAACCGCGAGGATGCCGAGAAGTACCTGCGGCTAGCCCGTACGCTGGAGCCGGACAAGCCGCCGGCTCCGCCCTCTGACCCATCGAACGCATGAGCGTAGCATGTCGTTCTCGCCAAAGGGATACAAAACCCGGCAGTCGTTGTGCTGCCGGGTTTTTGTGTGCGTCGCGTGGGGTTGCGGTTAAGCCACTAGCCCATATAGGGGCAGGTCCAGTAGGCTTCGGGGGCATTCTGCCATTCCGGCAGGCCCAGGCCACCGGCGTTGTAGGCAACCTTGCCGCCGCAGATGGTCGTCTGGCACTCTAGCTTCCGGTCGCCGCGGATGATAGCCTTGCCGCAGTCCACATAGTTGAACTCGCCCTGCAGTACGCGCAGCACCGCAACGTCGGCGGTGGCACCCACCGAGAGGGTACCGAGGTCGCCGCGGTTGATGGCCTTTGCCGGTGCGGCAGTCACACGGGCCACCACGTCCTGCAGGCTCATGCCCATGTTGAGGTACTTGGACATCATCTGCAGGTTGTCAAGCCCAGCGTACAGCAGGCTGCTGAAGTGGATGTCGGTGGAGATGGTGTCCGGTGCGAAGCCGTCGTCCAGCGCACGCTTGGCGTTGCGGAACCAGAAGCTGGCGCCGCCGTGGCCCACGTCAAAGAGCACACCGTTCTCCCGCGCCTTCCACATGTGGTCGTACACCTTGCCGTTTTCATCCACGATGGGGAACTGCTGGGCAAAGACATGGGTGTGGATGTCGCCCGGGCGCAGGTGCTCCAGAATCATATCCGCATAGGGGCTCTGGGGCCGGTTGGGCTGGAAGTCGATCATCGCTGGCAGGCCAGCCAGCGCGCCAGCCTCCACCGCGCGGTCCACCGAGGCCCAGGGGTAGTGCACCTCGTCGAAGGGCTTGCCACCGCCCCAATAGTGGGCGCATTTGATGCCCACGATGGTATCGGGGTAGGCTTGGGCCACCGCGGCCGCCACCTTGGGCTGCATTTCCTTGGGGTTCTGCTCGGTGCGCATGTCGATCATGCCGCCGGAGGCGATGTTCAGGAACGCCAGCACCCGCACGGTGGAGGTGTCGATGATGTGCTCCTTGAAGAACAGGAAGTCACGCCAGCCGGTGGTGCCGGCATCCACAGCCGTGGTAACACCGGCGCGCAGCAGGTGAACGTCGCAATCGATGGCCGACAGGGAGTGAGGCCCCTTGGGCAGCATGGGGTACAGGTGGGTGTGCATGTCGATGATGCCAGGCGTGACCACGCAGCCCTTGGCGTCCATCACCGTCTTGGCATTCGCGGACGGGAGGTTCGGCCCCACCGCGGCAATGCGCCCATCCACAATGGCGACGTCCATGATCGCGTCTACTTTGTTGGCCGGGTCGATGACGTGCCCGCCCTGTAACAACAGATCGTACTGAGAATCCATGGCTGTCTTCCTTTCGTCCCTGGATTGCGGCCTCGGCATGCTCCTGCGCCGCGATAAATTGGTATAGACCTCTACACCACTCTACAACTCTGCACACCTGCCGTCAATGGCAATGGGGGAGCAAAATGCGCCAATCCCGTCTCTTTTGTCTGTACAATTTGGCGAGAAAATAAAACCCCCGTTTGCCTGTGTGTTCCCGCACCGGTTACCGGGCAGGGTCACCTCTTCGTTGGCTGGCAGGGGCACCGCTTGGCCCCGCCAACGCAGTTCTCCGCCCCCGCGGGAGGCCTTCACCCGCACGGCAGTTTCGTCGAGCCAGACATGGACCTCTCCATCGGGCAGTGGCACTACCCCGTGGAGGGAGCCGATGCCGCCATCGTGGGGTTCCACCACGAAGGTGCCATACCCCGGTGAGGTGGGGGAGACGCCGAGGACATACCGCCCCAGCAGGTAGATGGGCCCGCCCCCCCAGGCGTGGCACAGCGAACGGCCGTAGGCACTGCCATACATGGCGTAGTGGGCGACGCCCTGCTCGGCAGGGTCGTACTGCTCCCAGATGGTGGTGGCCCCCAGCCGGATCATGCCGCCCCAGTAGGACTCAATGCTGGCCACCGCCCCGGCGATGTCGCCCATGCGGCACAGGGCATCGAGCTCAAAGAACTTGAAGTAGGGCGTGGTGATGGTGGGCACCGCCTCGTTGCACAGCACGTTGCGGTAGAGCTTTTTGTGGCGTTCTTCGTCAGCAATGTCCAGCAGGATGGCGAACACGTTGGCGTGGCGCGTCACATTACGCCGGCCGGAGGCGTAGGAGTCGATGTAGGCACACTTCTTCTCATCCCAGAAGAACGCATCGATGCGCGATGCCAGCTTTTCCGCCTCCTCAGCGTACGGGGAAGCATCTTTACCCAGCAGCCGCGCCAGGTCAGCCATCACCCGCAGGGACTTGAGGTACAGCATCTGCTCGGCCGCCACGGCCCCGGTTTTGTCCATGTCCGCCCAGTCCACAAACACCCATTCCCCAGGGAGCCCGACGACAAACCCATTCTCGTCGGTGCGGGCCATACAGAAGCGCATCAGCGACACGGCCTTGTCGTACACGCGCGACAGAAATCCGGTGTCGTTGCAGGCCATGTGATAGTTCCACAGGCCGATGACCCAGTAAAAGCTGTAGTCCAGGATGGTGTTGATGTGCTCCTCAAACGGCTCCTTGCCACGCAGCGCCAGCATGGTGCGGCGCGTCACCGCCTGGTCGAAGAACAGGTAGTTGTTGACCATGTAGCTTTGGTACGCATCGCCCGACCACACCCAGCGATCCCGCTTGATGCCATCCAGGAAAAACTCCCGGGTGTTGAGGTGGAAGGTGTAGGCCGCCGTCTCCCAAACCTGATTGAGAATGTCCCGGTCGCAGTGGAATGCGCCGCGCCGGGGCACCGGCAGGTATTCGTAGTCCATCGATACCCGCAGCCCCGCCGTGCCGCCGCGCACAAAGACGAAGCGGAAGGCCCGTTGCCGCAGCTGGTGGGTAGCAAGGCCGGAGACCTGCTCCCACACCAGGGTATTGTCCGTGTCCAGCGCTTCCTCTCTGGATTCGCCGTAGTACACGCCGTAAGAGGCGGCTTCATCCGCGCCCTCGATGTTCAGGAACCCGAAGGTTTCCACCCCGAAGTCATAGAGCATTCCATCCTCTTGCGGTTGAGACTGTACCGGCAGCTTGTGTTCATAGCAGAAGGGGAATTCCTCAGGCGCGTGGGCCGGGTCGGTCATCACCGGCTCGGCACCCACGGCGATGGATTCCAGCCCGTAATGCCCGCACTGCCAGCTTCCGTCGGTCGGGATGATGTCGCTCTGGGCATAGGCCGCAGGGAGTCCGCCGGTTCGGCTCACGCGGATCACCACCCGGTGGTTGCCTTTGGGCAGGGTATGGGTGGTATTGGTGGGCAACACACGCCCGTCGTCGATCTTGACATACCCGATCCCGGTGGTTTGCACGCGGATGAACCCTTCCTGGTTGCTGTCATACGAGCGGCGGAATTCCACCGTGTTCCAGGGGGAGTCCACTTTCCACATGGTGGGGTAGTCAGCGCCAAACTCCTGCCGGCGGGCATGCAGCAGTTGGCTGTGGTGGATCTCAAAATCCCCGTAGTACCAGATCCATTGTGGCTTCATGTGCGGTCTCCTTTCGTGCTTTGGAGCAGGGGGATGCGGGTGCATCACGTGTGCTGGTATGGCTGTGACGGGGGCTCAGGCACCCCGGTTGCCACCCTGCCCGCGCACCAGGGCCTCCACAAACTGGCGTGCGATGCGGGGCGACCGGCCGGCACGCTGCAGGGCAAAGCGCTCGGCCTCGGCATCCAGCCGCGCGGAATCCATGGTGATGCCATGATGTGCGGCCAAGTCGTGAACGATCTCCAGATACAGTGCTTTGTCCGGGCGGAAGAACCCCACCGACAGGCCGAACCGGTCGGCCAGCGAGCCCAGCTCTTGCAGGGTTTCGTTCACGTGCACGTCGTCACCGGTGCGGTCGGCAAAGGTCTCTCGCACCAGGTGCCGGCGGTTGCTGGTGGCGTAGATGGCCACGTTGGGCGTCCGCGCCAGCGCCGAACCCTCCAGCGTCGCCTTGAGGGTGCTGAACTCGTCGCTGTCGCGGTCGAAGGACAGGTCGTCGATGAACAGCACAAACTTCAACGGGTTGTCTCGCAGCGCCGCAATGACCTCCGGCAGTGAACCGAGCTGGTGTTTGGCGACCTCGATGAGCCGCAGGCCCTGGTGGCAGTAGGTGTTGACGATGGCTTTGACCGTCGTGGATTTGCCCGTTCCCGCATCGCCATAGAGCAGGGCGTTGGCGGCGGGCTTGCCCTGCAGCAGGGCAAGGGTATTCTCCAGCACAGCCTGTCGCTCGGTCTCGTAACCCGTCAAGTCCGCCAGCTTCATGGGGTCGGGCCATAGCACCGGCTGAAATTGCCCGGCCTTCAGCAGGAACATGTGGTGCCGGGCAAAGGGGCCATACCCTACGGTGGCGAGGTTCTCCATCCTCTGCTGGTAAACGGCGAGGAAATCGACCTCACGGGTTTGCCACCCCGGCAGAGGCCCTTCATAATCCAGTCCGGATGCTACTTCTTCCCCGGTCAGGCGTGACAAACCTTCCAACACCCCCAACTCATGCTGCAGCATCCCATCCAGTGCGGTGTCCACCGCGCCACCCGTCGCTCGCCGGCGCACATAGACGGTCTCTTCGTCCAACACGCGCTCCAGCAAGCAGTCGGTGAGGTTGCCGCCCCGTTCCAGCAAGGTGGCGGCAAAGTCCGAATAGGCCATCACCTGCTCGAGTGGAACTTTGCCGGGGGAGGAGAGGAGGGCAGATAGCTTGCGAAGCAGTTCATCCTTCCCCAAAGCGTGGAATAACACCAAAGAGTGCAGTTCTAGGTTCAGTCGTTCCAAATGGTTCACTGGGTTCAGTTCCTTCCGGTTGTGTTGGATTGCTTTGGCTTCCATGGCATTATACCAAAGGTTGGCAGAAGGGAAGAAGCAATTTGCAGATGGTGTTGGCTTTTTGCGGTCACACAGAAAGGAAATCGCGGGGAAATTAGTTATGGAATGCCGCTGGGGCACGTTTCATTTTGCTTCTGCCTTCACTCCCGTGTGCATATGATACCTCGGGAGGGAGTCGTATGCGTATTTTTGTGGTGACCCGGCGGCATTTGGCATTGGTGGGCCTTGCGGTGGTCCTTGTGGTGGGGGCAGCGCTGGTAGGTATGCTGCGCGGGGGATCGTTTTCGGTCTTTGCCCCCAAGGACAACATCCCCGTGTACAGCGTCAAGACCGAAGGCAAGCAGATCGCCATTACCTTTGACGCGGCGTGGGGCACGGACAAAACCGCCGCCCTGCTGGACATTCTGGATAAGTATAACGTCAAGGCGACGTTCTTTGTCACGGGCATGTGGGCTAAGAAGAACGCGGACGTGCTGGCGGAAATCTCGCGACGCGGTCATGAGATCGGCAGCCATGGCTACACCCACAAGGACCTGACGACCCTGCCGGAGGCCGAGGTGATCGACGAACTGACTAAAACCGCCGATGTCATTGAAAAGGCAACGGGCAAGCGGCCCACGATCTTCCGGGCGCCTTACGGAGCTTGGAACGCCAAACTCGTGGACATCGTGGGCAAGGAGCAATTTGATTTTATACAATGGGATGTGGACAGCCTTGACTGGCAGGGTCTCACCAGCGCCCAGATGCAGCAGCGCGTGTTCCCGCGTGTCGTCTCCGGCTCCATCATCCTCTTTCACAATGACGGTGCAAACACACCGGAGGTGATGCCGGTCGTCTTGGAGAAGTTCATTGCCGACGGCTACAAGCCGGTGACGGTGACGGAACTCTTAGGAGAGAGCTTGGAGACGGCGGTACAAAAAGACTGACCTGCCCTGATCCGATGGGGGTGAAACCTTGGCTAGGGAGGGATGGTGTCTGTATTGCTAATCGTCAGCGACAAAGCTCCCAGAAGTGACTTGACATGAGCAAGCCGTCAGTTGTCTGCGTGCCGTGGAAAGAACTGGATGCATTCATTGGCGGCGGAATTGAGTTGCTCCGCCACCGCGTCAATGTCCGCGGCACCGGCACAGGCGGCGGCCAGCACGTCACCAATCGTTGCGTTTGAGGTGTCGCCCACTGCGATGCTCGTGGGGTAGGCCCACCGTGCCTGTGTGTAGCCCGGCAGCACTTTAGTGCCTTCCACGTAGCTACCTTTCTCCATGCTGTCGTACACCTCCCGGATGCCGGGGATGGGCATTTGCTCAAAATAGGCGTTGATCATGCGCCGGTCGTCCACCATCGGCAGGGTCGTGACGACTGCATTGACCTCTTTTGCCAGCGTCATACGCTCGGCGAACCCCTCGCTGGAGTATGCCGACATGAACTTCGCAAACGCATAGGCCTCGGCTGGGTGGGCGCTCTGTTTTGAGACGAACAGAAAGTCGGGCACGATGCAGGCTCTGCCGCCGGGGAGGCCAAGAAACCCGGTTTGGAAGTCAAGCTTGGCATAGTCATTGACCGCCCAGGTACCATCGAACTTCAAAGCTGCCTCTCCGGCGGTCCATGCCTCATAATTGTTGGCGTATGGCATTTGCAGCTTCTGGTCGGCAGAGAGCGCAGAGAAGGCCTGCCCGCTTTCGGTGATGGATCGCGCAAGCTTCACGCCGTCGATGAATTCCTTGGAGTTCAAGTTCAGTTTGCCGCCGTCCCATGTGTACCAGCCGAAGCGCTCATTGGCTGCCGCTGGGTACCAGTTGATGATATCCCCGGCGTCCGCCAGCCCGATGCTGTGGTGAGCCACATCGGTCATGGCGGCCACGGCGGCTGCGAAGGCATCCACCGAAAAGCCCACCGCCGGCGCGGAGACTCCCTGGGCATCAAATAGGGTTTGATTGTAAAAATATCCGTAGAAATAAATGGCGTAGGGGATTGCCACGGTGGTGCCGCCCACGGTTGCCGCTTCGCGGATGGGCTCGGGGATGTTGTCCCACTCTCTGTCCGTTTGCGCCAGGTCCGTCAGGTCGGCGCACCAACCATTTTCATTGGCCTGCGGGATGTTTGCGTACATGTAGACATCCGGCAGCGTACCGTTCGCCCCATCGGCCTCCATGGCGCTGTTGTAGTCTGCGGGATAGCGCTCGTCAATCTCCACGCGGATGTTCTTGTGCTTGCGCATAAAGGCCTCGACCATGCGGCGCTCCAGGCCCTTTGCCTCGGGGGTGCCAAGGTTCCACGCGGCGTAGCGTATGGTGACGGGCTCCACACTCGTGGTGCAGCCGCCGCAAAAGCCAAGCGAAGCCAAAAGGCAGCAGACCAGCAGGCAGGACACCGGTTTCCAGTTCATACGATACACTTCGCTCCTCAATACGCCCTAATCCGGGTAGACCCGGATGATGTTGAGCACTTCATCAATGCTGCCCAGCAGTGCGTCCACAACCGGGGGGGAGAACTGCGTGCCACGCGATTGCCTCATATACTCCATGACATCGTTCAAGGGCCACTTTTGTTTGTAGCAGCGTTTGGAGATCAGCGCGTCAAACACGTCGGCCACCGCTACAATCTGGCATTCTTTTGGGATTTCGTCCTCTTTCTTGCCCGTCGGGTACCCCATGCCGTCATAGCGCTCGTGGTGATAGAGCGCGATGGTCGCAGCCATGTTCAGCAGCTTCAGCCGCGAGTCTTTCAAGATGCTGTAGCCGATCGTCGTGTGCTTCTTGATGGTCTCAAATTCCTCCTGGGTCAGCTTGGCGGGTTTGAGCAGAATTTCATCGGAAATGCCGATCTTGCCCACGTCGTGCATCACGCTGGCCATCATGATGGTGTTGCACATCTCTTCTTCGTAATGGAGTTTGGAGGCCACGACCCTGGCAATGTTGGATACCCTGCGCAGATGGTTGGCCGTGGCGTCGCTCCGGTTCTCCACAATCTCGCTGATGCGGAAGATGATCTCATTCTGGGTTTCATTGGTGTTCATGTTGAGCATGAAGTTATCAATGGCCAGTGAGAAATTGTCCAGGAACAGTTGGATGAGTTCAATGTTCTCCGGGTTGAGTTCGGTCTCCAGCACCACATAGTTGCGGATGTGCTTGTCGGCACTCCGTTTAAAGATCAACAGGGTGTCGCCCTGGCGGAAAATTGCCTCGGAATCCGGGCCTTTGCTGACGGTCTCGATCAGGTCCAGCAGCTCCGGCGAGCAGATTTCCGGGCCCAGGGGCTTTTGGATCGCCCCTTCGTATTTGCCCGTGGCCGCAAGCACCTTTACCGTGTCCGCCATCTGTATGGCGGCAAAGCTGTCAATGGTGCTCCGCAGGCCGCCGGGGCCGTCCAGCGCTTCGTCCAGATCATAGAGAGCGATGATCTGCTGGAGCATGCCTTTCATAAAGTCACTGAAGGAGCGGAACTTAAAGAGTTCCTGTGACGCGTTGATGACGCGGAACAGATTGTCTTTGCTGTGGCTGAGCTCCTTGATGTTACGGTGCGCCCGCAGGCATAGGTGCATCGTGCTGTAGAGCTTTTGCACCGTGAGCTCGGTCTTGGACTTGTAGTCATCCACCTCGTACTCCACGACGATCTTCTCTTCCGGTGCCTTCCCGGGTTGGCCGGTGCGCACGACCACGCGGGTCAGGTTGTTCTTGAGGGTCTCTCGCAGGTAGCGGATAACCTGGAGGCCGGAGTCATCCTCCTCCATGACAATATCGAGCAGCACAATCGCGACATTCCTGTTTTCATTGAGGAATTCGATCGTTTCCCGCCCGGAGTAGGTATCAAAGAACTGGAGCTTCACGCCCTCCATCTCAAACCCTTTGAGTACGAGCTTGGTCATCTTGTGGACTTCTTCCTCGTCGTCGGCGATGACAATCTGATAGCATTCGGTGCATTTGCGATGGGCAAGAAGGCTCGCGGCAGAGCCTTCGTCCAGAAAGCGCAGATCCAGGGCTTCTTTGTTGAGCGGTATATTCTCATGGTCAGGCATGTTCAATCTCCCTTCGGAATACGGATGGTGAATACGGTGCCAAGCCCCAACTGGCTCTCGACAGCAATCGTGCCGTTCAGTTTTTTGGTGACAAGGTTGTGGACGATGTTCAGGCCGAGGCCGCTGCCGCCCAAGTTCTTACGGGTGGTGAAAAAGGGCGCAAAGATTTTCTCCAGGTTTTCCGGGCTGATGCCGCAGCCGTTGTCGCCATACCGCAGCACGAATGTGTCGTCCTGCATCAATGCCTCAATGTCGATCTGTCCGTTTTCCTTGCCATGGAACCCGTGAATGATGGAATTCATGATGAGGTTTGTAAAGATTTGCGCAAACGCACCGGGATAGCTCTTGATCTCCAGGTTCTCATCGCAGGTGATGTGGAAGGTATGGTTGCTTTTCTTGTATTCGTGGGTCAGGCTGATGACGACATTGTTGATGTGCTGGAGCACATTGAACTCCTCCTGCGCCTCATAGGTCAAGTCCACCGCGATCTGTTTGAAGCTCTGTATGATCGTGGAGCCTCGGTTCAGGTTGTAATCCAGAAGGTCGAGGCTTTCGTCCATGGTTTCCATGTAGTTGACCAGGGCATCCTTGGTGAACCTTCCTTCGTTGAGTGCCCGCCGGGAGTCGGTGTTTACCTTCTTCATATAGCTGGAGGTCGTGACGCCGATGCCCAGCGGTGTGTTGATCTCATGGGCGACACCGGCCACGAGGTTGCCCAGCGATACCATCTTTTCATTCTCGTCGATGCGCTGCTGGTGCTGGCGCAGGGCGTAGGTCATCTTGTTGATGTCTGCGGCCAGTGCGCCAATCTCGTTTTGTTCCGTTTCGTCCAGCTTCACCTCCAGCTGACCGGCGGCAATGCTGGCCATACCCCTCTGTATCAGCAGGACCGGCCGCAGGATGTTCCGGTTGATGAGATGGAGCGTGATGACGATGCAGCACAGGATCAACAGCGCAAACATACCGACCAGCGCGACGATGGAGAGGTTGTCCGTCTGCTTCTGGAACACGATGACCGACCACGGGTCAGACTTCCCCGGGAGCGCGATGGGCTGATAGGCGCACACGACGATGTCGTTGCGGCTGTCCCGAAACTTGAAGGAGGCCGTCTTGCTGCCCAACGCACCGGAGATGATGCGCTTCATCGTGTCGGAGACTTCGATTTTCTCCACCTGGGTCATGATGTTGCCGGCGGAGTCCAGCCGGTAATTGCCGTTTTCATCCAGCATCACCGTGCGTTTGGTGTAGTCAATGTAGTTGATGTACTCGCCCGACTGATAGTCCGTGCCCGCCAGCACGCTCCCCCTGCTGTCGAGTATCAGGAAGGAGATGTCGCTGTTGAGGTAGGGGGTAGCGGCCTGCTGTATCGTATTGAGCGTGAAATCCGCGCCGAATATGCCCGTGCAATCGCTGCCGCTGTACATGGGCAGGAAGATGGAGGAGACAAGCTCGTTGTTGTTCACGGATACATAGGCTTCGCTTACAAAGGGCGATGGATCCTGCACCATCCGCTTAAACCACCAGCGGTCTGAGCGGTTCACAAGCTCACCGGAGGTGCGAATCGTCTGCATCCCGTCCATCCCCTGCCCGTAGATGAGCTTGTAGTAGGGCATCTGGGTGATGGCGTTCTGGAGGATTGCCTGCCCCTCGGGTGTGCCGCCCACGACTTCGCTGTTCTGCGCCAACAGCGAGGAACTGTCAAACACGCCCTGCATAAACTCCTGCAGGTTCGTTGCGATGGAGTGCGCAAGGGCCTCCGTTGTATATTCGGTCTTGGTCTGCAGTTTGTCATAGATCAAAAGGACGTTGGCAACCTGAAGAATGGCAAAGGGAATACTAACCATTGTAATAATGGCTATCACGAGCCTGACGCGCACAGAGTTGAGGAACTTGATTTTCATAAAACCTCATGCGTCCGAGTCGGCGTTTGGGAGCGCACCGCACTCCTAACTATGGTATTTTTCTCGAGTTGGTTGACACTGCATTACATACATGGCATAACAATACATTATAGGGGATTATAGCATCCTATTTCACAAATAACTACAGTTTCTGCAGCGATACGCCAAGCTAGCCCATAAAAGTGTGCAAACTTACGCAACCCTTCAGGTTACAGGTTTTCAATTCGTTCTAGAGACCGCCGAACCATGTCGTGGGCTGTAATGGGGCAGTCGGAAGAAATGGCGAGGGAGCGATTCGCAATCGCTCCCTCGCATTGGCTTCCTGTGCTTTCAGTCGGTTAAGGTTTTGCGTTCACGATGGTGGAGTACGCCCCATAGACTTTGGTTACGCCCTCGGTGTGGTAGGCTCGCACCTTGTAGTAATAGGTTTTGTTGTCCTGCAGGCCCTTATTGGTGTAGCTGAGGCTTGTGGTCTCCGCCACCTTGGCGTAGGTGCCGTTGAGGCTGGTGGCGCGGTAGACCTGATATTTCGTCGTCCCGCTCACCTTGCTCCAACTAACCTTGAGAGAGCTGTTGGAGACACGGGTGGTAGTCACCCCGGTGGGGGCGGCCGGAATCGGTTTGGCACTCACAATGGAGGAGTAGGAGCCATTGGCGGTGGTGCCGCTCGCCGTGCGGATGGCACGCACCTTGTAGTAATACGTTTTACCGGTTGTCAGGCTCTTGTTGGTGATGCTGGTGGAGGTCGTTTCCGCCACCTTGGTGTAGGTGCCACTTTTGCTGGTGGCACGGTAGAGTCGGTAGCCAGTCGCCCCGGCCACCTTGCTCCAAGTAAGCTTTACGCTGGTGTAGCCGGTGGAGACGGCGGTGGCCTGGGGCGTGCCCAGCGACGGGGTGACCGAGACAACGGAGGAGTAGATTCCGTAGGTGGTCGCCGTGCTGGACACGCATTTGGCCCGCACCTTATAGGTATACGCCTTCCCAGTGGTCAGGCCGGAGTTGGTGTAGGAGGCGCTGGTCACCGTTGCCAGCTTGGTGTAGGTGCCGCCGGAGGCGGCGCGGTAGACCTCATAGCCCGCAGCGCCGGTCACGGCTTTCCAGGTCAGGGTGGCCGTGTTGTAGGTGCTTTTTATTGTTACAACCGGTGCGCCGATGGCGGCGAACTCGGCCTTCAGCGTGCGTGCCTTAGTGACCTGGAAGGAGTAACTTGCATTGGTGGAGACGGCGGTGCTGCCCTCCAGCCAGCGGACGAAGCGGTATCCACTCTTGGGCGTGGCGGTCACAGTGGCAGTGGCGTTTTGGGTGTAGGTGCCCGCGCCGGTCACCGTGCCCCAGGCACTGTTGCTGGCGCTGACGGCCACGGTGTACGTGCCCACGCCAAACTGGGCGGTCAAAATCACAGAATCAATGGGGTCAATCGTGACTTTGGCGGCGGTTGCATACACCTCCGTCCCCTGCAGCCACTTGACGAAACGGCTGCCCGACTTGGGGATCGCATTGATGTACAGAGGAAGCATCTTCTCCTCATCGTAATCCATGCCGCGCACCAATTCCACATACCCATTGCCCTCCGCTGTCAGGTGGATGGCGTTCCCATCGACCTTGGTGCGGATGGACGTCAGCTTGTTGGCGGAGCAGTACAATGCCATCAGATTGCTTGCTTTCGTATCCAACGTCTGCAGTTGATTGCTGGAGCAATCCAGCCCCTGCAGTTTTGTCTGAGCGGAGAGATCCAGCGAGGTCAGCGCGTTGCTGCTGCAAGCCAACCCCGCCAACGGGATGCTTCCAAGCAGCAGCGTCGTCAGCTTGTTGTTCTGGCAGGACAAGGAGCTCAGCTTGCTGTTGGCGCGCAGATCCAGGGTTTGGAGAAGGTTATCGTTGCAAACCACACTCCTGAGCTGGGTATTGGCGGTGAGCGTGAGGGCAGAAAGTGCATTCTTGGAGCAATCCAGCCTCTCCAGCAGGGTGCACCCGTTCACGGTCAGCTCGGTCAGCGACGCGCTGCTGCAGTTCAGTTCCTTCAATGCCGTGTTTGTGTTTAGGTTCAGGCTGGTCAAGCCCGTGTTGGCGCAGAACAGAGTGCCCAATTGGGTGTTCTGGCTCACGTTCAGAGTTTTTAGTTTGTTGCTGCTGCAAGACAGGGTCGCCAGCGCGGTGTTCTGGCTCACATCCAGCGTCTGCAGCTCGTTGTCATCGCAATGCAAGGATTTCAAGTTGGCGAGGGGCCGAACGTTCAGCGCCGAAAGCTTACTCATGTTGCACCACAGTTCGGTCAGCGCGGTGTTGTCCGTCAGCACCAGGGACGTCAGCGAGGTTTTGGTGCATTGCAACAGATCAAGGCTGGTGCAGCCGGTCACCGTCAACGTTGCCAGTGGATTCTCGGAACAGTTCAAGTCCTCCAGCGACGAATAACCCGTCAGATTCAGACTGGCCAACTGATTGGCGGAGCAGTTGAGCCCCTCAAGGGCGGTATTCTTGCTCACATTCAAAGAGGTGAGTTTGTTATCATTGCAATCCAGCTGCTGCAGGAAGGTACCAGCCGGTGACAGATCCAGACTGGTCAGGGCATTGCCGTTGCAGCGCACGGTACGCAGCGCCGTACAACCCGTCAAATTCAGGCTGGCGAGCTTTTTGTTGCTGCCGCAGTACAGTTGCGTCAGCGAACTTAAGCCCGTCAGATCCAATGAGGTGATTTGCGTCTTTCCAAACTGGAGGTAGGCCAGGTTTGAACAACCTGAAAAGTCCAGCCCCGTGATCCCCTCCGCGTACAACAACACACGGCCAAGATCCGAAAAGCTAGACACATACAGCGAACCCTTCAGATCGCCTGCCTCGAACCATTCAAGGCCAGTAACCGCATTCTCCGCCGGAGTGCCAGAACTTTCCCCCCAGGTCACCCCCGTCCAGGATGTAGGGTCGGCCTCATCGTAATTGTCATTGAGTGTCTGCCCGTTGGTTTTTCCCTGTACCGCGGAAGGCAGGTTTAAGAACGTTTTGAGCTGTATGTACTGGGCATACACATACTTCTGCCCGTTGTACTCATACGCGACAGGGTCGGCCGCCAGCGCAGCCGCGCACAGCAGCGGGAACAGGAGAAGCTGGGACAGGACGATGACCAATGCTCGTTTCATGCTATGCTCCTTCGGTTTGCAGGCTTGACAACGCAACGCCAGCATTGCCTGGCCACACCCAAGTGCAACAGGCTTTGCCCGGCAACACAGATATAACATGATAAGACTGGATTCCACACAGGAACAGTGCCAAAAGGTTACCACTTGTTTCGTGCCCCCTGCCTGTATTCGTCGCTGCTCTGTGCGACCCAGTGTTTCCCGGTCACAGGCCGGGCTTTTTACGAGGGATCCGCGTAGGGGCAACGCCGCCGCTTTGGTTGTCGATGTGCGGGTGGAATGGTATACTTATATGGAAGTTGGAATGGAAGCGGAAAGTGCGAGGCGCATGGCGGAAAAGAAGTCTCTTTTGGTTGTGGACGACGACATTGCTCTGTTGCGGATGGTGGAACGGCTATTGAGTGAGAGTTATGCCGTCAGTCTCGCGCGCTCGGGCAAGAGCGCCTTGCAGCTCTTTGAAACCGGGTTTGTGCCCGACGCCATCCTGCTGGACATTGACATGCCCGACATGGACGGGTTCGAGACGCTGTCCGCCCTGCAGGCCCTGCCCTCGCTGGATGACGTTCCGGTTCTCTTGCTGACGGGCTTCACCGGGCCGGTCGCCGAGCGGGCGGGCCTGCGCTCCGGCGCGTGGGACTACATCACCAAGCCCTTTGACCGGGAGGTCTTGCTGCTGCGGCTGGAGCGGCAGATCGGCAACGCCGAGGAACGCCGGGCAGCCAAGGCGCTGCGCCGCGCCTCGCGCACCTTGGGGTGGGACGAGGTGAAGTTTGCCGGCCTGACCGCCACGCTGACCCCGACTGAGCAGAGTGTGGCACGCCGCATCGCCCAGGGGTACTCCAACCACGAGATCTGCGAGGAATTGCATTACTCCTATTCCTATGTCAAAAAGGTTGCCTGCATCGTGTTTGAGAAGATGCAGGTGAGCAAACGGGGCGAGCTGCGTAAGCTGTTCCAGTGAGCCGAATGGAACCCTTCGGTTTCGCACGGCTCTGAGTGGTGCCGCCCCGGGAAACGAGGGAACCCATGCTGCACCTTCTGCCCCTGATCCGCCGAACGTTTCTCGGCCGCCAGTTGGACTTTCGCGTCCGGCTCTTCAATTTGTTGGCCATCGCGGGCACGCTCATCAGCCTTCTCATTTTCGTGCTGGGGCTCTTCAATGATGCCAGCATCGGGAATCTTGCAAGTGTGATGGCCTCTTCGCTGCTCTCCTTTGGCCTGTTGCTGTACTCCTATCGCAGCGGGCGGTATCATATCTGCTATATCATCACCATTGTGGCCGTTTTTTTGGTGTTCTTTCCTGCGTTTTTTTTCACCGCCGGTGGGTATCAGGGCGGTATGCCGTCTTTCTTTGTGTTCGCGGTGCTGTTCACCATTTTCATGATGGATGGAAAACAGGCCTTTCTGTTCGCCGGGCTGGAGTTGGCGGTCTATCTGGCCTGCTGCCTCGTGGCTTACTGGAACCCAGGTCTCGTCGTCGCCTTTGACACCGAACAGGACAGGCTCGTGGATGTAATCATCGGCTTCTTCAGCGCCAGTGTTGTACTGGGAGTCACACTGTTCCTGCACTTCCGGCTCTACAACGAGCAGCAGCGCCAGCTGGAGGCTGCGCGCAGGGAGGCCGAACGGCTGAGCCAGGTCAAGAGCACGTTCCTTGCCAACATGAGCCACGAGATTCGCACCCCCATCAACGTCATGCTGGGCATGAACGAAATGGTACTGCGGGAGAGTCTGTCCCCGGCCATTGTGGGCTACGCGCGAAAGATCCAGACCGCCGGAAAGACCCTTCGCACGCTCATCCAGAACGTGCTGGACGTCTCGCGCATTGAGGCGGGCAAGGTGGAGGTGCGGGCGGAACCCTATCGGCTGGCCGAGCTCACTGACGACCTCGCGCTCCTGGGTGGCGAGCAGGCGGCGCGCAGGGGGCTGGCTTTCCGCACCAGGGCGGACCCCGCCCTGCCCGCCGTCCTGCGGGGGGATAGTGCCTGCATTCGTCAGGTGGTCGTCAATTTCATCAGCAACGCCGTGAAATACACAGACACCGGCAGCATTACCCTCACCTTCGGGCAGAAGCCTGGCCGCGCACCGGGGGAGATCGTGCTGTGCATCGCCGTGGCCGACACCGGCATCGGCATCCGACGGGAGGATCAGGTCGGGCTCTTCGATGCCTTCACCCGGGTGGCTTTGCCGGCCCACCGCAACATCGAGGGCACGGGGCTGGGCCTGGCCATCGCACGAGATCTGACCCGGCTCATGGACGGGCACATCCAGCTTCACAGCGTGTGGGGGGAGGGCAGCTGTTTCACCGTGGAGATCCCTCAGGGCACCGAGGAGCCCCAGGCGCTGGGCGAGCGCGCGCCGGACGAGGCGGCGGAAGCGGGGGAGAGCTTCACCGCGCCGGATGCCCGCATCCTGGTGGTGGACGACAGCCGGGAGAACCTGGAGGTGGCGCAGGCCCTGCTGCGCCGCACGCAGCTGCAGGTCGACACCGCCACCGGCGGGTGGGAATGCCTGGAGAAGATGAAGACCGCCGCCTACCACGCCATCCTGCTGGATCACATGATGCCGGATCTCGACGGCATTGAGACCTTCCGACGCATCCGGCAGGAGCATCCCGGTTCGGCTGTCCCTGTCATTGCCCTCACGGCCAACGCCGTGGCCGGCGTGAAGGAGACCTTCCTTCGGGAGGGCTTTGCCGCCTATCTGACCAAGCCCATTGAGTGGCAGGAGATGGAGCGGGCGATGCTCGGTAGCCTGCCACCCGAATTGATCCACCGAACCCGGCTGCCTGCGCGTGTTCTGCCGACGCAGGAGGCGCAGCAAGAACTGAAGGACTTGCTGGCGTGCTATGACATCCAGCTGGAGGAGGGCCTGCGCTACCTCAACGGCGACCTGCTGGGGTACGTCGCCATCGCTCGCGTCTTTGGCGAGGAGGGCGCCGGCGGGGAGGAGAGCGCCCCGCGCCTGCTGGAGGCTTGCGACTGGGCAGGGCTGGCGCATTTGGCCCATGCCCTCAAGAGCCGGGCCAAGGCCGTGGGGGCCGATGCCCTGCAGCAGCTGGCGCTGTGGGTGGAGCGGTATTCCGGCGCTGGCGACGCAGAATATCTTCGGCACGCCGTACCCCTGCTGGTGCTGGAATGGCGGCGCACCCGGGAAGGGGTGCAGGCCTTCCTTCGCCGGGCGGGCGAACTGCTGGGCCGGGAGGAATGCAACGAGCCGATGCCAGCCGCCAGCGAGGGGGAGGTTCTTCGGCTCATTCGTGCGTACCGCGGCGGCGACGCCGAGCGGGAATTGGAGCGACTCCTGGTCTCCGGCACGGTGGAGCCGCAAGCCCATGGACGGTGGACTGCCGCCTTGGCTGCCGTACGGGAATTCGATTACGAAAGGGCGGAGCAGGCGCTGCTTGGCCCCGTGGCCGGGGAGGCACCCCGTGGCCCGGTGGCCGGTGCCGAGCGCAGTTTCCCCGGCTGAGGGCAGGGCACGATGGAGACCAGACCCAGTGTGTGCCGGTGGCCCCGGTGCCGTCCGCCATTCCGTGGCCTGTGAGAAGATTCTCCCAGCGGGAAGCAGCGCATCCATTCGCCATTTCCATCAAATACTGCTCATTGTACCAGGTCGGGCCTGCATGGCGGATGCCATTTTCCGCGCCATGGGGTTGCAGGCACGCGCCCTAGTGGGATGCCGCAGAAATTGTGTGGCGCTTTGCCCGTGAAACTGTTACACTACTGTGATGGCTTTTGCCTACTACATCATTTGTTAGGAGAACCCTTGGATTTTTTTAGTACGAACTTGACGCCTTCCATCCTGAAGGCATTGCAGGGAGAGAACTACCATACCCCGACCCCCATTCAGCGGGAGGCCATACCGCCCATCCTTCTGGGGAGGGATTTTTTGGGTTGCGCCCAAACGGGCACCGGGAAAACGGCGGCGTTTGCCGTACCCACGCTGCAGCGTCTGGCGTCGGCCACCCCGGAGCACCCGCGGCGCATCCGCTCGCTGGTGCTGACCCCCACACGGGAGCTGGCCCTTCAAGTCGACGAGAGCTTCCGCACCTACGGCCGGTACACCGGCTTGCAGGTCTGCGTCATCTTCGGCGGCGTTTCCCAAGTTCCACAGGAGGCGGCCCTCAAGGCGGGGGTGGACATCCTTGTCGCCACCCCCGGCCGGCTGGTGGACCTCATGGGCCAGGGGTTGGTGAACCTCAACCATGTGGAGATTCTCATTCTGGACGAAGCCGACCGCATGCTGGACATGGGCTTCCTCCACGATGTGAAGAAGATCATCGCCTGCACGCCTGTCGCGCGCCAGACGCTGCTCTTCTCAGCCACTATGCCGCCGGAAATCGTGAAGTTGTCGCACACGCTGCTCAAGGACCCGGTGCATGTGACCATCGCGCCGGAGTCGCCCACCATTGAGGCCATCGAGCAGTCGGTGTACTTTGTGGACAAGCAGAACAAACGCGCGTTGTTGCTGCATCTGCTTGAGGATCCGTCCATCGAGTCGGCGTTGGTCTTCACCCGCACCAAGCACGGTGCCGACCGCGTGGTTCGGGAGCTTAAAAAGCACGGGGTTGCCTGTCAGGCCATCCACGGGGACAAATCCCAGGGTGCTCGTCAGCAGGCCCTGACAGAATTTAAGAACCGGAAGATCCGCGTACTGGTGGCCACGGACATTGCCGCCCGTGGGTTGGACATCGACGACCTCTCGCACGTCATCAACTATGAGATCCCCAACATCCCCGAGACCTACGTCCACCGCATCGGCCGCACCGGCCGGGCTGGCAGGGTCGGCATATCGCTGTCGTTGTGTGACTTTGAGGAGAAGAAGCTCCTCAAGGACATTGAGAAATTCTGCGGCCGCACCATCCCGGTCGTGGAGGAGCACCCCTTCCCCATGGAGATTTTTGAGGTGTTGCCCAAACAGCCGGCTCCGCCCCGGCCCCAGGGCCAGCCAGCCCACCGCCCCAACCCGGGTCGCCACACCCGCCGCCGGGGTTGAGACCGCGGTGCCATCCGCACCGCGGCTATAGTCCCCTGTGGTTCGCATGGCTGCCACAGCGAGCGGACGGTTTTGGTTCCAGAAGTACAAAGCGAGTGATCCGCACGATTCACTCGCTTTTTCTTATCGTTTCCGTTTGGTTCTGCCCGGGGGGCACTGATCTGGTAAATTGCTGCTTTGCCCGCAAGGGGCGGCCTATCGATATTTGCTTATCGTCTCATCGCTCCAGATGTGGGCCTCAATGTATCGCTCCGGGCCATGGCGGCCATCGCCATTCCAATCCTGCGGCAGCCCGTATTTGGCGATCAGGGTCAGGATTTCGTCATAGGTATAGACCCTCTTGCGGTATTCCTTGTTGTCGTTGATTCGGTTGCTGAATGTTGGCATGGAATCCCCATAGGTAAAGGAAACGGTGCGCAGGTCAAATTCCTCAATGGGAATGCGTACAAAGGCGCCGTTCTCAAACCAGGTGCTCAACCAGGGGCTGTGTTCCACCACCATGTAATGCGGGGATTCCCTCTGGATCACGCCGCACTTTTCCGCAAACGCCGCCCTCAGCATGCGCTCACAATTGCGCCGATGTTCCACATATTCCGGGTCACGCGCGGCGCTCTGGCTGTTTGGCTTGCTCTCCTTGATGGAGCGGAGAACGGCCTTCGCCTCCTCCAGGGGAATGTCTGACAGATTGACAAACGGGCCGATCGATCCATCAAAGTAATGATACAGAGTAATGCCGATCACCTCGCTTATAGGTTGCAAACGGTTCAGATGCACCCGCACACTGGGATCCCTACGGCGGCGGGGGCGGCGCGCAGGGGCTCCTGCTTACTTTGGGGCGGGAGCTTCCTCCAGCCCCAACAGGCGGCAGGCGTTGCCGCCCAGCACCAGCTCCCGGGTGCGGCTGGTGCAGGCCCGGCGCACGGCGGCCAGGCTGGTGCGGTGGAAGCCCCAGGGCCAGTCGCTGGCGAAGAGCACCCGCTCAGGGCCGAAGAACTCAACCAGCGTGCGGATGCCGGCGGGCGACACAAAGGACGTGTCCACATAGGCGTTGGGCAGTGGGGCAAGCAGCGTGAGCACATCGGCAAACTGGCGCAGGCCGCCATGGGCCGCCACGAAGCAAAGCTGGGGGAAGGCCTGCGCTATGCGGGCGATGCCCTCCACCCGGCCATACCCCGCGGCCTGCAGGTGCTGCTCGGCGGGCGGGTAGTAGTTGGAGGTGCCGGTGTGCACCATCACCACCGTGCCCGCGGGCAGTGCCGCCAGCGCCTCGACCACGACCGCGCTCTCTGGGTCCACCCGTTGGAGGATGGGGTGGAGCTTCAGCCCACGAGCTCCGGCGGCCATCTGCTGCCGGGCCTGCCCGGCAGGGTCGGGGGCGGTGAAGTCGATGGAGCCAAAGGGCAGCACCCGGGGGTTGGCCCCGGCGGCGGGCAGCAGGTCGGCGAAGGTGACGTTGGGGGCCAGCGGCATGGCGGCGGCGTAGTCGATGCCGTGGCGATGGAGCGCCGCCGAGAGGTTCCCAAGGGTGCCGGTGAAGTTGCGCTCGCGCTCGGCACGGGTCATCGCCCACTGCACCTGCGGTTTGGCGTACAAGACCCGGTCCAGGCCATGAAAGCCGTAGAGCGTGAGCCGCCGCAGGGCGTCCGGGTCGAAGGGATGGGCCATCGGCAGGGCAGTCAGGATGCGCTGCCCGCCGTTGGGGTAGAGGATGTCACCGAGGTGGCAATGAATATCGACAATCATGGTGTCTCCTACGGGGGTGTATTTGCTGTGCCGACCGACAGCGGGAGTGGTTGTCTTCCGTTTGGCGGCTCAGCGGGTGACCATACCCGCCGGCAGCACCACGGTGTGCAGGCTGTGTGGCTCCATCTCCACGGTGAAGCGCACGCCCCCATGGGCAAACGCTGCTGGCCGCGCCACCGACTGGAAGTTGCCGAGCACCAGCGCGACGCTGCCGTCGGGGTTCTGGAAGGCCAGCGCCGTTCCGGCGCAGTGGCCCCCCACGCCAAGGTACACCGCGCCCGGCTGCACGAAGGCTGAGAAGTGTTTCATGAGGTAGAATTCCGGTTGGCGCACCAGCGCGCCGGTGGCGGGGTTCACCGTGGCCAGCGAGTTTTGCCGCCACCCCCAGGAGGATTCGCCGCCCTCGGCCAGCGCGATGTTCCAGTAGGCATAGCGCTCGGCACGGTGGCGGAAGTACTGCCACATCTGGCAGAAGATGTATTCCATGTGCTCCCAGCTGTTGCGCCCGTCGCCGCATTCGCTCTCGGTCTGCATCACCCGCAGCTCGGGGTAGGATACGTCCACCTGTTCCAGCAGGTTTTTGCCGCCCCACTGCACGCCCAGTCCGGTCAGGGTTGCCCTTGCCCGGTCGTCGCTGAGGATGCGGTTGACATAGGGTTCGTAAAACTCCCGGAAGGGGGCGGAGTCACCCAGAATCTGGGTGTTGGCGAAGGGGCCGTTGAGGGTGCCCAGCCAGAGCTCGGTGTCCAGCCCGCTGGCGCCCAGTGCCGGGCCAAGATAATCCCGCAGGAACACCAGCAGGTCGTCGGCCTCCCAGTAGCAGGAGGGGAATTTCTGATCGGCGATGGGCTCGTTCTGCGGGTGAATCTGCGCCACGCGGATGCCCTCGGCGGCGTATTCCCGCGCGAAGCGCACCAGATACCGGGCGTAGGCGTCCAGCACCTGCGGCTCCATGCGCATGCGACCGTAGTTGTAGACCGGCTTGGTCTTCATCCAGGTGGGCGGGCTCCAGGGGGAGGCAAACACCCAGAAGTCCCGCTGGCGCGCCATGGCCTCACGCAGGAAGGGGATGGTGAACTGCCGATCCCGCGCGATGGAGAAGTCCCGCAGCTCGTAGTCTTCCGGCGTTTCATCGCAGCTGTACCATTGGATGCTGAAGTCATTGGCACCCACCGGCACTCGGCCAAAGTTGAAATTGCACTCCTCGGGGGAGAAGAGCTCATCCAGAAACCGCTGCCGTTCGCCGGGGTTCGCCGCCTGCAGCGCCGCCCAACCCAGTTCATTGAAGCAGCCGCCAAAGCCCAGGATGGTCTGCCGGCGTTCGCCAGTGAGGTGCAGGCCGGAGCCGCCGTCGCCGCCGGATAGCCCGGCTTCCTGCCAGCAGGCGCCCTCGGTGCTGCGGATGTGTCGGATGTTCTGCATCACAGTGATCCTCCTTGCCATCGCGCGCGGGGCCACCGCCCGCTCAATGGTATCATTATACAACCGGCGGCCGTCGTGGAGAAGAGACGGAGACAATGCGGGCCTCGCGCACAAAGCAGGCAACGCGTTGGCGATCCCCTATGTTGTAAACGGAGAGGGGAAAAGCATCCCCCAATAGCTGGCAAACCATCTCCTTATTTTCGTCTCCAATAGTGTCTCCTCAGCGGGTGTATACATCGCGAGCAGGTTCAGCCGGCAAAATTGCAGGAGGGCTCGAGGGAACCTTCTCCTTAATTCTGTGCCTGTCTTTCTAGCGGCACAATAGTGCTCATACTCGGCCGCTTCGGAAACCTCGTTGCAGCTCAGCTTGATGGAATTACTGATATGGCGGCAGCCTCTCCCCGGTGGGGTAGCGGCATCGGCTTTGTGCCTTGACACCATGGCAGGGGGTAACGGGCACCAGAGGGGTTTTTGCCGTGCCCAATGTATAAGCCGCTTTTTTCTAGCGACAATAATGTCAATTAACCTGCCAAAGGAGTCGCTCATGAAGAAGCAACCCACGGAAAAGCTGTTGCCGGCCACGCCGGGCAATGCCAAGCACAAGTCTCGCCAGGTGAAAAAGAAGGATGGGAAGGACAAGTAAACACCCCGCGCCCCACAATACCGTGGGGCGCGGGGTGCTCTGCGCTTGTTCATGCTCAATTCTAGAGCCTTGTTGGCTTGTGGGTCACACACTTATTCGTCCAACAAAACTTCATTCCCTAGGAGATATCTCATGCGGATGTTTCTGTCATCCCCGAGATAGCAAAATCGCTCCAGCCGCTCCATTGGGGAAAGCCCATCGGAATAAAAGCTGCTGTCATCAATAATCAAAGCGTTAAACTGATACCCTGGAGCAAGGCTTCCGGTTTGGCCAAAATACCTGCCGCCGGAGAGGGTTGCCATGTAGAACGCCTCAGAAAAGGTGACCGCATCCCATTCGGGGCAATACATATTACGGATTTTGGAATGTTGAATGGTCGTGGCAACGCCCCTTGCAATGGACAGGCTTTCGCAGGAGCCGATGTCACTGCCTATTGCCAGGTTGATGCCCATCTCCAGTAGCTTTTTCACCGGCATAATTCCACCTGCGTTGATGTTTGCAGTGGCATCCGGGCAATGAACCGCCATACAGTTCGCATTTTTCATCAGCTTGATCACGTCATCGTCCAAGAAAATGCAATGTGCCATAATAGACGGTGTTTGGCCCAGCAGATTGTTTTTGTAGAATATTTCTGCTCCGTTTTTGTACTGTGGGAAAAGCTCGCGGCACACCTTCATTTCATTGATCGCTTCACACATGTGCGAATGCACCGGTGCGCCATATTTGACTGCGAGTTGGCCCAAGCCTGCCAGTAGTGTTTCGCTGCAATTGATTGTGAACCTGGGAACAATAGAGGCACGAACGTTGCCTCTGTGCTGGTGTGTGCTCATAAATCGATCCGTCTCTTCGATGGAGCGTTCAGTACTCTCTATATAGTAATCGGGGCAGTTTTGGTCCATGTTCAGTTTTCCCGTAAACGCGATAATTCCCTTGTCGGCCAAAACATCGAATAAAATCGTAGAGGCCTCGTAGTGCAATGTTGAAAAACAGTTCACATGCAGTGTGCCTTGCTTGATCAATTCGTTTGCAAAAAGGGAGTAGACCTTTCTTGCATGGTCTGCATCATGAAACTTTGCTTCATTGGGGAACGTATAGGTGTGCAACCATGTTAATAATTCCTGATCTAATCCCACACCTCTCTGGGAGAATTGAGGGGGGTGGGTGTGCATATCACAAAAGCCTGGAATGATCAGGTTGTCACCCCAATCGATGATCTTGTCAGAGGGGAAGTCTTCCGGCAGAGCAGGAATAATATCAACGACCAATCCATTTTCAACTAGGATGTAGGACTTTTCTCTGCTCATCAGCGTATCTTTGTCAGCACTGTACAGAATATTCCCGAAATATGCAGTTTGATGAACCATCTAACTCCTCTTTGCTAGCCGCAATTGACCCAGGCAGCGAATTTCAGCCAAGAGAGCTGTAACCTACGTTTGGCAGGCTGAAGTGATGAATGGGCCGGAGTAGATTGTACTCCGTCAGCCATGCTTCGACAAGTTCTCAGACATTGGAGTGGTTTCGAAACCAGTGCAGTGCGACCAGTAGGGAAAGAGCGATCACCTCCCGTAGAACCCCATTTCATAGAGACAGGGAGTGAGCTTTACCTATAACAAGGGCAGGCACAGCGCCGCTGGTTAGGGAGGGTGCCCTCTATGTTGCATTGCGTGTAGCAGATTGGGTAAGTTGGGCTGTTTCATGTATTGTTATTGTTTTGAGTCACTTTTCGCCGGGCATTTATCATATGGCTGTACTTTTTTCTTTACTGAGACACAGTGGTAAACCCATAGCTGCCCGCCATTGAAATGGAATAGGTCATTCGGCATGTGGAGGAAAAACCCATGATGAAGTGTGCGAGTTTTTGCAAATTGCTTCCGCGGCTTTTGCTGACGGCGGCTGTGTGTATGGGGCTGCTGCTGACGCAGACACCTGTGGCATGGGCCGAAGGCCCCGTTGCCATTGACATCGGCGGCGTTTCGGGTGGGGGCACCGGTTTCACCTACAGCGGCGGCGTGGTGACGATCACCGCGGCCGGCGACTACACGGTCAGCGGAACAACGTCATCGAACACGCTTTCGGTTGCGGGCTCCATTGTGGGTCCGGTCAACCTGACGCTCGACAACGTTTCCATGGTAAACTCCAAAACGAGTTCGCTGGCGATTGGCTCGGGTAGCAGCGTAGATTTGACACTGGTGGGGCTTAGTACACTGTCGTCCAATACGGCAACGTCGAGTTATGCGGGCATTCACGTACCCGATACTGCAACGCTTCGCATCTCAGGCACGGGCAGGCTGGACGTGACCGGACGTGGCACGGGTGCGGGCATCGGTTCGGCAGGCAACATCACCATCGAGAGCGGGACGGTGAACGCGACGGGTGGTTACAACGACAGTGGGACCGGCGGCTCAGGGATACGCGGTACCGTCGTGATCAACGGCGGCGCGGTGACGGCCAAGGGCGGCCTTTCCCCATATGCCGCCAGCGGCTCAGGGTTGGCGGGTACGGTCACAATCAACGCCGGTGTTGTGGTTGCAGACGCCGGTTCCGGGGCCGTGGGCGGCGCGGGCATCGGTGGCTCTGGCAGTGAGACCGCGGGCAATATCACCATCAACGGCGGCACCGTTACGGCGACGGGCGACAAAAACAGTGGGCAAAGCGGCGCAGGCATTGGCGGTGGCTACGGAGGTTCGGGCGGCGCGGTTGTCATCAATGGCGGAAACGTGACGGCCAAGGGTGCCACCGGCGGTGCGGGCATCGGTGGTGGTTATGGCGGTTGGGGTGGAAGCGTTACGATCACCAACCAGAATGGGGATACTGTTGTAACGGCTTCGGGCATGAATGGCGGTGCGGGCATCGGCGGTGGGGAAGGCGTCAACGGAAACGGCGGCGCAGGCGGCACCATTCTCATCAGCGGTGGCACGGTCTATGCCGACGGGGCAACCGGCTTGGGTGGTGCGGGCATTGGCGGCGGGTATACGGGGTCTTCCGGCGGGCAGATCACCATCAGCGGCGGTGAGGTGCACGCGACGGGTGGCTACAACAGCGCCGGCATCGGCGGAGCCGAATCGTGCAGCGGCGGCACGATCAACATCAGCGGCGGCCAGGTGACGGCGCAAGGCGGTTTCCAGGGTGCGGGCATTGGCTGTGGCTACAACAGAAGCACCAACGGCGGGGTCAAGGGCGGCCAGATCACCATCACGGGCGGGATCGTGAACGCCACAGGCGGCTCGAACAGCGCGGGCATTGGCGGCGGGTTCAATGCCTCCGCTGACATCATCCAGATCGGCGGCACGGCTTCCGTCACGGCTGGCGGGCAGGGCGGCGCAGGCATCGGCGGCGGTGCCAACCAGAGCACGAGCTATGACGAGAACGCAAACGGTGGGACGATCGTCATCGGCGGTGGCACGGTGACGGCCACGGGTGTCAACGGCGGCGCGGGAATCGGCGGCGGCTACATGGGCAATACCGGGTCCATTGCAATCAACGGTGGGCGGGTCTACGCCACAGTCAATTCTGCCTCCGGCGGGTCGGCCATCGGCTCCGGCGTCAACAGCGCGGATTTGGTTTATGCTGGCACCAACGTTGTGACCGTGAACGGCGGCTGGGTGCGAACAACGGGCGGGACATATGATTTCGGCGGCGGTAGCACGTGCTTTAGCCGCTCCGCGACGATAACGTTCAACGGTGGCTCGATCGATGGGAACTCCGCAAAGAGTTGGCCGGTGTCCAGCGCAAAGAGCGTATACAAAACAACCATCACTGTGGCAAATGCGGACCAGACGCTGCTGACCGATGCCGACGTGACCTACCAAGTCAACGGCGGAAGCAGCATTTCAACGAGAACCGACGACGGGGGCAAGCTGTATCTGTGGCTGCCCACATCCGGCAGTGCCACCGTTCAGGTTTTCCAGGGCAGCGTGGAATACGATGCCACTGGCGCGGTAACCGCAGACAATGCTGCCGCGATGACCGCGATTGAGCAGACCTACGAGATTGAGCCAATTGACGACCAAGCGTTTGTTGATCTTACCGAAGGGTATGCAAACGGGCAGCAGGAGTCCAAAACCATTCGGATCACCAATTCCGGCACGGCGGCACTGACCAATCTTTCGGTTTCACTTGGAACTGGTGAGGAAGCCAACTTCAATCTTGGTGCGCTCCCAGCTACCACGCTGCCCCCCGGGGCGTCCGTGGACTTCACCCTTGGGGCCAAGGACGGGCTTGCGATCGGCGACTACGTGGCGAATGTGACGATACGGGCCGACAAGATGGACGACGTCACGTTCCAAGCCACGCAGACTGTCCGGCTGATAGCCGTCGATTTTGTCGATGGGGGAACGCCCTTCGATTCCCGATCGGTCCATTACAATGCGCCGGTGGGGGAGGCCGACTGGCCCTCCGACCCAGAGAAGACCGGCTATGATTTCGTCGGCTGGTTTGCGAATGCGGGGGAGCAGGCATTGCCCAACACTGCCTTCCTGCAGGATGCGACGCTGACGGCAAGGTGGTCGGTAACTCAATACACCATTGGATATGACCTGGGTGGCGGCACCGTCACCTCTTCCAATCCGACCGGTTACACCATTGAAAGTGATGCGATCACGCTGGTCAACCCAACCAAGACCGGCTATCAGTTCGCGGGTTGGACGGGCAACGACATTACCGAGCCCTCAGTGGCTGTGACAATCTCGTCGGGATCCGTGGGCAATCTGCTGTTCACGGCGAACTGGACAGCAAACACCTACACGATCGCCTTCGACGGCAACGGCGGCACGGGTACGACAAGCTCCGCCCTGTATACCTATGACGAGCCGAAGGCGCTGACGGCGAACGGCTTTACAAAGCCGGGCTATTCGTTCGCTGGCTGGGCCAGGAGCCAGGGAGGCCCTGTCGCATACGACGACGCAGAAACCGTGCAGAACCTGACCGAGGAGGACGGCGCCACGGTGACACTCTGGGCCCATTGGACGAGAGTCGATTACACGATCAGCTATGATCTGAACGGCGGCTCGGTCAGCCCCGCCAACCCATCGGGTTACAATGTGGAGAGCGATGACATCGTGCTTCGCAACCCGGCAAAGACGGGGTATGCTTTTGCCGGCTGGTCGGGCACTGGTATCACGGGCACCGCAACGAGCGTAACCATCGCCAGTGGGTCAACGGGCAACCGGACATACGAAGCGCATTGGAATGCGGATGTGACCGTGACTTTTGACAGCCAGGGCGGTAGCTCTGTCGCCAGCAAAACGGCTGCATACAACACAACCATCTCTGCGCCTGCCGACCCCAAGCGCACGGGCTATTCCTTCGGCGGTTGGTACAAGCAGGCCGCGTGCACCACCGCCTGGAACTTCTCCGCGGATAAGGTGACGGCTAACATCACGCTCTATGCCAAGTGGACGGCGAACAAGTATACCATCACCGCCACGGCGAGTAACACCGCCTACGGCTCTGTCACCGGGTCTGGCAGCTATGCCTACGGCACCACCGCCACGCTCAAGGCCATTCCCAAGGCCGGCTGCCGGTTTGTGCGCTGGTTGGAGGGCAGTACGGCGGTGTCCACAAGCAATCCGTATCGTTTCACGGTGGGCAAGGCACGCACGCTGAAGGCGGAGTTTGCCAAGATTGGTGTGCCCACAGTCAAGGCGGCCTCGGCTGGTTATAACAGCGTCAAGCTCACTTGGGCCGCCGTGGCAGGGGCCAGCGGCTATGAAGTCTACCGCGCCACCACCAAAACGGGCACGTACAAGCTGGCGGGGACGGCCAGTGGTACCAGCTATGTCAACGCCGGCCTAGCCACGGGCACGACATACTACTACAAGGTGCGGGCCAAGTGCATTACGGGCAGCACGACGACCTATGGCGGCTATGCTGCGGTTGTGTCCGCCAAACCGGTTCCTGCTGTGCCCGCATCCGTCAAAGCTGTCTCGGCATCTTATAGCAGTGTTAAGCTGACCTGGAGCGCGGTCTCCGGCGCGAGCGGGTACGAGGTCTACCGCGCCACATCCAGCGGCGGCACCTATACCAAGCTCACAACTACTACGGCGGCGAGTTATACCACCACGGGGCAGACGACCGGGAAGACGTATTACTATAAAGTGCGGGCCTACCGCACGGTGAGCGGAACCAAGGTGTACGGCGGCTACTCGGCTGCCATCTCCGCCAAAGCTCTTCCGGGCACGCCGGGTGGGGTGAAAGCCGCGAGGGCGTCCAATTCTTCTGTCAAGGTGTCGTGGGACAAGGTCTCCGGCGCGAGCGGTTACGAGGTTTACCGCGCAACCTCCAAAACGGGAACATACGCGAAAGTGGGGTCCGTCACCAATGGCGCCACGGTGAGCTACACCAACAAGGGCCTGACGGATAACAAGCTGTACTACTACAAAGTCCGCGCCTACCGGGCGGTAGGGTCGGCAAAAGTCTACGGGGCCTTCAGTGCGATCGTTTCGGCGACGCCATGAGGGATGCCGGTCGGATTGCTTGGAGCGGCGGAGGCGGAGATTGTGACCTGATCGCCGCTCGCGCGAAACGATGATGGTGCGCTATTCCTGCCAGAGGCCAGAGCGTCCATGTCAAAATGCAATGGGGGCGGAAGCAGACAGCGCTTCCGCCCCCATCTTTGCGTAAACGGAGTGAATCTGCTTCCACTCACAGATTCACTCCGTTTTTCCGCCACCAGATGGCGTCATGAAATTCTGCCCAAACCCATTCTCCTGTTATACAACCTGCATGCGAACGGCAATAAACTGCTTGCCTGGCAACTCGATCTTGAACTCACCGTCGTACAGGCCGGGCAGACGGGTGATCGTCATGTCCCAGGTATCAATCACATCCACGGTGAATTGCAGCCCATCGGGCAGGTGGAAGACCCGGAACGCGGGTTGGTAAAACCCAAAGTAGAACAGATAGTATTCGCCCTGCTTTCCGCCGCAGGGCACGTCCCAGTCCATTGGGATGGGGGAGAGGCCTGCGGGCGGGCCTTCCTCCACAATCTGCCGCAGGAAAGCAATGCGCGCAGGACTTGTGCCATGCAGCGTGCCGCCCTTGGCCCACCACAGAATGTCGTCCGGGTGCAGGTAGGTCTCCCCATGGCCGACGTATCCGCCGCGCACGGCTCCCTCCCAGAAGCGGCGCGCCATCTCCTGCCCGGTGATGTTGCCCCAACCGTGGTTGATGTTGCCTTCGTAGGCGCATTCGTCCACTACCACCGGCTTTTGATAGCGCTCGCGCCACTCGTTGACCAGTTCGCTGGTCTTGTACACGTCGACCCGTTGGATGCTGCAGTGGGTGATCCAGGGCCGGCTGTGGTCGTAGTGGTGGATGCAGTTGTGGATGGAACGCAGATGGGCGTACGGATCCTGCTCCATGACGATGGCAGCCAACCTCTCCCAATCGGCAATGGACTTTTGCATCAGGTCATATTCATTGGCGAAGGCCCACCAGATGTTTCGAAAGGCGGCCAGCCTTGCCACGAGATACTTCAGGTACCGGTCGTCGGCATCGCTGCCCATGTTAGCAAAGCCCCAGCGGTCGTAGGGGTGGAACAGGATGAGGTCCGCCTCCATGCCCAACTCCATGAGATCATGAATGCGCCCCTCTAGATGCCGAAAAAAGGCGGGGTTGAACCGCGTATAATCCCAGCCTTCCTCCGGTGACCCCACAAATGGATACCACTCCGGTTCGTTGTGGTTGTAGTCGTAGCGTTTGGGGAACACACACATCCGCATTTTGTTGAACGGTGCCTCTGCCAGGGTTTTGAGCGTCTGCTCTTCCAGCGCGTCACCTTGATGGTTCCAAACATAACAGGTGGTGCCGAATGGATAGTAAGCGGTGCCGTCCTCATAAGCGAAGTGATAGGTGCCCCGCACCCGTACCGGGCCATGGTTTCCGGGCTGCGCCGGTGTGCAGGCAAAAGTGCCTTCAACCCCATGCAGGGCCACGCAATTGCTCTGTGTCACGAAGGACCATTCACCGACTAGATCGGGCATGGCCCGGATGACATAGCGACCATCCCCGTCGTAGAATCCCGGCTGACGCAACGTCCTACCCTTGCATGAGAAGGTGGCGCTGAGCTCCATATCAACAAACGGATTGCCTTCTGGCGAGCCATCCAACGCGATCTCGAACATGCTCCAGCGCTCCACTGTGTTTGGGTATTGCGCTTGTGTCATCATTGCGGTCTCCTTTTCGTTCCTTGTCGGCCGGGGGAGGGGATCCGTCTTCGGCCGCACCAAACTGCGGCGGTGCCATGTGGTTCGTGGGTGCCTCTTCCGGAATCCCGGCAACGTGACAGCAGATGAACCAATATGGCGGTTCAATCATCTTTACACATGTACCGCATCAAATCCTGCAAAAGCTGGGTGAAATACTTCTTGACTGAATCGCAAAAATACGATACGATTAGCATCGTAAAATACCGATGCGCAAAGGAGGCGCCATTCATGAATCTCTCAAAGGTGTGCAACGCCCTGGGCAACGAGACCCGGTTTCAGATCATCAAGGCCTTGAAGGATAAGGCCATCGGCACCTGCTGTGACAAGATACAGTATTTTGAGGACGGTGCCAGCGTCGCGGACGTGGTGACAAGCACCGGCTTGGCGCAGTCGACCGTATCGCAGCACCTGGCGGTATTGGAGCAGGCTGGCCTCATCACGCGGGAGAAGCGCGGCTCGTGGACTTGTTTCTTTCTCAACAAGCCTCTTTTGCAGGAGTTTTCCGAGGTTTTCCGCCAAACGCTGTGTGACTAGCTCACGGCAACCATCTTTCTATTTTTTTCGCCCTATTACATCGTAAATTTACGATGACTTAACCGACTTGGGAGGAGACTCAACATGCTGCAAACCGTTCTGCAACTGCTAACCGACACCTTTGGCTACGTACTCGGCACCTTGGTGCACAACAGCCCCGCGTTGATTCTAGGCATTCTGGTCGCCGCCGTGATGAACGTGTACGTGGACCCTGAACGAATGAAAGCCTGGCTCATGCGCCGTTCGTCGGTGTCCATCCCGGCGACCGTCCTCTTTGGGGCGTTCACTCCCTTCTGCGCCTGTGGAACCATGGCTGTGGTGCTCTCCATGTTGGCCACCTCGCTGCCCTGGGGGCCGGTGATGGCCTTCCTGACGTCCTCGCCGCTGATGAGCCCGGAAGAATTTGTCCTGATGACCGGCATCCTTGGCCCGGCCTTTGCGGTCGCGCTGGCGGCGGCCTCTGTTCTCATGGGTTTGGGTTCCGGCTACGCGACCCATGTGATTGAGAGGAAGACGCACTTCCTGGACAATCAATTGCGCTTTGCTTCGGATAAGGAAGCAGAAAAAACGGCGAGCTGTGGGTGTTCCGGCGGTGGCAACCGGCAAAACCAGGCCGTTGCCAGCGGCGTGTGCTGCGCACAGGAGAATGACGATTCCGCCGAGGAAGCGGGCTGCGGATGCGGTGAAGCCGCTGGCGGCTGCGGGTGCGATGCCGTTGCCTTGCCGCAGCCCAACCGAGCAAAGCCCTTCGGCAGTTTCTTCCGCAGGCATAAGATCGACCAGGTGCTGCGGGCCGCCTATGAGATCAGCATCAAGAAAATACTGCCCTTGTTTGCCTTGTTCGCCGGCATTGGGTACCTGATCAACCACTTCATTCCCACCACCTGGATCTCGGCGCTCTTCGGCTCCCACAACGCCCTCGCCATTCCTTTTGCGGCGGTGTTGGGCCTGCCGCTGTATGTCAACGGAGACTCGTCCGTCCCGCTGCTGCAGTCGCTCATGCAGAGCGGTGTCAGCGGGGGAGCCATGCTGGCCTTCATGATTACCGGCCCCGGCACCAGCGCGGGTGTGCTGGCAGGCATCGCCACCATTATGAAGAAGAAGGCCATTGCGCTGTATGTGAGCTATCTGCTGGTGGGGGCCATCGTGATGGGGTATGTCTATCAATTGGTGCTGCCTCTCATTGGGCGATAAGGAAACTGGCATTGTTTGTACGTTGACCAGATGGAAAGAGCAGTGGGGAGTGGTGAAAGCCGCTCCCCACTGCCTTTAATTTCATATTAGTCTGCAAACAATCTGCTTCGGGTTGTATGTGGATGAATTCCGCCGCGTTCGGTGTCTAGCAGGCGAGACAGTGCCTTCGACCATGGCCGGCAGGAGATTGCTATTTCGAATACGAATGACTTCCTTTGGAGTGCTGTTTCGGTATTGAAGCTTCATAAAAATAACTCTTGACTTGGAGTCAACTCCAAGTACTAGGCTACGGATATGCGAAGCGGAAACAAGAAAGAGACGGGAGGGACCACATGAATCAATCCATTTTGATTGCGTACTTTTCCCGGCCGGGCAACAACTATGTGAATGGCAACATCAAGAATCTTGCGGTGGGGAACACCGCGGTCGTTGCCCAGAGAATCAAAGAACGAACGGGTGGTGTCCTCTGGCAAATCAATCCGGTGAAACCATACGCCGAGGATTACCAACTCTGCACAGAGGAGGCGCAGAGAGAACTCCGCGCCAACGCCAGGCCGGAGCTCACTGGGATGCCGGGCAGCATTGACGACTTTGGTGCGGTCATCCTCGCTTACCCCAACTGGTGGGGCACCATGCCCATGCCGGTCTGGACGTTCCTGGAGCAATATGACTTCTCCGGCAAGACCATTCTGCCGCTCTGCACCCACGAGGGCAGCGGCATGGGCCGCAGCGAGGCCGACATCCAAAAGCTCTGCCCCGGCGCGCATGTGAAAGAGGGACTGGCCATAAAAGGTGGAAGCGTGGGAAACGCTGACAGTAGAATTGCAGACTGGTTGAAGAAGGTACTCTGAACAGGAAAGAAGGAGATCAAAATGAAATCGAACGTTTACTTCACGCGGGACATCTCTTCCCAGGGGTTGCTCCGCATCTATGACGCCCTTGGCGTTGCACTCCCGGGCAAGGTTGCCGTCAAGATCTCCACCGGCGAGCCCGGCGGCCACAACTTCCTGCAGCCGGAGTTGATCAAAGCGCTTGTGGCTAAGCTCAACGGCACCATTGTGGAGTGCAACACGGCGTACGAAGGGAAGCGCTACTCCTCCAAGGATCACTGGCAGGCCATCCGCGACCACGGTTTTTTTGGTATCGCGCCGTGCGACATCATGGATGAATTTGGTGAAGTCTCGATCACGGTTGAGGGCGGCGTCCACCTCAAGGAGAACTTCGTTGGCGAGCATCTGAAGAATTACGACTCCATGCTGATGCTCTCCCATTTCAAGGGCCACCTGATGGGCGGCTTCGGCGGGGCGCTCAAGAACATGTCCATCGGCGTTGCTTCCTCCCATGGCAAGGCGCACATCCACGGGGTGGGGGATCCTGCGGCGCTATGGACGGCCGACCACGACTCCTTCCTGGAGTGTATGGCGGACGCCTGCAAGGCCGTGATGGACCACATGGGCCGAGAGAAGATTGTGTACATCAATATCGCCAACAAACTCTCCATCGACTGCGACTGTGACTCCAACCCCCACGACCCGGAAATGGCGGATCTTGGCATCTTCGCCTCGCTCGATCCTGTGGCGCTGGATCAGGCCTGTGTCGACGCGGTGTACGCCTCGCCGGACCTGGGCAAGGCGGCGCTGATTGAGCGAATGGAATCCCGCAACGGCATCCACACGGTGGAGACTGCCGCTGCGCTGGGGCTCGGTTCGCGGGAGTATGCCATCGTCACCATCGATTGAGGGGTTGACGCCATGCCGATCACTGAAAACGCAGAGCGGTACCATGAAACGATGTTTCCGGGTTACCGTTCCACATTGGCTCAGACAGACCCGGAGTTGATCGAGCTCTTTGATAACTTCGCCTTTGATGAGGTGGTCAACAGCGACGATCTGGATGACCGCAGCCGCTTTCTGGCAATTCTGGCGGCGCTGGTGGGTTGCCAGGGCATCGACGAATTCAAGGCCATGCTGCCCGCCGCGCTCCACTTCGGCGTCACGCCGGTGGAAGCAAAGGAAGTTGTTTACCAGGCGGTGGCCTATCTGGGCATCGGGCGGGTGTTCCCGTTCCTGCACGCCACAAACGAGGTGCTGGGGAGGCTCGGCGTTCCATTGCCGTTAGAGGGGCAGTCCACCACCACCGCAGAGAATCGCCTGGAAGCTGGCATTCAGGCCCAGGTGGACATCTTTGGCGATGGCATGAGGGACTTCTGGCAGTCCGGGCCGGAGGAAAGCCGGCACATCAACCGGTGGCTGGCAGCCAACTGCTTTGGGGACTATTACACCCGCACCGGCCTTGATGCCCGCCAGCGGGAGATGGTCACCTTCTGCTTCCTCGCCGCCCAAGGTGGCTGTGAGCCGCAGCTGACCAGCCATGCCGCCGGCAACATGAGGATTGGCAACGACAAGGCCTTCCTCATCAAGGTCATCTCCCAGTGCCTGCCGTTCATCGGCTATCCCAGGAGCCTCAACGCACTGCGCTGTGCGAACGACGCCAGCAAGTGAGATGTACTGGAGAGGGTGCCAACCAGAAAGACGGTAGGCTTCCTTTCATGTAGTCGCCCAAGAATGGCGCGACGGCGAATTAGGGCTATCCTATCAGAAGCAACAACGGAGGAGAAAATAAATGGAATACGCAAAACTGGGAAATTCAGACCTTCAGGTCTCGCGTCTTTGCGTGGGATGCATGAGCTTCGGCGACCCGGGCAGCAATTTCCACGCGTGGACGCTGAACGCGGAGGAGAGCGAGGCGCTTGTCAAGCGCGCGCTGGATTTGGGCATCAATTTCTTTGACACCGCAAACGTTTACTCGGCAGGCACCAGCGAGGAATACCTCGGCCGCGCAATCCGCAACAACGTCGCCCGCGATCGGGTTGTGCTCGCGACCAAGGTGCATTTCAACGAAGGCAAGCTCTCCCGAGCGGCGATCCTGCGGGAGATTGACGGTTCCCTCAAGCGCCTTGGCACAGATTACGTTGACCTTTACATCATTCATCGCTTCTATTATGACACCCCCATTGAGGAAACGATGGAGGCGCTGGACAGCCTGGTGAAGGCGGGCAAGGTGCGCGCACTCGGCGCTTCGGCGATGTATGGGTATCAGTTTGCCAACATGCAGCTGGCCGCCGAGCGGAACGGCTGGACGCCGTTTGTCTCCATGCAGAACCATTACAACCTGCTTTACCGGGAGGATGAGCGGGAACTGATTCCCATCTGCAGGCAGGGGAATGTTGCGCTCACACCCTACAGCCCCCTTGCTGCGGGCAGGCTTTCCCGCCCGGATTGGAAGGCTGACACCAAGCGCAGCCAGACCGACAAAGTCGCCGTCTCCAAGTATGACAGTACGCAGGAGACTGACTCTGCCATCGTTCTGCGTGTCAGTGAGCTGGCCGAGCGCTATGGCGTCACGATGACGCAGATCTCCCTTGCGTGGCAGTTTGCCAAGGGCGTTGTCTCGCCCATCATCGGTGCCACCAAGGCCAAGTATTTTGACGACGCGGTGGGCGCGTTGTGTGTTACACTGACGCAGGAAGACATCGCCTACCTCGAGGAACCCTACGTTCCGCACAGGATAGTCGGCGCCCTTTAGCCTTTTCCTGTGCGCGCGTCCGGCATTCCATCACAAGGGGGTTGCACTGTGACCATCACCGAAGTCTCAAAGAAATTCAACTTGACGCCCGACACCCTGCGCTATTATGAGCGTGTCGGCTTGCTGCCGGGTGTGCGCCGGACAGCCGGTGGTGTCCGGGATTACTCCGACGAGGACTGCCGATGGGTGGAATACATCAAATGCATGCGGGCCGCTGGCGTGTCTGTCGAAACGCTCATCGAGTACGTCAAGTTGTTTCACCAGGGGGCCGAGACGATCACCGCGCGCAAAAAGCTGCTCCTGGAGCAGCGGGAGCAGATTGTGGCGCGTGTCAATGAGTTAAACGAGGTTCTGGCCAAGCTGGATTGGAAGCTGGACGGCTATGAGGAACGGATGCTCAAATTCGAAGAAGAAAACTTGAAGTAGCATGCGGTTTTGAGCCATACAAAGAACGAAGCGGCAGCGCCGATTGACCCAGAGCATGACCACATCCCCCCTTTGGAAAGGCGGGGTGTGGTTTTGCGGTTCATTCGTGCTTCTACAAGGGCCTGATGGGTTGCGCGGTGAGCGAACCCTCACGCCCGTCTTGAGGAAAAGCGGAACTCCCTATATACTGGAAAATACATCACCTTCTTGTGAAGATCATTGGGGGACGCGAGTGTATGAATAAGGATAACTGCGCAAAAACGCCGCCGATGGGATGGAACAGTTGGGACTGTTATGGTGCCTCCGTCACGGAGGAGCAGCTCAAAGGGAACGCCGATTACATGGCGAAGCACCTGAAGGAATTCGGCTGGGAGTACATTGTCTGTGACATCCAATGGTATGAACCCCATGCAAAATCCACACAGTACAATCACTTTTACCCGCTGGAGATGGATGAATGCTCCCGGTTGGTGCCAGCCGTCAATCGGTTCCCATCGGCAAAAGGTGGGACGGGATTCCGGCCCATCAGCGACTACATCCATGCGCTTGGCTTGAAGTTTGGCATCCACATCATGCGCGGGGTCCCCAGACAGGCGGTTCACGCCGCTACCCCGATCAAGGGGAGCAACGCCACCGCACGGGACATCGCCCAGCGCTTTTCCCTCTGCCCCTGGAACACCGATATGTATGGCGTCAACCCGGATGCGGAGGGCGCACAGGCGTATTACGATTCCTTGTTTGAGCTGTATGCCCAGTGGGGCGTGGATTTCGTCAAAGTAGACGACATCTGCAACACGGAATTCAGCCCGTCGAACCCCTATTCCGCGAAACGCGAGATTGAGATGATCCACAAAGCCATTGACCGTTGCGGGCGGGAGATGGTTTTGAGCCTGTCACCGGGCCCGGCTGTGCTGGAGGCGGCCGAGCACCTGAGCCGGCATGCCAACATGTGGCGCATGACGGGCGACTTCTGGGACAATTGGCCGCAGCTCTATCACATGTTTGAGCGCTGCAACGCGTGGAGCCCCTATGTGAGGGAGGGGTGCTGGCCCGATTGCGATATGTTGCCGGTCGGACACATTGGCATCAATACCCCCGGCCACGACGGGCAGGCGAGAGTCACCAACTTCACCCGGGATGAGCAGATCACCATGATGACCCTGTGGTGCATCTTCCGCTCCCCGTTGATGCTGGGCGCGGAGCTCCGGGACAACGACGCGTGGACGCTGTCGTTGCTGACCAACCCGGAAGTGCTGCGCTTGCTGAAGCACTCCCATGGGGCAAAGCAAGTCCTGCGCACCGAGGATACTGTTGTGTGGGCCAGCAACGATGAAGACGGCAGCAAGTACGTCGCCTTCTTCAATACGTCCTTCAGCCCCACGCAGCCGGAGGTGCCCTTTATGAATCTGGGGCTTGCCGGCACCTATCGCGCGAGGGATCTATGGACCCATGAGGACATGGGCACATTCACCGGAAGGGTGGGGGTGCCGGTGAACACCCACGGCGCACGCATTCTGAAACTGACCAAGGTGTAGTGTCAGAGGATTACGCAGGAAGCGAAAGGAGAGGGAATGATGAAATACGACAATCCTGTCATTAAGGGGTTCTACCCAGACCCCAGCGCATGCAAGGTGGGCGACACCTATTATCTGGTGTGCAGTTCCTTCCAGTATTTCCCCGGCGTGCCGCTGTTTGAGAGTCGGGATCTGGTCAACTGGAAGCAAATCGGACACTGCCTGACGCGCAAGAGCCAGGTGCAGCTTGAGGTGGACAGCTCCGGTGGGGTGTTTGCGCCAACCATCCGGCACAACAACGGTCGGTTTTACATGACGACCACCAACAACACCACGCAGCAGAATTTCTATGTGTGGACGGATGACATCTACGACGAATGGTCGGAGCCGATCTTTGTGGACCAAGGTGGGATTGACCCCTCCCTGTTTTTTGAGGACGGTAAGACGTACTTCATGAGCAATGGAGCCGATGACAACGGGGTTGCCGGCATTGTGCAATGCGAAATCAACGTCGAAACGGGGGAAAAGCTTGCACCCAGCCGAACCATCTGGCAGGGGACAGGAGGCCGGTACCTGGAAAGCCCGCACCTCTATCGGATCAACGGGCTCTATTACCTCATGGCCGCCGAGGGAGGAACCGAATATGGGCACATGGTGACCTATGCCCGTGGGCAATCGCCCTATGGCCCCTTTGAGGCATACGCGCACAACCCTGTGCTTACCAACCGGAATTTGGGTGGCTACGAAATACAGGGCGTGGGCCATGGCGACCTGGTGCAGGACGCCGCGGGCAATTGGTGGATGCTCCATCTTGCGTTCCGCCAGATTGGCCGCTGGGCGACCTTTCATCACCTTGGGCGCGAGGTGTTTCTCGTCCCCGTTGCCTTTGACGAGGAAGGCTGGTTCACCGCCGGCAGTAATGGCGTCACCGTCAAGTCGTTTGAGGTGCCGGGCACGGGTGCCGGTGTCGTGCAGCAGGAGAAGGGCTGTGAGACCTTTGAAAACACCCAATGGGACAAGGACTGGTGCTATCTGCGCCATCCCCTTTTGGAGAACTACCGCCTTGAGGCCGATCGGCTGATCCTCCGGGGAACCGATGTTTCGCTGGATGCCGTCGCGTCTCCTACCTTCCTGGGCTTGCGACAGAAGGATTTCAACGGTTGCCTTTGCTGCGATGTTCGCATTGACGGTGGGGAAGCCGGCATCACCCTGTACATGGACGAAAACCACCATTATGACCTGGCCATCCGCAAGACCGAGGCCGGGCTGGAAGCCATTGAACGGCTCAATGTCGGCGACATCAAATCCATAGAGGGGCGGGAGTCCATCGGGAACGGTACGGCCACGTTGGTCGTTCACATGCACAACGACCATTACCGCTTTGCGGTGGTCGCCGATGGCAAGGAGATCCCCCTGGGCAGGGCGCAGACCCGGTATCTGTCTACGGAGGTTGCCGGTGGATTTACGGGCGTGGTCATCGGCCTGTATGCCTATGGCGAGGGTAATTCCGCGGAGTTTACCAAGTTCAAATGTGAATACGCTGATCTGGACGAGTAGGAGGACAATACCGGAGAAGCATTCTAAGCCCTGAGCCATAGTGCGAAGCCGCGAACGTGAAGAGCAAACGCGTGCGGCGTATCTGGCAGGGCACAAGCGCTAAGAAAAGTGCATTTGGCGTGAATCCGCGCCAAATGCACTTTGCTTTCCGTCGTCAAGTTTTGAGAGCGCCGGTGACGGTGGCCAATGGGGGCGTTGCGGTCATGTGGTGGCTTCCGGCAGCCACACACGCATTTGGCTCAACCCCCGGTTGCTCCACGCGTAGTAGGGGATCAGCGTGACCCGGCGGGCATGCTGCTTGGCCCGCTGGGTGGAATACAGCGCATCGCCGGCCTCAAGCCCAACTCCCTCCACGATAACCTTGGTCATGCCGTTGAGTTCATTGGATGGGAGCAACTCCACCGGCGAATCCGGCTGAACCTGCAGGCACAGCACATCCTCGTCGTTGTCAACGCCCTCGGCGCAGTAGACCAGCGGCCCTCGGGTGAAGGCGACCCTTCCGCTGTCCGCGCTGACTTTGCTTGAGGCGTACACCCGCTTGACGCCTAGATCGAACGTCACAACCACTTCATCGCTCGCGGTGAACGAGTGGGTCAGATAGGCATAGCCATTGCGAATTTCGCAGTCGATGGTCTTACCATTGAGCGTGATGGCGGTCTGGTCACTCCACGCGGGCATCCGGATAGCGATGGTCAGTGCCATGCTTTCTTTGGTTGGCACAAAGCGGTAGGTCACCGTGCCTTCGCTGGGGTAGGCGGTGGAAACATGGATCTTGCCGCCCACCGAGTCTGACATATCAAGCGTACCACCCATGAAGAGGTGGGAATAGACGACGTCGCCCTCCTGTCCCCAGGCATAGCGGCCGATGGAGGAGAGTAGGCGCGCCACATTGGGCGGGCAGCAGGCGCAGGCAAACCACCGGGGCCGCTGGGGCAGGGCGTGGCGGTGGGTGATGGCCTGCCCGGAGATGCCGGGGAGGGCCTCCAACGGGTTGACATAGAAGAAACGGGTGCCATCGAGCTGCATACCGGCCAAGACGCAATTGTACAGCGCGCGCTCCATCACGTCTGCATATTCGCCGTTTTTCTCCAGCTCCAGCATCTTGCGGGCGAAGAAGATAAGCCCGATGGACGCGCAGGTCTCGGCATAGGCGGTGTCGTTTGGCAGGTGATAATCCTTGGTGAACGCCTCGCCCTCATAGGCCGAACCGATGGCTCCGGTGATGTACATTCTGCGCTGGGTGATATTGCGCCAAAGCGTCCGGCAGGCCTCGTACAGGCTTCTGTCGTTGGTCTCGGCGGCAACGTCGGCCATACCGGTGTAAAGATACACCGCGCGTACCGCGTGCCCCACGGCCTGGGTCTGCTGCCGCACGGGCAGGTGGTTTTGGGTGTACTCCTTGTTGGTGCAGTCGTTACCCCAGATCGTCCAGTTGTGCCTCTGGCTCTCTTTGATGAAATACTCGCTGTCCACCCCTCTGGTGTTGATGAAGTGTTCCGCCAATTGCTTGTATTTTGTGTCCTGCGTGCGGCGGTACAGGCGCATCAATGCCAGTTCCACCTCGGGGTGGCCGGGGTATCCCTCGGTTTCCTCCACCACAAAGCGCTGGTAGATGTGGTCAGCCATGCGGCACATGATGTCCAGCAATTTCGTCTTGCCGGTGCAGTCGGCATACGCCACCGCGGCCTCCATCATGTGGCCGGCGCAATATAGTTCGTGTGCCTCTTCGAGGTTTGTCCACCGCTTGTCCGGGGCCTTTACGGTGAAGTAGGTGTTGAGATACCCATCCGGGTGCTGCGCCCGGCCGATGAGGTCAATGATGGCATCGCAGCGCCGTTCCAGCTCCGGGTCCGGTTGGAGGTGCAGGGAATAGGCCGCCGCCTCCAACCACTTGGCCACATCGCTGTCCTGGAACACCATTCCATAGAATTCCCCATCGTTGGCACCACTCTCCATGACCTTAGCGGCGGCTCTGAAGTTTTCAATGGCGTGGCTTTTGGCGGCGCCTTCGATTTCGTCGTTGAGAACCTTCTCCTGATAGGGGATGACGGTATCCTTGACCAAATCGATGTAGCGGCCCAGAAAGGAATCGTCCACACGAAATTGCTTGAGCAAATCATTCATGGTTTCCGGCCTCCTCTTTTGGTGTGCAGCTGTAATATATTCTGCCCGAGAGGCGACTGGAATGGAGAATTGGCTTCTCCGCATGGAGGATTGGCCGAAATGGCTAGGTTTTGGGAACGTAGGCGTCTCTGAACTTTTTGGGGGAGAGGCCTTTCTCTCGGCGAAAGGTTTTGCTGAAGTAAAACGCATCGTAAAACCCGGTGGAGGCGGCAATCTCGGCCATGGGCCATTCGGTCTCGCACAGTAGCTTCACGGCCTTTTGCATCCGCAGCATCAATTGGTACTCTTTGATGGTCATCCCGGTTTTCGCCTTGAACAACGTGCCAGCGTATTTGTACGATACTCCGACCTCACGTTCCAGCTCTTCCGCCGCAAAGGGCTTGCATGCGCTTTGCTGCAAGAAATGGATGACTTTCTCTGCAACAGTCCCATTGTGCATATCGGCAGCGTTCCCATTGGCAAGTTCAATGCTGTGCAGCAGGATTTCCCACATCAAAAGGTTGAGCCTGACCAAATCTGCCCCATGGGCGGACTTGAACAGTTGTATTAGTCGCTCCATCTCCTTCTGCAGCCCACACGCCGGTGGCACCTGCAGAAGCTTCGGCAGAGTGAGGATGCCCCGATGGTCGCCAAGGGGAATCGTGCTTCGCTCCCGATAGGGGTTCGTATCACTCAGCGGCTCCCTGCCGTCCTCCGCCGCAGCGCAGTGGAAGTGAGCGTAATACCAGGAGGTTCCCTCCAGAAAGGGCTTGACGCCCCAATGGTGGATGCCGGCTTTTAGGAAGAAAAGTGACCCCGGTACCAGTTCATACGCCGTGCTGTCTTCGATGATCTCCATTCCACCTTTTTGCAGGTAGATGATGACGTTGAAATCGACGACGCGGTCGCGGTGGACGATCGGCTTGAGAGCCCGCCCAAAATCCGCCTCGATGACCAGCGGCATGGAGTCACACGGGATTTGACACAGATGAGGGTGAGACATGCATTCCTCCGGCAGCGTCTGTACTATTGTTTCAATATACCATACTGTCTGCTCCATTTGGACTAAACAATCAGAGCAAGCAGACAACAGCGGCGGGTGGGAGGGTGGGATACAATGCCATCAGCCGGAGGTTGCGCTCGCAACGCTACGGCTGATGGGAAAAAGCGTCTGCTGTGTCCTATGGGGTCATTCACCGCCCGCGGCCGTGGAAGAGCCGGGAGAGCCGAGCAACTCAAACACATAGACCACAATGCCGGCCAACACCAGGCCAAAGCCCACAATCCAATACAGTTGGGTCCAGTCGTTTTCGGTGCCGTAAATCTCCAGCACACCACACACGATGCTGCCAACGGTCAACGTAGCGATGCCGCAATGGTGCAGGTGTAGCGCCAACCGACCGGGAAACCAGCCGTTGGCTTGCCGCGCCAGCAGAGCAAAGGGCAGGAGGCCACCAACCAAGGGGAAGGCGAAGGCATAGAGCATAAAGCCCGAATAGATCCCATGGCTGAACTGCTCGTACACGGTGCCAAACAGCACGCAGAACAGGGTGATCCACAGGTACACAAAGCTGGTGCGGCGAACCCGTTTCCGCTGTTCCTCAGTAGCCGATGTAAACAATATCACTCACGCTCCTTTCCTGGATGCTCTGGCCGTTTGTCGTGGGGTTGTTGACGACCTCGCCGTTGAAGTACATGGTGGAGGAGCCGCCGCCGTCCAGGTTGTAGGCGGTCTCCACGCCCAGCGTTTGCATGAACTCGGCCAGCTGATAGAGCGACAGCCCCTGGCTTTCACTGGTGCGCCCGTCGGAGACGACGAAGTAATAGTGCAGATCGCCCGCCACGCCGATGGCCGTACGCGGGTTACTGGCCTTGGCCCGGCCTACTTCATCGTCCGTCGTCACCGACACCTCGCCGTTCTCCACCAAAGCGGGGCCGAAGGACAGAACTTGCTGGGCGCCGGCTTCCAGCAGTGAGGCTGCGGTGGTGTCGCTCTCCGTAGCGATGGAGAAGGAACCGTCGGCCCCGATGACAAGGTCCTCCTGGCCACCGGAAGAGCTCTCGCGATAAAGCACGCCGTTGCGGAGCACATAACCGCTGCGCTGGGAGCCATAGAAGTCGCCGTTGATGGCCAGGATGGCGTTTTGGGCTGAGGCCATCTGGGAGGTTTTCTCGGTAATGTTCTGGCCGTAGGCGCTCTGCGCGAAGGCCGTTTTCAGATATTCCGGTGAGGACACCTGCACGTCGGCCACATAGATGGTGGTGTCATACTCCCGGTATTCGGTGAGGGTGATGCTGATGTTCTCATCGGTGTAGGAGTCTTCCGTGGCTATGGCTGTTTGTGTAACGTCACTGCTAGTTTGTCCGGCGTCGTTGGTGCCGCTCGCACTGGCGCTTGGGGTGCTCTCGCTGGAGCTGTCACCCTGCTCCGTGGCCTGGGCGGTTGCCGCAGTGTCCGTTATTGCTGTTTGGTTGGTTTGGGTTGGCACCACGGTGTACACCTTGGCGATGACAAAGGTATCCAGCAGCACGAACAGGGTGAAGGACACCAGAATGGTTGTGTAGAGGTAAGTCCAGGCATGTTTGAAGCGTTTCATGATTCCGTCCTTCTTGTCATAGTGGGCAGATTCGACAGTTACTGGTTCGCCCCGCCCTCATGTGAGGAGGGCACAGTCAGCGGTTTCCCTTCGGCGATTCCCTGCCGGCGGAACACAACGAAGCGCTGTGCCAGCCAGCTTAGGAGGAAGAAAACCACCTCGGTCAGTACCTTTGCCGCATAGGGGTTGAGGCTGGCAGCGTTCACGAGCATATGCAGCACCAGCGTGTTGCCGGCCAGGATGGTCGCTGCCAGCAGGAAGTATTGCAACGCTGATTTGCCCACATGGGCGTTGCTTTGGAATACCAGCTTGCGGTTCAGCGTGTAGTTGATGCTGGCACTGACGACACGCGCACAGAGGTTGGATACCATCAGGTTGCCGGTCAGCAGCGTCAGCATGCTGTAGAGGCCGTAGTCCACCAGGAAACTGGCCAGGGAAGACAGGGAAAACCGAAGGATTTCTTTGTAGATGCGCAAGGAGTCTTTCAGCGTGTGAAAGTGCGACCCCGCGTTGTTGTCGGTGTATATGGTAGCGATGGGTATCTCCTCCATGGGCGTATTGGTTCGTGCCAGTGAAAGCAGCACGTTCATTTCGTATTCGTACCGGTCCCCGGGGATTGCCAGCAGTGCCGGCACTAGGCTGGCGTGGAAGGCACGCAGGCCGGTCTGGGTGTCATGGATGGGTCTGCCGGCGGTCAAGCCGAAGATGAGGCGGGTTACCGTGTTGCCAAAGCGGCTGCGCAGCGGAACGTTCCCCTGCAGCTTGCGGCTGCCCAGCACCAGCGTGCCAGGGCGCCGCTTAGCCGCTTCGCAAACCAGCAGGGCGTCGGTGATGCAGTGCTGCCCGTCAGCGTCCAGCGTCACCACGGTGTAGTCACCGGCCTCACTGTTGCGGATGAACTGCAGGCCGGTTTTGATGGCGCAGCCTTTGCCAAGGTTTTCCCGGTGGGTCAGAACGGTGGCAGAGGCGGCTGCCTGCCGGAACAAATCTGTATAGGCCTCGCCGCTTCCGTCGTCCACCACGATCACCCGGAACCCTGCCCACGCGGCGCTTTGAATGAGTTCCAGTAGGATGGGCTCGGGCTCATAGGCGGGGATCAATGCGAACCGCATTCCGTTTTCTGCCACCGTTCCCACCTCCATCACGAACCGCTGCCCTGGCCGCCAGAGCCCCCGGGACGGTTGCCGCCGCGGCCGCCCTGGCCGCCCATGCCGCCGTTGCCGCCGGATTCGGTCAGATCACCGCCGGTCTTGGTCCAGGTGCCGTTGACGTCGATGGTGTCGCCTTCGTTGAGCATGGCGGCGGTCAGGCTCACCGTGCCCCCGGTCATCTCGGCGCTGCCGTTGGAGTCGATGGCGTCACGGCCGCCATTGACGGTGATGGTGCCACCGCTGATGAGCAGCCACGCGCTGGAGTCAACGGCGAATTGGTCGCGTCCGAATTGCCCCTGCTCCTGATCGTCGTTGCCGCCGGCCAGGTTGATGCCGTCGTCGGTGGTGGTCATCGTGATGTCGCCGCCGGAGATGGTCATTGTCGTCGACTCCATGCCCTCGTAGCAGGTGGTGATGAGGATCGTGCCGTTGGATACAGTCATGTCAGCGTCGGCGTGGATGCCGTCGTCACCGCTAGCCAGCGTGAATTTGCCGCCGTTGATGGCAATGTTGCCGTTGGTGTGGATGGCGTCGTCGGCGCTGTCGATGGTGAAGGTGCCGCCGGAGATGGTGATGCCGGTGCCAGCCTTGATGCCCTTTATGCTGTCGCCTTCGGCGGTGCTCGCTGCCGTGCTGCCACCGCCAGCGTTAATCTCATACTCGCCGTCTTGGATGCTCACGACGGTTTCCGCCTGTACGCCATCGAGCTTGGCGGTGATGTGGAAGGTGCCATTCTCCAGGCTGACCCAGCCCTTGTCGCTGTCCGTGGTGTTGTTGGAGTGGATGCCGTCGCCGCCGGCGTTCAGCGTCAGCGTGCCGCCCAGCACCGTGACCGAATCGCGGCCCCGGATGGCATCGTTGGCGGCGGTGATGTCCAGCGTGCCGCTGACGATGACCAGATCGTCCTTGGAGCCGATGCCGTTATTGAAGTTGCCATGAACCGTGAGGCTGCCGTTGCCACTGACCGTAAGGTCGGCCTTGGCAAAGATGGCGGCGTCGGGTTCCTGTGCCGTCGTGTCGTCATAGGTGTAGCTCGTGGCATCAGTGACAGTATTTTGGGTACCATCAGCCAATATTAGAATCAGCTTTTTGGCCTGTTTCGCATAAATTGCCGCGCTGGTGTTGCTGGTGATGTCCACGCCGTTGAGTACAAGCTGCACCGTATCGGTGCTCGGGGCGTTGATGAGGATTTGGCCATTGGTAAGCTGGCCGCTGAGGACATAGAGGCCGCCGGCGGTGATGGTCAGGGCGGTGCCGTTGGCCGTGGCACCGGTGCCGGTGACACTAATGGAGCTGCCACCCAGCGTGATAACGGCCTTGGCGTCATCCTGGTTCCAGGCGTCGTCAGTGTCGGTTTCGGTGTATTTGACGGAGATCTCCGACGCGATGGCTGCACTGGTGGTGGATGTGGCAGTTTGTGCCGTGGTGTTGCCGGTGGTCGCGGTTGCCATTGTGGTGTTCGGTGTCTGGGTGGTGCAGCCCGCTGCCAGCGCCGCAAGGATGGACAGCAGCAGGGCCAGGGTTTTCATTCTTCTAAGCTTCATTTTGTACCATTCCTTTCTGCTACATTTCATAGCGGTTGGTGACCGGTATGCCGCAACTGACCGTCAGGTTGCCGTTGCGTTGCCGGATCTCGTCAATCATTTCCTTTGTCTTGTCTTCGCCCTTCAGCGTGATGTCGTATTGCAGCTCGTACAACCCACCCAGATTGGTGGTGCGCACCTTGCGCAGGCTGTTGCGGCTGGTGAAGCGGTCAAAGATGTCGTCGAAGGCGTGGGCATAATCCAGATCCTCCGGTATGGTGATGCGCAGGCTCTTGTCGCTGCGGCTGCCCTCCCCGAAGGGGGAGAATGTCAGCACCAGAGTAGCTGCGCCAACGATGAGGGCGAAGAGCCCCGCATAGACCACATACCCCATGCCGCAGGCGAGGCCCACCGCCATGGAGAAGAAGATGGTGAGGATCTCCCGGGCGCTCCCCGGCGCTGAGCGGAAACGGATGAGGCTGAAGGCGCCCATGACGGCCACGCCGGCGCCCAGGTTGCCGTTGACCACCATGATGACGCTTTGAATGATGACGGGGAGCAGTGCGATGGTGATGACAAAGGGCTTGGAGTAGTTGTTGCGGAACATATAGACGAAAGCAATCACCAGCCCCAGCACCAGGGATACGGCTGTGCAAATCGCGACTTCCTGCAGGGTGATGGCTCCGCTTTGGGCAAGAATGCTGGACATCATTTTCATTTCCTCCTTTTAGGCCAGATGTTCCTGGTAGATCGTCCCGTACTTGGAAAACGACGTGGGGTAAATGCGATATTGGGACAATGCCTGCACCAGCCAAAGAGGCAGGGCGCGCAGCGTTTTGATCTCCATGAGAGAGGTCCCCGGTGCAAGCAGTAGGGCACCATCGTCGCCCTCCACCAGGGAGAGGTGATGATCCCGCCAGCGCACGTTGGTGTCAAAGGTGACCCGCAGGTTGGGGTCCTCCCTGCCAAACAGGGCGACGCGATCGTAGCAGACCAGAGCCCTTGGCTTGAGAGGCAGTTGACTGGCAAACCAGTCGATCTCCCGGAAGATCTGGCCCTGCTCGGCGGGCTGCAGGTGTTTTTCCAGGTAATCCTGCGCCTCGCAAAGGGCCAGGCTGACCCGACGCTTGTAGGTGACGCCAGCCAGCTTCTTTTTGAGCTCCAGATACACCGTGTCGTCCGCCTGCGGCACCCCGTAGCTGCGAAGACGCAGCTTCTCCTTGAATTTGGGTTTCTCCAGGCAACGCCGGATGATCGCATAGTCGTCGGTGTCGTAATACACGGTGCAGATGGTGTGCCTGCCATACCGATCCTGCTGCATATGCTCCAGCAGCTTCGCCATCAAACCCTGATATTGCGGCTCGGTCAGAAGGTATTTTTCCTCGTATCGCTCAAACACCGAACCACCGGCAATCTTGGCATCTGACATGAAATTCGCCTCGCTTCTTGCCGCCGCATGGTGTCAATGGTGCAACTGCATGCGGCTTGTTTTGTGGCCCCAGTATAAGGGGGCAGCCTGAAACCAAACTGAAATTTGTCTTTCAGGTTGTTTTCAGGCTTCTTCTTTGTGGAGGAGGGATGGCTCAAACCACCAAAACAGGAGGGGAGTAGCAGATAAAAGAAAGGGCGGAGAGACATGCTCTCCGCCTGGGTCATTCCGGCTTTGTGGCAGATGTTATTTGACTGGTAGGGAAACGGTGAACAGCGTGCCGTTGCGCACGCTCTCCACGTCGACTTTGCCGTGGTGGTATTCCACAATGGTCTTGGCGATGGACAACCCCAGCCCGTAGCCCTGCTGCGCGCGGGAGGGGTCTGCCCGATAGAAGCGCTCAAACAGGTGGCTTTGTTCCTCCGCGCTGAGCGGCTTGCCCTGGTTGTAGACCGAAAGCTTCGCCAGATTCTGTTGGCAGTGCAACCCTAGCTCGATGGCGCTGCCTGCTTTCCCGTACTTGACCGCGTTGTCCAGCAGGATACCCGTCAGCTGGCGGATTTGCTGGGCGTTGCCGGTCAGCGCGATCTCCGGCTCGATCTCCACCTCCAGCCGATAGCCATGCTCGAAGGCCACCGGCTCAAAGGCCAGAGCCGTTGCAGATACCTCATCGCTGAGATTCATGGGCTGCAGCAGGATGCTCACCGCAAAATCGTCCCCTTTGGCAAGGAACAGCAGGTCGTCCACCAGCCCCTTCATGCGGCGGGCCTCTTCCTCCGTGTTCTGCACCCACGCCATCTGCTCAGACACTCGGTCCTCCCGGTGGCTCTTGACGATGCCGATGTTGGCCAGAATGACGGTGAGCGGCGTTTTCAGCTCGTGAGAAGCATCGGCCACAAAGCGCCGTTGCTTCTGCCAGGCCTGCTCCACAGGCAGCAGCGCCCATTTTGCCAGCAAGGCACTGGCCGCAAAGAACACCACCAGTGCCCCGGCCACCACGGACAGCGTGACGAGGAAGAGGTTGAGAACCCGGTTGTGCTCGGGTGAGAGGGCCATGAAGGCGATTTTCTCCTCGCCCTTCACCGTGTCCACCACATAGCGCAGGTCATAGGCCGCGAGCTCACCACGGGTTGCGCCGCGCTGCTGCACCTGCGCCACGATGTCCTGCAATTGGGTTTCGGTCACGCTGATGGAATTCGCGCTCTCCAGGTTGGCGGTGCCGTCTTTGTTCACCGTCACCACAAAGATGGGTGAAGTGTCAAACCCCTCCGGCACCTTGCCGCCGATCTCAAAGTTGGGGCCTTTGTCGCCATGAGGGCGCTCCACCGCGCTTTCCAGCGCGCGGTAGCTGTCCTTTCGCAGGCTGTCGGCATAGTACAGGCAGATGCCAGCCAACACCGCAAGCAACACAACGGACACCAGACTCATGGTGATGAGAACGAATTTCCGGCGTAACCTCTGTATCACGGGGAGACTCCCTCCAGTCGATAGCCGACGCGGCGGATGGCAGTGATGTTGACGTGAGAGCGCAGGAAGGCAAGTTTCTTGCGCAAGAAGGAGATGTATGCCTCCACATTGTTGTCCTCCGCTTCGGAGTCGGCACCCCATACCTTCACAATCAGCGTTTCCTTTGATGTGATGCCCTCCTTGGCCAGCATCAGGATCTTGAGAATCTCGAACTCCTTGAAGGACAGCGCCACCGAACGGGTGCCGCAGTGGAGGGCTTTGGAGGAGAGATTCAGCCGCAGGTCGGCAAACTCAAGTTCCTCATGCACCAGGTCACCGGGGCGGCGGCCCAGCGCGCGCAGGCGCGCCAGCAATTCCTCCGGCGAAAAGGGTTTGGTCATGTAGTCGTCAGCGCCATAGTCCAGGCCGTGTACCTTGTCGGCCACCTCATCCTTGGCGGTCAGCATCAAGATGGGTGTGGCGTTCTTCTCGGCGCGCAGGCGCTGGGCCACCTCAAAGCCCGACATCTTGGGCAGCATCACATCAAGAATGATGACATCGTATTGGCCGCTGAGCGCATAAGCAAGCCCGTCTTCCCCGTCGTGCACCACGTCGGACATGGTTTTTTCTTCCTTGAGAATTTGGGCCAGCGCCTGTGCCAGCCGCGGTTCGTCTTCTACAATGAGCACCTTCATGGCCGATCCCCCCAATCCACTATGCCATAAATACCGATCCCCAAACAAGCCATAATCCTGTGAAACCGCTTTTCTTTCCACATGCCTCAGCCGGCAATGCCGGTGGGCCAGTTCCTTTCGTGCATCATACCTTTGTTTGCTGAAATGAGACTGAAGGATTCGGGCAGTTTAACGTCGCTTTTTTTGCTGTCGCACTTGGCATGTAGGGATGGAAGGCGGGCTACCTTGCGCCGTGGTGAAAAGCAAAGAGGCCGCCCCGCGCGGGGACGGCCAACGCTGCCGGGCAATGCGCTACAGCCCAAAGACCTCCACCTTCTCGTCGAGGTTTCCGTTGGGGATGAAGACGGCCATATGGGGGAAGTTCCGATCGAGAATTTCACCTTCGATGGTCAGGGTATCGCCTAGCACAATCTCCCCGCCGGCATAGTCAAGCCGCATGTTCTGCGCCTTCACCGCAAGCGTGGCCTTGCCCCTGCCAGAGGTTTTGATGGTGATGTACACGGCATTGCCGTGGGTGGTGCTCTCCAGCGCAAGGGCCGCCATGTCAGGGGAGAGGGTATATGATTTGCCCGTAACGGCGGTGATGCTCTTGGTGAGCCCGTCATACTCCACCACATATTCGCCCGCGGGGAGCTCGCCCCGGAACAGGCTGGTGTCCTTGCAGGGGGTGAAACAATAGACCGCTTTGGTGAGCTTGCCCGTGAAGGTGATGTCCCCGGCACTGGGGTTCAGAACGCCCTTGACTTGGGCGTTACCATACGTGTCGGCCAGAAGCCAACCCCAGCGGAGAACGACGTGGGTCCACACTTCCTTGTAGACACAGGTGTTGATCTGCGGCCAGTAGGGGGCGTCGTTGCTCTCGTAGTTCTCGATGCCCACGCTCATCTCGCCCACCATCTCACCGGGGAGCACGGTATACTGCGAGCAATAGTCGTAACCCTCGCCAAAGATGACCGACTGCGCGAAGGGGTTTTTCCCCACGATCCACTCCAGCTGGCGTTGGGCGAGCTCGGCGTGGTCAAAGTCGTTCTTCGCCTTGCCCAAGAGGGCGTTTGCCTTGCCGTTGGCCAGGGTGATGGCCCCATTGCCGCGGTAGGCGAAGGCCACCGGCATACGGCGCAGGTAGAACCCCTTGCCCAATGGGAACCCGGTGCGAACCTGGTCGGCGTACTCCTTGTGCATCTCATCGTTGTGGTTGACGTGGCTCAGGGCACCGAAGTCGTTGGTTTCGTCGAGGAACTCGTCCTCCTGGTAGATGGACGCCGGCGCCATGTAGTAGGGCGCCGTGTATTCGTGGACGCGCTTGTTGTAGTCGCCGTACAGGCTCAGCGCGTAGTACCATTTCGTCCAGTCCTCATGGTTGGGGAAGGTCTGGGTGAGGTGGGTGAGCGCGTAAATCGGCTCGGCCTCGTGCGAGCGATGGCTGAAGTGCTGGATGAGGCGCTTGCGTGTGTTGTCATAGAAGAACCCCGCGAAGGGCACGTCCCAGTCGGTGGTCTGCACCTGTTGGCAGTCCATCACAACCCGGATGAGTGCCGTGGCCTGCTCTTTGTATGTTTCCTCACCGCAAGCACGGTAGAGATCCACCGCTGAGCGGACGGCCAGGGAATACGTCAGGACCTGCGAGGAGATGCGGTTGGGGTCGCCGTAGGAGTCGTAGCCCTCGTTGTCCTTCTGCGCGTAGGCGAAAGCCCAGTCCTCTTTGGCGCACTGCAAGCAATAATCGGCAAGAACGGGGTCTTCGCCACGGAGGGTGCGGTAGGCGAGAGCCTCCAGGGAAGCGGCAGCAAAGTTTTCAATGGCTTTGAGGCCCGCTTCGCAGTTGATGTCGTCGGAGTTGCCCATGACGCCATCCGTCCAGCAGGATTTGCTGGTGCTGATGCAGCGATAACCGTCGCCAAAGCGGGTTTTGAGCACATAGTCCAAACCCCATTTGGCCTCTTCCAGTACGCGCTCGTAGAGCGGTTCATTGCCCTCTACTTGGGTTAGCAGTTCAAAGAGCATGTAGTCGCATTCGGCGGTGGTGATGAGATTCTGCGTCATGTCCCCGGCGTCGTGCCAGCCACCGTTGACGACGATGCCCCGTCCGTCGTGGTAGCACACCACATCCCTGTGGCAGGCCAGGTGCTTTCCGGGCACTTCAAACCCGCAGCGCTGGCAGAACAGGTAGTTGAGCATCTTCCAGATGGAATCTTCCCACGCATCGTCCCGGATGGGAAAGCTCCTGGAGACCGCGCTGCCGCATACAATCAGGTATTCGCCGTTTTCATGGACTTCGGTGAAATCCAGCACTTGGTATTCCCCGGTGGAGGTGGCGACACGTTCTACCGGTTTTTCCAGCACCGTGCGGCCGGTCATCGTCTCCACCAGTTTGAAGGTCACAGCGCCCGGCTCGTTGACGATGGCGGTCTTGCGGCTGCCGGGTTGGTACCCTGAACCGGAGAAGGCGATGCGGTGTTGGCCAACCTGCCAGCCTTCGATGTTGTCCAGGTCTTCCACGGCAAGGGTTTCCAGCATGATGTCGGTGATGTACCAGCATGCGGTTTTGGTGGAGGTGATCTCTTCGCCGACCATGTCGTATTCAAAACTGAGGCCAATGATGTCCTCGCGGTGCACGTCGGGGATTTCGACGGAGACATGCTGCCACTTGGCGTGGGTGAGGTTGATGTTGTGGTGCCCTTCGCGGTCATACTTGTCCGGCACACGGTGCGCGCCGCCATTGAGGAACTGCATGCGCAGGCAGATGCTGCGGTAGCCCGGCATATCGGCGTATACCCAAAAGGAGATGCGATTGATGTGCTCCCAGTTTTCATGGTCCACCCGTCGGATGACCTTGGGGATGGTGTAGATGCGTCCACGCGTCCGCTCCCATTGCTCAATCCGGGTGGGGGAGGTGAATTTCAAGGAGTTGACGCAGGTTTTCACATGCTCCCGGCTCAGTTCCATATGGGCATAGGGGCCAACGGCTTCCCAGTGGTCAAGGGTTGTCAGGTCGTCAAGGAGCGTGCTGCTGAGCACCCGTTTGCTCTGGCAGCGGTGTTCGCGCATTTCCTCTTCATGGATTCTCAGCGGACGATGCACGTATTTGGACTCAATCAGGTCCTTCTTGAAGAACTCTCTCATGCCGTCCCATCCTTTCACGAGGCCCGCATTTCGATGGTCTGACAAAGTGCCGTGGCCTCAAACCAAATCGCTGTTCTGCGATTGTAGCATTCCAGTAGCATTCCGGCCATGATTGTCAAAGGCAGGCTTTGGCCACTTCTGCACCCGGTTTATTCGGCGCTTTTTTCGTAGTTCCCTTCTTTCATTTCCATTTTTGTGGGCGAGACGGAAATGAGCGGGCAAATTGGCATTCAAAGGTTGCTTTTTGTTTGCTTTTTGGGTTTTGGGGCTCAATTTGGCAATCTGTTATTCGCAAAGCCAAAATCAGTCGAAGGGACGGAAGAAGATTCGAGATTCTGCGGTCGCCAGTCTGCCCTCGTTGGTCGCATAGATCGGCCATGACAGGGCACTTTTCCATGTGCATGCAGTGGAGGCGGTCTGTTGGGCGCTGTCAGACAATTGTCACCTGCTGCGAGGTGACCTCCCTTCACGTGCCGCAGAATGTGCGGTATGCACAGGAGGAGGGCTCGGGCGGCGTCGCGTACTCCATCTGTTCAGGCGTGTTTGCGTAGGGATCAGCCAAGACATGGAGCAGCTTTTCCACAGGCGTGAGATCGCCATTCACAACGGCAGATTCCAGCGCGGCTTCCACCCGGTGATTCCGGGGGATAACCACAGGATTGCTTTTTTTCATCAAATCATAGGCTGAGCATTCCGATTCCGGCTGCCGCGCCAATCGTGCCTTCCATTTCTGGTGCCATTGCTGAAAATCGGGGATCTCAAATAGTGCGGAGCTTTCGATCTCATGATAGGTCAGGGCGCGGAAGGTGTTTGTGAAGTCAGCGCTTTGGTTTTGCAGGATGCCTAAGAGATCTTCCGTCAACGCTTCGTCCTGCTCCTCTTCACCGATCATCCCCAGTTTTGCCCGCATCCCAGAAAGCCAAGCGGCGTGATATTGCCCTGCAAAACCGGATACCGCATCCTGCGCCAGGGTACGTGCCTCGTCCGGTTCTTCGTGCAGTAGGGGGAGCAGTGTTTCGGCAAACCGCGCCAGATTCCACTGGGCGATGAGTGGTTGGTTTTCGTATGCATAACGGCCGTGGAGGTCAATGGAGCTGAAGACCGTTTTCGGGTCGTAGGTGTCCAGAAAGGCACAAGGGCCGTAGTCGATGGTTTCCCCGCTGATGGCCATGTTATCGGTGTTCATCACCCCATGGATGAAGCCAACCAACTGCCATTTGGCAACCAGCTGAGCCTGTCGGCGGATCACTTCCTGCAGCAGATGGTAGTAGCGGTTCTGATCGGGCTCAATGCCTTCAAAATGCCTTTGGTGAATGTAATCCGCCAGAGCGCGCAAATCATCCCCTTTTCCCCATTTTGCCGCATATTGAAATGTGCCCACGCGGATGTGGCTGGTGGCCACACGTGTCAGGATGGCACCGGGCAATGCTGTTTCGCGCAGAATCGCCTCACCGGTGGAAACGACCGCAAGGCTGCGGGTCGTGGGGATTCCAAGCCCGTGCATCGCTTCGCTGATGATGTACTCCCGCAGCATCGGCCCGAGGGCCGCTCTGCCGTCCCCTGCGCGGGAGTATGGCGTTTGTCCGGCTCCCTTGAGTTGTATATCCACCCGTTCGCCTTTGGGCGTTATCTGCTCCCCCAGCAGCAAGGCTCTGCCGTCCCCCAACATGGTGAAATAGCCGAATTGGTGCCCGGCATATGTCTGTGCCAAGGGCAGTGCTCCTTCAGGGGTTCGATTGCCGGCAAGCACCGCCACGCCGCTTTGGCTTTGCAGGGCATATGCGCACAGCCCCAGCTCGTCAGCCAATGCGTGATTGAACAGAACCAATTGCGGGGAAGGCACGGGTGTGGGGGTGAGACGCGTAAAGAAAACGGCCGGCAGAAGGGCATAGCTGTTGTCAAATTTCCATCCGGCATTTGAGTCAGGCAGATCAAACATCTTTTGAATCCTTACATCCAGTTTTCGTTAGGGTTTTCGTTTTTGGTGGTGGTATACTGTAAATGATATGCAACGCGAAAGAGCGTCGGAACCCCGGTTTTCGTTCTATCGTGGATCACATTTTCTCAGCCAATGCGGAGTGCAATCAAAAACTGTTCTGTGGTTGGGAAATTCCGTGTTTCATCCATTCGTATATGGAAAAGGAGCGATTCCTGATGGAATCGCTCCTTTGGCATGCTTCCGCTGTTCTCAGGGTTTGGCGTAGACGATGGCCGAGTAAGCGCCATACACCTTGGCAGAACCCACCGTGCGGTAGGCCCGCACCTTGTAGTAGTACGCTTTATTGTCCGTCAGGCCTGTGTTGGTGTAGCTGAGGCTCGTCGTCTCTTTGATCTTGGTGTAGGTGCCGCCGCTGCTCGTCGCCCGGTACACCTGGTAACCGGTGGCTCCTCTCACCGCGCTCCAGCTCACCTTCAGGGAGCTGTTGCTGACGCGTGTGGCCGTGACACCCGTCGGGGTCGCCGGCACCGGCTTGGCGCTCACCACCGCCGAGTAGGCCCCGGTCACCTTCACCGTGCCCACCATGCTGTAGGCACGCAGCTTGTAGTAGTAGGTCTTACCAATCGTCAGGCCGGTGCTGGTGTAGCTGGCGGCGCTCGTCTCCCCCAGGTAGGTGTAGCTGCCGCTGGCGCTGGTGGCGCGGTACACCTGGTCCTTTGTCGCGCTGGTCACCGCGTTCCAGCTCACCTTCGCACTGTTGTAACCCGCTGACGCCGCCTTCACCCCCGCGGGCGCGGCCGGGAGGGGCCGCACCACCACCGTGGTGGAGTAGGCGCTGTACGTCGTGGCCGTGGTGGCCGCGCAACGGGCGCGGATCTTGTAGAGATAGGCTTTACCCACAGACAGGCCCTTGGCTGTGTACCCCGTGGACGTTACGAGATCCACCCGCACGCCGTCGCGGTACACCTCATACCCCGTCGCGCCGGCCACCGCCGTCCAATTGAGGGTGGCACCGGTGGTTGTCGTCGTCTTCACCGTCAGCACCGGCGTGGTGATGGCCGCAAACTCGGCCTTCAACGTTCTGGCCTTGGTCACGGGGAAGGCGTAGGTTGCGTTGGTGGAGACGGCGGTGCTGCCCTCCAGCCAGCGGACGAACCGGTACCCCGCCTTGGGCGTGGCCTTCACGGTGGCCGTGTTACTCACCTCATAGCTGCCGCCGCCGCTCACCGTGCCGTACGCACTGTTGTTGGCGCTGACGGCGATGGCGTAGGAGGAGGGCAATGGATGGAACAGGTTGAAACTGACTGCAACTTGTGCGCTTGTGTTTTGGTCGGTGCTGACGACGAGGGTTTCGTTGTAGTTGCCGACAGCAAGCTCAGCCTTGGGCTGCACGGTGAAGGTTGCACTCCCGCCCGCCGCCAGCGTGGTGGCAGACAGCAAGCCGATGGCGTAGTTCGCACTGGTTGGCGCTGTCAAGGCGACCGTCTGGTTGCCGGTATTTGTCACTGTAACAGTTTGAGCAGCGGGCAGCCCTGGGTAGCCTTCCGGCAGGTCGCCAAAATTGAGGGTAGATGGCGAAGCGGTGATGGTGTAGGGAGAGGGAAGGACGCTCACCAGAACACTGTCTGCAACCACTTGGCCTGTCAAATCTGTCGCAGTACAGGTGTATGTGGTATCCACAGCGGGGGATGCCGTGATGCTCGATGAAGTGCCGACCGTGCTGGTTCCGTCGCTCCAACTGTAAGAATAAGGCGGGGTGCCCCCAGCTGCGGTCGCACTTAGCGTGACGCTCTGGCCTTGGAAAATGGTTGCATCGATACCGGCATTCACCCTAAGCGGGCCGGAGGGGATGGAGTCGACCAACCCGATGTCATCAAGCAAGAGAAGGAATTTATCCACGCTCACAAGTTGGAATGCGATGTACACGGTTTGGCCTGTGTAAGCGCTCAAGTCCACATAGTGCTGTTGAAAGGTTGGATTTTCGTCGGTCACAGACAGCAGTGTTTGATTGAAATTCACAGGTAGATTGCCCGTGGTGGAGAGCTTAACGTTGTAGGAGTCAGGATAGCTCGGATCTGCCGACTTTGCTGCCCAGCGTAACACATCGTTTTGCCCATCGATCGCAAGCGCGGGGGAGATGAGCCACCGGTTGGCTTGGATGGTGGGATCTGTAAACCAGGAACCCATAAACACAGATTTGTTAGTATCAAAGGTGGAAACGGCAGCAGCACAGCCATTTGGGAAATGGCCTGAAATCTGTGCGTTGTAAGTGGCCCCATCCAGTTCAGCTGTTGTGAACCCGGCAGGCAATGCGCCAATGGCAATGTCCTCAAAATTCCAATAGTACTGTTGAGCGGCGGCTGTTGTGGGAAGGAACCCCAGCAACAACACAAATGTGAGCGCAAGTGACAGTAGTTTTTTTTTCATAACAACCTCCTTAAAGAAACGGGAACGAAATCGGCAGATCGTATGCCCGGTTTTGTCTTGGCCGTCGCGCCTCCTGGATGAGCATGGATTCCGGGCATTATCCTCTATGGGGTACTTGCCACCATTATCATGCAAAATAACAGTATCACGGCAGAAATGTCCTGCGCAATGAACGAAAGTACAGGCTGCCCATGCGTATGGCAGAAACACTCAAGTTTCTTAAAATGAGAGAGACTTTCATCGGTAGGGTACCATGAAATCAAATTGGAATATACCATGGTTTGGTTATTTCAGATCAAGTTGCCAACACTGACAGCCAATCAACCGGTAAACAGCGGGAACACAAACACTCGTTCCTTGCTGGGTGAAAGAAACCGGCGGCTCTCGCGCACTGCAGAGGGGTGAAAGCTTCGCTTCTCGTCGGAAATCCATGCCGGTTGTGGCAGTGGATGAGTGTTCCACCCGGTAAGAGAAACGCTCATGCAGACATTTTGGAATGTTATTGGCATTAATGTGCCCCGGAGCAATAATAAATATCGACAAAGCGCCAAAGAACGAATATAATCAGTATGGTTGTCCGCAACGAATGGGACGATAAAGGCAATTATGCGGGCAACCCAAACGAAAGGGGCGTTGTAGTGTCTGAGGTACGAGTTGGTAAAGACGAATCAATTGAAAGTGCTCTCAAACGATTCAAGAAGAAATGCCAGAACTCTGGCATTCTGAAGGAAGTGCGTCGGCGTGAGCATTATGAGAAGCCGAGCGTACGCCGCAAGAAGAAAGCAATAGAAGCACGTAAAAAATCAAAGAAGTTCAGGTGAGGGAAGCCCGGCCAAGTTTTGGCCGGGTTCTCTATTTCTGTGAGGGATGGCGGTTTGCTGTGGAGACGTCCCTGCTCGCAGTGCATTGACCCGGGATGCACTGCGAGCGGTGTAGACGCTTCCCCCCAGTGAGCGGGATTGCTTCCCGCGGAACCGAGGTACAGCGTTGGATTACACAGAGTGCATTGCGCCATACAATATGTTGTGGTAAAATATTGCAAACGATACAAACTGGGTTATACCGCCTTTGGTTTGTGTGGCGGAGCCCAAGGGATGACCGGGAGGACGCTGACCGCGATGCAGATTACAAAACGGGATGGCCGGATGGAAGAATACCTGCCCAACAAGATTATGGCGGCCATGGGCAAGGCTTTTGCCAGCGTGGGCAAGGCAGTGGATGACGCGCACTTGCAGGCGTTGACGGCGCAGGTGGGGGAGAAGGTCGCCGCGCTCACCGGTCCCGTGTCGGTGGAGAGCATCCAGGACCTGGTGGAAACGACGCTGATGGAGCAGGGCTACTACGACGTCAGCAAAAGCTACATCCTCTACCGCAGTGAGCATGGCAAGCGCCGGGCGGCACGGCACCGCATCGCCGGGCACTTCGGCGACTGGGCCGAGCTGCTGGATGCGCTGCGTAGAGCGCAGGCGGACTACACCGATGACGCCTATTCGCTGGATCGGCTGGAGGGTAAGTTTCTGAGCTTCCAGAAGCCCGGCATGACCAATGGCGAGGCGCTTTCCGCCCTCATCAAGGCCGCGGTGGAGTTGACGACACAGGACGCGCCCCGGTGGGAGTTCATCGCCGCGCGGCTGCTGGCGCTGCAGTTTGGGCAGCGTCTGGCCCAGTCGCTGCAGGCATACCGGCTGCAGACCTTCGCCCAGAAGGTCGCCTTTTGGACGGAGCAGGGCCTGTATGGCGACTACATTCTGCAGCACTACACCCCGGTGGAGCTCGATGAGGCGGCAACCCTCATGGACAGCCGAAGGGATCGACTGTTCACCTACTCGGGGCTGGAGCTGCTGCTCAACCGTTACGTCATTCGCAGCCACCAGGGTGAGCCGCTGGAGACACCCCAGGAGATGTTCCTGGGCATCGCGCTGCACCTGGCCATGCTGGAGACGAATGACCGACTGGGGTGGGTGCGCCGCTTCTATGACATGCTGAGCACCCAAAAGGTGACCATGGCTACCCCCACGCTGGCCAACGCCCGCAAGCCCTTCCATCAGCTGTCCTCCTGCTTCATCGATACCGTGCCCGACAGCCTGACGGGCATCTACCGCAGCATTGACAACTTTGCCCAGGTCAGCAAGTATGGCGGCGGCATGGGGCTCTATTTTGGCAAGGTGCGTGCCGCCGGCAGCGCCATTCGTGGGTTTGAGGGCGCGGCGGGTGGTGTCATCCGTTGGATCAAGCTGGCCAACGACACCGCCGTGGCCGTGGATCAACTGGGCGTGCGCCAAGGGGCCGTGGCGGTGTATCTGGATGCCTGGCACCGCGATTTGCCGGAGTTCCTGCAGCTGCGCACCAACAACGGCGATGACCGAATGAAGGCACACGACGTGTTCCCTGCCGTGTGCTATCCCGATCTCTTCTGGAAGATGGCGCGGGAGAACCTGGAGGGCAGCTGGTACCTGATGTGCCCCCACGAGATCCAGACCGTGCGTGGTTACGCACTGGAGGACAGCTGGGGGGAGGAATGGGAGACCCGCTACCGCGAGTGCGTGGAGGATGAGCGCATCCACAAGCGCGTCATTCCCATCAAGGAATTGGTGCGCCTGATCCTGAAGAGCGCGGTGGAGACGGGTACGCCTTTCGCCTTCAACCGTGACGCCGTTAACCGCATGAACCCCAACGCCCACCGTGGCATGATCTATTGCAGCAACCTGTGCACCGAGATCGCCCAGAACATGAGCGCCATCGAGAGCGTATCCCAGACGGTGGAGACCGTGGACGGCGAGACCGTCGTCGTCACCGTGACCCGCCCGGGGGACTTCGTGGTGTGCAACCTCGCCAGCCTTTCGCTGGGTCACATTGACCTGGACGATGCCAACGAGCTGGAAGATGTCACCCGCAGCGCCGTGCGAGCGCTCGACAACGTCATCGACCTCAACTTCTTCCCGGTGCCCTATGCGAAGGTCAACAACCTCCGCTACCGGCCCATTGGCTTAGGCATCAGCGGCTACCACCACATGCTGGCCAAGCGCTCCATCCCTTGGGAGAGTGAGGAGCACCTGCGTTTCGTGGACGGCCTCTTTGAGCGCATCAACCACGCGGCCATCGCCGCCAGCTGCGACAATGCTGCCGAGAAGGGTGCCTATGAGTACTTCCCCGGCAGCGACTGGCAGACAGGCGCTTACTTCAGCAAGCGTGGCTACGCCAGCGAGAGCTGGGATGCCCTGCGCCGCCGGGTGGCACAGCACGGCCTGCGCAATGGCTGGCTGCTGGCCGTGGCGCCCACCAGCTCCACCAGCATCATTGCCGGCACCACCGCCGGGGTGGACCCGATCATGAACCGGTTCTTCCTGGAGGAGAAGAAGAACGGCCTCATGCCCCGTGTCGCGCCGGACTTGAACCTGGACACCTTCTGGTACTATAAGAACGCCCACCATATCGACCAGAGCTGGTCGGTGCGGGCGGCGGGCGTGCGCCAGCGCCACATTGACCAGGCGCAGAGCGTGAACCTGTACATCACCACGGAGTTCACCTTCCGCCAGGTGCTGGGGCTCTACATTCAGGCCTTTGAGCACGGTGTCAAGACGATCTACTACATCCGCAGCAAGAGCCTGGAAGTGGAGGACTGCGTGGCGTGCTCATCCTGAACACGGCACCGCGCAAAGAGAGAGGAGGGTATCACCATGGATCTGCTCCGTCAAAAGCCGCTTTTTAACCCCAACGGGGACACCGATGTGAGCCATCGCCGCATCATCGGCGGCGACACGACGAACCTCAACGACTTCAACAACCTGAGGTACCCCTGGGCCAGCGACTGGTACCGCCAGGCGATGAACAACTTCTGGATCCCGGAGGAAGTCAACCTCTCCACCGATGTGAAGGACTACCCCAACCTGCCCGCTGCCGAGCGCCGGGCTTACGACAAGATTCTGTCGTTCCTCATCTTTCTCGACAGCATCCAGACGGCGAACCTGCCCTATGTGGGGGAGTACGTCACCGCCAACGAGGTCAACCTGTGCCTGGCCATCCAGACCTACCAGGAGGCCATCCACAGCCAGAGCTACAGCTACATGCTCGATACCATCTGCGAGCCCCAGCAGCGTGACGAAGTGCTCTACCAGTGGCGGGGCGACGAGCACCTGCTGCGGCGCAACACCTTCATCGGCGAGCAGTACAACGCCTTCCAGCGGGAGAAAAGCCCCTACCACTTGGTGCGCACCATCGTGGCCAACTACATCCTGGAGGGCGTCTACTTTTACAGCGGCTTCATGTTCTTCTACAACCTGGGGCGCAACAACCGTATGCCCGGCTCTGTGCAGGTCATCCGCTACATCAACCGCGACGAGAACACCCACCTGTGGCTGTTCCGCAACATCCTGCTGGAGCTCAAAAAGGAGAACCCCGAGCTGTTCACGCCAGAGCTTGTGGACGTCTACCGCGGGATGATCCGCGAGGGGTGCGAGCAGGAGATCGCCTGGGGGCATTACGCCATCGGCGATGGCGTGGTAGGGTTGACAAAACAGATGATCACCGACTACGTGCAGTACCTGGGTAACCTACGCTGCGCCAACCTGGGCTTTGACGGCCTCTACGACGCCCACAACGAGGAGCCGCCCACGATGCAGTGGGTCAGCCAGTACAGCAACGCCAACACCATCAAGACCGACTTCTTTGAGGCCCGCAGCACGGCCTATGCCAAGAGCGGCGCGCTGGTGGACGACCTGTAAGGGGATAGGGACGCAATCCTTTCAAGCAATGTTTTTTGTTTCTATGGCCATCATTTTGGGTGAATGCTGGAACCATCTGGATTGCCGTTCCATCAAAGTGGCAGGATGAGGAGGCTGGCAAACATGCGAGTTCGTCTTTCTGCCATTTCTTTTGCGCTTTGTTTTCTGCTGATGGTGTCTGTCGCGCTGACTGGCTGCGGGGTTGGTACATCTGGGAGTTCGGTTGCAGCCCCCACAACTGCCAATGTGGGCACCGGGCAGCCCACCGCAGAGCAGAGTGCCACCACCCCCACTGCGGCCCCGACGCCGACGCCCGTACCGCCCCTTGCCGTGCAGGGCATCCGCGTTGTACCCGACCCGGAGGTGTTTTCCGAGGCTGTGGACGACCCCCATGCGTTGCTCCGATACGGTCTGGTGGATCCCTCCCTGGTGGACCGTGACATATTCAACACGGTGTACCGCGCCATTGAGAAGAGGCAGAAGAAACTGGACGTTTCTTCGTTTCATTACTCCCGTATTATGATGAACAATCTGGTCGCCAGCGTGGACACGGGCTTTCGCTTGTTCTATCTCAAGGATTTTCACGTTAGCAGAGATGGAAAGACCGTCACCTTTTCCTACACGGGCGATCGTGAGCAGATTCTGCGCGACACGGAAACCTTCCACGCGCAGTTGGGGCACCTCATCTATGATGTGGCACCCGAAGGCTACACCGATCTGCAAAAGCTCGTTGCGCTGTATGACGCTGTCTGCCGCCTGTCAAACTACACATCAGACATGGACGACGTGAACACATGGACGCCCTACAGCATTGTGACCCAAGGACAAGGCATCTGCTCGGGTTATGCGCTCCTCATGCGGTACCTGCTGAACCAGTGTGGGGTGCAAGCGGAGTATGTGAGCAACGAGCCCCACGCCTGGAATGTGGTAAACATCGATGGCAAATGGTACAACAGCGATACAACCTGGGGGGCGGGCAACCCGGGGGACACCATGAACAACCTGAACACGCTGCTGTTGGATGACGGGACTCGTGCCAAAAGCATGGAAGACAACGGCTACACCTCCGAGGGCGTCTTCCTCAACGGAAGGCAGATCGAGGGGACGCCTCCACCCGCTTGTGTCGACACGAAATACAACGCCTATGCCCAAACCGGCTGGTGCTACGCGCTGGATGTGGAAGGGCAGGGTGTTTATTTCAATGGACAGGCGGGAATCGAGCGCATGAGTCTGGATTGCGCCGACCGGCAGACGGTGCTGCCGGATGTGTTTGCGTATCAGATGGCGTTTTTCAACGGCGTTCTGTATTACCTCAACCTGAACGACGGTTCCCTTTACAAGTACGATGGGCAGGGCGACCCGGTGCTGCTCTATGGCGATGCCATGCTGAGCGACCTGAAGCTGGACAATGCAAAGCTCCGTTACAGCCACACAGAGGGCGAGACTACTGTGACCGACACAATCGACCTGCTGCCGGGGGCGGTGAAGCTAAGTAACCTCTCCAATGCACAGGCATTTGCGGCGGCGGAGGTCTCGCGCAGTCAATCATTTTCCTGGCGCGTCAAGTTCTCCGTACCCTTGGACCCAAAAACAAACTGGAATGAGCGCATCTATCTGGCTGACGAGAAGGGGAATGCATTTCCCTTGCTCTGCCAGCTGGATGCTTCGGGCTGTGAACTCACCGTTCGCCCCAAGTCCTGTTTGGCCGATGCGGGCAGGGTGTCGCTGTTGATTGACAGTGAGATCGTGGCGACAAATGGTACACACCTGGCAACCCCTTGCCGCCAGAATGTAACGATTGTGTCTCGACAATAGCTGGCGGTGCATCCGGGTTGTGGTATGCTGTTGCATACCACAACATGTGGAAAGGGATGGCGGCAGCGTATTGTGCCTGCGGTTCCGGTTGCGCGGGGTGTTGCGCTGGCCGCGCGGTGGGCGCAAACTGCATGACAGGAGGATCGTACATTGGAAAAGGTTACACTGGGACGAACCGGGCTAAACGTGACGGTGGCAGGGCTGGGCTGCGGCGGGTTCAGCCGCCTGGGGATGTTCACCAAGGGGTTGGACAACGCCTGCGGCGTCATTCGCTGCGCCTGGGAGAACGGCGTCAACTTCTTTGACACGGCGGAGGCCTATGGCACCCAGCCGGCGGTAGGCGAGGGCCTGCGCGGGATACCGCGCGATGGCTATGTGCTCTCCACCAAGTTCTCCTACACCAAGGATGGCGTGATGCAGCCGGCGGAGGCGCTGGAACAGAGTGTCGATGCCTCCCTGCGGGAGTTGCAGACCGATGTGATTGATGTGTACCATCTGCACGGCATGCGGCCGGAGGACTATGCCGCCGCGCGTGACCGCTTTGTGCCCGAGCTCATTAAGATGCGAGAGAAGGGCAAGATCCGTTTCATCGGCATCACCGAGCTTTTCGGCACGGATACGACCCACCAGATGGCCGCGCTGGCGCTGGCCGACGATGTGTGGGACGTCATGATGATTGGCTACAACCTGCTCAATCCGTCGGCCGCCCAAAGGGTGCTGCCCCTGACGCGCCAGAAGCGCATTGGCACGTTGTGTATGTTTGCCGTGCGCAGCGCCCTCTCCAACCCGGAAGTGCTGCAGCGCATCGTGCGGGAGATGGCTGCCGCCGGGCAAATCGACCCCGCGCGGGCGGGGGAGGAGCACATCCTCGACTTCCTGGTGAACGAGGGCCATGCCGCCACCATCATGGAGGCCGCCTATCGCTTCTGCCGCCACACCGAGGGCATCAATGTGACGCTGACCGGAACAGGATCGGCCAAACACCTGGCGGAGAACCTGCGGAGCATCGGCAAAGCCCCGCTGCCGACGCCGGTGCTGGAGCGGCTGGCGCAGATGTTCGGGCGTGTTGACTGCATCAGCGGCCAGTAGGAGCCCCGCCGCACAATTGATACAAAGGGAATGGCCCGTATGTGCCTATCGGCACGGAAACGGGCACCCGAAACAAACACCCGCCAGATGGCGGGTGTTTGTGCAAGTGAGCCAAGTCCGATAACTCCAGCCTAATGGCAGCGCCGTATACCCGCAAAACCCTGACATAGCCTCGGCTTCTGCGCATATATATCAACATCCAATCAAAAGACACACGGAGTTGATGGCGTTTGGAGAAGGGGAACCACGAGAACAACCAGGTGACGCTCAAGGGGCGCGTGGTGGAGGAGCCGCTCTATTCCCACACGCTCTACGGCGAGCAGTTTTTCACGCTGATGCTGGAGGTACCGCGTCTGTCCGGCGTGGCGGACACGCTGCCGGTGATGGTCTCTGACCGGCTGCTGGATCTCGTCAGCGTGGCGACCGGCGACGAGCTGGCGGTGCTGGGGCAGCTGCGCTCCTATAACCGCATGGTGGAGGGGCGGAACCGCTTGATCCTCACGGTGTTCGCCCGCCACATCGCCCCGCCGGAGGACATCAACGACAACCCCAATCAGGTGCTGTTGGAGGGGTACGTTTGTCGTGCGCCGGTCTACCGCACCACGCCCTTCGGCCGGGAGATCACCGACCTGCTGCTGGCAATCAACCGCCCCTACAACAAGTCGGACTACATCCCGGTCATCTGCTGGGGCCGCAACGCACGCTTCGCCCAGTCGCTGGAGGTGGGCCAGCGAGTCTGCGTGCACGGGCGCATGCAGAGCCGCCTGTACCAGAAGAAGCTGACCGACGGCGAGACCGAGAACCGCACGGCCTATGAGGTGTCCATCTCGTTTATTGAAACGCCGGACGTATTGGCATTCTGAGCGCCGATTGCACCCCGCCGCTCCCCGTGGTACCATGGGGAAAAGTGCGGAGGTCGACGACGATGGAGCTGGAGATCAGGCCCCTGACCCCGGAGCGGCTGGAGGATTACCTTGCCTTCTTTGATCGGGATGCCTTCACCGATAACGAGCACTGGGCAGGCTGCTATTGCTATTTCAACCACTTCCCCGGCACGCAGGAGCAGTGGATGGAGCGCACCGGCGCGCAGAACCGCGCCGCCGTCAGTGACCTCGTCGTCGCCGGGCGGATGCGGGGATACCTGGCCTACGCCGGTGACAGGGTCGTCGGCTGGTGCAACGCCAACGACCGGGCGGCCTCGCCGATGTACTCCTCGGTGCCGGAGCTTGCCGGCGATGGCACCTTGCGGGTGTGCGCCGTCACCTGCTATGTGGTGCGGCCCGATGCCCGGCGGCAGGGCGTGGCCCGGGCGCTGCTGCGGGCGGCCTGTGCCGGGGCACGGGCCGAGGGCTTCGACGTGGTGGAAGCCTACCCACGGCTGGGGGCCGAGGGGACGGCGGCCAACTACCACGGCCCGCTGGCGCTATATGAGTCAGAGGGATTTGTGACCTTCGCCGAGCAGCATGGCATCCGCGCCGTGCGGTTGGCAATGAAATGAAAGAAACAGGCCGGAGCAATTGCTCCGGCCTGTTGGTTGCATCGTGGTGCGTTCACTTGGACCCGGCCACTGGCACCCTGGCTTCCTGCTCGGCGGGCATTGGTGGTGCCACCGGCCATGGGTTCTCCAGAGCCTGCCACAGGCCCAGCATGCCGGGCTGACCCGGCACCTTTTCGCCCTCCATCGTCATGCTGCTGATCTGCCGGTATCCCATCTCCACCCAGAACTTCATGCCGGCCTGGTTGCGCAGCGACACGCCCAGGCCTACGCGGTCGTAGCCCTGCAGGGCACACTCGGCCAGGTAGGCGGCGATGAACTCCCGCCCCAGGCCTTGGCGGCGGAAATCGGGGTGGAGGAGAAAGAGCCCCAGCCAGTTGGCTCTCTCCCGCGGGTAGCCGGTGTAGGTGGCGGCCAGCCCCGCCGGCCGGCCCGATTCCCGGTGGGTAAGCAGCGCCATGTGGGCAAACTCCGGGCTGCCATCCGGCGGCAGGCGGCGGCCCTCCAGCTCGCCCCGCAGGCTTTCCTCGTTGCAGGGTTCGTCCAACCCCTCCCACAGCGCATCGTGGCGGCAGGCGTCGTACACCGCCCACAGCGCTGGGAAGTCGTCGCTGTCAGCAGCTTTCACGGTCAAGCGTTCGCTCTCAAAGGGCTGCCAATGGGGCCAGAGCCGGCCACGCCAGTACTTCGCGCCGTTGCGGGTGCGCTGCAGCACGCCGGCCTCCACCATCTCCCGCCGCAGCAGGAAGAAATCCCCGAAGCTATGTGCCTGCTCCAGGATGGCGTTGACCTCCCGCTCGGTGTAGAAGCGGCCCGGCGCGAAGCAAAGCCCCAGCCAACGCAGCACGGCATCCTTGTGGTGCCGGCGCGACGGCCAGTGCTTTAGCCGCCCCGTTTTATCCAGAAAGGTGCGAATCTCGTCAGTCATCTTTTGTTTCCTTTCGCCAGTACTGGCTGCAGTCGGTGGAGCGGGCCAGGAACCCATATTCAATGAGGTAGCGCCGCACGGTGGCGAAGTCCTCATAGCCGATGCGCTCGTTGACCTCCCGCTCGGTGTAGCGCTGCCCGGGCTGGAAGCGCTGCGCCAGGTGGCGGAGCACGGCAATCTTGCGCTTCTCCCGCGCGGGAAAGTGGCGCAACCGTCCATCAGGGCCAAAGCTTGCCTTCAGGGCAGCGGCTTCCTCCTCAGTGGTCATGCGGAACCGGTCGTCATCCATCGTCGCGCCCGGTGGGATGGGCAGATGCTTCTCCTCATCGCGCTTCTTGCCCTGCCCGGCGCGGAAGGCGGCCATCAGCGCCAGGAAGGCCTTGGCCTGCTTTTCCCTCTCCCGCAGCTGGAAGCGCAGGTTGCGGATGGCCGCAGGGCTACTGCCGGCCTCGGCGGCGGCCTCCCGGTCGCTCCTGCCGGCGAAGAGCAACCCCAGGATGTTCGCCTGGTGGTCGGTGAGTGTCAGGTATTTCCGCTCCTGTGCCAGCAGGGCCGGGAACGCCGGGCCGTGGGCCTCGGCCACGTGGCGGCGCACCGCGCCCTCGGCGGTGAAGAAACGCCCATCCACCGGGTGGACTTCGTCGTCGCCATAGACCGCCTGGCAGAACAGGCAATGCCAGCTGCCGTCAGCATGACGAACTCCCTGCGCCAGCTCGTCGATGGATGTGGCCTCAAAATCATCGGCTCCGATCATGGTATCACCTCTCATTACTTATTACAGGTTACATTATTGAGAATCGTTAGTCAATATTGATTTGAAATTGCAAACAGATCATTGGACGCAGGGTTTTGCGTTGTCCGCAATGCACTCCGCTGACCGCAATGGAATGGAGCTGCCGGAAGAAAAGAAGATGCCCCACGCCATTGGCATGGGGCATCTGAGGGATGGTTGGTTCAATTCTGCCTTGGATCAGTATTTGGCAAACTCGGTGTCGCCCAGTGCGATTTTCGGTTTGTTGGTCTTGCCGCTTGCCAATTGCCGGACGGTGTTTGCCTGTGTGCGGGGCTGCGCTGCCTGTGCCCCTTTCAGGTGGAAGTGTGCGATCATTTGTTTGAGGGTTTCCGCTTGGCCGGCCAGTTCCTCGCTGGTGGCGGCGCTTTCCTCCGCCGTTGCGGAGGTCGTCTGCACCACCTGGGACACCTGCTCCACACCGGTGTGTACCTGCGCCACCGCACCGGCTTGCTGGGCGCTGGCCTGGGCAATTCCTTCCACCAGCACCGTCGCCTTGTCCACGTCATCTACGATATTGCTCAGCGCTTCGGCGGTGGCGTCGGCGATCACCGTGCCGGTCTGCACCTTTTTGATGGATTCCTCAATCATGGTGGTCGTTTCCTTGGCCGCGGCTGCGCTGCGCGCGGCGAGACTGCGAACTTCCTCAGCCACCACGGCGAATCCCTTGCCATGCTGCCCGGCACGGGCGGCCTCCACCGCGGCGTTCAATGCCAGAAGGTTCGTCTGGAACGCGATGTCATCGATGACCTTGATGATCTTGGAGATGCTGGAGGACGACTCGTTGATACCCGTCATGGCTTGCTGCATCTGCTTCATTTGTTCGTTGCCCTGCGCGGCGTTGTTGCGTGCGATGGTTGCCAGTTCGCTGGCCTCGTGCGCGTTGGCAGCGTTTTGCCGGGTTTGCGCGGCAATTTCATTGAGGGAGGTCGTCAATTCCTCGATGGCGCTGGCCTGTTCGGTTGCGCCCTGGGAGAGGGCCTGCGCGCCGTCGGACACCTGGCCGGTGCCGGCCGCCACCTGGTTGGCCGCGTTGTTCATCTGTTCCATCATGTCGTTGAGGGAGTCCACAATGGTGATGAGCGCATCCTTGATGGAGGCAAAGTCACCCTGGTAGTCACCGGTGATCTCGATATCCAGGTTGCCGTGGGAGATGGCCCCCAACGTCTCGGTGATGTTGCCGATGTAGGTTTGGAACGCGTCTACGCTGGCCTTCAGGTTGTCGGCGATGCCGCCAAAGAGCACAGCAAGTTCGGCAGTGTCCTCGTCGCCCGGCGCCACCTCCATGTCACACAGCAGTTCCCCACGGGCCAGGCGCTGAATGTTGACGGTCAGCTTGTCAATCTCAGCCTGCATGTAGCGCGAGCCTTTTTCGTTGCGCGCAGAGGCTTGCTTTACGTCTGCGAAGGCCTTGTCGGTCTCCCCCAGAATCTCGTTGACGCCCTGGATCATCTCCAGGTACTGGCCTTCAAACTTTGTCTCGTCCCCGCGCTGGCTGAAGTCCCCGTGGGACACGGCGTCCATCAGCTTCTCAAACTCGACGCTCAAGCCTTTGAGCGACCCGATGACGCTGATCATGCTCAGGGAGAGGATGTCCTTGTCGGAGCGGGCGGTGAGGGCAATGTCCATGTTGCCACGGGCAATGCTCTCCGACACGGAGGCCTGTTCCCGTATGCCGTCGGTCATGCGCCCAAACGCTTTGGTCAGAATGCCAATCTCATCCTTGCTCTTTGTGGATACGGTGAAGTCGGCATCCCCAATCGCAAGCCGATTGGCATAGCCCACAAGCTTGTGAATCGGCTGGGAGATCTGCCAGCGGGAATAGAGCAGCACGGCTGCGACCGAGGCAATGAGCGCGACGACAAACGTGACGAGGATAATGAGCTTCAATTGATTGATGGATTGGAACAGCTCATCCTTCGGCACGGAAAGCGCGATTGCCCAACTAGTGCCGGCGATGGGGCGTAAGACATGAATTTGGCGGTGCCGTTGTACACATATTGGTCGAAGCCGGTCTCACCCTTGGATTGCTTTTTGAGGACGTCGACAAGCGGCTGAAGCGCGGGATTGGCGGCAACCTGGTCGTTGGCGTTCTCATGGGTAACGACCTTCTCGGTAACCGGGTGGATGATGGTGGCGCCGGTGTTGTCGTTAACAAAGGCGTAGCCGGTCTGGCCCAAATCGATGTCTGCAATGTACTGGTAGAGCCCGGCGTACGGGATTGCCGCCAGCAGGACACCTTGCACCTGGCCGTTTTGCAAAACGGGTGCCGCCCCCAAAAAGTACAGTTGTTCGGGGTCGTCGTTGATGGCGATGGGGGCGGAAAGCCCGGCTGTTCCCTGTTGCGCGGCTTTGTAGACATCCAATTCTCCATAGGGCACCACCACGTCTGTGACGCTGGTTTCTTCACCCTTCAGGCTCACGTAGGTCAGGTTGGCATATCGCTCCTGATCCAGGTTGTCCTGAAGAACAGACTTGGCAGCGGTGCCTGCAAGCATTTTATCCGCTATGTTCTGTGCGCGGGCTCCCAGGTCCGCCTGGTACGCGTTGATCTTGTCATCCAGTATGGTTGCGTACTGTACGGCGCTGGTGGTCATGCTGCTTTGGTAACTGGTGAACAAACTGTTCGAGGAGGCGTCCGATACAATCACGCCGATGGCCACGAAGGCAATCAACTGAAGGGCGAAAATGAATGCGACGAGTTTTGTGCCGATTTTCATGTTGCGCAGTCCTCTCTTCCAATCTCCCGATTTCCTTTTACAGCTCTAGCCCGGGTGAACGGCAAAAGGCATTATGTTTTACTAGATAGTTACCCAATGGATATTGTGCATAACAACAAATGTAAAAAATTATCAAAGTTTGTCGAAATACTTCTGGTTGGGGCGGAATGAGAAAACGTTTGTACCAAGCGGTATTTGTGACCTCTCGGTTTTTGCCATCGTGCGTCGACAGTCAAGGCCTTAACACATCGCAGTCTGGTCATTCGTTTGGTCGCTGATCGACAGCCGGAATCGGGCGGGACAAGGTGGAAGTGGCTGCCCCTTTTTGTCTACGCGCTTTGCAAATCTTTACTATTGAATACCGCTGCGGTATCCTTGACAGGAGCGTGCAGGGGTGATACAATCACATTAGCGCGGTAAAGCGTTAAAATGCAGGAGAACACGATGAATTACTATAAAAACCACATTCCGCCGGGCACGCAGGACTATTTGCCGGTGGAGTGCGCCCACAAGCGGGACCTGGAGGAGCGAGCCCGCCGCACCTTTGCCGCCTGGGGGTATGACGAGGTGGAGACCCCCTCGATGGAGTATTACGATGTGTTTCGCGGTACGGTGGGGGACTTTGAACAGGAGCGACTCTTCAAGCTGACGGACAGCTCGGGGCGGCTCTTGGTGCTGCGGCCCGACCTCACGATGCCGCTGGCTCGTGTGGCGGCCACCAAGCTTGCCAATCAGCCGGTGGCGCGGCTTTTCTATGTGGGGGACGCCTACCAGTTTGCTGGCACGCCCAACGCCGGTGGCGCGCGGGAGTTCGCCCAAACCGGGGTGGAGCTCCTGGGCCAGAGCGGCCCGCTGGCCGACGCTGAGGTCATCGCCCTGGCCATTACCGCCCTCAAGACGGCGGGCCTCACCGACTTCCAGATTGACATCGGTCAGGTGGAGTTCTTCAAGGGCCTGATGGAAGAAGCGGGCTTGTCGCCGGAGCAATCCGAACAGGTGCGGTTGCATGTGGACGATAAGAACATGCTGGCCATTGAGATGCTGATGCAGGAAGCTGGCGTCAGCGGGGAGCTGCGCAACCGCATTCTGGAGCTGCCCATGCTCTATGGCGGGCCCGAGGTACTGGACGTAGCCGACAGCTACACCGGAAACAGCCGCAGCCGCCGGGCCATCCGCTCCATGCGGGAGACGCTGGCCGTCCTCTCCGGCTACGGGCTGGATGAGCACGTCAGCATCGATCTGGGCATGGTGCAGAGCATCAATTACTATTCGGGCGTCATCTTCCGCGGCATTTCGCAGTACCTGGGGTACCCGTTGCTGGCAGGTGGCCGATACGACGGGCTGATGGCCGAGTTTGACCGACCCATGGCGGCCACGGGCTTTGCCCTGTACGTCAAGCCCGTACTCATCGCGCTGGAGCGGCAGGGAAACCTCAACGGCAGCCGCCCGGTGGACGCGGTGGCGGCGGTGAGCGCCGGGGACGGCGCGGCGGCGTTGGCGGCATTGCAGGCCCTGCGGGCCGACGGCCTGCGGGTGGAGCAGTTCTACGGCGAGCCCGACGGGCTCATCGCCTACGCCCGGCAGCGGGGGGCGGCTATGGCCCTGCGTTGGCAGGGTGATGCCTATGCCGAGGTGTGGAAGGAGGAGCGGCCATGAGCGTGCTGACCCTGGCCCTGCCCAAGGGCAGGCTTGCCGAGCAAGGCGTGGGACTGCTGGAGCGCTGCGGCGTGGACTGCGCGGCCTTCTACGACCCCGGCCGGAAGCTCGTGATGGAGGACGCCGCCGGCACGACGCGGTTCCTGCTCGTCAAGCCCAGCGACGTGCCCGTGTATGTGGAGCGCGGCGTAGCCGACATCGGCATCGTGGGTAAAGATACGCTCATGGAGTCGGGCGCGTCGGTCTATGAGATGCTGGATCTGGGCTTTGGTCGGTGCCGCATGTGCATTGCCGGCTTCCCGGAGGAGCGCGACCGCGCGGTGACGGCGGTCAACCTGCGCGTGGCCACCAAATACCCCGCCATCGCCGCTGACTTCTACGGCGCGAAGGGCATTCCCATCGACATCATCAAGCTCAACGGCTCGGTGGAGCTGGGCCCGCTGGTGGGGCTGTCGGATGTCATCATGGACATTGTGGAGAGCGGTCGCACCCTGCGGGAGAATGGCCTGGAGGTGCTGGAGGAAATCTGCGCCATCAGCGCCCGGCTCATCGTCAACCGCGTGAGCTTGAAGACCAAGGGCGATCGGGTGAAGCCCCTCATCGAGGGGATGCGAAAAGCGCTGGAGGAGGTGCGGCAATGATCGCGGTGCAGCGGCTGGACGACGCGGGGCGCAGGGCCTTCTTGGCCCGGCTGGCAGGGCGGGAGCGCGGCATCCCCGCCGACGTGCGGGAGACCGCGCGCGCCATTGTGGAGGATGTGCGCACCCGCGGGGACGAGGCGGCCTTTGCCTACACCGAGCGGTTTGACGGTGTGCGGCTGATGGCGGACACGCTCACGGTGAGCGAGGCGGAGATCAACGCCGCCGTGGCGGCTGTGCCCGCCGAGGTGCTGCGGGCCATGGAGCGAGCGGCTGAGAACATCACCGCCTTCCACCGGCGGCAGGTGCAGCAGAGCTGGCTCGACATGACCCCTGGGAGCCTGCTGGGGCAGAAGATCACGCCTCTCTCCCGCGTGGCGGTGTATGTGCCCGGCGGGCGGGCGGCCTACCCGTCGTCCGTGCTCATGAACGTGCTGCCGGCCAAAGTCGCCGGCGTGGGGGAAATCTGCGTGACAACGCCGCCCCAGCGGGACGGCACGGTGTACACCAACACGCTGGCCGCTGCCAAGGTTGCCGGGGTGGACCGGGTGTACAAGCTGGGCGGAGCCCAGGCCATCGCGGCCTTTGCCTATGGCACGGCTCTCATTCCCCGGGTGGACAAGATCACCGGCCCCGGCAACATCTATGTGGCTGCTGCCAAGCGGGAGGTCTTCGGTGCCGTGGGCATTGACAGCATCGCCGGGCCCAGCGAGGTGCTCATCGTCGCAGACGGCACGGCCAACCCGCGCTTTGTGGCCGCCGACCTGCTGGCGCAGGCCGAGCACGACCCCATGGCCTCGGCGACCCTCGTGACTGACAGCGCTGAGCTTGCCGCTGCCGTGGCGCGGGAGCTGGAGGTGCAGCTGGCCACCCTGAGCCGGCAGGAGATCGCCGCTGCTTCCCTGCGGGACTACGGTGCACTGCTGGTGACGGACACGCTGCAGGCTGCGATGGAGCTTGCCAATGAGCTGGCGCCCGAGCACATGGAGCTCATGGTGCGCGAGCCCATGGAGTGGCTGGGGCAGGTGCGTAACGCCGGCGCGGTGTTCCTGGGTGACAGCACGCCTGAACCGCTGGGCGACTACCTGGCCGGCCCCAACCACGTGCTGCCCACCGGCGGCACGGCGCGGTTCTTCTCGCCCCTTTCTGTCGATGACTTTGTGAAGAAAACCTCGGTGCTCTACCACAGTAGGGAGAAGCTCGCTGAGGTTTGGAAGGACGTGGAAGCCTTCGCCCGGAGCGAGGGGCTGACGGCCCACGCCCGTTCGGCATCCATACGGTTTGAGGAGGAGTGACCCATGCGCAGCGCACTGGTGACCCGGGCAACCAACGAGACAAAGATTGAGGTGTCCATCACGCTGGATGGCGACGGCACCGCCGGCGTGGCCACCGGCATCGGCTTTTTCGACCACATGCTAACTCTGCTGGCGCGCCACGGCATGCTGACGCTGACGGTGCGGGCCGAGGGCGACCTGCAGGTGGACGCCCACCACACCGTGGAGGATGTTGGCATCGCCCTGGGGCAGGCGCTCAAGGAGGCTCTGGGAGACAAGCGCGGCATCACGCGCTATGGCTCCTGCATGCTGCCGATGGACGAAACGCTGGCCCTGGCCGCGGTTGACATCAGCGGCCGCCCGTTCCTGGTGTTTGAGGGCGACCTGCCCGAGGGCCGGCTGGGGGACTTTGAGATTGAGACGACCGAGGAGTTCTTCCGGGCGTTCGCGTTCGCCGCGGGGCTGACGCTGCACCTGAAGGTGCTCTATGGCCGCAACACCCACCACAAGATTGAGGCGCTGTTCAAGGCCTGTGGCCGGGCGCTGCGGCAGGCTGCCGCCGCCGACCCGCTGGAGTCGGGCATCCCATCCACCAAAGGAGTGCTGTAAATGGCGAAGCTGGCAATCATCGACTATGGCATGGGGAACCTCCGCAGTGTGCAGAAGGCCTTTGAGCACATCGGCGTGACGGCGGACATCACCGATGATCCGAACACGATCGCCCGGGCCGACGGCGCCGTGCTGCCGGGTGTGGGGGCCTATGCTGACTGCATGAAGAACCTGACCGAGGCCGGCCTGGTGCCGGTGGTGCGGCAGGTTGCGGAGTCTGGCCGTCCGTTCCTGGGCATCTGCCTGGGGCTGCAACTCTTGTTTGAGCGCTCCGAGGAGGGCGGCAACTTCGTGGGGCTGGGCATTCTGCCGGGCCGGGTGGTGGCCATCCCTCCGGGGCGGAAGATCCCACACATGGGTTGGAACACCCTGCAGGTGCTGCAGCGCAATCCGCTCTTCGCGGGGCTTCCGGAGGAGGCCTACGTCTACTTTGTCCATTCCTTCCACGCCCTGCCGGCTGACCCGGCGCTGCTGGCGGCTACCTGTGACTACGGCGTGCCGGTGACGGCGGCGGTGGCGCGGGGCAATCTCTTCGCCACCCAGTTCCACCCGGAGAAAAGCGGCGACGTGGGGCTTCAAATTCTGCGGAACTTCGGGGGGCTGCTATGATCGTCTATCCTGCCATCGACTTAAAGGGTGGTCAGTGCGTGCGCCTCAAGCAGGGCGACATGGCCCAGGCCACGGTGTATGGTACCGACCCCGCCGCCATGGCGCGCAGTTTTGCGGCCCAGGGTGCCCAGTGGCTACACGTAGTGGACTTGGATGGCGCGTTCGCCGGCGACTCCCGCAATCTCGAGGCCATCGAGGCCATTGTGGCGGTGGGGCTGCCGGTGCAGGTGGGCGGGGGCCTGCGCAGCATCGCCCACTTGGAGCGCATGCTGGGGGAGATTGGCGCGACGCGGGCCATCCTTGGCACTGCCGCCCTGCGCGACCGGGCCTTCCTGGCTGAGGCTGTGGGTCGCTGGGGGGCGGAGCGCATCGCCGTGGGCATCGACGCCCGCGATGGCCGGGTGGCCGTCAATGGCTGGGCGGAGCTGACCGACCAGACGCCCGTTGCCCTCGCGAGCGAGGTTGCCGCCCTGGGCGTGCGCACCATCGTCTACACCGACATTTCCCGGGACGGCATGTTGTCCGGCCCGAACTTCAAAGCGACGGCCCGGCTCATTGCCGAAACCGGGCTGGATGTCATCCTCTCCGGCGGCGTGGGCGCGCCGGAGCATGTGCGCCGCGCGAGGGAGATTGGCGCGGCCGGGGCCATCGTCGGCAAAGCGATTTACACAGGGGCGGTGGTTTTGAAAGACGCCATCGCCCTGGGAGGGCAAGATGCTGACCTGTAGAGTGATCCCCTGCCTGGACGTGCGGGACGGCAGGGTCGTCAAGGGAGTGAACTTCGTCAACATCCGTGACGCCGGCGACCCGGTGGAGGTCGCTCGCATGTACAACGAGGCAGGGGCCGATGAGCTCACGTTTCTGGACATTACCGCGTCCTCCGACAAGCGCGACATCATCCTCGACGTGGTGGCCCGCACCGCCGACCAGGTGTTCATCCCGCTCACCGTGGGCGGCGGCATCCGCACCCTCGATGACTTTCGGCGCATCCTGAAGGCCGGGGCGGACAAGATATCGGTAAACTCCTCCGCCCTGCAGGACCCGCGGCTCATATCCGACGCGGCGTGGCGCTTCGGTACCCAGTGCGTGGTGGTGGCCATCGACGCCAAGCGCCGGCCCGACGGCGGGTGGGAGTGCTACCTCAACGGCGGGCGCGTACCCACCGGTAAGGACGCTGTGGAATGGGCCATTGAGGCTGAGCGGCTGGGGGCGGGGGAGATCCTGCTGACCAGCATGGACACCGATGGCACAAAAGCCGGCTACGACATTGGGCTCACCCGCGCCGTCACCGACGCGGTCAACATCCCGGTCATCGCCTCCGGCGGGGCCGGCACGCTGGAGCACTTTGCCGATGTGGTGCGGGAAGCCCACGCCGACGCCGTGCTGGCGGCATCGCTCTTTCACTACAAGGAATTGGAAATCAACGCGGTGAAGCGCTACCTGAAGGAGCGCGGCATCCCGGTCAGAATGCAGGAGGAAACTACATGCAACTGGTAGGAACACTCAAGGACATCCGCTTCAATGAAAAAGGTTTGGTGCCCGCCGTGGCACAGGATGTGGCCACTGGCGCGGTGCTGATGGTGGCATACATGAACGCCGAATCGGTGCAGGAGACCATCCGCACCGGCCAAGCCACCTATTACAGCCGCAGCCGCGAAAAGCTGTGGCGGAAGGGCGAAACCTCCGGCCACGTGCAGACCGTGCGGGAGATGGTGCTGGACTGCGACGGCGATACCATCCTGCTGAAGGTGGAGCAGAACGGCCCGGCCTGCCATACCAATTCCTATTCCTGCTTCCACCAGCCCATTGCCCGGGCAGATGGCCCTGCCCGCCCCGGGTTTGAGGCGCTGAGCCGCGAGTTCGCTACGATCCTCGACCGCAAGGAGCACCCGAAGGAGGGGTCATACACCAATTACCTCTTTGACAAGGGTGTGGAGAAGATCTGCAAGAAGGTGGGTGAGGAGTCGTCGGAAGTCATCATCGCCGCGATGAAGGGCAGCAACGACGAGATGCGCTATGAGATTGCCGACCTCCTCTACCACACCATGGTGCTGATGGCCAACCAGGGACTCTCTTGGGAGGACGTGCTGGCCGAGGTGGCCGCGCGCAAGTGACCCATTCTTCATAAAGGGAATGGCAGCGCCACAAATGATGAGATCGTCGTGAGTGCTAACTCAGGCGCGGCCATCGGCACCCGAGCATCGCGCGGATGGCACGGATTTATTCATCGTGCCAGCTATAAGGCTCTTTGGAATGCTGCGCGGGCATGACAAGAGCAGGAGGGCCGTGGTTCCCGAGGGAATCACGGCCTTCCTGCTTTCAGCGGCGGGGCTTGTGGTGAGCATCAAAGGCCGGAAGCCTTGCCGGGTTGGCCGCTGTTGGTCATCTGGGTGTACAAATCCGACAGGGGCAGCAGGATGCTCCGGGCAATCAGATGAGCGCCGAACGCGGTGGTGGCCAGCTGCAGCAGCACCAGCAGGCTATAGGCGATGTTGAGCGTCAGCAACTGCTGAGCCATATCCACATGGAGGCTGACCGCAATGCTGTTGGTGGAGTCGTTCAAGGGGTACCGAGTCAGCAGGTCATTGCGCGGGGTCAGCAAATAGGTCTCGTCCCGCATGCTTTGGAAGGCCTCCACATCCGGTTGATAAGCCGAGGTGTTGTTTGGCGCGGCGAAGTAGGTGCCCTGCGTATTGACAAGATAGACGTTGGTGTGTGAAAAGATGCTGCTCACGTTGTTGAAGTAGTAGTCGTAGATGCGATCCACCTGGGTGTTGACCAGAATGAACCCAAGGGTCACGCCCGTTTCATCGTAAACGGGAGCCAGATAGGAGAAAACGCCGTTGGCGGTGGAGGTCGACGGCAACTCGGGGATGTTTTCGCTGCGATACCACCACAACGCGCTGGAAGGACGCTCTTTGGCTCCCGCGTCCTTGAGCAAATCATCAAGCGAGGGCGGCCAGCCGCTGTTGCTGGAGAGATATACATGGCCGTAATTGTCATAGATGGCAAAGCTTCGAATGTTGTAATTGGTCAGCAGCACATAATCCAGTTGCTTGTTGAGCGTGCTGCTGTAGGTGCTTTTGCGCAAATCATCGAGCACCTTGGAACTGGTGGTGAGCAGCTTGACCGTCTCCTCCATGTACTGCATGTAGAGCGCCACGTTGCGGTTGCGCTGTGTAATGTTCTGCACGGCCAGTTCCACGAAGTTTCCGGTGATGTTGTTGCGAATGGTGCGGTAGGCAATAGCGCTGGAGCAGAGAATGACCAGAGCGATGAACCAGAATAGGATCTGGTGTATTTTGATGCCCAGTGTTTGGAACACCCAGCCACCACCCCTGTTCGTTTTTCTCATTATAGCACCCGTTTCCCTCACCGCAAGAGCAGAAGGCCACTGTACGCGCCGATTGGCTGGGAAGCAGAAATGCCTGCCTCTTTGCAGGATTGTCCGCCTCAAAAAGCAATATGGTTGGTAATATTGCTGATAGATCCTCCCTCAATATGTGTTAAAATAAATAAAAAATAGCGTTTCTTCCCTTCCGATCATTCGAAGCGAGGTGGAGGCGGCATGCTCACAATGGTGGTCATTGACGATGAGTATTATTTGCGCCAGGGAGTCCGGCAAATTGCCGACTGGTCGCAGATGGGTATTGAGATCGTCGGGGATGCGGCCGACGGGGAGGCGGGGTTGGGCTTGGTGCTCCGGCAGAAGCCGGACATCCTGCTCATGGACATCCGTATGCCCATCCTCAACGGCCTGGAGCTGATGAAGGAACTGCGGCCCTTCCAGATGGAATGCGCCATCATTGTGCTGAGTGGGTTCAGCGACTTTGAGTATGCCAGGGTCGCCATGGAGAACGGAGCCTTCGCCTATCTGCTCAAACCGGTGGACAAGGAGGAACTCATCGGCGCTGTCTGCCGGGCTGCCAAGGAGATCGAGCAGAAACGGCGTCAGCAAGCCTACTACGACAAGCTGCACGCCGAGTTATCCTCCCTACGGCAGCAGTTCATCCGTGATGTGTGCTTGGGTCTTCTGGCGGATGACGCGGTCATCCGGGAGAGGGCTGCTTTTCTGCAGATGTCGCGCGATGACGATCCATTTCTTTCCCTTGTCATCCGGCTGGACGACCGGGAGCTTCTGGAGGAAAAACTGGGGCAGGAGACCGCCAACGGCCTGTTGCATGCCGTCACGGGGCGGTTGGTGGAGTTTTTCTTGAGCGGGCAGGCGCTTCCGGGCTCGGTCTTTGTCCTCACCCCGGGGGAGTGGTGTGTGTTGGGTCACCCGCAGAGCGGCGACGATTCCAAGGCGGGGCAGTTGGCGCTGCAGGCGGGCGAGGCGCTCGCGGGGCAGTTGCAGTCCCAGTTCCGGCACACGTTTTCCATCGGCATCAGCGATCTTCATCAGGACATCCGGCACATGCGCAAGGCGTTCCTGCAGGCGGCGGAGGCGTGCCGGGTGAAGGTGCTGCCGGAGCGCAGCAGCGTGGCGGCTTACCAGGCCGTGGGCATGGCCGGCAGCCGACGGGAGATCGCAGACATCCTTGGTTACATCCGCAATCATTATCAGGAGAACATAACGGTGGCGACGGTGAGCCGACAATTGTTCATCAGCCCCTCGCACCTGATGCACATGCTCAAAAATGAGCTGGGTCTGACGTTCAACGACTGTGTCACCAACTGCCGGATCGAGGCGGCCAAGAGCCTGCTGCAGAATTCTGGCCAGAAGGTGCAGGATGTTTCGCGATCGGTGGGGTATCGCGACGCCAAGTATTTTGCCAGCGTGTTCCGCAAGGCAACGGGGTTCTATCCCAAGGAGTATGCCAGGCTGAAGGCACGGCAATGAACGGAGCGCTGCTGGGTGTAGTTGGCTTTCTGCGCCGGTTCAAGATTCCCAACCGCATTGTCGGCTTTTTGCTCCTGTGCCTGTTTTTGAGTCTGCTGCTGGGCATTTTTCTCTCCAGTCAGATCACCTACAAGCTCACCGAATCCTACATCTACGACTATGTGGAGTCGGCCCAGGGGCAGGTGGTCACAGGGGTGGAGTCCATCCTGGACGAGATGATCATGACCACACTGCGTATCAAAAACAACTGGGATTTCTACTCCATCTTTCTGGATGGCAGCCAAGGCTACAATGAGAAGCGGGCTGCCGCGCGCAGCGGTTTTTCTACCCTGCTCTCAGACTCGGACAAGACCTACATCGGCGCCATTTATGTGGTGGATCAGGCTGGTGACGTCTACGACGTTTACGGAAGCCTTGGTTCTCCGTCAGCGCCTGATTCGCTGTATCTGGCGGCGCTCTATGACAACCAGCGCCCGCCGGACACGGTAGTGACGGATGAGCATGGAAGGGGATACATCCTCTACAGCACCCGCTTTTACAATTTTTACACCGGGCAGAACATCGGTCATCTAGTGCTCTACATCCGTGAGAGCGTCATTCGCTCCGTCTATGAGGAGATCATTCCCGATCTGGGCTATTCCTTTGCGCTGTCAGGGAACCGGCTGTTCCTCTCCCATCCGGACGCACTCCTGCTGGGCACGCAGGCCGATTCCCTCGCGCTCTACAGCAGCGAGGAGGCCTTTGCCGTGCAGGCTGGCGAGGTGGACGGCAACAAGTCCATCCTGGCGGAGCACCGGCTGAGCCAGCGCATGATCCAGCTGGGTTTTGACTGGAAGATCGTCAGTGTCATGCCCTATCGCCAGCTGTTTGGCGTGGTGCCGCACATCCGGCGCAGCATCGTTTTGGTGGAGGTTGGCATGCTCCTGCTGGCGCTTTTCCCCACGCTGTTCATTTCCCGCCGGCTCACCGCGTCCCTCTCGGCTCTCAAATACAAGGTCAACGACTTTGGCAAGAAGTCGCTCGATGTGTTCATCCAGCCCCGGGCAAACGACGAGATTGCCGAGCTGGAGACGAGCTTCCATGAGATGGTGGTGCGCATCCACGACCTCATCGAGAAGAACAACGAAGAAAAGGAACGGCAGCGCGAGATGGAGCTGCTGGCGCTGCAGGCACAGATCAACCCGCATTTTCTCTACAACACCCTCGACACCATCGGCTGGATTGCCAAAATCAAACAGCAGGACGACATCGAGGCGCTGGTGCAGCAGTTGGCGCGCTTCTTCCGCCTGAGCCTCCACAAGGGGGATAAATTCATCCGGGTGGAGGAGGAGATTCAACTGGTGCAGAGCTTTGTGTTCATCCAGCAGATGCTGCGCCCCAACACCTTTGACATCGAGTACGATGTGCCTGAGACGATCCGCTCCCAAAGGATGCTCAAGCTGGTGCTGCAGCCCCTGGTGGAAAACGCCATACGCCACGGGGTGGAAGGGCTCCGACGCAAAGGCCGCATCACCGTGCGTGCCTGGTGGGAGGCGGGGGACATCTGCATCGAAGTGGCCGACGATGGTGCGGGCTTTGACACCGCTTTGGTGGATTTCCGTGAGGTTCGCAATGAGATCGGACGAAGGAGCGGCTACGGCCTTTTCAACGTGGACGAGCGCATCCGCATCGAATATGGCCCGCGGTACGGCCTGGTCATCCAGAGCAAACCGGGGGCGGGCACGCGGGCGATGGTGCGCTTCAGCAAGCGGGACGAAGAGCCCCTGCCCACGGCCTCCTCCGCGCTCTAATTCCATCGCCGTGCCGCGGTGGCCCGTGCGCTTGGAGCAAGCGAAAGGATGCGCAATCCGCCTCTTTCGACAAACCGAAAACGCAGCAGAATCACCGACCATGCTTGCAGGATTCCCCGCTTGAACGGGACGGACGCCGCCGATAGAATTCGGGGTGACGGATCCGCGTTCGACAGAGAGGAGAATTTGTATGAGATCATCATGGAAACTCTCGGCACTGCTGCTTGCCCTTGCCCTGCTGCTGCTGCCGTTGGCGGGGTGTGCCACCAGCACCCCTGGCGGTGCGTCCGTGACCGCCTCCACCCAGGCGGAGGCCTCTGACCAGCAGACTGCCGAGGCGTCGGCTCCGGTGGAGGAAGAGAAGGAACCTGTGACCATCGTCGTCGGTGGCTGGCCGGCCGAGGAGTCCCAGGATTACCCCACCTTCCAGAAATATCTGGAGAAGATGAAGGAGCTCTATCCTTACATCACCATCGAACCCAATGAGTACGCTTACAACGTCAACACCTTCCTGCCGTTGGCGGCCAGCGGGCAGCTGCCCACCATCTATGGCACCTACTTCACCGAGCCGGAGAAGATCATCAGCGCCGGGTATTGCGCCGACATCACCGATGTGCTGACCAGTTACGGCTACGACGCGGCCATCAACCCCGACCTGCTGGAGTTGGTGACGCGGGACGATCGCATCTACGGCATCCCCTACAGCGCCTACTCCATGGGCGTGTGGTACAACTTGACGGTTCTTGAGAAAGCCGGCCTGTTGGAGGGCGTTAAACCCGTGTTCCCCAAGACCTATGAAGAATTGGCCCAAACGGCCTCCACCATCAAGAAGAAGACAGGAATCCCCGGCTTCTATATGCTCACCAACTTCAACCAGGGCGGCTGGACCTTCATGAACATCGCCTGGTCCTACGGCGCCACCTTTGAGGAGCAGATCAACGGCAAATGGACCGCCACCTTCAACAGCCCCGAAGCGGTGGCCGCGTTGCAGTTCGTCAAGGATCTGCGCTGGAAGTATGACTGCCTGCAGGACAACCTCCTGGTCACGGCGGACGACATGATGACCGCCTTCGGCACCAACCAGGTGGGGATGGCCTTTGGCACGCTGGACTGGACCAACTCTGTGGTGCAGAACACCGGCATCAGCAAGGACGCCATGGCCATGTCCCAGGTGCCCGGCGGCCCGGCCGGCCAGGTCGCGCAGATGGGCGGCAGCATCTACATGTTCGCCCCAGAATCCACCCCGGAGCAGCTGGACGCCTGCATCAAATGGCTGCAACTGCGCGGGTTCAAGCCGGAGATGGACGACGCCGCGCAGGCAGCCCTGCGGCAGGATCTGACCGACAACAACGCCAAGGGCTATGCGGTGGGTCCGCTGGGCATCAGCGTGTGGGTGGACCCCACCTACAACGAAGTGCGCAACGGCATCTACAGCGAGATGGCCAATGTGAACATGGATCTCTGGAACGACTTCTGCCAGAACGCCTCCAAGAACATCAGGCCGGAGGAACCGATCAACTGTCAGGAACTCTACGCCACGCTCGACGCGGTCATTCAATCGGTGCTCACCGACAAGAATGCCGACCCGCAGAAGCTGCTGGATGAGGCGGTTGCCACCTTCCAGCGTGAGTACCTCGACAACGTGAAGTAGGCTTTGCCGAAGGCATGAGACGGTGGGAGGGGTTTGCGCTGCGCCGCAGACAGACCCTTCCCCGTTCATCCGGCGGAGCCGGAATCAGGAACGATGGCAAGGAGTGACAGCCAATTATGAGTGCACAGAATGTACCGGTATCCATGACGAAAGCACAGAAACCCGTTGGCCGGCGAATCTCCCGTGAGATTCGAGTCAATGCCGGCGCGTGGATTCTGCTGCTCCCCAGCCTTTTCAGTTTCATCCTGTTCAGTTGGCGTCCATTGCTGTCGGGCATCATTCTATCCTTCTTCAAAACAAAAGGATATGAGGCCGTCAGCTTTGTCGGGTTTGCAAACTACCTGGAGGTCTTCCAGAGTTCCGTATTCAAGAGCGCCATCGTCAACACCTTTTCCTACACCCTCTGGTCGCTGGCAATCGGATTTCTGGTGCCGTTGGTTGTTGCCATCATGATCACCGAAATGGTGCATTTCAAGTCGTTCTTCAAGTTCTCCGTCTACTTCCCGGTGATGATCCCCAGCATGGCCGCCGCCCTGCTGTGGTACTTCATGTTTGACCCCGGCCAGGGGGGCATCCTCAATGCCTTGTTGACCTTTTTTGACATGGGAAGATCGGAGTGGCTGCAGAACGACCGCCTGACGGTGCCGCTCATTGTGGTCACCATGACCTGGCGGGCGTTTGGCAGCACCACCCTCATGTATATGGCCAGCCTTGCGGGGGTGAATCATGAGCTCTACGAGGCCGCCAGCCTGGACGGCGCCAGCATCTTCCAGCGCATCCGCCACATCACCCTGCCGCAAATTTCTAACATCATCGGCCTGTTGTTCATCATGCAAATCATCGGCGTGTTCCAAACCATGCAGGAGCCGCTGGCCATGACCGAAGGCGGCCCCAACAACGCCTCCATGACGCTGATGCTGGAGAGTTACTATGACGCGTTCCGTTACTTCAACGCGGGTCGCTCCATGGCGGTCGGCGGCATCACCTTTGTGCTTTTGGCGGCGATGACGGTCATCTACATGGCCGTCAAACAACGCGCTGAGAGCGACGATTGAGGAGGGAGTACGATGAGCCGGTTTGAACAAAAATCCGGAGGGGCGATTTCCTCCATGGACTTGAAGCGCCCCAGCGTCAAGCTGCTGTATTGGCTGATGTTCTCGGTGCTGATGGTGCTGGTGTGCGTCTGCCTGCTTCCGCCGCTGTGGATTTTTATCTCCAGCATGAAGAGCACGGAGGAGCTGTATCAGATCCCGCCGACGCTGTTCCCTAAGGAGTTTGACCTTGGCAAGATCGCGGAAGTCTGGAAATCTCTGAAATTCATGAGATATTACCTGAACACCACCATTGTGGCCGGTGGGGCGGTGGTCTTCTCCATCATCGTCAATGGTCTGGCGGGGTATGTCATCTCCCGCCTGCGGCCCAAGGGCAGCAAGCTCTATTTGAACATCATGCTCTGGACCATGTTACTTCCCAATACGCTCAGCCTGGTGCCGCTTTTTAAGACCATGATCGATTTTCCCGTCTTTGGTTTCAATCTCACCAACACCTACTGGCCCATGTGGCTGATGTGCGGCTGCAATGCCTTTTATGTGTTGATCTTCAAGGGTTTCTTCGACGGCGTGCCGATGGCGCTGGTGGAGGCAGCCAAGCTGGATGGCTCGGGAAACCTGGGCATCTTCTTCCGCATCATGATCCCGCTGAGCATGCCCATCATCGGGGTGGCGACGATCTTCACGGTCATTGGCGTGTGGGGCGACTTTTTGCTGCCCTATCTCATGCTGACCGACAAGGACGCCCAAACCATCATGGTGCGCATTTTCAACATCAAGAACACCTCGCTCTACACCCTAGACGTGCAGTTGATGTCGCTGGTGCTGTCCATTCTGCCATCGGTCGTCATCTTCCTATTCTTCCAGCGCTACATCATGCAGGGGTTTACTCTGAGCGGAATCAAGGGTTAATCCGCAAAGGACCGGAGGGATGCTCCTGACCGGCTTTTCCAAGAGCGCTCCATGCCCATTCCTATTGTGCGCCCCCGGCGGTTTCGCCGGGGGCCTCTCTCTTTTTGGTCAACAGCGGTTTCATCCGCATTAGCTTGGGGTATGTGTGGGTTAAGCTTCATCCCTCGCTGGGCAGCCTGAAATGCGACGATAACGCCGGCGGCTATGACTAAACACAGTGCAGTTGCGTTTAGACACCCTTCGCGACACCGATGCCCGCTTCTGCTATAATGGCACCATGCACTCCAAGGGGTATTGCCTCATGTATAAAATCCTGCTCATTGAAGACGACCCAGTCATCTGCACCGTTGTTGCCCGGGAGCTCACGAAGTGGGGCTTCGAGGTGCAGGCTGTGGAGCGGTTTGACGCAGTGGTGGAGGAATTTCAGCGTGCGGAACCGCACCTCGTCCTGATGGATGTCAATTTGCCCAGCCGCAACGGGTTCTACTGGTGCGGTGAAATTCGTCAAATCTCCAAGGCCCCGGTGCTGTTCCTATCCTCCCGAGACTCGTCGATGGACGTCGTGATGGCCGTGAGCCAGGGCGGTGACGATTACATCACAAAGCCGTTCTCTATGGATGTGCTGGTAGCCAAGGTGAACGCACTGCTCCGTCGCACCTATTCCTACCAGGAGGAGGTTGCGGACACACTGGAGCGGGGGAGCGCGAGGCTGAACCTATCCACTGGAACCATCGCCTGCAAGGGCCTTATCGCCGAGCTCACCCGTAACGAGCTCAAAATCCTGGGGTTGCTGATGAAAGCCGGCGGCGCCATCGTGAGCCGAGAACACTTGATGCGTGAGCTGTGGCAGGACGAAAGCTTTATCGACGACAACACGCTGACGGTGAACGTGAATCGCCTTCGCAAGAAACTGCAGGACATCGGCTTGGCGGACTTCATCCATACTGCCAAAAACCAGGGGTATCAGGTGAAATGAGCTTTTTGCGCTATCTGCGGGACAACATTCGCTTCGTACTGCTCTACTTTATGCTGGTGGGCTTTTTGGCCGCGATGGCGGTGCTGGCCGGCAGCGACCTGTACCGTCAGGATGGCGTCTATGCGGTGGTGGTCACCATTGTGTTGTATGTGGCTGGGTTACTGGTGGACTATGGGATCTGCCGGAAGCAGGTGCTGAGGCTCCGGGAGCTCGTATCAGCACAGGACAAGACGCCGCTGCTGCCCGAACCCAACGACTACCGTGATGAGCTTTACGCCCAACTGGTGGCCGGTCTGTATGACGAACAGATGAAAAACCTGAACCGTATTGAGGAGGATGCCCGGGACAACCGGGAGTTCATGGCCGCCTGGGTGCATGAGGTGAAGACCCCGATCACAGCGGCGCGGCTGCTGCTGGAAGGGCAGGTGGGGGAGGCGGAGGCTGAGTCCCTGCGTGAGGAAATCGAGCGGATCAACGGATACGTCGAGCAGGTGCTGTTCCACACCCGGGCAGATAGTTTCTCCCGAGATTACCTGCTTGCAGAGGAGGAACTGTTGCGCCTGGTGCGCGAAAACGTGAAGAAACATTCGGCGCTGTTTATTCACAAACGCATTTCCGTGCAAATTGATATCCCACCCCATCTCACCGTGTGCACCGACCGCAAATGGCTGCTGTTCATCCTCGATCAACTGCTAACCAACGCCCTGAAATACACCTACAGCAATGGCAGTGTTCTCATCGCCGCCCGGCGTGACGGCGCGGAGACGGTGCTTTGCTATCAGGACAATGGTATGGGTATCGAGAAGGCCGATCTGGAGCGGTTGTTCGATAAGTCCTTCACCGGTCGAAACGGCCGCGAGGGGAACAGCGCCGCCACTGGCCTGGGGCTCTATCTGGCGCAAAAGCTGGCCTGCAAGCTGGGTCACCGCATCACCGTGTCGTCTGTGAAGGGACAGGGCACGACGGCGACGGTGCACTTCCCTGGGTTGGGAGACAATGAATACAACCTTACAAAAGTGTAAGCCATGTGCCGTCGATTGTAAGTCAATTCGATGGCTCCTGCCTTTCTGCTTGGCTATACTTGCATTCGGCCGGTGAGCATCGGCCGAGTTTTCATTTGGAGGTCCGCAATGGAAGTTCTTTCCGCAAGAAATGTGACCAAAGTGTATGGCTCCCGGATTGGCGCAATGAAATACCCCGCGCTCAATGGCATCGACCTATCGGTGCAGGAGGGCGAGTACCTGGGCATTATGGGGCCGTCGGGCTCTGGCAAGACCACGCTTTTGAATGTGCTCAGCACCATTGACCGCCCCACCTCAGGCTCCGTCGCCATCGAGGGTCGCGATGTCTCAAAGATCCGCGAACCGGCGTTGTCCGAATTCCGCCGCAGCCGCCTGGGATTCTTGTTCCAGGACTTCAACCTGCTGGATACGATGACGCTGAAAGAAAACATTGTGCTGCCCTTGGCACTCTCCAAGACCTCTTACCCGGAGATCAGGCAGCGGCTGGATGGCTTGAGCCGGTCGCTGGGCATCGCGGATGTGCTGGACAAGCGGCCTTATGAGGTGTCCGGTGGGCAGAAGCAGCGTGCCGCCGCCGCCAGGGCCATCATCACGAACCCCGCCCTTGTGCTGGCCGACGAGCCAACCGGTGCGCTGGACAGCAAGTCTGCCCGGGAACTGCTGGGCTGCCTGGAAACCCTCAACACCCAGAACCACACGACGATTCTAATGGTCACCCACGATTCGTTCACGGCCTCGTGGTGCAGCCGCATTGTGTTCATCAAGGATGGTTTGCTCTTTAGCGAGCTCCGCCGGGGGGACATGCCCCGCAAGGCCTTCTACCAGAGCATCCTGCAGGTGCTGGCCGTGATGGGGGGAGGCAACGGAAATGTTGATTAAGCTGGCTCTTGGCAATCTCCACAGGAATTTCCGAAATTACTGGGCGTATTTCGTGAGCTCGGTTTTCAGTGCGTTTGTGCTGTATTTGTTCCTGTCCATCTGCTTTGGCGAGGCGACCAAGGCTGCCGCGTCACAAGCCACAACGACACTGTTTGGCATTGGTGCGTTTCTGACGGCGTGTTTCGCGGCGTTCTTCATCTGGTACTCCAACAGCTTCTTCCTCAAGAGCCGAAAAAAAGAGTTTGCCACCTATCTGTTGCTGGGGATGTCCAAGCGGCAGACCATCCGCCTGTGCGTGCTGGAAAACATCGCGATCCTCGTGCTGGCCTGGTTGGCCGGTATCACCATCGGCATTCTATTGAACAAGCTGCTGATTATGCTGCTGTTTCGCATCATGGAGGTGGAGGCGGCAGTGCCGTTTGAGGTGAGCACTATGGCCTTGCGGCTGAGTTCCTTCGTCTTTGCCGGCGTGATTGCGCTAGTCTGCCTGCATGGCGTGGCGATATTGGGCCGCAGCAGCCTGATCGAGCTCATGAACGCTTCCAAGAAGGCGGAAAAGCCAATGGAAGCCTCGGGCCGGACATGGGTGGTCGGGCTGCTGGCCATTGCTTGCTTGGGTCTGGGGTATTCTCTGGCGGTGGCCAATGGCCTGAACATCATGCTGTGGGTGCCGATCGTTGCGCTGGTTTGCATTGGCACCATGCTGGCCTTCCTGGGCCTGGTCACGTTGTTTCTGCACTTCAGCCGCAAGGATGAAGCCCGGCTTTACCGCGGCGCGAAACTGATCACCGTGTCCCAATTGATGCACCGCTACCGGGGGAATGTGGGGACCTTGAGCACCATCGCCATCACCACGACCGTGGCACTGTGCGCGGTGCTGTGCTGCTGTGGGCTTTTCAGCAAGACGCTCGATAATACCCGCATGATGAGGCCCTTCTCGCTAGAGATCAACACCGAAACGATCCAGGAAGAGGCGGTGGACCGGGCGGCGGACGCTCACCGGGAAGTGCGAATCCTCTCCAGGACGCCAATCGATGTTGTTCGAGTAAGCGCCACCCATATGGGAACCAAGGATACATTCCAGATCATCAGCCAAAGCCAGTACAATGCGATCACCAGGGCGCTGGGCTGGCAGGAACAGGCCGAATTGGCCAACGACGATACGGCGATACTGGTCATGAACCGGTTTCTGAACCTATCCACCACGCAGGAGCCGGAGCGTGTGGGGGTGCCGGTGGGCGATGGCACGGCGGAGCTTTCCATCGCCCAAACACAGTACCGCAACTATGTGTCGCTGGATCGTTTCCTCCAGTCGCTCGTTGTAACGGACCGCATGTATGAACGGATTGCCCAAGCGCCGGATGCGGAAAAGACATCCCTTGTGGGATACATGCTGGACAATGACTTTGCTTCGGCGGGTTTGATTGCCAGCCTGCGTGCGGGCCTGCCCGAGGACGCCAAGCTGTATACCTTCTATGAGAATTACCGGGACGGTATGAAGATGTACGGTGTAATGATGTTTGTGGGCGTGTTTGTGGGGTTACTCTTCCTTACGGCCACGGGCAGTATCCTGTACTTCCGGATGTCTATGGAAGCCTCACAGGACCGTGAGATGTTCCGCACGCTGATAAAACTGGGGATCGGCCACCGGCAACTCAGGCAAGCCATCACCGGGGAGGTGGCGATCGTGTTCGGAGCACCGCTGATCCTCGCGATCCTCAATTCGTTTATGGCATCGGTATCGCTGGGTAAGGTTGTCAACCTGGATATGACGGGGATCTTTGTTGTGATCGCGGCAGTCTACACGCTGGTCTACGCGCTCTATTTCCTGCTGACCAAGAATAAGTTTCTGTGGACCATCGGCAGGTAGTTCAGTGCGTTATGCAAGCGCACGCTTGCTGCTATCCACTGTGCCTGCACTGACGGATGCTCCCAGGTGCGGCGTCACTTCCCCGGGGGCACCCAGGTTGCCCAGGGGCCGTTTGGGTGGACGACGGACGAATCGCTCGCCGATACCTTGACCGAGAGCACCTGCCCAACCCCCACAAAGTGCAGCGCGTCGGTCGCCACCAGCCAGGTTGTAGTGGCCGGATACTTGGGGCCGTCCATTGGCTCCACCATCATGCCGAGGCGGAATCGTACCTTGCCTCCCTCAGCGGGTTCGCCCTGGGCCTCGGTGATGCGTGCCCGGGCCAGGGAATACCCGCCCCGGCGCCGCAGGGGGCTAGCGGGGGATTGGCTGAGCTGGTCAAGTTTGCGCCGTTGCACCCGCGTGGATGCGAAGAGCACCAGCGTCAGCACCAATATGAGCACAACCGGCCAAAACGCCTGCAATCGTTCCATCGTCATCCCTGCCTTTTCTCTCTCCACTCTACCATTCTTTTCCTCCCTCAACAAGTTCTGGTGTGGTTTTGGGCGGGGATGTTCATACTAATCCAGACATCTGCGGGAAGGAGGAAACGCGGTGCGGTGGGTCTGGCTTTGGGTGCTGGCGGGTGGTTTGGTGGCAGCGGTGGCGGGGCTGGCGCTCTTTGGGCGGCTGCGCCTGGCCCTGTGCCTGGCAGTGGAGCGCGGCGGCCTGTGGCTGCGGCTGAGCGCCACGCTGGGGCCGCTGCCGGTGGTGGAGCTGCAACTGCGCTGGCAACCGGGCCGGGCGGCACGGCTGTGGTTGCGGGGGCCGGTGGGCCGCCTGCACCCCTTGCCGCCGCCCCCCTGGGCGGACCTGTTGGATCAGCGCGGTGCCAACCTGCCGCTGTCGGCAGAGCAGGGGCGGCAGCTCATCGGGGGTCTGACGCTGGAGCGGTTTCGCATACACGCGCGGCTGGGAGTGCAGGACGACGCCGCGGCGACAGCCCTGCTGTGCGGGGCGCTCAACGCCCTGTTGCTGGCGCTGGACGCGGTGCTGACCCACGGGGCCCCACCCAGCGAACGTCGTGTTGATGTTCTGCCTGATTTTTCCAAAGGCCGCTGTTCGGTGCGTCTGCGGTGCATAGCCGCGCTGCAAATCAGACATAGTATCCCTGTGGCGTTGGAAAGCCTGACAGGGAGGAAACACGATGAACGGTCATCCAATCGAAAACATGATGCAAACCACATTGGAGAACATACGCAACATGGTTGACGTCAACACCATCGTGGGCGACACGGTGGTGATGGGCGACGGCACGGTCATCATCCCCATCTCCAAGGTGAGCTTTGGGTTTGTGGCCGGTGGCGGCGAGTATGGCGGCCAGGGTCAGCAGCAGGGTGGGCAACAGCAGCAAGGCGGCCAGGAGCAGGGCGGGGCCTATCCCTTTGCCGGGGGCACGGGCGCGGGCGTGTCCATTTGCCCCATGGCATTCCTGGTGGTGAGCGAGGGTGAGGTCAACCTGCTGCCGGTGCAGTTCAATAACACCTACGAGCGGGTGATTGAGAGGATTCCCGACCTGCTGTGCCAAGTGAGGGACGCGTTCCGCAGCAAGGAGCATTGCCATGGGCACGGGGCGGAGGGCCGGGGACGCAGCCGCCCGTTCATGCACCAGGAGGAAGCCCATGACGGTACGGCTGACATCCCAAATGGTGCGCAGGACCCCAACGTGCGGCCGCCAAAAGACGAACTATGAAAGGGAAAGCATTTGCGGCAGCGCTGTTGGCGGCGCTGCTGCTTTTCGGGTATAATGAAGGTGCTCAGGCGGCCCCGGCGCGGAAGGTGACCGCCAAGGCCGCCTGCGTGCTGGAACAATCGAGCCACCGCGTGCTCTTTGAGCAGAATGCCCATGAGCGCATGCCCATGGCGAGCTGCACCAAGATTATGACGGCGCTGGTGGCACTGGAGCACGGCGAGCTCACCGACACGGTGAAGGTGAGTGCACGAGCCGCCGGGGTGGAGGGTTCCTCCATTTACCTCAAGCAAGGCGAGGAGCTGACGCTGGAGGATTTGCTCTACGGGCTCATGCTGGCCTCCGGCAATGATGCTGCCGTCGCCATTGCCGAGCACATCGGCGGCTCGGTCGATGGCTTCCTGGTAATGATGAACGAACGGGCGCGAGAGCTGGGCGCGATGGACACCCACTTTGCCACGCCAAACGGCTTGGACACCAAGGAGCACTACACCACGGCTTATGACCTGGCGCTCATCGCAGCCTGCGCCATGGATAATAGCGATTTCTGCCGCATCGTCGGCACCCAGAGCCGCTCCATGCCCTACGAAGGGGTGGCCAATGGGCGGGTGGTGCGCAATAAAAACAAGCTGCTGCGCACCTACGAGGGGGCTAACGGCGTCAAGACGGGGTACACCGGCGATGCCGGGCGGTGCTTTGTGGGCGCGGCCCGGCGCGAGGGCATGCAGCTCGTGGGCGTGGTGCTCAATTGCGGCCCGATGTTTGAGGAAACCGCCGCCCTGTTGGACGATGCCTTTGCCGCCTACGACATGCTGCCAGTGACGGTGGCAGACCAGGCGGTTGGCCGCATAGCCACCGACGAGGGGGTGCAGGGCGCGGTTGAATACGGCGCGGCCCGTGAAGTGTTGCTGCCGCTAACGAACGAGGAGCAGGAACGCGTGGTACTGCAGCTGGCCCTGTGGGAGCCTGCCGCCGCGCCCATCACGACCGGCCAGGCCGTGGGGGAGGCCCGCGCGCTGCTCGATGGCAAAACCCTGACCCAGTTCCCATTGGTGGCGCTGGGCGATGTGGAGAGACGAAACTACTTCTGGTACATCCAGAGGGTGATTGAGGGGATGAGATGGAAGACGAACGGGGAGGAGTCCGACTCCAGAAGTATTTGGCCGGCAACGGGGTAGCGTCCCGCCGACGGTGTGAGGAGATCATCGCCGAGGGCCGGGTGACGGTCAACGGCGAAGTCGTGACCCAAATGGGTGTGAAGGTTCAACCCTGCGACCGGGTGCAGGTGGACGGGCAGGACATTGAGAAGGAGGAGGGGAACGCGTATCTCGCGTTCTACAAGCCTCCTTTTGTTGTGACCACGATGAGCGACCCCCAGGGCCGCCCCACGGTGGCGGAGTATTGCAAGGACGTGGGTGTGCGGGTCTTCCCCGTGGGCCGGCTGGACTTTGAGTCTGAGGGCCTACTGCTCTTGACGAGCGACGGCGACTGGGCCAACCGCGTGACGCATCCCAGTTTCAACCTGGAAAAGGAATACCTCGTAAAGGTCAAGGGCAATCTGCCCGATGGCGCGCTGCGTGCCATGGCCGCCGGCATCATGCTGGAGGGCCGCCGCACCTGGCCCGCGCGGGTGGAGGATGTGCGCCATGGTGCCACCATCACCCAGTTTTCCATGGCCATCCACGAGGGCCGCAACCGGCAGATCCGCCGCATGGTGGAGGCCGTGGGCGGCGAGGTTGTGTTTTTGAAGCGCGTGCGCGTCGGGGCCATTGCCCTGGGCGACCTGGCTGAGGGCCAGCACCGCCCCCTGACGCAGGTGGAAATCGACAGCATGCGCCATTCCTGACCCCCACCAGTAGTTGTATATACGATGGCCCAGTGCAATGCGCATAGGCAAAGATGGGGATTTATGGTATACTTGGGGCCATCGGCACAAAGGAGTTGGCAAGATGGCAAACGATCAGTTGGAACAACTCCGCCGCAAGGTGCAAGAAGGTGGCGGAGCAGAGAAGGTCGACGACCAGCACAAGAAGCACAAAAGGACTGCCCGGGAACGCATCCATATGCTTCTGGATGCCCAGAGCTTCCTGGAAACCGATGTGTTTGCTGCCGGTCAGACCGGCGTGGACGCGCCCGGTGAGGGCGTGGTGACCGGTTTTGGCACGGTATATGGCCGACCGGTCTATGTGTATGCCCAGGACTTTACGGTGCTGGGTGGCTCGGTGGGCGCGGCCCACGCGGCCAAGATTTGCCGGGTGATGGATCAGGCCGCCAAGGTGGGCGTGCCGGTTGTGGCCCTGCTGGATTCTGCGGGCGCACGCCTGCAGGAGGGATTCCATGCCCTGGCTGGTTACGGTGAAATCTACCGTCGTTCCGCCCGTCTGCGCGGTGCGGTGCCCCAGATCGGTGTGGTCTGCGGCCCCTGCATCGGCGCGGCAGCCTACGGCGCGGCGCTCATGGACTTTGTGTTCCTGGCCGGCGCAGAAGCGAAGATGCAGACCTGGGGTCCCCAGGTGACGGAGGCCACCCCGGGCAAGGTGAGCCCGGCCACGGCCAACGGCAGTGCCCAGTTCGCCTGTGGCACCGAGGAGGACGCCTTTGCCCAGGCTAAGGCTCTGCTTGCCCTGCTCCCGGCCAACAGCGCGGAGGATGCTCCGGTGGGGATTGGGGCTGATCTCAACCGGGACACGGCGCCCCTGGAAGGCCTGCAGCCCGGCGGCTATGACATGACCGCTGTCATCGGCGCGATTGCCGATGATGGCATGTTCCTGGCGACTTCGGACGCCTTTGCCCCCTCGATGCTCACGGGTTTCGTGCGGGTGGGCGGGCGCACCGTGGGCGTGGTGGCCAACCAACCCAGCGTCGCCGACGGCGTGCTGGATGTCGCCGCCTGCGTCAAGGCCGCGCGGCACGTCGATATTTGCGACAGCTATCACATCCCGGTGCTGACACTCGTTGACACCGTGGGCCTGCCGGCCTGCGCTGAGGAGGAGAACGGCGGTCTGGTGACCGCCGGCAGCGACCTCATCGCCGCCTATGCCCAGGCCACGACGCCCAAGGTCACGGTGGTGACCGGCCGTGCGCCGGGCAGCGCCTTTGCCATGCTGGGTAACCGGGCGCTGGGCATCGACACCGTCTACGCTTGGGACAGCGCGCAGATTTCGATCGTCGCGCCGGAGACGGCCGTCGCCATCCTTGGCCGGGCCGAGCTCGCCAAGGCCGACGACCCGACGGCCCGCCGCGCTGAGCTCATTGAGGAATACAAGGCCAACGCGGCCAATCCCATCGAGGCGGCCCGGGCCGGGCTTCTGGATGATGTGATTGCCCCGGCCCGCACCCGCACCTATGTCGCCGCCGCTCTGGAGATGCTCCTGGGCAAGTGCGACGACGGGCAGTGAGGTGGGCCGATGAACGTGTTCCTGCAATACCCGATCCTCATCGTGCTGGCCTACATCTTGGCCGGCATTGTGACGGGTCTGTGGAGCCAAACGATCGCCCAGGGCCGCGGGTATGAGCCCAAGTGGTTTGCCGCCGGGTTCTTCCTGAGCCTGCTGGGTGTGCTCATCGCCGCCGGGCTGCCGCTTCGCGAGAGCGCGAAGACGGCAGCGGCCAAGCCGGTTGCGGCACCTGCACCGGCCGCGCCGGTGGCTGCCGCTGATAACAACGATCTCATTGCCGTGCTGGCCGCCGCGGTGGCCATGCTGGGCGAGCAGGAAGGCCGCACCTATGTGCTGAAGGCTTTCCGCCCCACGAACGCCGCATCTACCGCCTGGGCACGGGCTGGGCGCTAACGAATTACGTGAGAGAACAGGGAGGAACTGATATGCGCAGATTCACCATCACCGTCAACGGTCAGGCATATGATGTACTCGTGGAGGAGACTGCCGTCGGCGCCGCGCCGGCTGCCGCTCCCGCTCCCGTCGTTTCGGCTCCGGCTCCGGCGGCTGCCGCCCCGGCTCCGGCCGCTCCCGCCGCACCCGCTGCCTCTGCTGGGGCTAAGGACTTGTCCGGCGTGGCCGGGGCCAAGGTCAACGCCCCTATGCCCGGCAAAATTCTGGCCGTTAAGGTCAGCGTCGGCCAGGCCGTGAAGCGCGGCGATGTGCTGCTGATCCTGGAAGCCATGAAGATGGAAAATGAGATTCAATCGCCTGTGGACGGCAAGGTCGCGGCCATCGCGGTCTCCGAGGGAGCCAACGTGCAGGCCGGTACCGCCCTTGCTTCCATCGAATAGGAGGACCCAATGGCAAAAGTCAGAATCACCGATACCATTCTGAGAGACGCCCATCAGTCGCATGCCGCCACGCGCATGCCCACCAGTGACATGCTGCCGATGGCCGCCAAACTTGATGCGGTCGGCTATTGGTCGCTCGAAGCTTGGGGCGGCGCGACTTACGACGCCTGCCTGCGCTTCCTGCACGAGGACCCGTGGGACCGGCTGCGGAAGCTGCGTGCGGCCATGCCCAACACCCAGCTGCAGATGCTGCTGCGTGGCCAGAACCTGCTGGGCTACAAGCACTACGCCGACGACGTCGTTGACTTCTTCGTGAAGAAGGCCATTGAGAACGGCATCAACGTCATCCGTATCTTTGATGCCCTCAACGACACCCGCAACATGACAACCGCCATGGCTGCCACCAAGAAGTACGGCGGCGTGGTGGAGGCGGCCATCTCCTACACAACAAGCCCGGTGCACACCACCGAGTACTTCCTCGATATGGCGGTGGAGCTGGAGAAGGCCGGGGCCGACACCATCTGCATCAAGGACATGGCAAACCTGTTGCTGCCCTACACGGCTTACGACCTGGTGAGCCGCATGAAGCAGAAGGTGAAGATCCCGATCCATCTGCACACCCACAACACCACTGGCACCGGTGATATGACCTACTTGAAGGCCATCGAAGCTGGCGTCGACATCGTGGATACGGCACTCTCCCCGTTGGCCAATGGCACCAGCCAGCCGGCGACCGAGGCCCTGGTGGCCACGCTGGCCGGTACTGAGTACGACACCGGCATTGATTTGAAGCTCTTGAGCGACATTGCCGCCCACTTCCGTGGTGTGGCAGACCGCATGATGAAGGAAGGCATTCTCGACTCACAGGTGCTGCGCGTCGACCCCAACACCTTGCTCTATCAGGTACCGGGTGGCATGCTCTCCAACCTCATCTCCCAGCTCAAGGCCCAGGGGGCCTCCAACAAGCTCATCGACGTGCTGCAGGAAGTGCCCCGTGTGCGCGAGGACTTTGGCTATCCGCCGCTGGTCACGCCCACCAGCCAGATCGTCGGCACCCAGGCGGTGTTGAATGTCCTCTCCGGCGAGCGGTACAAGCTCTTCACCAAGGAGAGCAAGGCCCTGCTGAAGGGTGAGTATGGCCGGCTGCCCGCCGAGCCCAACCCCGATGTGGTGAAGTTGGCGCTGGGCGACGACGAACGCATCACCTATCGCCCGGCGGACGCGCTTAAACCCGAACTCGATCGTTACCGGGAGGAGATCAAACCTTGGATGGAGCAGGAGGAGGACATTCTGTCCTACGCCATGTTCCCGCAGGTTTCGTTGGACTTCTTCAAGTACCGACAGGCGCAAAAATACAAGGTGGACTCCACGCTGCTGGATGTGGCCAACGGAATCCATCCGGTGTAACCGAATCAGTCAATGGGGACTGCCGGCCAGGTGCTGGCAGTCCTTCGCCGTCCGGGCGGCACGGCGGGGAGCCGCTGGAGCCCGGGAATCGCTGCAACTTAGGGGGGATGGCTGCCCGCAGGGGCCGGCTGAGAGCCGGTCTTTCGTCGGACAGCCATTCCTGTCAAACACAAACAAGGAGACCAACCATGCGAATCCTGGTTGCCAACGACGACGGGGTGCGCGCGCCGGGGCTGGCGGCGCTGGCCCGAGCACTCACCGCTCTGGGCGAGGTCACCGTGTGCGCGCCGGCGGTGGAGCAGAGCGCCGTGGGCCGTGCCATCACCATGTCCCGCCCCCTGCGGCTGGATAAGGTCACCTTGCCCGGCCTCGACCTGCCAACCTACGCGGTGGAGGGCACGCCGACCGACACGGTCAAGCTGGCACTCTATCGGCTCTTTGATGGCAAGCCCGACCTGGTCGTCTCCGGCATCAATGCCGGCGGCAACCTGGGCACCGACATCCACTTCTCGGGCACCGTCTCCGCCGCCATGGAGGCAGCGCTGCAGGGCATTCCATCGGTGGCCGTGTCGCTGGAGGACCGCACTGGCGTGTGGGCTTGGGACCACGCGGCGGCGTACGCCCTGCAAGCCATCCGCATGGCGCAGGGCTGCCGGTTCCCCTTTGGCACGCTCATGAACATCAACCTGCCAGCCGGCACGCCCAAGGGCATCAAGCTGGCGGCGATGGCTGTGCTGGATTACGGCGAGAGCTACGAGGAACGCACCGACCCCCGGAATCGTCCCTATTACTGGCTGAGGGGGACACGCAAGCCCGCCGGAGACAGTGACGTATCCGACGCCGCTTGGCTGGAGCGGGGGTATGTGACGGTTACGCCCATCCGCTTCGACATGACCGACTATGACACGCTCTCCCAATGGCGGGAGCGCGTGGACGCCATGGAATTTGACCCCGAACCCGTAACCAAACCGACGGCAGAGAGGTGAGTGCAGTGCTCGATACCAAAGACCTGTCCCAACGCATCAGCGACGGCTACAGCGATATGAGCAAAGGACAGAAGCGGATCGCCGACTTCATTATGAAAAACTATGACAAGGCGGCTTACATGACGGCCCTGCGGCTGGGTGACAGCGTGGGCGTCAGCGAATCGACAGTGGTGCGTTTCGCGATGGACCTGGGGTACCCGGGCTACCCGCAGCTGCAAAAGGCGCTGCAGGACCTGGTGCGCAACCGCCTGACGACCCTACAGCGCATGGAGATGACAAGTGAGATGAGCCGCAGCATGGTGCTGCGCACGGTGCTGCGGGCCGACATGAGCAACCTCCGGCAGACCATTGACAGCGTCAATGCTGAGGAGTTTGAGCAGGTCGTGGACGAGGTGTACAACGCACGCCGTGTTTACATCCTCGGTGCGCGCAGTTCGGCCCCGTTGGCCCAATTCATGGGGTATTACCTCAACTTCCTGCTGGACAATGTCTTCGTTGTCACCAGCGGCATCAACGACATCATGGAGCAACTGGTGCATATTGAGGAGAACGACGTGCTCGTCGGCATCAGCTTCCCGCGCTATTCCAAGCGCACCATCGAGGGGGTTCGCTTTGCCAAGGACAAGGGCGCGCGCATCATCGCCATCACTGACTCTGGCGCGTCCCCTCTCAACGAGTTCGCTGACCATGTGCTGGTGGCCCACAGCAACATCGCCTCCTTTGTGGATTCGCTGGTGGCGCCCTTCTCCATCGTCAACGCCTTCGTCGTCTCCATTGGCCTGCGAAAGCGCAGTGAGGCCAGCGAGAACTTTATGGAGCTGGAGCGCATCTGGGATGAGTACAACGTCTATGTCGACAAAGCCCGCTGACGGTGGCGCACTGCCGGTCGTTATCATCGGCGGTGGGCCGGCAGGCATGATGGTGGCGGCTGAGGCGGCGCGGCGCGGCCTTCGCGTGCTGCTGCTGGAGCACAACGAGAAGCTGGGCAAAAAGCTGTACATCACCGGCAAGGGCCGCTGCAACCTGACCAACGCCACACCGCGGGAGACGCACATCGCCCATGCCCGCCGCAACGGTAAGTTTCTCTATGGCGCGCTGACACGGTTGGACGCCCAGGGGCTCATGGATTATGTGGAGCGACTGGGTGTGCCTTTGGTGGTGGAGCGAGGCGACCGCGTGTTCCCGGCCTCCTACAAGGCCAGCGACGTTACCCGGGCCTTTGAGCGGGAGCTCGCGCGCCTTGGGGTCACGGTATTACTGCGCACTGGGGTGCAGAGCATCGTGGCTGAGGACGGCGTGGCCCGTGCGGTGCTGACAACCGACGGTCGGCGGATCGACTGCCGGTCGGTCGTGGTGGCCACCGGCGGCCTGACTTACCCATCCACCGGTTCTACCGGCGATGGGTACCGGCTGGCCGCCGCGTTGGGCCATCGCGTGCAGCCCACCAGCCCCGTGTTGGTGTCGGTCACCACGGCCGAGCCTTGGCCGGGGGAGCTGGCAGGGTTGTCTCTGCGCAATGTGAGATTGACCGTTCTGCGTGGCAAAAAGAGCTTGTGGAGCGAAATCGGCGAGATGCTGTTCACCCATACCGGGGTCAGCGGCCCGCTGGTGCTGACGGCCAGCAGCTACCTGGAGGCCGAACGACTGGCGGACTATCGTCTGGTGTTGGATGCCAGACCTGGATTGGACGCGGAGCAGCTGGATGCCCGCTTGGTGCGCGACTTCCAAGCCAACCCCAACCGCACTATTAAGAACCTTCTGCCCGAGCTGTTGCCGGCCCGTATGGCTCCGGTTGTGGTGGGTCTGGCTGAAGTGTCTGCCGACCAGCCCTGTCACCAGGTCAGCCGTGTCCAGCGGGAGCGCCTGGCCGTTATGATGAAGAATCTGGTGCTGACTCCTGCCGCGATGGGGTCTTGGAATGAGGCGGTCGTCACCCGTGGCGGCGTCGCCTGTGCGGAGGTTGACCCCAAAACCATGCAGTCCAAACTAGTGGAAGGACTCTTCTTCTGCGGGGAGGTGCTGGATGTGGATGCCCAGACCGGTGGCTTCAACCTGCAGATTGCTTTCTCCACAGGTTACACCGCCGGTCAATGCTGTTGACGGTGCCTGATTTTTCCACTATGATGGCAGTGCAATCATAACAGGGAGGATGAGAGTATGCGGTTGTTCAGTGGCTTGTTTTGGGGCGTGTTTCTGGTAGCGTCCGGCGCCATCCTGTTGTTGAAGTATTCGCTCAATCTGAGCTTTTCCGGCGGGAAGTTGATCTTTGGCCTGCTGGTGCTGCTCATTGGTGTTTCCATGCTGACCTCTGGCGTGGCCTGGAAGGGCGACGCCAGCCATCGCACGACGATGTTCTCGGATAATGAGACGGTGGCCGCTCAGAGCAACGAAACCTATTCGGTTGTCTTTGCCGAAACGCGGTACGACCTGTCGCAGGCGCAGCCGGGCAGCCGCGTCAAGATCAACTGCGCCTTCGGCTCGGCCAAAGTGCAGCTGCCGGCTGGCGCGGTTATTGTCACATCCAACTGCGCGTTTGGCAACGTCAGCATGCCGGATGGCTCCAACTATCCCTTTGGCAGCGGGCGGTATACAACCGGCCAAGGCGACGCAGTCTATGTGGAAGTCAGCTGTGCCTTTGGTGAAGTTTCCATTTACAATCCGTAACGAACGCGTTATACTCTACTAAACTAGTCGTATTGGAGGTGGAACGATGGCAACGGTGACGAAGGAGATGTCGATCTCCGAGGTGTTGAAGTTGGATATGGCGACCGCGCCGATCTTTTTGGAATATGGCATGCATTGCATTGGCTGCCCGATGGCTTCTGCGGAAAGCATTGAGGACGCCAGCTTTACCCATGGGATTGACGTGGATGCTTTGGTGGAGAGCCTGAACGAGTTCTTCGCGGCCAAGTAATCAGCACAGAATGCGATAAAAACCGGCGGAAGACCCGCCGGTTTTTACTATCCTTACATTTTGTGCGTTCCTCGGTGAAATGTCCGTATAGGCATGAATATTATTTTGGATTTAACCGACAATAAACGTTGTCTTGCTATGCGATGGTTGCTATAATACGCAGTACCAAACGAAAACTGAATCGGCAAGGCCAAAGCGGCCATGGGTAAGAGGGAAAAATAATGTCGAATTGACACAAATTCCCTATTGACGAGACAAGCTGAGTTTGGTATCCTAACAAAGCTGTCGCGGACGGCAGAGCCGAAAGAGACAGCAAGGCGCACCTTGAAAACCGAATAGAGCAAGAAGAGTGAGAAACACAAACGCGATTCATTTGAGTGAAAAAGGCAAAACTCCACTTGAAAGAGTGGGGATTTAGTCAGAGATTGAACATGA
>JAEWRW010000052.1 GCA_023398815.1 Bacillota bacterium
ACAATCGTCCGCTCCCGCTTTTGTGATGGATGGGTGCTAGTGCGTCCCCTGTATCGTGCCAGTCGCGCTGGTCACGCCTCTTCCTTTCGTTCCATCTGCCCCAGCAGTTGGTAGAGCAAGCGGTAGAGCGTGGCCGCGTCGTCCAGGTTCAGTGGCACACACTGCAGGATGCGCGCCGGCACGTTGCGGGCGCGCTCTTTGAGCGCCCGGCCCTGTTCGGTTAGCTCCACAATGACGCTGCGCTCGTCGGCTGTGTCTCGCCGGCGGGTGATGAGGCCCATGGCTGCCAGTCGCTTCTGTAGGGGAGTGAGGGTGCCGCTATCGAGGTGCAGGGCCTCGCACAGCTCCTTCACGGTGGCGCGCTGCCGCTCCCACAGCACCAGCATGGCGATGTACTGGGTGTAGGTCAGGCCAAGCTCATCGAGGATGGGCTTGTACAGGCGTACGATCTCCCGCGCACAGGCGTAGAGCGGGAAGCAGAGCTGATTTTCCAGTTTCAGTGCCTCGTCGTCCATGGGTTCTCCTTATAGCAGGGCCGCGATGTCTTTTTCCAGCGCTTCCGGGGTGGTCGTGGGGGCGTAGCGGGCTACGACGTTGCCCTGCCGATCCAGCAGGAATTTGGTGAAGTTCCACTTGACGGCCCCACCCAAAAGCCCGGATTTCTGGCCCTTCAGCCAGGTATACAGCGGCGCTTCGTTCTCACCGTTAACGTCGATCTTGTCAAACTGGGGGAAGGAGATGCCGAAGCGTCCGGTGCAGAAGGTGTGAATCTCCTCATCGGTGCCGGGAGCTTGGTTGCCAAACTGGTTGCAGGGGAAATCGAGAATCTCCAACCCTTGCCCGGCGTACTTGGCATACAGCGCCTGCAGCCCGGTGTACTGCGGGGTGAAGCCGCAGCCGGTAGCGGTGTTGACGATAAGCAGCACCTTTCCCTTGTAGTCCGCCAGGCCCTTTTCCTCGCCCTTCATGGTCTTGACGTTGTACTCATACACACCCATGACAAACCCTCCAACATTTGAATTGCACTAGATTTAATTCCTTGCGAGCATAACATCAACGAAGGTTCACGTCAACGGTTTATCAAAATTAAATTTATATAAATACAATTGTCCAATATGGGTTTCGTTGAGTCAGAACGATGAAACACCGGAACCTATGAGGAACCGGGTTCTATTTGTATAGATAGCATCCTGTGGGTTGGAACGTTATAATAGCGTTATCAGACAAGGGAGGCAGAGCCATGAAAGCACTGTTGATTGGCGGAACAGGAATTATTAGCACCGCGGTGTCGAGCCTGGCGGTGAGCGAGGGCTGGGATGTGACGCTCCTCAACCGTGGCAACCGCGGCCAGTGGGTGCCCGAGGGCGCCCATGTGTTGCAGGCCGACGCTGGGGACCCTGCCGCGCTGGAGCGTGTGCTGGCCGGCCAGACCTTCGACGTGGTGGCCAACTTCATCGGCTTTCTGCCCCAGCAGATTGAGCCCCATATCAAACTCTTCGCCGGGCGGACGGGGCAGTATCTGTACATCAGCTCCGCCGCGGCCTACCAGAAGCCCAGCAGCCACCAGTACATCACCGAATCCACGCCCCTGTGCAACACGTTCTGGCAGTACGGGCGTGACAAGATTGCCTGCGAGGAGCTGCTGACCCGCGCGTACCGCGAGAACGGCTTCCCCATCACCATCGTGCGGCCCACGCTGACCTACGGGCTCACCATGATTCCCTACTGCATGAACAGCTGGGGCAAGCCCTACACCCTGGTGAACCGCCTGAAGCAGGGCAAGAAAATCATCGTGCCCGGCGACGGTTCCTCGCTGTGGACGATGACCCACAACTCCGACTTTGCCAAGGGCTTTGTGGGCCTCATGGGCAACCAGCGGGCCATCGGGCACCCGTTCCACATCACCTCCGACGAGGCACTGACCTGGGATCAGATTCTCAAGGCCATTGCCGACGCCGTGGGGGTGGAAGCCAAGCCCGTGCACATCGCCAGCGACTTCATCGTGCGCCACAACCCCGCCCAAACCGGCGACCTGCTGGGCGACAAGTCCAACACGGCCATCTTCGACAACAGCAAGCTGAAGAGCTTCGTGCCGGGCTTCGCGGCCACCACGTCCTTCGTGCAAGGTGTCCGCCGCTCGGTGGAGTTTTTTGAGAGCCACCCCGAGATGCAGACGGTGGACGAGGAATACGACGCCACCCTCGATCGCATCCTTGCGGCCTACGGCGAGTAGCCACGCAGGCCGATGACCTTTCTGCCGTGCGGCCCTTGGACCGCACGGCATTTCTTTGCCGCTTTCTTGTGATACCGGCGGCTTTTTGCCCCGGCGGCGTGGCAAACCCACAAAGACCGTGCGGAAAACTTGCCAAACCGGGCCGGGAATGGTAGGGTACCCAAAAAAGAACGAGGGGGAGAACCCAATGATACCAACGAGAGAGGAAGCGCTTGCGCTTCTGCGGGAATACAACCAGGAGGAGTGGCACGTGCGCCACGCGCTGGCGGTGGAGGCAGCGTTGCGTCGCTTTGCCGCCGACTATGCCCCCGGCGAGGAGGATTTCTGGGGCGTGGTGGGGCTGCTGCACGACATCGACTTTGAGCAGTACCCCGAGCAGCACTGCGTCAAGGCAATCGAGTTGCTGGGGGCGCGGGGCATCGACGAGCGCGTCATTCACGCCGTCGCCAGCCACGGTTGGGGCTTGGTGCCGGTGGAGGCCAGACCCGAGCATCCCATGGAAAAGGCGCTCTACGCTGTGGATGAACTCACCGGCATCATCGCCGCCTGTGTGGCCCTTCGCCCCTCCAAGAGCATCCTCGACCTGGAACTGAGTTCGGTGAAAAAGAAGTTCAAGCAGCCCAGCTTCGCCGCCGGCTGCTCCCGCAAGGTCATTGGGGACGGTGCGGACATGCTGGGCCTGCCGCTGGACGACCTCATCGTGAAGACCCTGGAGGGCATGCGCGCCGCCGCCGACGAACTGGGCATGCGGGGAGACCTCTGACGCTTCGCTTTCGCGGCGATCGCTTCGCGCTCGCCGCGAGGGGGAAAGTTCCCGTTACGAGTGCCTTTGAGCCACCTGACGCACATGTCGTCAGGTGGCGTTCGTTTGCGCGGTCGCGCTGGTTTTTACGAAGGAGACGCGCCTGCGGGTGGGAAGGGTCGAGTGCCGTGAACAGTCTGATGCGTGCCGCCGCCGGATGAACCGGCTGGCGGCTGCAGAGGAGAGCATGCGTGTCTTGCTCTGGCTTCTTCGTGCCTGTCCGAATGAATCGGCCTGCGGCTGCGGGGGAACGCGCTTGCTCTTTGTGTAAAGACGGCAGATATGAAGGGGGACACGGCGCAGGCATTATTGCCGGGGTGATGCCAAGTTGACCAACGAGGGACATCAATAAGATGTCCCTCTTTGGTGAGTTACTCGTTATGCGGTTGCATTCGCTCTGTCAACTTTTGTTGCAATATCATCCGTCTTGCGCTGACTTGTCTCAGTCGTTCACTTCCCCTGCCCGATATCGCGCCCATACGTTCTCAAACCACAAGTCACGCGCGGGGATGGGGTGAACGGGACGCAGGGTGTTGGTGCAATGGGCCACACCGTCATGGAGGGTCAGCGCCGTCTCCAGCACCTGGCCATCCATGGCGTCGCCGCTGGGGCGCACGCGCCAGGGCAGGCCGGGCAGCGGGGGGCCGTCATCGGCGAGCAGCACGGACGAGCCGCGGCTGGGGCCGCCTTGCCGGGCATAGTGCGCCATGGCCGACAGGCAGGCGAACTGGCTCACCAGCATGCTCCAGCCTTTGTGTGCCTCGGGCCACTGCAGGGGTGCGCAGGGGCTGACCCTCTGCCAGTACCCGGCCAGGTCGTTGGCACAGGCATCGAGGGCTTGGGCGAGCCCCTCGGGGCTGCGCAGGTGGGCGCCGTGGTGTGTCATACGCTGGCGGGCAGTGGCCAGCAACGGGGCAAGTGCTTCGTTCTCTAGTCTGGCACTGGGCAAGCCGGGGGCGGCTTTCCGCGCCAGCAGCGCAGTAGCGGCGGCAGCGAAACGCTCCGAATCCGCCGGTGTGACCTTGTGGGTGGCGATGTGACGCGCCGCCCGCTGGGAGCCGGTCTGGGTGGCGTTGAGGGCGCTGCCGCCGGGCCGATAGGCCCCGAAGGTACCGGCGGCTTCGCCGCAGGCATAGAGCCCGCCCACTGTGGTGCGCCACCAGCGGTCCACCAGCAGTCCGCCGTTCATGTGCTGGGCACACACGGCGACCTCCAGCGGCTCGCGATCGAGGTCGATGCCATGACCGGCGTAGAGCGCGATGGCGTCGGGGTTCATATGCCGCAGGCGATCGATGGGCGTAGCCAACAGCGCGCCGGAGTTGTCAAGGTACCCGCGTGCTTCGTCACTGAGGAGCGAAAAGCCTTCCTCCAGCCCGGTGGGGTTGCTGCGGTAATCCAGGAACACCCGACGACCCCGCTCGTCGGTCTCGCGGGTCACACACAGGTCAATGAGCGACGACCCCGGCAGCTTCCGGGCGTCAAAGGGCCACTGGTAGCCCTTCAGGAACGTGTACTCCAGCGCCTGCGCCGGGGTGAAATACTCCAGCAGGAACTCCCGCTCGTCACTCCCGTCGGCGGCGGTGGAGACATAGCGCGGCAGCGCCTGCTGGTAGGTGCCCGAGACGTTCCAACGGAACCCGATGGAAGCCAGACCGTGCTGCCACTCCTGGAGGTTTGCGGCCTTGGCCCCGGCTTCCAGCGCCAGGCCCAGCGCACCATGCTGGCTGGGCGGGTAGACCGACCGGGCAAAGAGCCCCGCCTCGCCCCCGCAGGCCCACACGACCGCGCCGCAGCGGAAGAGCGTCAGCCCTCGGGTAGGGGCATCGAGCTCCCGCAGATTGAGGGCCAGCAGCCCCAGACAGGCCGCGCCTTCGCCGTTCCCGTCGGTCACGATGCCGATGACCTGATGGTCGTCAAAGACCGGCACGCCCAGGGACTGGGCCTCCCGCTCCAGCGCTTCGGTCATGAAGCGCGACGTCAGCGGCCCGGCGGAGGTCGCCCGCTGCCGGGGGTCGTGGTCGGTCTTGTAGCCAGCGTACTCGCCGTATTCGTTGTGCGGGAAGGGCACGCCCAACCCGGCCAGTCGCAGGAAGCTGCCCGCTGAGGACGCCGCGTCGATGAGCGCCAGGTCGCCATCGGTGGAACCGCCGGCGAAGAGCGTCTCAGCCAGCTGTTGCACCGAGTCGGGGCCGTCGCCAGCGAGCGACAGCTTGTAGTAGGTCTGCTTGTCGCTGCCGGTGTTGCGCGAGGTACCGCTGTTCATCCCCTCGGTGACGACGGCGATATCCGCCACGCCCAGCTTTGCCAGGTGGCAGGCGGCGTTCCACCCGGCGGCGCCGCTGCCCACCACCGCGGCGGTCAGCGTGTGAACCGGGATCTCCAGCGCCCCGAAGCACAGGCTCTCCATCACAGTCTCCTCAGGTGGAAGCCGCCGTCGACGTTCAAAACCTCGCCGGTGGAGTAGGGCAGCAGCCCCGCGCACACCGCCCACACGGCCTGCGCCACGTCGTCGGGTTGGCCCCAGCGAGCCAGCGGCAGCAGCCCACCCTCAATCAGGCGGTCGTACTTCTCCTTCACCTTGCCCGTCATATCGGTGGCGATGATGCCGGGGCGTATTTCATATACGTTGATGCCGTATTCGCTCAGCCGGTCGGCAAAGAGGGCTGTCACCTGCGCCAGCCCCGCCTTGGAGATGCAGTACTCCGCCCGGTTGGTGGAGGATGCGTAGGCCGACAGGCTGGAGACGATGACGATGACCGGCCGGTAGGCGGGGTCGGCCCCGGCCCGCGCCGCCATCTGCCGGGCGAAGGCCTGTGTCAGGAAGAATGTGCCTTTGAGATTGGTGTCCAGCACGAAGTCGTAGTTCTCCTCGGTCAAGTCCAGCAGGTCAGCCCTCACACGGGGGGCGACGCCGGCGTTGTTGACGAGGGCATCCACCCCGCCATAGCAAGCGGCACAGTAGGCGGCCAGGTTCTCCCGGTCAGCGCCCTCCCCCAGGCGGCAGGGCTGGTAATCAAACGTGCCCAGCGTGCGCAGATCCGCGAGCGTGGCGGCGTAGTTTTCCTCCGGCCCGGTGCCGGTGCCCACGACCGTCCAGCCCTCGGCCAGCAGCTTTTGGGCAACGCCCAGGCCAATGCCCCGGGTGGCCCCGGTGACGACAGCAACCTTGCCCATGCCCTTACCCCCTGTTCATGCAGTGCTCGCGGTACAGCGGCAGGTAGACCTCCTGGTCGCGTACCGGGCAGCCGGCGGTGGAGCGGGCGCGCATGAGCTCGGTGCACTTGGTGCAGGCCAGGCAGGACTTGTTCTTTTGAAGGCCGCGGCCCTCCACGATGTCCCGGGCGAAGTCCGGGTAGGCAAAGGCCATGCGGCCAAAGCCAACGAGGGAGGCCCAGCCATCCCGCACCATGCCGGCGGCCACAATGTCGCCGGCGTCGCCCAGGTAACTGATGCCGCTGGCCATCACCGCCAGGTCGGGGTAGGCCTGCTGCACGGTACGTGCGCCGGAAAGGATGCGCTCCACGCCCTTCAACGGATGCTCGGGCGGCTGGTAGCCCCCCCGTCGATAGGGCCGGTTGACGTGGGGGTTGACGTAGGGGTTGCCCATGGTGACGTTTATAAGCCCCATGCCACCCCGGTGAAACTCGCCAATGAGCTGGAGGGGCTCGGTCAGATCCACCCTCGTGTAGTCGTCAGCGTCCTGCCCCCAGCCGTAGGGGGTGGGTACGCCGTCGTAGAGGTTCAGGCGGCTGGTGACGAGGAAACCCGCCGGGCAGGCCGCCCGGGCCGCCGCCACGCTGTGGCGGTAGAAGGCGGTGCGCCCAGCATAGTCGCCGCCGTAGGGGCCGGGCCTAACAAAGGCTGACAGCAACTCGCTGTTGAGGTACCTGTGGCAGGCTTTGATGTCCACACCGTCGAAACCGGCCTGCACCGCCAGTTTTGTAACCTTCCCAAAATCATCCTCCAGCGCGCGCAGCCCGTCGTCGGTCACGATGCATTCTGCCGGCAGAGGGTGGTTCCCCTCATAATGGGGATTGTTGTAGGCAACGACCGGCCGCGGGGTGCCGTAGGGCTTGGCATAACGGCCGGCGTGGGTGAGCTGGGCAATCAGCACAACATCCTGCCCACAGGCCCGGCGGGCCGCTTCGCGGGTGTCGTCCACCATGCGGCGGAAGGCGTCCACGTTGCCCTCGTGCAGCCAAAGGTGCCGGGGGTTGCCTCGCCCCTCTTCGGTCACGGCGATGGCCTCCATCCAGAGCAGCCCCGCGCCGCCGGCCGCAAAGCGCCGGTAGCGCCGCAGCGTGAGCTCCCCCGGGCTGCCGTCCGGCTCGCCGTCGCAGCCCTCCATGGGCTGGATGGCCAGGCGGTTGGGGGCAGCGCGCGTGCCCAGCGCCAGCGGTTGGGCCAATGCGTCGGGTTGGTCACAGGTGGGCAGGGCGACACCGGCGGCGGCAAGCTCCTGCCGCAGGGACGGAAGGGAAGCGGTACTCATGGAAAGCCTCCATCCATATTGTTTACAGTAAGTATAGCAGAAAAGGAAGCGACGGTCGAATTCGCCCCGATGGGTGTGACACCACTGTGTTAGGTAACAAGCCGGGCGTTTTGACAAATTTGTTTCTCTGTTGTGAGTTTTGTTAATTTAACATCTTGCCTTAAGTGTCTATACATGTTAGGTTGTTGCTTACTTGACAGGTTTATATTGCAATAATATAATCCGATTGTGCATAAAGCATAGTGAACGCACGGTTTTTTTGTACCATACAGCAATGGAGTGGGAGGGAAACACTGGTGACAGCAATATCCGCTGGAAAGGATCGAGTGCCGAAGAAAAAGCCGGCGCGCAAGATCGGACAACTGGGCAAGACAATCTGGTCTTACAAATACATCTATTTGATGTTATTGGTCCCCATGGCGTTTTTCGCCATTTTCCGCTACGAACCGATGTACGGCCTGCAGTTGGCGTTCAAGCAATACCACTTGCAGGGCATTGCCGCCAGCCCGTGGATTGGCTTGGCAAACTTCAACCGCATGTGGGTGGAGTCCGACTTTTACCGAGCCATTGTCAATACGTTGATCGTGTCATTCCTGAAGATTGCCATCGGGTTCCCGTTCCCGATCCTGTTGGCCATCATGATCAACGAAGTGTACATGCCCCGGTACCGCAAGTTCTTACAGACGATTTACACCTTTCCGCATTTCCTGTCATGGATTATCGTCGCCGGTATCTGCCTGAACCTCTTCGGCGACAGCGGTGCTATTAAGAAAATTCTTCTGTCCATCAGTGCTACGCGCGAGATTGGGCAAAACTGGAACTTCCTCTACAACACCGGGATTTTCCGCAGTTTCCTGGTCGGCACCGACATCTGGAAGGAAGCCGGCTGGGGCACGATCATCTACCTGGCCAGCATCGCCGGCATCGACCCGGCCCTGTACGAGGCGGCCACCATTGACGGCTGCAACCGCGTACAGCGGGTGTGGTACATCACCATCCCCGGCATCATGAACATGATCATCATCCAGTTCCTGCTGCGCGTCGGCGGTGTCATGGATGGCAGCTTCGATCAGATCTTCAACCTGTACTCTGCGCCGGTGTACCCCGTGGCCGACACCATCGACACCTTCATTTACCGCATCACATTCCAGCGGCAGGTGGCGGTTGACTTCGGCTTCTCCACGGCCGTGGGTCTCTTTAAGAACGTCATCAACTTTGTCCTGCTCATCAGCGCAAATCAGATCGCCCGTGCCTTTGGCAACGACGGCATTATGTAGGGGAGGAGGAATATCATGGCAAGGAACAAGGAAGAACAGATTGTTGTGAAGAAGGGTAACCGCATTCGCCGTTTCAACTTCTACGATGGAGTGCTGATTGCGATTCTGACCATCTTCGCCATCACCATCCTCTATCCGTTCTATAACGCCGTACTGGTTTCGCTGGTGCCTCAGCAGGTGTATATCCGCACGCCCTTCATGCTGTGGCCGCCGGCCGTCATTTGGGATAGCTACAAGTTCGTCTTCAAATCCCGGCTCATCTGGATCAGCCTGGGTAACTCGGCCATCATCACCGTTGGCGGCACGGCGTATAACATGTTCCTGACGATCCTGTGCGCCTATGCGCTGACCAAGCCCATTCCGGGTCGGCGGCTGTTCCGCTTCCTCATCGTGTTCACGATGTACTTCAGCGGCGGCATCATCCCGTTCTACCTGCTGATGATCAGCCTCCACCTCATCGACAACATCCTTGTCATGATCCTGCCTACCGGCATCACGATCATGTACATGCTGATCATCTCCGACTACTTCCGAAGTCTGCCCCCCTCGCTGGAGGAGTCCGCAAGGATCGACGGCGCGACGGACATCCGCATTCTGTGGAGCATTATCTTGCCGCTGTCATTGCCGTTGCTCGCCACGTTCACCCTGTATTACGCGGTCGACCGCTGGAATGAGTGGTTCAACGGGATGCTGTTCATCAAGTCCACCGAAAAGTGGCCGCTGCAGCTGACCCTGCGCCAGATCATTCAGGATGCCAACTTTGCTAACAACCAATTGGTGCCGGGGCAAAAGAAGCCGGATACCTATGGTGACAGCATTAAGATGGCATCCATCGTCGTGACCATGTTCCCGATGATGATGATCTACCCCTTCCTGCAGCGGTACTTCATCTCTGGCATGACGCTGGGTGCGGTCAAAGAATAATGGAACAATTTCCGGCAGTGATGCCGGAAAGGGTATAGCCCAAATACGAGGAAGGAGTGCATTGCCAATGAAAACCAACAAGCTGCTCGCTTTGGTGTTCGCCCTGGCGATGGTCGTCGGCTCACTGGTCGGCTGTCAGGGCAGCACACCGGCGGCAACCACGGCCGCGGCCGAATCGGTCGCTGCTGACGCCACCGCCTCCGCGGACACCGCTGAGACGGCTGCCGCCTCCGAGGCTCCCAAGGACGTCATCACCGTTTCGATGGACGTTATGGACGCTGAGAAGTGCGGCAACAACCCCAAGAGCGACTACATCAAGCAGACCTTTGGCATCGAGTTCCAGTATATCCCGGTTACCTGGGGCGACTGGAATGAGAAGATCAAGACCTGGGTCACCACCAACGACATGCCTGACCTGGTGTGGTGGGATCTGAAGGGCGCGAGCTCGCAGGAATACAAGGCGTGGGCCCAGCAGGGCGCTTTCACCGAGATTCCGGAAGCCAGCCTGACCTCCCGCGCGAACCTGAACCGCATCTATACCGGCAGTTCCTCGATCAACTCGCTGAAGGTGGATGGCAAGATCTACGCCTGGGGCGCCACCCGCAACAACCCCGAAATAGCGCAGAACACCTATTCGTCCTGGTGGGGCTATCGCCGTGACTGGGCGAAGGCTGTCGGCCTTTACAAGCAAGGCGACGTCTACACCTGGGAAGAGTGGAAAGCTCTTGTGAAGGCTGTCGTTGAGCAGAAGCCCGGCAAGGTTGAGACCGCCGGTCTGGTCATGGACACCTGGGCGTTCCCGCACGCGGCCAACCTGTTCATCGGGCCGGTGAAGGCGGAAGGCAACGAGACCTGCTCCTACATCAAGGGCGATGATGGCAAGTATGTGTGGCCGCCGTCGCTGGCCTCCTACAAGGAAGGCGTCGTCGAGACCTACAACCTCTATCAGGAAGGCCTGATCTACAAGGACAACGTCAACTTCAAGGGCTCCGAGCCGGCCGACATGATCAAGGCTGGTACCGCCTTTGCCAAGTATGCCGTTGGCGCTTCTGACTTCAATGACGTGACGACCACGCTGCTGAAGAATGGCCTGGCCACCGATGAGGATTGCTACGGCCCGGCGATCATCACCTTCGATGGCAACTTCTACATGACCCAGACCGAAGACTACTGGTCGGTCACCGCGTTCTCCAACAAGGTGGACGAGGCGAAGATGAACCGTGTCCTGGATATGTGGGACTACCTCCAGAGCGAGGAAGGTATCATGTTCCAGTGGCTGGGCTTCAAGGACAAGGACTACTCGGTGAACGCCGATGGTTCCGTCAAGGTTCTTTGGGCCGAGGATCCGGCTGTGAAGGGTACCTACGTCAACCCCTACAGCGAGATGAAGTTCGGCGAGTTCACCCCCGCTGGCCTGACCCCCGCTGGCAACCCGGCTGACAAGCCCTATGGCCAGAGCCAGGTGCAGGAAGTGTGGGACTACATGGGTGCCCATAAGGACACTACCTTCATTAAGCCCTTCGACTATGACGTTTCCTTCCTGAGCGCTCCGAACAAGGACCAGTTTGGTACCTTTGGTTCTGACGTGAAGGCCAAGCTCACCGAGCTCATCGTCTCCTCCAAGGACATTGGGGCCGATTGGGATGCCTTTATCGCCTCCATGATGCCCAAGGTGCAGCCGATCCTCGACGAGATCAACACCGCTCTTGTGAAGTAATTCCGAACGGCAGTTGAGAAAGGCCCTCGCCGCATGGCGGGGGCCTTTCGCGTCTGACTGGTCGTGCCGTTCTGGCACCTTCCCGGCACTTCGCCCGCTTCCTGCGGGCTGGTGGGGTACCGTCAATAGTTTTTCGCACAATTGTCTCGCTTGGTTTGCCGGTCAACTGGTCTGCAGTGCGTCAACCTCATAGGTTTCCAGATGCTTCATGCTCATGTAGGGAACGGAGCCCCAGCGGGAGCCCTCCATGTAACGGAGACGGGCGCAGACCAGCATGAGTGCCGATTGACCGTCGGGGAAGGTACCAACCACCCTGGTGCGCCGTCGTATCTCCCGGTTCAGCCTCTCAATGACATTGTTGCTGTGAATCTTTGTCCAATGCT
>JAEWRW010000030.1 GCA_023398815.1 Bacillota bacterium
ATTGTGTGGTGTGTGGTGGCGAAACGGGGGTGGGAAGGACCGAAACTAAGCCGGCCCGGGAAGGGAGTACGCGGAAGGCAGGGCAGCACCCGGGGGTACCGCGACGGCATTTGGATGTGCTGGAACCAGGAGCAACCATGTCATCCACCGCCTTCATGTAATCGATTACATCGGCCCAGATTAAAAAAGCAAACTCTCCACTTGCACTTCACTGAAACTATTCAGCTGGTCACGAAAGCTTGCCGTCGATTGCGTTTTGGTCAGTTGCGGCGAACCGCTTGTTTATGGCCTTATTATATGACCCTTCCTGCATATTGTCAATCTGCTATAAAAACTTTTTGAAAGTTGTACGCAATGACCAAGGCGGGAGCTGGAATGGTGCATTTTCAGTTGAGAACAGACCCGTGCTATGGTACGATAACACCGGAAAGTATGGGGAAGGACGGGAGTCGCCAATGAAAATTGCCATCGGTTGTGACCACGTAGGCCTGGAACTAAAACCAACCATCGCCGAGCACCTGCGCCAGCGCGGGTTTGAGGTGGAGGATTTTGGATGCAACAGCGCTGAGCGCTGTGATTACCCTGTTTATGGTGAGGCGGTTGCCCGGGCGGTAGCTTCCGGGCAGTGCGACCTTGGGGTGCTCATCTGCGGCACTGGCATTGGCATTTCGCTGGCCGCCAACAAGGTGCGAGGCATCCGCGCGGCGGTGTGCAGCGAGCCATACAGCGCGCGCCTGACCCGCCAGCACAACAACGCCAATATCATTGCCTTTGGGGCGCGGGTGGTGGGGGCGGACTTGGCCAAGATGATCGTGGATGAGTTCCTCAACGCGACCTTTGAGGGTGGTCGGCACCAGCGCCGTTTGGACGCCATTGCCGACATAGAAACGCGGGAGAACTGCTGAATCGGAGGGGCGGCAGCCTGCGGGTTGTCGCTGGCTGTGCCCAGGCAGAGGGATGGGAGAATACGGCGCGATTGCGCCGAGTGAAGGAAGGTTCAACGATGGAAGGAACGTTTCGCATTGGGTCGGATCGCCTGACGGTGGATGTGGCGCAGCCTGGCGGTAGCCTGTATGCCGGCACGCGGTTTGACTGGACGGGTTTTGTGGCCTCGGTGGTGCTGGATGGCAAGCACGAGTTCACCGTGCCCGAGCAGCTCGACAATCGCCATTGGAGCTCCAACGGCAGAGGCCTGTGCAATGAGTTTCAGTTCGCCGATGGCTTTGCCGGCGTGCCCGCGGGGGCGCGTTGCATCAAGCCGGGCGTGGGTTTGCTGGCCGCCGACGGCGAAGAGTATTCCTTCATGAAGGAATATGAGAACCAGCCGTTCCCCGTGAGTTTTGAGCATGGCGGCAACTGGGCTTGCTTTACCCAGGACGCGCTGGAGTGCAACGGCTATGCCTTCCGCCAGCGGAAGCTCTTGCAGGTCTGCGGTGACGCATTGACGGTGCGCTCCACCCTCTTCAACACCGGTAGCAAGGCGATGCACCTGCGGGAGTACAACCACAACTTTGTGGCCATCAACCGCCGCCCGGTGGACAAATCGTATAAGCTCTTCGTCAACAAGGTGGATCCGCAGGCAGCTTTCAGCCGCAAGTTCCCCTTCACCGGCAATGCTGAGAACGCCCTGCTCACCTGGGTGGCCAAGCCGGAAAATCCGCCCTTCACCCTCATCCAGGAGGTCGGGCCGACCTGCCCCGGTTACGTGTGGCAGCTGGTGCACGACGACGAGCCCGTCGGCATGCTGGAGCAGGACTCCTTCACCCCCGGGTACATCCAGGTTTGGGCCATCGGCCATGTGCTCTCCACCGAGGTGTTCGTGAATTTGGACATCCAGCCCGGCGAGAGCGCCACCTGGTCGCGCACCTGGAAGTTTTTCTATAAGTAAAAGCGTCCCTAGATGTACAGCAGGCGGGAGCCAGGTGCGCTCCCACAAGAAGCGGACAAACAGGCAGAGAGCACAATGCGCTCTGCCTTTTTTGTTGTCTGGCGATGGATGCCAAGCATGAGTTCCGTGAGGATGACGATGCGGAGAGAAAACTGCTGCCTGCCGGCCTCTGTCGCACAGGTCATGGAGGCTCCTCATATCCTTTCTGTGAGAGGAAGGGTGGAATCGCCCGGTGGATGGATAAGGAGATCTGTTATGCAGATGTACCAAACGAGTTTTTGCTGCTGCATCTGCGTGCAGTGCTACGATCGCAACAGGAAGGCGCAGGGGATCAAGGTAACCTTTTTGCAGGCCGATGGAGTGCCGATCGATTCCCAGATCACCCAACGGGACGGTCTGGCTGTATTCACCGCCAATGCACCAGGGGAGTATGTGATCAAGGTTTGGTCACCACATCCGGCAACCCCCAGGGCGTACTATTGCCGGTTTGACCTCTGCTCGCAGGAACCGGAGCATCTCGTTTTTGTCTTTGGTTCCCCCCCGATACATAGGGGTATGGGAAACGCCAGCATTCTGCTGGTCGACGCTTTCTATCCAAATCTGCCCCTATCAGGAGGAGTCTATTCCTTATGGCAGACATCCTAATTGGCAGCCAAACCACGAACGCTCTCGGCGTGGCGGACTTTACCGCGCTGGCCAACGGGCACTATTATCTGAAAATGAAGACACCGCCGCCCGGGTATGATCTGGACGCCACGGAGCTTCCTTTTGAAATTACCACCTTGGCTCCGGAGTACACGACGACGGTCTACGACACTCCGACAATCGTTGCTTCGCTGGTCATCAACAAAAAGGACGTCATAACGGACGACGGAGTGGCAGGCGCTACCGTCGACTTCTACCGTGGCAATTTCCCGCTTGGGGAATCTGACGCAACCGACGCAACCGGTCAAGTCACCATTCCCAACCTGATGGCGATGGATCCGTCCGTTGCTTACAAGGTGGTTGAGAACGAGGTGCCGTCCGGATACAAGCGCAACTACAGCGAATATCCGGTCAATCTGCCGATTGCAGGCACTTCCCAGGAAGTCGGAAACGTGCCGGTTGGTACTGGCGACGCGCAGGTTACGGTGGGGGACACCTACTATCACGCTTCTCTGCTCCAAGACGCGGTTTACGAACTGTACTGGACTTCCGTCTGATCGGCATTGGGTTTTGCATTCCAGCCGTTTTGGCCGGAATGCCTTTTTTTGTTTGTCATACGACGGAAACTGCCGCCGGGTGTCTCATCCGGCTGGGCGTCACTCGGTCAGCCGGCGCACCGAACGGGCGTATTCAGTGGGGGTGCTGCCCTCCAGCTGGGCAAAGCGGCGGGAGAAGTAGTGCACCGAGGAATAGCCGCAGCGGGCGGCAATCTCGGTCATCGTCAGGTACCCTTCGCGGATGAGGCGCTTGGCAGCCTCGTGCCGCAGGCGGCCGACCCACTCCATCACGCCCAGCTGGTGTTGGCGGCGCACCAGCTGCTGCAGGGCGCTGGGGCTCATACCGAAGCGCCGTGCCAGCTGGGGCAGGGTGAGGCGCTCATGGAGCCGTTGGCCCAGGCTGTGCTCCATCTGCGCCAGCAGGCCGAGCTGGTATTCCTGCCGCCCGGCCAAGGCCTTGGGCCGCACGTCGGCTGCGTCACCCGCGGATGCCGGTGCGCCGGCTCGCTCCAACTGGCGCAGCAGACGAAGGAGCAGCGTCGTCAGCGCGCAGGCCAGCAACTGCTCGGCCCCCGTCGCCGCGTCGGCCCGGCGTTCCAGCGTCAGGTAGTGGTCCTCAGGCCGGTTGGCGAAGGCACGGCGGGCCTCCCGCACGATGGTGGCGAGCAGGGCCTTGGTTTCGTCGTCGGCGGGGAGCCGTGCCCGGCGGAAGCGCTCCATCGCCGGCGACCGGCAGACAAAGGACACGACGATGAGATCGGGCGGACGATCAGCCCCGGCCCAGATGCTGTGGAACTCGTTGGGGGCGTGGAAGGCGATCTCCGACGGGCCCAACACGAAGCGCCGCTCGTCGGCACCCAGCTCTACTGCGCCTCGGTCGAGGTATACCAGCTCCCAAAAGTCGTGCTGTTCACCGGCAAAGACATACCCCCGGGCAAACTGGAAGTAGTGGACGCTGACGATGGCCTCGACATCCAGCAGGCGCTGTAACGGCAACGGTTGATAGTCCATGCCACCCTCCAAAAGTGCAAAAAGTGTGCGGGATTGTGCAAATACCAAATGCAGTATACCAGATACAATAGAGCCAGAACAGGGGGTGTGATCGTGATCAAATCGATCAATCTGTGGTCGTTCCCCAGTGGATGGGGGCCGGAGCAGTGCTTTGAGTCTGCCGCCGCTGCAGGCTATGGGGCGGTGGAGCCGAACTTCGCCCTAGACGGGTACCTGACCCCGGAAAGCCGCGACCGCGATGTGCTGGCGCTGAAGGCTCGTGCTGAGGGCTGCGGCCTGCAGTTGGCGTCGCTGTCCACCGGCGTGTACTGGGCTTGCCCGCCCACGTCGGACGATGCCATGATCCGCGCCAAAGCGCTTGACCTGGTGCTGCGGCAGTTGGAGATTGCAGCGTTGCTGGGTGTGGGGGCCATCCTGGTGGTACCGGGCATGGTGGGGGCGGATTTCGCCGACGCACCACCGGTGCGCTACGACGTGGCCCACGAGCGGGCGCTCACCTTTCTGCGGGCGGCGGCACCCCACGCGGCGGCCTGCGGCGTCGTCATCGGGGTGGAGAATGTGTGGAACAAGTTCCTGCTGTCCCCCATGGAGATGGCCGCCTTTGTGGACGCCTGCGAGTCGCCCTTCGTGCAGAGCTACTTTGACGTGGGCAATGTGCTGCAGTTTGGCTACCCCGAGCATTGGATCGACATTTTGGGCAAGCGCATCGTCCGTGTACACGTCAAGGACTTCAAGCGCTCCGTGGGCAACATCAATGGCTTCACTGACCTGCTGACCGGCGACGTTGACTTCCCGGCGGTGGTGGCGGCGCTTCGCCGGGTGGGTTACGATGGGTATCTCACGGCGGAGCTTTCGGCCTACCGCTACTATGGCGACCAGCTTGTGCCCAACACATCGGCCTCGCTGGATCGCATCATCGCCATGAACTGAATCATTGACAAAATAGAAGACAAGACGAGGGCCAATCGCCAACCACCAAAACGTGATTGCGGTGTTGGCTGCGGCCCCGCCGACGGAGGAGGAAGAACTATGCTGCGAGTAGGATTGATCGGCCTTGGGTTTATGGGCCGGGGCCATGTGAACGTGTACCAGCGCCTGGAGCGGGAGGGGGCCCCGGTCAAGCTGGTGGCCGTGTGTGATGTGGAAGAGGGCAAGCTCACCGGACGGGACATCGTGACGGGCAACATCGACGTGGGCAACGCCGTCAACCTGAGCGCCTATGCTCAGTACACCGACTACCGTCAGATGATCGCCGAGCAGAAGTTGGACTACGTGGACATCGCCCTGCCGACCTACCTACACGCCGGGGCGGCCATCGCCGCCATGGAAGCCGGCTGCCATGTGCTGTGCGAGAAGCCCATGGCCCGCACGCTGGAGGAATGCCAGGCGATGATCGACACGAGCCGCTCCACCGGCCGCAAGCTCATGACGGGCCATTGTCTGCGGTTCTGGCCGGCCTACGAATACCTGAAGGAGTGCGTGGACAGCGGTCGCTTTGGCACGCTGACGTCGGCGTACTTCTTCCGTGGGGGCAGCACGCCCAAGTGGTCCTGGCAGGGTTGGCTGCTCAACGATGAGAAGAGCGGCGGGTGTCTGCTTGATCAGCACGTGCACGATGTGGATACCATCAACTGGCTCTTTGGCGTGCCCCAGGCTGTGACCACCAGCGCTCAGGTGGTGTTTGAGGGCTCGGGCTACGATGCCGTCTCCACCCGTTACCTCTATGACGACGGCAAGATCGTCTGCGCGGAGGACGACTGGACGATCGGCGGAGCCTATGGGTTCGACATGGCTTTCCGGGTGAACTTCAAGCAGGGCAGCGTGCACTTCACCCATGGCAAGCTCACCGTCTATCCTGAGGAGGGCGAGGGCTTCACCCCCGAGCTTTCGGCCGACGACGGCTACTACCGCGAGATCCGCTACTTCATCGACTGCGTCCTGCAGGATCGTCCCATCGAGACCTGCGCGCCGGAGAGTACGCGTCTCACCATTGGCATTGCCCTGGCGGAGGAACAGTCCGCCGACGCAGGCGGCAAGCTCGTCAGTCTCTAACAACCGGTAACTGCCAGGGCGGCGTGGGGTTCCACGCCGCCCTGGTTTTTTCGTGATATGTGAGTAACCCAAAGGCGCGGGATTTCCCGCGCCTTTGGGTGGAGTAGGAGGAAAGAGAGCACTTCCCTGTTGTTGTGTTGTCAGCCCTTCACGCCGCCCAGGGTGAGACCGGTGACAAAATACTTTTGCAGGAAGGGATAGATGAAGAGAATTGGAACGACGGCAATGATCGTCATGGCCGCGCGGATGGAGCTGGGTGTGACCGGCACCTTGTTGAGGTCGCCGGTGGCCAGTGCTGCGTCGCTGTCCTGGCCGGAGTAGCTCTGTGCCGAGGTCAGCAGCTTCTGCAACTCGTATTGCAGCGTCGTCAGGCCCGCCTTGGGGTTGGAGCAGTAAAGCATCGTGTCAAACCAGGAGTTCCACTGGCCCACCGCCACAAAAAGAGCAATCGTGGCCACCACCGGCAGGCTCAGCGGCCAAATGATGGCAAAGAGAATACGGTACTCGCTGGCCCCGTCAATCTTGGCAGCCTCAATCAGGCTCTCAGGCAGGCTTTCGATGTAGCTGCGCATGACCATGACGTTGTAAGCACCCACCATGCCCGGTAGGATGTAGACGAGGAAGTTGTTGGTCAGGTGCAGGTCGCCCATCAGCAGGTAGACCGGGATGAGCCCGCCGGAGAAATACATGGTGAACACCAGGAAGGGGGTGAACACCCGGCGCAACACAAACTCCCGGCGGGAGAGAACATAGGACACACACAGGCAAGCGAACACCGCGGTGGCGCAGCCCACCACCGCGCGGGAGGCTGAGATGAACAGCGCCTGGGTGATGGCGGGGTTGCCCACCAGTATCTTTTCAAAGTTGCGAAGGGTGATCTCCCTCGGCCACAGGTAGATGCCGCCGCGCACGGTGTCCAGCGCGCTGTTGAAGGAGATTGCCAGTGTGTTCAGAAACGGATAGAGCGTCACCACGCACAGCAGGATGAGCGAGAGATAGATGACGGCGTCGAGGACGACGTCCTCCGGCGTGCGCTTGATGTGCCGACCGTTTTTTTTGAGGGAAACGGGCTTCTTCTTGGTCAGTTCCATGGCGCACACCTCCTAGAATATCCCATATCCATCGATTCGCTTGGAGATCCAGTTGCTAATCAGGATCAGCGAGATGGATATGGTGGAGTTAAAGATGCCGATTGCCGTGCCGTAGGAGAGGCGTCCGGTTTTCAGCGCGTATGTGAAGACGTACACTTCAATGGTACGAGAGGCTTCAAAGTTGGAGGGGTTGCTCAGCAGGTAGACGTGCTCAAACCCCGCGTTCATCAGCATGCCAATGTTGAGCACCAGCAGAATCTTGATGATGGGGAAGATGCTCGGCAGTGTCACGGCCATGATGCGGCGCAGACGCCCCGCACCGTCGATGGACGCGGCCTCGTAGAGTTCGGGGTCGATGCCCGTCATGGACGCCAGGTAGATGATGGCGTTCCACCCCACGTTTTTCCACACGTTGGAGAGGGCGATGATCCAGTAGAAGTATTTGGGTTCGCCCATGAAGGGGATGCCTTCCTGGGTCAGGCCCAGCTTCATCAGGATCACGTTGAGAATGCCGTCGCTGGGGGAGAGCGTCATGTAGACGATGTTGGCGGCGACAACCCAAGACACGAAGTAGGGCAGATAGGAGATCGTCTGCACCACCCGTTTAAAGGCGATGCGGCGCACCTCGTTGAGCATCAGGGCCAGCAGGATGGCTGAGAAGAAGTTGAAGATGATCTTCAGCGCGCTGGTGGCCAATGTGTTCTTGAAGGCGCGGTAGAAGTTGGCGTCGCTAAACAGCTCCTGAAAGTTGGCCAACCCCACGAAGGCGGAACCAAATATGCCCTTGGCCGGTTTGAAGTTTTGGAACGCCATGAGCCAGCCCCACAGCGGCAGATAGTGAAAGACGAAGACCAGACAAAGAAACGGCACGATCAGCACCAGCAGTTGCCGTTGATCCACGCATTTGCGCCAGAAACTCTTTTGTTTGGCGGGCCGCGGCGTGCAGGCTTCAGCCTTCTCCACGCCGGAATTGATTGCGCTCATCGCTTTCCTCCCCCATGCTGCAATGGCCCAGGCTGGGGGGATGCCCCAAGGGCGTCCCCCCGCTCATGGGCCTGCTGGTTAGTTCTTGTAGTACTGGGCGCTGTCCTGAATGATCTGGGTGACCTTTTCCTCATAGCTGGTCAGCCCGGCCACTTCACTCAGCTGCTTCTGGTACTCGTCCCACTTGGCATCGAACTCGTCAGCCTTGGCCTGCACGATGATGGCGTGGTACTGGGTGGCGAGGTCGAGCGCCTTCTGCACGGCGGTGAACTCCTCAGAGTCCTGCGGCATCTGCTGGCGGGCGGCCCAGCCGGGCTGGTAGCGGGCGGGGTAGGCCGGCGCAAAGAAATCGCAGAAGGTCTTGACGTTGTAGTTCTTCAGCATTTCCTTCTCGTAATCCTTGTAACGGATGTCGTTGTATTCCTGGTTGAGGGCGGGGTTGACCCAGTTGCCATTCTGGAACTTGCCGTAGGTCTCGTTGTCGGTGCCCTCATAACGCGGGAAGTTGTTGAACTGGGTGATGCCCTTTTCGCGGATGTAATCCACGTCAAAGGACTTAGTCCACTGGTCGGCGGTGCGGGTGAACTTGCCATCGGTGAGCGTGTAATCCTCGCCCTCGATACCCCAGTAGTTCAGCATCTGGATGTCATCGGCGGCCATGCGATCCAGGAACTGCATCGCGCCGTCGGGGTCCTTGCAGGAGGTGGAGATGGAAATACCGCTGGTGGAGAAGGCGTACGGCCCGCGGTAGTATTCCTTGGTTATGCCGTCCAGCACCACCGGGAAGGCCACGAGCGTGCGGTCATGCAGCTTCTCGTCATTGTCCATGGCGCCCAGGGCGTTCACAACCATGCCGCGCTGGTCATACATGCCGATGACGTTGCCGGAGGCGACCTTCGCCAGATACTGGTCGTTGGTCTGCATGAAGGCTTCCTTGTCCATGTAGCCCATGTTCCACATCTCGTTCATGAACCGCAGGTATTCCTTGGTGAAGTCCTGTGTCATGTTGATCTTGGCCACCAGGGTCTCCTGGTCCACGCAGGTCGGGCCGTCGTTGGGGTAACCGCCCAGGAACCGGGCGCCGCCATACTGCAGGGCCGAGACGCGGGTGCCTTCGGTGGGGATGGTAAACCCGATGTTGTTGGCGCCGTTGAATTGCGGGTTGTCCTTCATGTAGTTGACGATGAGATCCTTGTACTGGCTGATCTTAGTGACGACCGGGAAGTTGTTCTTCTTCAGCACGTCATAGTTCAGGTACCAGCCGGCCGAGGGATAGAGGTTTTCGATGGAGGGCCGGTTGGTCGCCAGGATGTAGATGGCGCCATTCTGCAGCTTCATCAGCTCAAACTCGGACGGACGATAGATTTTCTTCAGGTTGGTGCCGTACTTGTCGATGAGGTCATCAAGCTTGATGAACGCGCCGGCGGCGATGAAGATACCGCCGTTGTCACTGGCGGAGACGAGGTCCGGGTAATCGCCGGAGGTCGTCATCAGGTTGGCCTTGGTCATCAGGTCTTGACCCACCAGATACTCGATCTCCAGCCGTACGCCGGTGAGCTCGGTGATCTTCTTGCCGATGGGGGTGTCCCAGGCCGGGGTGGTGGTGGTGAGGGCGGTACCTTCAAACATCGTGAAGGTCTTGACCTCACCGGTGGTGGCCGCGGTGGTGGCGGTGGCATCGCCGCTGCTGGCCGCCGTGTCAGCGGCGGTCGTGGTGGCCGGCGCGCCGCTCGGCGTGCAGCCAACGAGCGCCATGCCGACGGCCAGGATGAGTGCCAGTGTCGCCATCAGGGTACGATTGGTGAACATGTCGCATCCTCCTTGCTTGTTTTTCGCTTTCGCGAAATATAAATTAAATTCAAAAAGGTTACGTTGCCCGCATGGAGCTGGGGTCTCTCGCTGCCAGTTTGCTATGCGGGTGTTTTTGCAATCGGGACATCGTTCTCGGCTTAACTAAAGAACGTTATAAATAAAAAACAAAATAAACACATTTATTATATAAAAAATCCTAACAGGAGCTCAAAATCTTGTCAATAATGACTGAAAACAAACGAGTGGACTGAAGTTGGATCAATCGTAGAATAATCCACATTTCACCTTGGGAATGGTTACCGTCCCTTTTCCATGGTTCCCACACCGTCCCTTCTCTTGTATAATAGAAACATAGATAAGCATGTATGCATGATTGGCCAACAAAGGCGGGAGGGAAAGAAAAGTATGTATCGGGCGGTGGTGGTGGATGACGAGCAATGGTCGCTTCTGGGCATCTCCAGATCGTTCCGGTGGGAGGACTATGGGTTCACGCTCCTTGATAGCTTTCTGAGCCCGGCCGCCGCGCTGGCGTTCATCGTGCAGGAGAAACCTGACGCGGTGTTCACCGATGTGAGAATGCCGGGGATGAGCGGGCTGGAGCTGATGGCAAAGGTGCGGGACGCAGGCCTCGACACCGAGTTTGTCGTCATCAGCGGTTTTTCGGAGTTTGATTACGCCAAGCAGGCCATTACCCATCGGGTGTTTGACTATTGCCTGAAGCCGGTAGACCAGCAGCAGGCCGATGAACTGCTGGGCCGCCTGCGCCAGCGGCTGGAGGAAAAGAGCCGGTCGGAGGCTCGGGTGGTGATGAACCGCAACGAGATGTTCAGCGCAATGCTGGAATACATCCAGCAGAACATCGGCAAGCAGCTGCTCTTGAAGGATCTGGCGCGGCAGTTCTATTTCACGCCCAACCACTGCTGCTATCTGTTTCAGACCCAGTTGGGCACCACGTTTTCGGAGTATGTGACCCAGCTGCGGATGACGCGGGCCAAGGAGTTGCTGCGCACCTCTGACCAGTATGTCTATGAGATTGCCGACGAGGTGGGGTATTCCGACCCGCAGTACTTCAACCGTGTGTTCCGCCAAACGTTGGGCGTGACTCCGCTAGAGTACCGCAAGCGTTGCCGCGCGTCCGGTTCCGCCGGTGGGGAAGGATGATCGCGCGCCGGCCCAAGGGTTCGCTCATCTTCCGGCTGGTCCTCGTCACAGTACTGGAGTTGGCGCTGCTCTTTGCCGTGCTGGTTGGCTACCAGCAGAGCCTGACCCGCCGCTCCCGCGATGAGGCGTATGCCTATTCCCGTTCGCTGTGCACGCAGACGGCCGACCTCATTGAGAACCGGTTGCTGGGCGTGCGGCAGGCGACCTTGGCGATTGCCTATTTCCGCAACACCGAGCAATACCTGAACAGCTCTTCCGTCTCCTACAAGCTGGAGATTCAGACGACCATCTTCAACCTGGCACAATACTTTATTGACTCCAACGCCGATATCGTGGACATTGCGCTGGTCGATATGGATCGCAATCTCCTCTCCTACAACGGCCTCATGGATGTGGGGGCGCTCAACAGCCTGGCGAGAGTCTACCCGGACATGCTCAGCGACACGGACATGAAACCTTTTTTCACGCCCATCCTCAGCATCCGGGACGATGGCGGCATTTACTATGCCTTCATCATGCCCATCTTTTCTACCGACACCTATGAGCGTGTGGGCAGCTGTATCGCGCTGTGCAACGGCCGAAACCTTCGCTCCCTGCTGGCGGATGCTGCCCCCAACGAGAACGACTACATCATCAGTTTGAGGTTTGAGGACAACAACCGGGAGATGACGGTGGTCAACAGCGACAAGGCGCCGAAGTCACCGGTCTATTTCACCAATGAATTGATGGATCTGGGGATGTTCATGCAGTCAACGCTGGACATCACCGCCCTGCCCGACACCAGCGCCACCCTGCAGGATACGATCACCCTCTTTGGTGGCCTCATGGTGTTCCTGGTGGCGCTGACGATGGTCATTCTGTATTTCAGCTTCACCAAACCCCTGCAGAAACTGCTGCGGCACATCAACCGCATCGGCAGCGGCAAGTACACCCGGTTGGAGTCGCTGCGCACCGCCGAGCTCAACAGCATCGTTTCCACCATCAACACCATGCTGGAGGAAATTGAAGCCAACAACGCCGCTCGGCTGGAGGGACAGACCAAGCTCTACGCCGCCGAGCTCACCATTCAGCAGGCGCGCTTCTCCGCTCTCCAGAGCCAGATCAACCCGCACTTCCTCTACAATACCCTGGAGTGCATGCGTTCCATTGGCCTGGTGTACAACGCGCGGGAGATTGTGGACATGTCGGTGGCGCTGTCGGCCATCTTCCGCTACAGCATCAAGGGCAGCAACATCGTGCGCGTGCGGGAGGAAATGGATATCATCGCCCAGTACCTGCGCATCATCTCCGTCCGCTTTGGCGACCGTTTCACCTTCCACTGGGAGGTGCCCGAGGGGCTGCAGAACCTGTACATCCTGAAAATGATACTGCAGCCGTTGGTGGAGAACGCCGTGTACCATGGGCTGGAGCCCAAGGAAGGGCCGGGTACGCTGGTGATCCGTGGCGCGCTGCAGGGGGAGACGCTGGTCTTTGAGGTGGCGGACGACGGGGTTGGAATGGAACCGGACGAACTGGAAGGAATCCACACGATGCTGCTCAATGCCGACCCGGCCCAACTGGCCGGGGGCCGGCGCTCCATCGGGTTGGAGAACATCCATCAGCGCATCCGGCTGACGTGTGGGGCTGCCTATGGGCTAAAGATCGAATCGGAAAAGGACCGCGGGACGACAGTGCAGGTGCTGCTGCCGGTTCGCCGCTCAGAGGAGCTGTGAGCGACCCTACTGCTGGGCCAGCACGGTCAGCTCCACCAGGAAGGGCTGGACAATGGGCAGCTTTTTGGAGACCCACTGCTCCCATAGCTTGCTAAGCTCCTGCGCACGAGCGGTGGTGACGAGATTGACCATCTCATCGTGGGTCTGCTCGGCCAGCTGGGCGATGGTGTCGTCCCGCGCCAAGCTGTCAAAATAGTTGGAATACACATCCACGCTGCGGAATTTTGCGTTGGCTGCCTGAAACATGGCCACGTTGTTGCTGCTGGCGACAACGGACTTGGGGTAGATGGGCAGATCCTCATCGGTGGACGCCGCCAGGCTGTAGAATTGCCGGCAACCCGAGGGGTAAGGATCGATGAGCGCCATGGTCACCAGGTCGCGGCTCCAGAGGCAGCGCGCGGCGCTGTCAGTTTTGGCGTAATCCTTGCTCTCGAACCCGTAGGTGCGAAAGAGCGTGCCTTCCTCGCTCAGCAGCCAGTCGAACATACTCAGCACCCGGCTGACCGTCTCGCTGTCGACGCCCGCGCGCAGCGACACCGCGCCGGAGAAGCAGACCGTTTTTTCGGCCCAGAAGGTGCCGTCGGGCCCTTTCACATGCATGGGACGGAGAGCCTTATCCACGTTGATGCCCAGGAAGGTGCGCTGTAGGCTCTTGCGCATGTCGGTGAGCAGCGCGTTGTCAAATTCGTCAAACACGATGCCCATGAGCCCCGCCTTGTACTTATCGAGGTGGCTGCTGCCCAGGGCATTCTCACTCCATAGGATGCGGCTGTCATAGAGTTTTTTGGCGATGGTGAGGCCCTCCAGCGTCTCTGGCCGGGCGGCGGTCCACTCGTAATGGTCGCCGACGCGCTGGAAGGCACCAAGCCCGTTCTCTGACGCCAACTGGTAGACGCCAAAGGCTTGGGGGAAGTACTCCGCCTGGGCACCGGCGCCCACGGTCTTGCCGGCACCGTTGTTGCCGGGGTCCTGCTTGACGAAGGCCTGGCCCAGCTCCACAAACTGATCCCAGGTGTACACGTCACCGGGTTGGGCCAGGCCCACCTTCTCCGCCCAGTCTCGCCGGTAATAGAAGCCAAGGGGAGAGCTGTAGTCCTGTGACGCGGTGTTGCGGATGGTGGGGTAGGCATAGAGCTTGCCGTTGATCGTCAGCAGTTCGTCGGCGTTGACGTCTTCCTGGTCGAGAAGTGCACCAATGTTGGGGTACTCGCTCCTCAGGTCAGCAGGCAGGGGTTGGAAGATCCCCTCCCGCGCCCAGGAGGCATATTCGCTGAAGGTGTTCTCATCCACGTTTATCCACACCAGGTCGGGCAAACTGTTGGAGACGATCCAGATGCGGATGCGCTCCTGCCATTCGGTGGTGGAGAAGGGGACGGGTTTGAGCTCTATGTTGAACTTGTCGGAGAAGTAATCGTACAGCGCGTCGTTTTTCTGCTTCTCGGCCTCCGTCAGGTTCACGGAGATCGTGAGGTGCTCGGTGGGCGTGGTGGCGGCCACGGGTTCGGTGGTGCCGGTGGCTGTGGGCGCGGCGGGCGCGCTGGTGCAGGCCGGCAGGGTTGCCAGCAGCAACGCGATGGCAACGGCGCAAAACCGCCGGAAGAAACCCATGGACGGACACCTCCTCCTTGCTGTGTTGTGCACCAGTATACCACAGGAACCGCCACCCTGCCGAGGTGCGCGCGGATTTTGCGGGCGTTGCGCCCGGCGGTAGTTTGGAGTATACTGGCAGGGAGGAAACAGGCAGAGATTGAGAGAGCCGCACAGAGCCTTATTGGCTTTGTGCGCTCTTTTTTTGCGAAGGGGGAGAGGGTATGTTCGATGTGGCGGTCGTGGGTGCCGGCGTTGTAGGTGCGGCCATCGCCCGGGAGTTGACGCGCTACCGGCTGAGTGTGGTGGTGCTGGAGGCCCAGGCCGACGTGGGCTGCGGCGCGTCCAAGGCCAACAGCGCCATCGTGCACGCCGGGTTTGATTGTGCGCCCGGCACCTGGAAGGCCAAGCTCAACGTGGAGGGCAGTGCGCGCATGGAGGCCCTCTGCCGGGAGCTTTCGGTGCCTTACATGCGCACCGGCTCGCTGGTTGTGGCCTTCGGGCCGGAGGATGAGGCGGAGTTGGAGCGCCTGAAGGCGCGCGGCGAAGCCAACGACGTGCCGGGGCTGGAGATTTTGCCGGGCGACGAGGTACGCCGGCGGGAACCCAACCTCAGCGGGGAGATCACTGCGGCGCTGTGGGCGCCCACCGCGGGCATCGTCAATCCCTTTGAACTGACGCTGGCTCTGCTGGAGAACGCCGTGGTAAACGGTGCCACGCTGCACCGGGGCTTTGCGGTGGCCTCTATCGCCCGGGGGAGCAGCGGTTTTACCCTGACGAGCGGTGACGGGCAGGAGGTGCGGGCGGCTTTCGTCGTCAACGCCGCAGGCATCCGCTCCGATGAGATCAACGCCATGGCGGGCGGGCGGCCCTTCACCATCCTGCCGCGCAAGGGTGAGTACATGCTGCTCGATCGCTCCGTGGGCAATACCGTGGGTACGGTCGTGTTCCAGACACCCAGCCGCTGGGGCAAGGGCGTGTTGGTCAGCCCCACCAGCGACGGCAACGTCTACGCCGGCCCCACGGCGGTGGACGTGACGGACAAGGACGACAACGCCACCACGCCAGAGGGTCTGTGGTACCTCAAGCGGCTTGGTAAAAAGTCGGTGCCGGGTCTTGCCTTCTCCAAGGTCATCACGGCCTTTGCCGGGCTCCGGTCGGTCGTGGTGGGGCGGGACGATTTCATCATTGGCCGTGAACCTGAGGTGCCGGGGTTTGTCAACGCTGCGGGCATCTGCTCGCCGGGGCTGAGCTCCTCCCCGGCTATCGCCCGCGTGGTGGCGGAGGAATTGGCTGCCGCCGGGCTGACCCTCGACCCCTGGGTGGAGTTCCGGCCCGAGCGGCGGCACCCCAAGCCCTTCCGGGAGATGGATGCCGACGAACGGCGGCAGGCGCTGTCGGCGGATCCGCTCTATGGCCGTGTCATCTGCCGATGCGAGACGGTGACCGAGGCCGAGATCGTGCAGGCGCTGCACTCGCCGGTGCCGGCCACCACGCTCGATGGCATCAAGCGCCGGGTGCGGGCCCAAGCCGGGCGGTGTCAGGGCGGCTTCTGCGGGCCGCGGCTGCTGGAGATCATCGCGCGGGAGACGGGCCAGCCGATGGAGAGCATCACCAAGAATGGCGGCGGTTCCTGGGTCGTCGCGGCGAAGGAGGCAAGCGATGGAAGCCTATGATGTGGTCGTAATCGGCGGGGGGCCGGCGGGGCTGGCGGCGGCGCTGGCGGCCAAGGAAGCCGGTGCGGGCACGGTGGCCCTGCTGGAGCGAGACCGGGAACTGGGTGGCATTCTGCAGCAGTGCATCCACAACGGTTTTGGCCTCCACTACTTCGGGGAGGAACTGACCGGCCCCGAGTACGCCGAGCGTTTCGTGGCAAAGCTTGCCGGCAGCGGCATCGATGTATACACCGACACCATGGTGCTGGAGCTGGATGCCGGGCGGCATGTTCATGCTGTCAGCGCTGACCGGGGACTCATGGACTTCGCCGCCGGGGCCATTGTGCTGGCGATGGGCTGCAGGGAGCGCACCCGCGGGGCCATCAACATCCCCGGCTACCGCCCGGCAGGCATCTTCACCGCCGGCGCGGCCCAGCGCTTGGTGAACATGCAGGGCGTGATGCCCGGCCACCGCATCGTGATTCTGGGCTCCGGCGACATCGGGCTCATCATGGCCCGGCGGCTCACCTGGGAGGGCGCGAAGGTGGAGGCCGTCTGCGAGGTGCTTCCTTACAGCAGTGGTCTGGCGCGCAACATCGCCCAGTGCCTGGATGACAACGGGATTCCGCTGCACTTCAACCGTACGGTGGTGCGCATCCATGGGCGGGAGCGAGTGGAGGGCGTGACCATCGCCGAGGTGGGCAAGAACATGCGCCCCATCAAGTCAACCGAGCGGTTCATCCCCTGCGACGCGCTGCTCCTGTCGGTGGGCCTCATCCCTGAGAATGAGCTCAGTGCTATGGCTGGCCTCGAGATGGATCCGGTGACCCAGGGACCGGTGGTGGACCAGTGGCGGCAGACATCGGTGCCGGGCATCTTCGCCTGTGGCAACGTGCTGCACGTCCATGACTTGGTGGACAACGTGAGCCGGGAGGCGGACATCGCAGGTCGGGCGGCGGCACGCTTCGCCCAGGGGAAATGGACGACCGGTGAGCGGGTGCCCGTGACCGCCGGGACGGGTGTGCGGTCGGTCGTGCCCCAGCGCATCGACCGCGGCAACCTGCCCGAGGGCGAACTCAAGCTCTACTATCGCGTGCGGGGGGTGGAGAAGCCCGCCCTGTGCGAGGTGCGTGCCGGGGCCACGGTGCTCGGCCGGCGGCGCAAGCAGGTGATGACGCCGGGGGAGCTCGAAGAGATCGCCGTGCCGTCGGCAGCGCTGGGCACGGCCGATGGTGTGACTGTTTCAGTGGGGGGGAGGGTGTCCCATGAGTGAGGAACGCAACATGATTTGCATCGTCTGCCCGATGGGTTGCAGGCTGGTGGCCCGGCAGGAGGAAGGTCGCATCGTCGTCACCGGCAATGGTTGTGCCCGCGGGCGCACCTATGCCGAGGAGGAACTGACCCGACCTCTGCGCATGGTCACCTCGTCGGTGCCGGTGCAGGGCGGGCATCTGCCGTTCCTGTCCGTCAAGACGGCGGGGCCCGTGCCCAAGGCGGCCATCCCGCAGGTGCTGGCGGCGCTGCGCGGTGTGCGGGCGGCGGCCCCGGTGGCCGTTGGCGCGGTGGTGCTGGCGGACGCGGCCGGCACCGGTGTGGATGTGGTGGCAACCCGCGCCATCCGCCGACAGGACGACGTTTCCTGTGAATGATAATCACTATCAATTATGAATTTGGTGCGCCATTGTGTTGACAAAGGCGCTTTTCTCGCATATACTGAGCCATGACCAGACGGCCACTGCAAGCCGTCGGGCCTGAGAAGGCAGTGGAGCCATCCACGGGACAGTCATCCGACGTTTCGTGGATTTTTTTTATCCAGAGAGGCAAACATGAACGAAATGAATTACAAACAAGTGCGTCTGGTGCTGTGGCTGGTGCTGCTGGCCAATGTGGCGGTGAGCCTGCTGAAGCTGCTTTTCGGCTTGGCCATCGGTTCGGCCAGCCTGCAGGCCGATGGGTTCCACAGCCTGAGCGACGGCGCGTCCAACGTAGTGGGCTTGGTGGGCATCTTCCTGGCCTCCCGGCCGGTGGACGCTGACCATCCCTATGGCCACAGCAAGTTTGAAACTCTGGCGGGCCTTGCCATCGCGGCGATGCTTGCAATACTGGGGGTGGAGATTGTTGTGGGTGCGATAGGGCGGTTCGCGGCCCCCGTTGTGCCCCAGGTCACCGTGGCCAGTCTGGCGGCGTTGCTGGGCACGTTGGCGGTCAACATTGCCGTTACCGTGGTGGAGGGCCGGCAGGGCCGGAAGCTCAATAGCCAGATTCTGATCTCCGACGCGGCGCACACCCGCAGCGATATCTTTGTTTCGTTGGGTGTGCTGGCAACCCTCATCGGCGTGCGGCTGGGGCTGCCGGCCATCATCGACCCCCTTGCCTCCCTCGTGGTGGCTGGCTTCATCTTCTTTGCCGCGTGGGAGATCTTCCGCAGCACCAGCAAGGTCTTGCTTGACAGGGCGGCGGTGGACAGTGACACCGTGCTGGACGCGGTGCGCGCCTTCCCGCAGGTGCGAGGTGTCCACCGGCTGCGCAGCCGGGCCGCCGGGGCAGATCTTTTCATGGATATGCATGTACTGCTGGACCCCGACATGTCGCTGGAGGAATCCCATCACCTCATGGACACCATTGAGGATGCCATCGCGGTGCGGCTGGGGCGTCCCGCGCAGATCACCATTCACTCCGAACCTTACTACGAGCCCGACGACCCCCGCCGGCAGGAGGACGACTGACGCTCCCTCCCTTGCCGGTGTGACCTGCCGGGGCTACAATGGAGAGAGAACACAAAGGAGGGATGGACCCATGAGAAAGATGAACATTGGCGGCGGCGCGCTGACCGCTTCGCCCATTTCGCTCGGGTGCATGCGCATGGCAAGCCTTTCGGCCAGCGAGGCCGCCCAGCTGCTTGCCACCGCATTGGAGGAGGGCATCGACTTCTACGATCACGCCGACATCTACGGCGGCGGACGCAGTGAGGAGATCTTCGCCGAGGCCTTTGCCCAGGTGGGCGCGAAGCGTGAGGATGTGTTGCTGCAGAGCAAGTGTGGCATTCGCCAGGGCTTTTTTGACTTCTCCAAGGAGCACATTTTGGAGGCGGTGGATGGCAGCCTCAAGCGCCTCAAGACCGACTACCTCGACGTGCTGCTGCTGCATCGGCCTGACACCCTGATGGAACCTGAGGAGGTTGCAGAGGCCTTCGCCATCCTGCAGGCTGCCGGCAAGGTGCGCTTTTTCGGCGTCAGCAACCAGAACCCCCTGCAGATGGAGCTCCTCAGCAAGTACCTGCACCAGAAGATCGTTGCCAACCAGCTGCAGCTGAGCCTCACCAACACCGGTATGATTGACGCGGGCCTCAATGTGAACATGCAGATCGACCCGTCCGTCAACCGCGACGGCGGCGTGCTGGAGTATTGCCGACTGAAGGACATCACCATTCAGCCCTGGTCGCCCTTCCAGTTTGGCTTTTTCGAGGGCGTGTTCCTGGGCAATCCCAAGTTCCCTGAGCTCAACGCCAAGATTGACGAGCTTGCCGCGAAGTATGGCGTGAAGGACACGGCCATCGCCATCGCGTGGCTGTTGCGCCACCCGGCGGGCATGCAGCCCATCGTGGGCACCACCAACGCCGCGCGCCTCAAGGACATCTGCCGCGCCGCAGACGTGACGCTAACCCGGCCGGAGTGGTACGAGCTTTACCGCGCTGCCGGCAACAAGCTGCCGTAAGGAGGCCTGTCGGCCTTTCGCGGCTGTCACTGTGGCGCCAGCCGCGATTTAAACAGTTTGTTCTCGATATGGCCAGATCGGTCGCCGCACATGTCGCCGACCGATCACAAACTGTTGTTCTCATGCGTGTTTCTAAGGATACGTTGTGCCTTCGGGCGTGGTTTTCTCTTCTGCTCGCGCTGGCTTTGACTTTCCTCCCGCCGGATGAACCGGCGCTCGGCTCTGTAGATTCCTTTCAGTATCGACTTTTTATTGCCGGAAGCCCGCCAATCCTTGGGTTGGTGGGCTTTTGGTTTGTTCCAGATTGGAACGCAGATGGAATGGTTCTACTTCTTGTGGAACAGCACGGTCTTTTGCAGGTAGAAATTGAGGAAGAACAGAATGCCGTCCACCACGACCTTGGAAGCGATGCCGTGCAGCCCCAGGCGGGTGAGGCCCGACACGGCGATGCTGCCCACCGCCATCACCCCCAGGGCCAGCAGCCCATAGCCCAGCGCACTGCGGGCTGACCCCTTGGCGCGGAAGACGACACGGCGGTTGAGCTGGTAGTTGAGCGTCGCCGTGACCACGCGGGACAGGAGGTAGGCCGCCATGGTGGGCACATGGGGCAGCAGCAGGCTGTAGAGCAGGAAATCGAGCCCCGTGCACAGCAGGGAGGAAGCAAAAAACTTCATGAGCCGTGACAACACCAGGAAGGCGTTCCACCACAGCCGTCGATGGTGGTCGGAGCGCGCCATACCCGCGACAGGCCCCACGCGTACCTCACAGAAGGGCACGCCCCAGCCCGGCAGCTGCAGCAGCACGGCCAGGTCAAAATCCTGCCGCGCGCCTTCCAACGCCAGCAACCGCCCCAGCAGGGCGGCGGGGTAGCCGCGCAGCGTCGATTGGGTGTCGGTCAGCTCCAGCCCCACCATACTGCGCAGCAGCACCCGCAGTAGCGCGCCGCCAGCCCGCTCGGCCGGTGGCAGTTGGGTGGGGGTGCGTGCGCCCAGGGCGAGCGTTTCGGGTGCGGTCTCCAGCGCCGCCGCCACAGACAGGATGTCCTGGGCGTTGTGGATGGACTTGGCCACCACCACCCCAGCGCCGGGGTGGGTATCCAGCACGTGCCGCAGGCCGGCCTGCAGCGCCGCTGTGCGGCTGGCATGGTCGCCCGGCAGCACCACCGCGCCGGCGGCCTCGGCGGCAGCCAACCCATCGCGGTGGTCGTGGCCACCGCCCACACTGGCCACAACCACAACCCCGTGGGGCACCAAGACAGCCACCAACTGGGGCAGCCGCTCGTCCGGTTTGTGTGTCACCAGCAGAATGACAGGGTGCATGGGGTGCTCCTTGGTTTTCTCTTCTCTCATCATACCATGCCGCGCGTTGGAGCATGTCATTTGGTTTTGGCATTTTGTCCCTTTTTGCAAATTGAGAGGGTTTTGCGAAAAGGATAACGATATTTTACCTGCACCCATCGTAGAAAATGATACAATGATACATGGAAATTCGACAAAATCTGCAAGGAGCGGCAAGCCAACGGTGAACCCAGAAACCGTGGAGGTGTGCTGCCGGTTGAGGATAGCCATGAGAACCGAACATGGACAAAGGAGGCCTTCGCTGCTGCGCCTGGTCATGCGTGACCTGGTGCTGCTGTGTGCGGCACTCTATGTATTTTTCTTGTTTCACCAGTGGCTGCCGTTTGGGGGCAACGAAGCGGCGCAGACCATCGTTTCCCTGCGCGCATCCACCGCCACGGCGACACCTGTGCCCACCTCTGCCGCGGCTGCGGCACCGGCAGCCATCAGCACCGGCCCAACGGCCACGGCCACCCCTGTGCCCACACCGACCCCCACGCCGGAGCCGGGGGATTTCTCCGCCGCGTTCCCCACGGGGGACACGGGGCTGGGGGCGCAATACAGCTACCAGAGTGACGACCTGAAAGTGGCCGTGCGGCAGGTGAAGGAGAATGATGTCACCTACTACGTGGCCGATGTGTGGGTGCGTACGATTGAGGGGTTCCGAACGGCCTTCGCCAACGGCAAGTATGGCCGTGGCAACACCCAGATGCCCCTGCAGGTGGCAAAGGACAACAACGCCATTCTGGCTGTCACCGGCGATTACTACAGCGCGCGCAACAATGGCATCGTCATCCGTAACGGTGAACTATATCGCAAATCGCTGCTGGAGGACGTGTGTGTGCTGTACGCCGATGGCGTGATGGAGACGACCTCCAAGGAGGACTTTGATCTGGAGGACGCCGTGGGGCGCAAAGCGTGGCAGGCCTGGTCCTTTGGCCCGGCACTGATGAAGGACGGGCGGGCCATCGCCACCTTCGCTGACTCCATCCGTGGGCGAAACCCACGTTGCGCCATCGGGTACTATGAGCCGGGGCACTACTGCATGGTGGTGGTGGACGGACGCAAGAGCGGCTATTCGGTGGGCATGAAGCTGTCGGAGTTGTCGCAGCTCATGGCCTCGCTGGGTTGCCAGAGCGCCTATAACCTGGACGGGGGCGCAACCGCCGCCATGGTCTTTGAGGGTCAGGTCATCGACCAGCCCGCCAGCGGTGGCCGCCGTTCCAGCGACATCATTTTCTTTGGGGAGGAATAACGATGGTGGAGAAACTCTGGGGGGCGGTGGGGCATGCCGCCATCGTGCTGGGCGCGGCGTTTGGGGTGCTCCTCGTTCTGGATCTCTACAACCCCATGATGGAGTACCTGACCGGCCTGACCGGGCGGGTGTTTCTGGCGGTGTTCTGCCTGTGTGCCATCGTCAACGGGGTGCTGACGGTGCGTCACCTGCTGCGCCGGGCGCGGGGGAAGGATGGCCCAACGCTGTAAGTGTCATCACTGCAGGATGGTGTCCTGGAAGAGTTCCACGAACGCCCGCGCCAGTGGGGAGAGGTAGCGTTTGCCCATCCAGATGACCGCCAAGCGGGTCGCGAGCTCCTCGCAGCGGATGGCCTTGCGTACAAGCCCGTCGTCGGCTGGCATCAGCAGCGCCGACTGGGGCACGATGCCGATGCCAAAGCCCGCCCCGGCCCAGGCCATTGTGGTGCGGGCGTCGTCGTTGACGCAATAGAGCGTAGGGGTCAGCCCGTGCTGGCCAAACACCTGCCGCAGCAGCGCCTCAAACCGGCGGTAGAGGATGAGGGGCTGCCCCTGTAATTCTTCCAGGCTTACGCTGTCGCCCTGCTCGCCGCAGCGGTGGCCGGGGGGAACCAGCGCCATCATGGGTTCGGGCTGGGCATAGCGGCACTCCAACCCCGCGGCTTGGAAGGGCGTGCGCACCACGCCCAGGTCAATGACGCCCCGCTCCAGCATGTCGATGACCTCAAAGCTGTTGCCCTCGTGAATCTCAAACCGCACGTTGGGGTGCTCGCGGGTGAAGGCCAGCATGTGGCGGTTGGGCACCACCCCGCCGGAGGAGGAGATTGTGCCGATGGCCAGTGTCCCCTGCAGCCCTTTGTCGAAGTTCTCCAGCTCCCGCGCGGCGGAGGAGGCCAGCTCCAGAATCTGGCTGGCGCGCGCTCGCAGCAGTTCTCCCGCTTCCGTCAGCCGCACGCCCCGTGGGCCACGCTCTAAAAGGGTGGTGCCCAGCTCCCGCTCCAGCGCCGCCAGTTGGTAGCTCAGCGGTGGCTGGGTGATGTGCAGCTTCTGGGCGGCGGCGGTCAGTTGTCCCTCCTCCGCCACGGCCAGGAAGTAGCGCAGTTGCTTCAGGTCCATGTTCCATCCTCCCTCATTGCCAGCAGTATACCGCGCCCAAGCCCGCAGGCCAAGGACGTTATAGCATTTTTATATGGGTAAACCACAAAACAACTATTTTTCATATGGTGCAATCCGCGCTATACTGGACGGAGTTTGTTGCTGCGGGGGTTGTCACGTGCTGGAGTTGGCGGTTTTCCTCAAGAAGTATAAGAAACAATGCATCCTGGGCCCGGCGTTCAAGTTCTCGGAGGTCATCTTCGAGCTGTTGCTGCCCACGATCCTGGCGCTCATCATCAACAACGGTGTGGGGCGGGGCGATGGTGACTACATCGTACGAATGGGCCTTCTGATGGCCGGCCTGGCCTGTTTGGGCTTCGGCTGTGCCGTCGTGTGCCAGCGGTACGCCGCTCAGGCTTCCCAGGGCTTCGGCACCGACCTTCGCAACGCGCTCTTTGCCAAGATTCTCACCTTCTCCTTCCCGCAGATGGATCGCTACGGCGCGCCCACGCTGACAACGCGGCTCACCAACGACGTCAACCAGCTGCAGGTGTGGGTGGCGATGATGATCCGGCTCGTTTCCCGCGCGCCGTTCATTCTGCTGGGGTCAATCCTGATGGCCTTCCTGCTGGATACGCGGCTGGCCCTGCTGCTGGTGGCGGCCACGCCTCTGCTGGCGGCCATCATCTTCTACATCACCAAGGCGGCGGGGCCGCTTTATCGTGCCTACCAGGGGCGGCTCGATCGTCTCTCCAACGTGCTGCGGGAACATCTGGCTGGCGTGCGGGTCATCCGCGCCTTCACCAAGAATACCCAGGAGCGGGAGCGGTTCGCCGCCGTCAATGGGGAGCTCATGGGCAATGGCTTTGCCATCGGCACGGTGTCGGCGCTCTTCAACCCGCTCACATCACTGGTCGTCAACGGGCTCATCGTGCTCATCCTGTGGGTGGGCGGCGGCCAGGTGCAGGTGGGGGGTCTCTCCCAGGGGCAGATCATTGCGTTCATCAATTACGCCAGCCAAATTCTTGCGGCGCTGCTGGTGCTCTCCAACCTCATCATCCTGCTCACCAAGGCCATGGCATCGGCGGCGCGGGTCAACGAGGTGCTGCACGAGCCGGTGGAGGCTACCGAGGGCGCAGGCATGGCCACAGCGGCCACGCAAAAACCCGATGCCCCGGCCATCGAGTTTCGGGACGTCTCCTTTGGCTACCACGCCGGTGGCGACCTGGCGCTGGAGCATCTTTCGTTCACCATTGCACGGGGGGAGACGGTGGGCGTCATCGGCGGCACCGGCGCGGGCAAGACGACGCTCGGGCAGCTCATCCCGCGTTTTTACCCGGTGACATCCGGCAAGTTGCTGGTAAACGGGGTGCCGGCGGAGGAGTATGCTGCCGATGCCCTGCGAAGCAAGATTGCCATCGTTTTTCAGAAGGCCACACTCTTTGGCGGCACGGTGGCCGAGAACATCCGCTGGGCGGGGGAGGCTGACGACGACGGCGTGCGAACCGCCGCTGCCACCGCCCAGGCCGATGAGTTCATCACGGCGCTGCCCCAGGGGTACGATTCGCCGGTGGAGCGGGGAGGGGTGAACCTCTCCGGCGGGCAGCGACAACGGCTGACGATCGCCCGGGCTCTTGCCGCCCAGTCGGAGATTCTCATTCTGGACGACGCGTCCAGCGCGCTCGATTACCTGACCGACGCGCGGCTTCGCGCAGCCATCCGGAGGATGGAGGGGACGCGGACGGTGCTGCTCCTCTCCCAGCGGGTGTCAGTGGTGCGGGGGGCCGATCGCATCCTCGTGCTGGAGGATGGCAAGCTGGCCGGCGTGGGCACCCACGACGATTTGCTGCGCACCTGCGAGGCCTACCGGGAGATCTGCGCCTCCCAACAGGTGGGAGAGGAGGCGCAGGCATGAAGAGCACATTTGCGCGTCTGTTGCGCTATCTGGGCGAGTCCAGGGCTCTACTGGCCGGGTCGGTGGTCAGCGCCGTGGTGGGCGTGGCGGCCGCACTGGTGGCCCCGGCCGTGGTGGGCCGGGCGGTGGATGGCCTGACCCGGGCCGGGCAGGTGGACTTCGTCCTGCTGGGGCGCACACTGGCGGCGTTGGTGGGGCTGTACCTAGCAAACAGCCTGTTTACCTGGGTGCTGTCGGTGCTCACCAACCGCGTGGCCTACCGCACCACGGCCCGCCTGCGCCAGCAGCTCTTTGAGCGGCTGACGATCCTGCCATTGAAGTTCTTTGACCGCACGGCCCGTGGCGACACGGTCAGCCGCTTTGTCAACGACGTGGATGTGGTGACCGACGGGCTGCTGCAGAGCCTGGTGGCGCTGCTGCAGGGGGTGCTGACGGTCATTGGCGCGGTGGGCTTCATGCTGGCCGTCAACGGCAACATGACGCTGGTGGTGGTGCTCTCAGCCCCGGCGGCCTATTTCGTGGCGCGCTTTGTCACCAAGGGCTCCCTTCAGGCCTTCCGCGAGCAGGCGGGCCATCTGGGCCGGCTCAACGGCCTGGCGCAGGAGATGATCGAGGGGCAGCGGGTCGTCAAGGCCTTCGGCTACGAGGGGAAGGCAGCCGAGCGGTTCGCCGGCATCAACGCCGACCTCTACCGCACCGGTGTCAAGGCGCAGTTCATCTCCTCCCTGGCCAACCCGTCCACCCGCATTGTCAACAACATCGCCTATGCTGCCATTGGTCTCATCGGCGGGCTGTGGGCCATCCGCGGCCATGTGACGGTGGGCGAAATCTCAGCGTTCGTCATCTACGCCGTGCTCTTCGGCAAGCCATTCAGCGACATCACCGGCATCCTCAGCCAGATGCAGGCCGCCGGGGCGTCGGCCCAGCGCCTCTTCCGCCTGATGGATGAAGAACCCGAGCCGCCTGAGGTGCAGGGAGCCATCGAGCTCGGGTGCTGCACCGGTCATGTGCGCTTCTGGGATGTGTCCTTCGCCTACGACCCGGCGCGGCCACTCATCCAGTGTCTGAACCTTGACATCCACCCGGGGTGCAAAGTCGCCATCGTGGGGCGCACGGGTGCTGGCAAGACGACGCTCGTCAACCTTCTGATGCGCTTCTACGATGTGGACGAGGGCTCCATCCTCGTGGACGGGGTGGACATCCGCCGCCTGACGCGGGAGAGCCTGCGCCGCCAGTTTGGCATGGTGCTGCAGGACACCTGGCTCTTCGACGGCACCATCCGCGACAACATCGCCTACGCCCGACCGGAAGCCACGCTGGACGAAGTGACCGAAGCCGCCCGGCAGGCCGGAGCCCATGGCTTCATCCGCCGGCTGGAGCATGGCTATGACACCGTCATTCAGGGCGAGGGGGGCACCCTTTCCCAGGGGCAGATGCAGCTCTTAGCCATCGCGCGGGTCATGCTGGCCAACCCGCCCATGCTCATTCTCGATGAAGCGACCAGCTCCATCGACCCCTTCACCGAGCAGCGGGTGCAGCGGGCCTTTGACCGCCTGACACAGGGGCGCACCAGCTTCGTCATCGCCCACCGGCTGTCCACCGTGCGCAACGCCGATCTCATCCTCGTGATGGAGGGTGGCCGGGTGGTGGAGAGCGGCAATCACGAGGCACTCCTGCACTCCAAAGGCCAATACGCCCGGCTCTATGAGAGCCAGTTCGCCGGGCAGGCGGATTTTGACCAGTAAAAATTGTCGCGTCTGGCTGGTCGTGCCGTTCCGGCACTGCTCGCCCATGCGACCTGGCCGCTGTGGCGGCAGCCGCGATTCAGACAGCTTGTTCTCGCTAATGCCAGATCGCCGTTCACGCCTTACGCGCCATCTAGGATGCATAGGCGAGCAGCCAGAATGCATGGCCGAGCAGCACGCGAAGCGTGCGACCAGGCAATCCGAAGGATTGCGACCAGCCCGGAGTGTCCGATTCGCCGCACATGTCGCCGAACGGTAATATTTGATCGTGTTCATACGGATTTTGGGGGAATACGTTTCTCCTACGGGTGAGATTTTTCTGTTAGTGTTCACGCTTGCAATTGTTCCCTCCCGCCGGATAACCGGCGCTCGGCTCTTGTGTTTCCTTCCTATATCGACTTTTATCAGCCTGTATTGTCAAAACCTTGACAATCAACACTGCGTCGCATACAATGTTTGTGCAGTTGGCCGAGGGAGCCCTTTGCTAACTTGCCGGAACCCGGACTGACGGAAAAGCCATGGGCTGATTCGGAAGGAAACGAACGCGAACCTCCGGTTTGCGCGTGTTTCTTTTTGCGTATGCGCGGCCTTCCCGTACACACGGGGAGGCCTTTTTTGTTGTGTAGGAGGGGAACCATGAAGCGAGTCGCCGTCGTCAGCGCCATTCTGGAGAAGCCGAACCTGTGCCAGCAGCAGTTCAATGCCGTGGTGTCGGGTTTCCAAGGCATTGTGAAGGGTCGCATGGGCATCCCCATGCCCGAGGAGGATCTGGCGGTCATCTCCATCGTCGTGCTGAGCGATGTCAATGAGATCAACAGCCTGACGGGGAAGCTCGGGGCCATCCCGTATGTGACCGTCAAAACGTCCATCTCCAAGAAGGAGGTGGAGTGACGTGCTGACACGTATGGAGCAGGATTCGCTGGGGGAGCTGGCGGTGGAGGCCGCGGGCTACGCCGGCATCCACACCCGCCGGGCGCAGCTCAATTTTGACCTGCCCACCCCGCCGGTGAAGCGGTGTCTCGTGGATGCCATGCTCGCGGTGAAGCGGGCGGCGGCCCAGGCCAACGGGCAGGCCGGCTTGCTGGCGGCCGACAAGGCCGATGCCATTGCCCGGGCCTGTGACGACTTGCTTGGCGGCTTGGCGACCCAAGACCTTGCGACAAACAGCCTGCAGGGCGGGGCGGGTACGTCGCTCAATATGAACGTCAACGAATGCGTGGCCAACCGCGCTATTGAGCTGCTGGGCGGGCGGAAGGGCGACTACACCCTGGTGCATCCCCTAAACGACGTCAACTGCTCCCAATCCACCAACGACGTGGTGCCCACGGCGCTGCGCATCGCGGCAATTCACCTCGTGCGGCGGCTGGCCGATGCGTTGGCCGCCCTGCAGGAGGCACTGCAGGCCAAGGAGCATGAGTATGACGCCGTAGCGCGGCTGGGGCGCACCGAGCTTATGGACGCGCTGCCCATGCGGGTGGGGCAGGGCTTCGGGGCCTATGCCCAGGCCGTGGCGCGGGATCGTTGGCGCATCTACAAGGCTGAGGAGCGGCTGCGGGTCATTCCCATCGGCGGCACGGCCATCGGCACCGGACTGAACGCCCCGCCTGCCTACACCTACCGGGTGACCGAACTCATCCAGCAGGCCACGGGGCTGGGCTTGGCGCGGGCCGAGTCACCCATGGACGCCATCCAGAACGCTGACGTGTATGTGGAGGTGTCGGGGCTTCTTAAAGCCTGCGCCACCACACTCTTAAAGCTATGCGGCGACCTGCGGCTGCTGGCCGGCGGCCCGGCGGGGGGGCTGGCGGAGCTGAAGCTGCCCGCGGTGCAAGCCGGTAGCTCCATCATGCCCGGCAAGGTCAACCCCGTATTGCCGGAGATGGTGACCCAGGTAGCCCTGCGGGTCATCGCCCACGACGGTGCGGTGACGGCGGCGGCGGGCATGGGGCAGCTGGAGCTCAACGCCTTCCTGCCCCTCATCGCCGATAGCCTGCTCGACATGCTGGAGCTGCTCTGCGCGGCGGTGCCGCTGCTCACCGAGCGCTGCATCCGTGGTATTGAGGTGGACGCTGAGAGGTGCGGAGCGACGCTGGAACACTCCACCGCGGCGGCGGCGGCCCTCATCGCCCATGTGGGGTACGACTGGGCGGCGGAGCTGGCCCACAGAGCTCAGGCGACGGGCCTCACGCTCAAGCAGGTGGCGTTGGAGGAATCGGGCTTGCCGGCCGAGACCGTGGAGCGCATCTTCACCCTCAACGACCTGACCCGCCCCGGTGTGCCGGGGCTGACCGGAAGGAGACAGCCATGACGATGAACCAAACCCCGAAGGCCGAACGGCTGCACATCGCCTTCTTTGGGCGGCGCAACGCCGGCAAATCCAGCCTCATCAACGCCGTGACGGGCCAACAGGCGGCGATCGTCTCCGACGTGGCGGGCACCACGACCGATCCAGTCTACAAGACCATAGAGATACTGCCGCTAGGCCCCTGCGTGCTCATCGATACCGCGGGGCTCGATGACGAGGGGGAGCTGGGTGACAAGCGTGTGGCCAAGACGCTGGCCGTGCTGGGCCGCACCGACCTGGCCGTGCTGGTGCTGGACGGTACCACCGGTGTGACTGACGTTGATCGGGACATCCTGGTCCGCCTGCAGGCCAAGAAACTGCCGGTGCTGGTGGCCGCCAACAAGGCCGACGCTGCCCCGGTGGACGGGGCGGCACTGGGGGCGGTGCTGGGCGTGCCGGTGCACGTGGTGTCCGCCGCCACCGGGCAGGGGGTGTTGGGCTTGCGTCAGGCCATCGCCGGGGCCGCGCCCACCGGCGAGGACAGGCTGAAGCTGCTGGGAGACCTCGTGCGGCCCGGCGACGTGGTGGTGCTGGTGACACCCATCGACAAGGCCGCGCCCAAGGGCCGGCTCATCCTGCCCCAGCAGCAGGTCATCCGCGATGTGCTGGAGAGCGACGCCGTGGCCCTGGTGACCAAGGAACACGAACTGCGCCGCACCCTGGCCCTGCTGGGGGAGAAGCCACGTCTGGTCATCACCGACTCCCAAGTGTTCCTGAAAGTCTCGGCCGATGTGCCGCGGGATGTGATGCTGACGAGCTTCTCCATCCTGTTTGCGCGGTACAAGGGCGACCTAGAGCAGCTGGTGTTGGGGGCCCGTGCCATTGCCGACCTGAAGGACGGTGACGAGGTGCTCATCGCTGAGGGCTGCACCCATCACCAGCAGGCCGACGACATTGGCCGGGTAAAGATTCCGCGCTGGCTCAGGGAGATGACGGGGCGGGAACTCCGCTTTTCCTTCACCGCCGGAATGACCTACCCCGAAGACCTCAACCGTTTCGCCCTGGTGGTGCACTGCGGCGCGTGCATGCTGAACCGCTCCGAGATGCAAACCCGCCTTGGAGAGGCGCGGGCAGCAGGGGTGCCGATCGTCAACTACGGCGTGCTCATCGCCTGCGTGCAGGGCATTCTGCCCCGGGTGTTGGAGCCGTTCCCCTTGGCTCGCCTGGCCTGGGAGGAGGGCGCCGATGTTTGACTTCAACGCCATGACCCGGGCAGAGCTGGTCGACTTCCTGACCCGCATCGACGACGATACCCGGCGGGAGGTCTTGGCCGCCGCCGACCGCGTCAAGCGCGACGAGTATGGGTTGGAGGTCTACACTCGCGGGCTCATCGAGTTCACCAACTACTGCAAAAATGACTGCCTGTACTGCGGCATCCGCCGCAGCAACGGCCAAGCGGAACGCTACCGGTTGAGTGAGCAACAAATCCTCGAGTGCTGCGCCCTGGGGTATGAGCTGGGGTACCGCACCTTCGTGTTGCAGGGTGGGGAGGACCCCTGGTACACCGACGAGCGCCTGTGCGAAATCGTCGCGGCCATCCGCGCCGGGTATCCGGACTGCGCCATCACCCTCTCGCTGGGGGAGCGCAGTCGGTCGTCCTACCAGCGGCTCTATGACGCCGGGGCCAACCGGTATCTGCTGCGGCACGAGACGGCCAACGACGCCCACTACGCCAGCCTGCACCCGCAGGACATGAGCCTTGCCAACCGCAAGCGTTGCCTGTGGGACTTGAAGCACATCGGCTACCAGGTCGGCGCGGGGTTCATGGTGGGCTCGCCCGGCCAAACGCCCGAAACGCTGGCTGACGATCTCATCTTTTTGCGGGAGCTGCAACCGGCCATGGTGGGCATCGGGCCGTTTATCCCGCACCACGATACACCGCTTGCCTCTGCGCCGGCGGGCAGTGTGGAGCAGACGGTGTTGCTGGTGGCCATGGTGCGGCTGATGCTGCCGCGGGCGCTGCTGCCGGCCACCACGGCCGTGGGCACCCTTGATCCCTTCGGGCGGGAGAAGGTGCTCTCCGCTGGGGGGAACGTGGTGATGCCGAACCTCTCGCCCACGGACGTGCGCAAGAAGTATCTGCTCTATGACAACAAGATCTGCACCGGCGATGAAGCCGCTGAGTGCCGCCGGTGCCTGGAACGGCGGGTGGAGAAGGCCGGATATGTGCTCTCCAGCGCGCGGGGCGACCATTTGGATTGGAGGATGAAGGATGTTCATTGATCAAGGGTATATCGAGGGATTGCTGGCCGACGCCGCCGGCGCGACCGTGGCAAAGAAAACCGCCGCCGTGGAGAAGGCCGAGCGCGGCGAACGGCTGAACCACGCCGACATCGCGACGCTACTCCACGTGGATGAGCCGGACATGATGTCCCGGCTGTACGCTGTCGCCGGGGAGATCAAGCGCAAAATCTACGGCAACCGCATCGTGCTGTTCGCGCCGCTCTATGTCTCCAACCACTGCGTGAACAACTGCGTCTACTGCGGCTACCAGCGCTGCAACGCCATGCCGCGCCGCAAGCTCAACCGCGAGGAAATCCAGGCTGAAGTGCGGGCGCTGGAGCGCATGGGCCACAAGCGCCTGGCGTTGGAGGCCGGGGAGGACCCGGTCAACTGCCCTATCGAGTACATTCTGGAGGCGCTGGACGCCATCTACGAGACCAAGCTCGACAACGGCAGCATCCGCCGGGTCAACGTGAACATCGCCGCCACCACGGTGGAGGAGTACCACATGCTCCACGATAAGGGCATTGGCACCTACATCCTCTTCCAGGAGACGTACCACAAGCCGACCTACGAGGCCATGCACCCCCACTGCCGCAAGAGCAGCTACGAGTACCACCTGACGGCCTTTGACCGAGCGATGGAGGCCGGCATTGAGGACGTGGGCGCGGGCGTGCTCTTCGGCCTGGCTAACCCGCGCTATGAGGCGCTGGCCCTGATGATCCACAACGACCACCTGGAGCAGACCTACGGCGTGGGCTTCCACACCATCAGCATGCCACGCCTGAAGCAAGCCGAGGGCATGAGCCTCACGGACTTCCCGCACCTTGTGGACGACGAGACGTTCCGGCACCTGGTAGCGATCCTACGCATTGCCGTGCCTTACACCGGTATCATCATGTCCACCCGGGAGAGTGCCGCCATGCGCGATGAACTGCTGCGCTACGGCGTGTCGCAGGTCAGCGCCGGCTCCAACACCGGCATCGGCGGCTACCACGAGGAGGAAGAAGCCCTGGCCCAGGGCCGGCGGGTCAATACCGACCAGTTTGAGCTCTCCGACGAGCGGCGGCCGCTGGAGGTCATCAAGGACCTCATCGAGAACGGCTATATCCCCAGCTACTGCACGGCCTGCTACCGTCAGGGCCGTACCGGAGACCGCTTCATGGCCCTCGCACGCAGTGGGGAGATTCAGAATGTCTGCACCCCCAATGCCCTGCTGACGCTGCAGGAATATATGCTCGACTACGGCGACGCTGAGCTCAACGATATGGGTAGCAAGCTCATTGAGCGGGAGGTTGCGGCCATCGCGAGTGACCGCGTGCGTGCCACCGTGCAGGATAATCTCAATCGCATGAGGGCAGGGGAGCGGGATCTGTTTCTGTGAGCCGCACTGCGCGGAGCCCGGCGTTTGCCGCACGGGGAAGCGCGGGGTATAATGGAAAAAACGAACGGGGAGGACGGGCCATGGCGGCGGTGTGTTGGACGGGGGCGCGAACGGCGGCGAACCTGACGCTGGAAGCCACACTGCTGCGCGCCGGGGAGGGGCTGGTGGTGGTGGTGACCGGCGGCGACCGCCCCCATGTGGGCAGCGTGAGCCTGGCCGAGCCGAGGGAGAGCCTGCGCGGCGGCGAGACCAGCGCCACCGTCTCCACCCTGAACCGGATGGGCCACAAGGACGACGCCATCGGCAACCTCTTTGCCGACGTACTGGCCCGCCGCACCGGGTTGCCCTGCGTGGCCACCTGCGGCGTGCATGTGGATGGTTTGGACGCAAGCGGCATCGAACAGGTGCTGACGTTGGCGCAGGCCCTGCTGGGCGACCTGCTGGCTGCGTTGGACGGTGACAAGGAGGAATCCGATGGACATTCCGCTGACCTTTGACGTTGGCACATGCTTTCAACGACACAACAACCCCACCGGGTAAGTCCGGTGGGGTTGTGTTCTGGTCAGGGGTGTTCAGGGTTCTTCGGCTTCGCCATACTCCAGCGACACCCGCTTCATTAGCCGCCGCAGCGGGTATTCACCGTCGTGGGGCTGGCCGCAATAAGTACGGGATAGATTCCGTCCGTTGGACAGGCGTACCGCACCGGCAGCCAGCAGCAGGGGTTCCAGCGCTTGGCGTTCGCTCGCCGGGCATAGCAGCGCCACTGATTGCAAGCGGTTGGCCACCGGCAGCAGTGTCGCCAGCAGCCGGGCGCGGGGCAAGGGCCGCACCCAACAGTTGCGGAAGCCGATAGCCGCGCTGAGCTGGCTGTCACCATACACCGTGACGCTGCACCGGTCAGTACGCAGCACCTGTTTGCCGCCGGCCACGGCTTCCAGTTCCTCGGTGTAGAGCTCCAGTGTCTTCTGAGCCTGCAGGCCCGGGGGCAGCGCCCGGGGCCGCGAGCGGGACACCCCGTCCAACACGGCCAGGAACCGCCTAGCGAAGGTCGCCAGTTCCTCTCCATCGTCGGTGTCGACGTACAGCCCCTGGCAGGAGCTACAATAGAGCTGCTCGGTGTCGCAGATGTTCTCCGCCACGCCGGCCAGTGCCTCGTCGCTCACCTCGCCGGAGACGTAAGCAAAGCTGACACGGTGCCCCCACTCGATGAGGCGGGCGTCGGGCCGGGCCAGTTGCCGTGCGGCGGTCACGGCGGCGTCCCCGCCCCACACCACGATGGCGTTGGCCAGGTCGGCCAATCGTTTGAGAGTGCCCATGTCCTGGGAGGGCACATCAAATACATGTACATAATCCGCCAGCAGCGGGTCGATGGCGACGAGCTTCCCCAGCAGGGCGGAGGAGAGACCATAGTCGCCGCCAGGCAGCTTCAGCAAGTTGATGTTGCCGGTCATCAGCCCCTCCAGTACGCTGTAGGCCGGCAGGGCGTCGGCATTGCCGGCGGCGATGTGCAGCACCACGCCCAGCGGTTGCCAGCATTGGGTCACCGGCTCGCTGGCGTCCAGCGGCACGAAGTGCTCTTCCCCCACGGGCAGGGCACCAAACTCGTGGCGCAGACGGGTTTCCCAGTATTCCCGCCGCAGCATGTTCCGGGCTTCCTGCAGTTCTTCTCGTGCCTTGCCTTCGTCCAGCCCCAGTGTCAGCAGGGCAGGCAGGTACTCGGCATCGGTGAGCTCACGGGACAGCGCGTCGCAGGCGGCCAGCACCCGCTCCAGCGGCAGCGGCCCCCGTGTCAGCGTTTGGCAGATCGACTCCCGCAGGGCCTCGAGGGCGGCGGGTGTTTCTTCCCGTCCAAGGGGGCGGAGCCCCAGCGTGCCTTCGTTCATGTCGTACCTCCCGCCAGCAGTTCGGCGGCCGTGGCGGCGCAGGTTTTGATCTGCTGTACACCGGCCCGGCCAAGGAGTTCAAAGTAGGGCGCGCCGATGCCGCACCCGCAGCCCTCGCCGGGCTGCAGTACGCCCAGGTCGTCGGTCAGTACGCTGGTTAGCGGCATGCTGCGCACCAGGGGGGAGACGAAGTTGAGCAGGCCCTCCTGCCCATGGGGTAGCGGGGCCAGCGTGCGCACATCCCGCACGATTACCCGGCTGTACGCGGGCACATGGAAGTGGCCGTTGAGGCACTTGCAGTAGGGCAGTGGGTGTTCCACGGCGCTGAAGAACTCCAGACAGTGGGCTCGGGGGATGCCTAGCGTTTCTTCTATGAGTCCGTAGAAGGCATCCCGGTCAATCTCCTCCGCGCCAAACTGTTTCCACCCGCCGCCCAGCAGTACCCGTGACGCGGCGGGCAGGCGCAGGGCAAGCCCGGCATTCTTCAACTGCCGTACCAGGAAGTAGAGGTAGGCCGGGAACCCGACAAACCGCACCGGGAAGCCCTGCCGGGCGTAGCTCAGCAGTGCCCGCCGTATGCCACCAAAGTTGACCTCCACCCCCGCCGCGCCTTGGATGAGCGCAAACTCCCGGTGCAGGGCCGGGGCAAATCGAGTGGTGTGGTAGGCGGTCTTGGCTGCGCCGGCTCCATTCTTCCCGTCGGGGCGCATGTTGAGCACGATGTAGTTGGTCGGCAGGGGGGAGAGGACCCCATGCCAGCCGAAGAACCGCACCATCATCGCCACGCCCTCCAGCAGGGTGCGGCGATCCAGGCCGATCTGGCTCTGCAGGCCACGGGTGCCCGATGACGTGGCGCGCACCACGAGTTTTTCCTCAGGCAGGGTGATCAGTTGGTTGCGCTTGAAGTAGAGCGTGGGCAGCGGCGGGATGCGCCAGAGATCCTCCTCGCCCCGCAGGCAGGCGGGGTCGAAGCCCTGTGCCGCCAGAATGGCCGCGTATCCCTCGCACCCTGACTGGTGAAGGACCACATTCTGGCGCACCGCCGACATAAAGTGAGGCGCGGTACGTTGCACGTCATAGGGGTTGGACGCCAGGAACAGCGCATGCCTTGGGTCCATGGGCGGACTCCTCTCCCGACCGGTCATCCGGCGGTTGACAAGTATTGCTAGTCATTATACATCACCGCCACCCCGGGGGGCAAACCGTGCCGAGCGGGGCACACAAAAACGCGCGAGCCGAAAGTCGGTTCGCGCGGTGTGGGTGGGGTAATGATTAACGGTCGGCCAGCACCTGCCGCAAGCCTTCGACCGGGTCGCGCAGGGGGAAGTACTCCAGCCCCACGAAGCCGTCGTAGCCCGTCTCTTCAATGGCCCGGAACACCGCGGGGTAGTGGATCTCACCGTTGTCGAGCTCGTGGCGGCCGGGGTTGCCGGCGGCATGGAAGTGACCAATGCGGCCGATGTTGCCCCGGATGCGCGAAATGAGGTGGCCGTCCATGATCTGTTGGTGGTAGATGTCGTAGAGCACCTTGACCCGGGGGCTGGCGACCTCTTCCTCAATGCGGAAGGCCTCGTCAGCACTGGTGAGATAGTACCCCGCGTGGTCCACCAGGGTGTTGAGGGGCTCAAAAACCAGGGTGATGCCGGCGGCCTCCAGCAAGGGGGCGCTGGCGCGGAGGCCTTCCACCAGGCTGCGGTGCTGCTCCTCCCGGCTCACGCCGGTGCGGTCGTTACCCACCTGGGAGATGATGTTGGGGCAGCCCAGGGAGGCGGCCACATCGATGGTCTCCTTCAGGGCGTCCAGGTAGGCCGTGCGCTGGGCGGGGTCGACCAGGCTGACAAAGCGCGTGCACAGCGCCGCCACCGACAGGCCCTCGCCCGCCTGGCAGGCACGGATGGCTGGGAGATCCTGATCCCACCAGCCCCAGAATTCCACGGCGTCCAAGCCGGCGGCTCGGGTTGTCTTCATGGCTTCCACGGTGCTCCGCCCATGGAACACCGCGCCAACACTGACTGAAAAGCGCATTGTGATACCTCCCGTATGGTTTGTTGCGTGGGTGTCTTCCGTTCAGAGCGGCTCATTGGCCGTCAGGCCAGCCACCTCTTCTGGCGTCAGAACCAGATTGCTGAATTCAAGAGAGGAGGCCAGCTGCCCCAGGGAACTGGCGCCGAGAATGGGGAACACCGGGAAAGGCTGGCTTGCGAGGTAGGCCAGCACCACGGCCTCCACCGAGACGCCATGGGCTTTTGCCAGTGACTGCACCCGCGCCAGCCGTGCGCGGTTCTCACCGTTGTCATAATCTGCCAGCACCCGGTCTGCTACCTTCTCTCCCTTTGCCAGTTTGGCAAAGTAGCCCCTTGCCTGGGATGTAAAGGCGAAGACGGGCAGGTTGGACTGGCGACACCAAGCGTAGGATTCCTCCGTCATGGAAACGATCGTAGGGTCTCCGCCTTCCTGTGGGTTGGGCTTTGCCAGGTTCCACAGGATCTGGCTGGCCGCCGGAGCGATCAGCCCATTGCGCTGGGCGTAATCTACCGCGGCAGCCAAGCGTTCCGACGTCCAGTTGGACAGGCCGTACAGCCCGATGTGCCCGGCACGCAGGAGTTCGTTCATCGTATCCACAATCTCACCCACGTCCCGTTTGGGGTCGTCCCGGTGCAGCCAGTAGAGGTCGATGCGATCCATCTGGAGATTCTCCAGGCTTGTGGCCAGGTCACTCGTGATTTCCTGATGGGAGAGACGGGGGATGTTCCTGCCGTCCGTAACGGGGTGAGCACCCTTGGTTGCGAGCAGAACCTGGCTGCGGCAGCCACGCGCTTTAACCCAACGGCCCAGCGTCCGCTCGCTGCGGCCAATCTCGCGCCGGGCGAAGTCGCCATAGACCAGTGCCGTGTCCAGCAAGTTGCCGCCCTGCTCCACATAGTAATCCAGCATGCGGAAAGAGTCATCTTCCGACAAACCGGTACCGAGACTCACCGTGCCCAACGAGAGAACGGAGGGATCGATGGGAAACCCGGGGAAACTTCGTTTCAACATAATAGCGCCTCCTGCTGTGTAGCATTCGTATTCGTCGCGGATACAAACAATCCTGCCGGGGCAGGAGGAGCCTCCACCGGCAGGATCGTTGTTTCACCCAGCAGGGTGTGGGTTACCACTCGTAGCAGCGGATCAGCGCTTTCAGGAACCCCTTGGGTTTGCTCTCCATGTCCTGGTTGGCACGGTCAAACTCATCGAGACCATAGACGTGGTTGGAGACCCCTTTGTACTGCCACTGGCCGGTGGAGAGGAGATTCAGCGCGTTGCGGCAGCACTCCACTTGGAAGGCGACGCGGCGCTCGTGGGTGTTAATGACGGTGATGGCCTTCCAGCCCCACAGGCGGAAGTCCACGGTGCGGGGGCCGCCCTGGTGCCAGCCGCCCACGCCCAGCGTGCCATGGATGCCGGTCATGTTGCCGGCCAGGCGCAGGGCGCTCTCGGTGCCGGCAAACTCCGACACGACGTTCACGCCGCGCTGCCACATGGTGTCGTCCCAGTCGGTCACGAGGTACTTCGCCGGTACTTCGTCGGGGGTGTACACCTCGTCAGCGCCGAAGCGCAGCGCGTTCTCCCGCGCTTCCAGCCGGGGGTCCACGGCGATGATCTTGCCCGCACCCTGCAGGCGCAGCAGCGTGAGTATGCCAAGGCCCATGTAGCCCGAGCCCACCACGGCCACGGGGTCGCCGGCCTTCTCAATGCGCAGCTTGCTGGCCGCACTCAAGAGACACGACAGCGGCTCGGCCACGGCATCCTCGTCGGTCAGGTTTTCGGGGATGGGCACGATGTCCTCCGCCCGGCACAGGCAGTACTGGGCATAGGTGGGGGTGATGGACAAGCCGGTCACCCGGTCGCCCACATTGAACTGCGTTACGCCCGGGCCAACGGCGGCCACCGTGCCCAGCGGTTCATGGCCCAAGCGCTCGCCGCCCTTTGCTTCGTCCCAGGGGTGCCACTCCGACATGCACAGGCCCGTGTACTTGACCTTCATCAGCACCTGTCCCGCCGCGGGCGTCAGATCCGGCACATCCACCACTTTGCTCGTCCGGGAACCGGTCATCACCAATGCTTTCATGGGAGTCCCTCCTTCATCGTTCACACCGGGCATTGCCCGGGGAAGTTCATTGTTCGTGTGGGTGGGGTGGAAGCCTCAGCCCTGCAGTAGAGCCGCGCCTACCATGGGCGCGTCCTCACCGAGCTCGGCCACGGCAGTCAGCAGGCGGTCGTCCACCGACAGCGCATAGGCGTGGGCGCGCAGGTAACCAACCAGCGGGTCAACAAAGAGCGTGCGTTGGCTGCACATGCCGCCGCTGAAGATGACCGCGTCGGGGGAGAGGACGTTGAGAACGGACGTCAGCGCCGCACCCAGCAGATCCACTGCTTCTCGCAGGATCTCGAGCGCTACCTCGTCGCCGGCTTCGGCGGCGGCAAACACCTCTTCGCTCGTCACCGTCCGCCCCTGCCAGTGGGGGTGTTCGGACGCGGTCTGTGCGATGCCCCGGCCGGCACTGTAAGTCTCCACACACCCGTGCTGGCCGCAGCCGCAGAGCCGCCCACCGGGGCGGGCAGGGATGTGGCCGACTTCGCCGGCCCCGCCCAGGGCACCATGGAAGAGCTTGCTCTCCCACACGATGCCAGCCCCGATGCCGGTGCCCAGCGTCACACAGAGCGCAAGCTTCCGCCCCCGGGCCGCGCCTTGACGGTACTCGCCCAGCGCGGCGGCCTTGGCGTCCTGCACCAGCGCCGCCGGAATGCCAGTCAACTCCTCAAAGAGCGCGGCGCAAGGCTCGCCCCGCCAGCCGAGATTGGGGGCTAGCAGCACGGTGCGGCCATCGTCGCTCACCGTGCCCGGCACCCCAATGCCGCAGAACGCCGCGTCGGTGGGCGCTGCGCCCAGTTCCTGCAGCAGCTGGCGTACCGTTTGGGCGGCGGCCAGCACCGTGGCGGCGCAGTCGTGGTTAGCGGGCACCGCCAGCTTCCGTTTGGCGAGGATCGTGCCATCCTCACCCAGTATGCCGACGTTGGCCTTGGTGCCGCCGATGTCAATGCCGATGCGCAGCGCCATGGGTGTTTCCTCCCTGTTGGTGGCGGTCAACGGGTTGCGGCTGCCTGCCGATTGCCGTGACGCACGCCAGAATCGGAACGTTATTGGAACGCTACAAAGAATAGCCGAAGGAACTTGTTTTGTCAATGGGTCAATGGTTGGTGTTGGCTCTATTCCAGGCTGGTGGGCCGGGCGGTGGAGTGCCGCACGATGAGCTCTGGCATCAGCCGCTTGTCCGCGCGGGTCAGCTCGCCGCTCTCCGCGCAGGCATAGAGATGCTGCACGCACCACGCCGCCATGTCGGCAATGGGTTGGCGCACGGTCGTCAGCCCCAGGGCCTCGTTGGTCTCCTCGTCGGCGTCGTCAAAGCCCACGACAGATACCCGGCCCGGTACGTCCACACCCCGCTCCAGCAGCAGCCGCAGGGCACCCCAGGCCATTTTGTCGTTGCCGGCGAGGATGGCGTCAGGCAGTTCACCACCGTCGTCCAGATAGGCGCGCAGGGCGTTGTAGCCACCCATCCGGCTGTAGCCGCCATAGAGCACTTGCTGGTAGGGCAGGGCAGCCTGTTGCACGTTCGTTTGATAGGTCTCCAGCCGCTGGTCAGCGCTGGTGTCGTCGGCAGACTCCCGGCCTGAGAGGAATAGAATGCGCCGGTGGCCCAGGCTATGCAGGTGCTCAAAAGCCATGCCGATGCCAGCACGGTCGTCGGTGGCGATGGTACTGGCGTTGCCGGAGCCAATGAGGTGGTCAAAGAAGATGCACGGGGTATGCCGGGCGATGATGAACTCGGCGATATCGTCCACACAATCGGCGTAGAGGAAGATGACGCCGTCCAGCCGGGCATTGGCCAGGTATTGGCGCATGGTGGCGGTGGTGAGGTCACTGCCCAGGCACAGCGACAGCCAGCCGTGCCGCTCGGCCAGGCACCGGCCCAGCTCGCTCAAGCACTTGACCATAAAGGGCTGGGTGAAGACCGCCTCAGCCCGTTGGGGTACCACCAAGCCGATGGTGTTGGACACGCCGGTGACAAGCCCCCGCGCGTTGGCGTCGGGCACGTAGTTGTATTTGCGGGCGATCTCCAGGATGCGCTTGTGACGCTCCAGAGTGGGTCGCCCGCTTTTGTTGAGCACGTAGGACACCATGCTGACCGACACGCCGGCCTCCCGCGCGATGTCCTTGAGGGTGACTTTCATAAAGAACCCCTTCAACAGGCTTTTGTTTCGTTTAGCATGCCACATTTCGGGTCGGAATGCAAATAGCGCGCATGGTGTGGTGCGGTGCGGACACACTAGCCGGAGGAGGTTGCCATGAAACGCGAGGAACCAAAGAAACATAAACCGGGCGACAAAGCCCAGCAGGCCGCCGAGGCGTTTACGGAGCCATCGAGCCGCCAGATCGACCCGCTGGGCAGCTACACCGGCCGCCCGGCTCAGGGCGACAAGCCCGTGCAGGACGCCGACGATTTGTAGGCTGTCGACAAAGTCGACAGCCTTTCGCGTCTGCCGCTTTGGCGGCAGACGCGATCAAAACAACTTGTTCTCGCTAATACTCAATCGGTCGCCGCACATGTCGCCGACCGATACAAACTGTAGCTCTCATGCGAGTTTCATGGGATGCGTTGCGCCTTAGGGAGGGGTATTCTTTCCTGCTCGCACTGACCCTTCCCTTCCTCCCGCCGAATGAAGCGGTATTACCCCCGCGTCACGGCAGACGATTCGTCAGAATCGTTGAGAGTGGCGCGAGCAACACACCGTGTTGCGATGGGGCGGGAGGTTCTTTTCCTTTACCCCGTTCTAGGGGTTTGTAGACACTCTGAACCGCCCATTGCAACATGGGCGGGTGTTGGTCTATGCAGGCGGATACAGGCGGAGATCCGGCACCTACAGCCACAGCACCTCAGTCAGCACGGAGTCGGTTTTGGCGCTCTCCATGCTCACCAGCCGAGACAGACGGTAGGCCCTTACCTCAGGGTCCTGCGGTGTCTCCCGTTGCCGCTCGGCCTGCTCTTTGGCGCTTCTTTTCAGGTCTGCAATCATGCGGATCTTAAACTTGGCAATCTCGATCTGATCCATCCAGTGGTCGCGTTTCTGGTCCAACAGTTCCAGCAGCTTCCCGGGGCTGTCCAGGTCGTCCAGGATGAGCTTGGTCTCCATCAGGCTGAACCCGACGTTTTTAAGCGCCAGGATGGTCTGCAGTTCCATCACCTGTTCGGTGGAGTAGTAGCGGTACCCTGTCCGTTCATCCACCAACTCGGGCTTCAGCACCCCCATTTTGTCATACAGCCGCAGCGAACGGATGGAGATGTCGAAGATACCGGCCAGTTCCCCAATGCGAAAGGAATAGTCCATAGAAGCCACCTCCTGCAGGCCTGTTCAGGCGTCCCTGCCATCATCCAACCTTTCCGGCGGGTTGTCAAGGAAGGCGAACATCCGTCGAGCGCTGGCCAGGGCGGGTTGGGTCGTTTGGGCAAAGTCGCCCAGCGTGAAGACGGTCACCATCACCAGGCCGCGCACCTGCGTGAGGAACAGCAGATCCCCCACTGTCAAACGGTGGGCGGCGGCCATCCAGGCACCCACACCCAGGATGAGCAGGTAGCTGGCCATCCCAAGGACGATGTTGCCACCCTTGATGACACCCTCCACCAGTCCGCGGCGACGCTGGAGCGATTGCAATTCCCGGCTCTTTGCCGCATACACCCCCAGGATGGCCTCCTCCATGCCATAGAGGCGGATGGTGACGTTACCGTCCAACAGGTTCTGAAGTGTAACGGTGCTCTCCTCAATTTGCCGGGCAATGCGGCCGCTCAAGGCCTGTAAGGGCCGCACAGCCCAGAGGTTGCAGGCCAGCTGTGCCAACCCGGTGACCAGGATGATGCCACCCAGCAGCGGGCTTTTGGCCAGCAGCAACACCGTGGCCACCAGGCCGGAGAGCACGGCCCCAGCCATGAAGCGCAAGAGAGAACTATAGGCGTTTTCGGCCGCCGCCACATCGGCGGTGAAGAGTGTCAGCACCGCCGCGCCATGGCCGCGTTCCACCACAGGGGCGGGCAGGGCGCACAGGTGCGCGAAGAGCGCCCGGCGGATGGCGCCGGTTTGACGGATGGTGGACGCGCCAAACCACCCCCACAGCAGGGCGTTGTAGAGAAAGAACCCGCACAGCAACAGGGCGAAGACTGCCACCCCCAGCAGCAGCGTGTGCAGGGTTCCATCCGTTACCGCGGCGAAGGTCGCCTGCAGCGCCCGCGCCATCACGAGGTTCTGGAGCACCATGGCAAACCCCGCCAGCACGGCCAGCACGCTGTGGCGGACAACCCGTGAGCCAGGCAGACGGTACAACCGAAGCAGAAGGGCCAACTGTTCCTTCATTGTCCGCCGCCTCCTTCGGTGGTGTCTGCCGGGCCGTGCTGCAACCGCGCCAGGCTGGCAAACAGGCCATTGCGGGCCATCAGCTCGTCGTAGGTTCCCTCTTCAGCGAGGTGCCCCTCCTCCAGGCAGAAGATGCGGTCGGCGTGACGGGCGCTGGCCAGCCGGTGGGTGATCGTCACCACCGTGCGCCTCCGCATGAGTCTTGCCAGCGCATCCTGAATGTCCCGCTCCGCCCGGGCGTCCAGCGCGGCGGTTGCCTCATCCAGCAGCAGAATCGGCGCGTCCTTGGCGATGGCACGGGCAATCGCCACCCGCTGGCGTTGCCCGCCGGATAGTTTGGCACCCCGTTCGCCGATGTCGGTGTCCAGCCCCATCGGCAAAGTGGCAAGCAGTTCCTCCAGGCCCGCGGCCCGGCAGGCAGCGTCTATTTGTTCCTCCGCCATGTCGCGGCCACAGGTCACATTCTCCCGAATGGTGCCGGGGAACAGGAAGGGCTCCTGCAGCACGACGGCCAGGTTTCCACGCAGCGCCGCCAAGTTCCACGCGCGGGTGTCCAGCCCCTGCACCCGCACCTCGCCCGCCTGGGGTGTCAGCAGGGCCGCCACCAGCCGCACGACCGTGCTCTTGCCGCAGCCGCTGGGGCCAACCAGCGCCACATGGCTGCCCCGGGGCACCGCCAGGCTTAAGTTGCGCAGCGCCGGCGGGTTGTCGTCGTAGGCGAATGTCACATTGGTGAGCGCGATGGCCAGGTCGGCCTCTTCGGGCAGGGCAGCGTTGCCCACTGGTCGGGAGGGTTCCGGCGGGTCGCAGCGCAGCTCCTCCAGCCGCCCCACGTCGGCGGCAAAGGTTCGCACCGACGAGATTCGTCGGGGCAGGTTCATGAGCGGCCCGGTGACGTAGTTGGACAGGTTGACGTAGGCCAGCAGCGCACCGGCGGTCAGCGTGCCGCGCAGCACCAGTGCCCCACCCAACCCCAAGAGAACGGCCAGCGGGAGCAGTGTGGTGAGGCCGTTGATCGTCATCAGCAGCCGCTCCACGCTGTTGGCCCGGATGGACAGTGCCACGGCCCAGTCCACACTGGCCCCATAGCTTCGGCCCAGGGCTGCCGACAGGTCAAACACCTTGACGATGGGGAACGCGTCCAGCGCACTCTTCACCAGGGCGTTGGATTGGGCCAGCGCGGCCTGCCGCTCGGTCGCCGCCTGGCTGATGGGGCGGCTGGCCCGCGCGGAGTACAGGCCGATGAAGGGCACCACAGCAAAAGCGGCCAGGGTCAGAGGTGCGTTGACTGCAAGCAGGGCGGCCAGCACAATGCAGAGTGACAGCCCTTCCAGCAGCATGGGGCAGCCTTCCCGCTGGATCCAGTCGGTAATCTGCCGCAGCTCCAGGTTGACGCGGGACAGCGCGTCGCCGCTGTGCCGGTGCTGCAGCGCCCCGCCCTCCGCCCGCAGCAGGTGGGCGGCCAGGTCGGTGCGCAGCCGATGGCCGACGCCCTCGGCAATCCAGCTGCCCAGCGCTGTGGTGACGCCGTTGGCAACGCCATTGCCCAGCGCCGCCAGGCCCAGCAGTAGCGCCGCCGAGGCGATCCCCGCGGCCTTCCCGGTCAATGCCGCGTTGAGCATGCCGGCGTACCCACGGTTGAGGAGCAGCACCAACCCCGCGCCGACCAAGCCCACCAGAACCAGCGGAACCACCAGCGGCATTTGCTGCCGCACCATCGTCCTCCACATTGCCATGGGCATTCTCCTTTGCCAAGTGTTGGCCTCAGCGTAAACCCTGACGCAGGGAGAGGGTCAAGTGGCCGAACGGCGATAAAGCCGCGCGGAGGCCCTTTACAGAAAACCCATTCGATGGTAAACTATTTCCATCGCAAAGCAAGGGAGGTGAAAGGATGAACCTGACGACGCGTCGTTCGGGCCAGGAGGTCTTTTTGAACGTCGAGTGCATCAAGGGCTATGCCTTCAAGCTGGCCAATGCAGGGGAGAAGTCTGCCCATTTTTGCCTGCATCTGGCTGCAAACGGTTCGCCTTTCATGCTCTGGAGAGACGTGCGCTAGTTCCTGATTCTGTGCGCGTTACCCGGGAGGCCGTTTGAGCCTGCCCGGGTTTTTTGTTGCCCGGGGGAAAGGAACACGATGAAAACACTCAAAAACCTGGGGACGCTGGCACGCCTGTGTGCCACACAGGCCTTCGACGGCGGCGTCCTCTATGTGCTGAGCGGCTATGCGCTGCGGCTCTTTAAGCTCGTGGTGCTGGTGCTCATTTGGCGCTCTCTCTTTGCTGGCGGGGCTGACACCGGCGGCATGACCGTGGGGCAGGTGCTGACCTACTCGCTGCTCTCCGCGGTGTTTACCGATCAGCTCAACGTCGTCACCCCCGCGTCCATGTCGTTTTGGGAGGGGTCCCTTGTCAACCGCTACCAGCGTCCCCTGGCCGTGCTGCCGCAGATCATGGCCGAGACCGTGGGCCGGTGGCTGCCGACGCTTATCATCTGCACGCTGCCCACGGTGGCGTTGGCGGTGGCGCTGGGCGTGCCGCCGGGGCCGACGTCGGCCCTGCACGGCTCTCTCTTTGTGGTGAGCCTGGGGCTCGCCATGTCGCTGGGCTTTGCGCTGGATTTCCTCTTCACGGCGTTGGCCGTGCGGCTGAAGGACGCCGGATGGCTGGCCCACACCATCCGCAACGCCATCACCAATCTCTTCTCCGGCGCGGTCATTCCCTTTGCCCTGCTGCCGTGGGGCCTGGGTGGGGTGCTGGAGTGGCTGCCCTTTGGCTCGGTGGCCGGCGCGCCGCTCTCCATCTATGTGGGGGTGGGCGAGCCGGGTCGGCTCCTTGCCCTGCAGGCGCTGTGGAACCTGGCACTGTGGCCGCTGGCCCTGCTGGCGTTCCGCAAAAGCGCGGAAAGGATGGTGTCCTTCGGTGGGTAATTTTTGGCAAACGATCCGGCGGCTCTGCCGCCTGTGGGGGGCTTACGCGCGCATTGACGCGGGCTGGTTCCTGCGCGATACCAAGCTTTTTCTCCTCAATGTCCTCACCGACGTCGTCAGCAACGGGGCCGCGGTCACCGGCGTGCTGCTTTTGAGCGAGCGCTTTGGCGGCATCGGAGGCATGAGCCGGGGGCAGGTACTCTTCCAGCTGGGATATGCCCTTCTGGTGGAGGGCGTCTTCCTGCTCTTCCTGATGATGAACAACGTTGGGCACATCAGCCGGCGCATTGGCCGGGGGCAGGTGGACCACATGCTGCTGCAGCCCGTGCCCCTGTGGATGCAGCTTTTGACCGACGGGTTCATCCCGGCGTCGGGCAGCTCCATGCTGGTGTGTGGCGTCGCCGTCACGGCCTGGGCGCTGCGGGTGCTGGGGATGGCCGTGACCCCGCTGTGGGTGCTGGCCCTCCTGGGGTGCCTGCTGTGCTCCACGGCGGTCACGCTGGGCTTCTCCTATGTTGTCAGCGCCGTGGCCTTCTGGGCCCCGGTGGCGGGGGAGGAAGTGGCCTCCACAACCTTCGATCTCTTTTTCACCACGCGGATGTACCCGCTGGGCGGCACGACCCCGGCGGTGCAGACGGCGCTGTGCACCGTGCTGCCGGTGGGGCTGGCGGCATGGCTGCCGGCCAATCTCCTGCTGGGGCAGCACCCCAACCACCTGCCAGCGGCATTGCTGGCGGCCATGGCTGCCGCCCTCGCCGTGCTGGCTACTCTCACATTTCAGAAAGGACTGAAGCATTATGCTACAACAGGATCGGTGCGTTACTCCGACCGCGGCTTCCGCCGTTGAGCTCGGGCACCTGACAAAACAATACACCCAACTGCAGCGCGACGGCACGGTGGCCGATGCCCTGCGGAGCATCCTCCACTCCCGCAAGCGGGTCGTCACCGCACTGGACGACGTGTCACTGACGGTGGAGCGGGGCGAGTTCCTGGCCTACGCCGGGGCAAACGGCGCCGGCAAGAGCACCACGATCAAACTGATGAGCGGCATCCTGCAGCCCACCGCGGGCGAGGTGCGTGTGCTGGGACTCTCCCCGGTACGCAGCCGCATCGAGCTCATGGGCCGCATCGGCGTGCTCTTCGGCCAGCGTACCGAGCTGTGGTGGGATCACCCTGTGTCTGTCAGCTTCCAGTGGAAGCAGGCTGTCTGGGACATCCCCAAGGAGCGGTACGAGCGCATGAAGAAAGTCGTCTGCGACCTGCTGGATTTGGGGCCGCTGCTGGGCACCTTTGCCCGGGAGCTGAGCCTGGGCCAGCGGATGCGGGCCGACCTGGGGTTGCTGCTGCTGCACGAGCCCGAGCTCATCCTGCTGGACGAGCCGACCCTGGGGCTCGACGTGCTGGCCAAGCGCCAGGTCATCGAGTTTCTCAAAACCCTCAACCGTGAGCAGGGCACGACAATCGTGGTGACCAGCCATGACATGGACGACCTGGAGGAGATGGCCCGCCGCATCGTGCTCCTGAGCCATGGTCGTGTGGCCTTCGATGGCGGCTTTGACGCCCTGCGCGATACCGTTGGCGGCCTACGCCGGTTGGCACTGACGACCGACGGCACCGTGCCGCCACCCCTTGCGAGCGCCGTGCACCGCCAGTCCGACGGTGTGGTGCACGAGTACGAATTCAACCTGCAGACGACGCCGGTGCAGACCGTGTTTGCCGAGGCCGCCGGCGTGCCAGGCATTCGGGACATTGAGGTGGGTCGGGTGCCCATTGAGCACATCATCGCCGGGCTGTACCAAAGCTGGAAGCAGGAGCCGCCGGCCTGATAGCGGAACGACCAAGCAAAAGGGCCTGCCGGTTTGGCAGGCCCCCTTGCATGAATGCGCGGGTGTTCGGATGAAGCTTGGTGCCATGCCTGTGGGGCATAGCAACCTTATCTACCAAGCATAGGCCTCCGGGGCGCTGCCGCCGGGGCCGGGGAAGATCTCGTCCAGCCGGCGGAGCGCGTCGGGCGGCAGATCGATCTCCACCGCGCGGAGCGAATCCTCCAGCTGCTGCAGCGTGCGTGGGCCGATGATGGGCGAGGTGACCGCGGGGTTCGCCAGCAGCCATGCCAGCGCCACATCGGGTTCCTTCTCACCCAGTTCACGGCAGAGTGCCGAGAAGGCCGCCAGCTGCGTGCGCTGCGCGTCGGTCAGATTGGCCGCCGCCCGCGCCCCGCGCGAACCAGCCGCCGGGTTGGCGATGTTGCCACCCAGCAGCCCACCGCCCAGCGGGCTCCAAGGGATGACTCCCAGCCCCAGCTCCTGCGCGGCAGGCAGCACCTCCAGCTCCGGCAGGCGGCACAGCAGGTTGTATTTGTGCTGCTCAGACACCAAGCCCAGGAAATGGCGTTTCTCCGCAGCGGCCTGGGCGTAGCACAGGTGGCGCGCCCCAAAGTTGCTGGAGCCGATGTAGTAGACTTTGCCCTGGTGCACCAGGTCCTCAAAGGCACCCCAGGTTTCCTCCCAGGTGATGTGCCGCTCGATGTGGTGCATCTGGTAGAGCTCCACCCGGTCGGTTTGCAGACGCTTGAGAGACCCTTCTATGTGCCGGCGAATCTTGTAGGCCGACAGGCCTCGTCCCTCGTTGGGGCCGTCGTTCTCGTCATGCATGAAGTTGTAGACTTTGGTGGCCAGCACCACCTTCTCCCGTCGGTTGCCGCCCTGCCGGAACCAGCGGCCGATGATCTCCTCCGTCCAGCCGCAGTGCCCGCCGTCGTTGCCGCCGCCGTACACGTTCGCGGTGTCGAAGAAGTTGATGCCCACGTCCAGGGCCCGGTCCATGATGGCAAAGGCCTCTTTCTCGTCGGTCGTCGGGCCGAAGTTCATGGTGCCCAGGCAAAGTCGACTGACTTTCATGCCCGTTCGGCCAAGGGTTGTGTATTTCATATGCTCACCTCCAGTGCAGTTGTTGTGAGGTTTGCCCCAGCGTTGTGACAGGAGCTTTTCATAACCCAAGCATATACCTTTGCGCAAAGTGTTTGTCAAGTAGAAAATCGAATACAAAATGATTTTTTTCTATTTTGTTTACCGATCCTGTTTGTTGCAGGCCGGGGCGGGGGAGGAACGTGTCCGTCCAGAAGATCACTGTTCCGATGGTGGCGTGATGGGCTATACTGGTGCGGAACGGCGTAGCTGGGGTGCGGGCGCAGGTGCCTGCGGAGTTTTAGCGACCGGCAATGGGGAGTAGAGGAGAACAAAAATGCAAGAGATCATCGAGGGTATTCGTCCGCTCGACCGGGAAGCCATGCGGGCGGCAGAGGAACGGCAGGGAACGCTGGTGAAGCCGGCGGGCAGCCTGGGCCGGCTGGAGGAGTTGTCCATCCAGATGGCCGGCATCACCGGGCGGGTGAAGAACCGCATCCGACGGAAGGTGCACTTTTTGCTGGGGGCAGACAACGGCATTTACGAGGAGGGGGTGGCCGCCGCGCCCCAGGAGTTTACCAACCTGCTGATGGGTTTCTACGCCAGTGACGTGCGTTGTGCCATCAATGTGCTGTGCCGCCGGGCCGGTGTGGATCTTAAAGTGGTGGACATGGGCGTGAAGGGCGAGGTGAACGGCCCGAACGTGCTGCGCGTCAAGCTCATGGAGGGCACCGGCAACTTCCTGCGCGACCGCGCCATGCCCGTGGACATCGCCCGCCGGGCGGTGGAGGTGGGTATGGAGCTGGCCCGCACCGCCCACGAGGAGGGCTACGACATCATTGGCACCGGCGAGGTGGGTATGGCCAACACCACGACCGCCGCCGCCTGCATCATCGCCGCGTTGGGGCGGCAGAGCGGCATGGAACCGCTGGTTGGCCGTGGCGCGGGGCTGACCGACGAGGCGTTTACCCACAAGCAGGAGGTCATCGCCCAGGCGCTTCGCCGCCTGCAGCCCCGGCAGGACGACGCTTTTGACATCCTCTCCAAGGTCGGCGGGTTGGACATCGCCGGAATGTGCGGCCTGTTCCTGGGTGCGGCTTATCACCGTTTGCCCATCGTGGTGGACGGTGTAGTGTCCATCGCTGCGGCGCTGTTGGCCTGGCGCATCAACCCCCTGGTGCGGGACTATCTGATTCCCTCCCACCAATCCGAAGAGCCGGCCTACCGGGCTGCCGCCGAGGCCATGGGGCTCGATCCCATTCTAAACCTGCGCATGCGGCTGGGCGAGGGCACCGGCTGTCCCATTGCCATGCAAGTGCTGGAGGACGCGCTGGAGGTGTTCAACGACATGAACACCTTTGCCGAGACCCAGCTGCAGACCGACTATCAGGAGGGCATCAAAGCCTAGAAGTGCAGCGCCAGCGCGGCCAGTGCCAGCAGCGACGCCAATTCGGCCAGCTCGCAGCAGCCACCCAGGCAGTCGCCGGTGAGGCCGCCGAGTTTGCGGTTGCACAGGCGGAAGAAGCCCCACGCCGCCAGCAGACCCAGCCCTGCTGCCCCCGCCGCGGCCAAGGCCAGCCATGTGCCACCCACCAGCCACCCGGTGAGTGCAAAGGCTGCTGCCACCCCGATGAGGCTCCCCCAGGCTACTGCGGGGGGCACGTTGCCGATGAATAGTGCCCCGCTGCCACCGGGCCGGGCATTGGTGCCCACGGCGGCGACCCAGGCGATGCACGCCCGCCCCAGCGCCGGCACTACCAGCAGAAACCACAGCCACCGCCCCGGCAGCGCCGCCACCGCCAGCGTTCGCAACCCCACGTCAAAGACGAGGGCCAGCGTGCCATAGGCACCCATGCGGCTGTCCTTCAGTAGGGCCAGCATGCCCTCCCGGTCGCGGAAGCAGAAAAACGCGTCGCAGCAGTCGGCCAGGCCGTCGTTGTGCAGGGCGCCGGTCAGCAGCACCAATGCCAGTGTGGAGAGCGCCGCGCCAATGAGCGGCCCCGCCAGCCACCCGCCCAGCGCTGCCACCGCCAGGCTCAGGGCCCCCAGCACCAGACCCACCGGCGCAAACCACACCGACGCTCGGCGGAAATCCGCGGGGCTGCAGGGCAGCTCACGGTTGACCGGGATGCGGGTCAGCATTTGCACCATCAGCAGGAATTTCATCGTTACATCCTCACTTCAACCGCAGCGGCAGGCCGCAGGCCACGAGGAACACCTCGTCCGCCGCCGCCGCCATGCGCTGGTTGGCGATGCCTGTGAGGTCGGCAAAAAGCCGCCCCAACGGGTATTCGCTCACCAGCCCCCAGCCCACTTCGTTGGTGACCAGAAGCAAGGTCTTGCCCGTTTCCCGCGCGGCCGCAAAAAGCGCCTGCACCTCGCCGGTTACCACGGCCAGCGCTTGGTCCAGCGTGCCGCCAGTGATGTTGTCTCCTTCCATATCCACCCCGGCGGAGGAAAACAGCAGATTAGTAAACCATAAGGTGCAGCAATCCAGCAGCACATGGGTCTGGCCCGCTGCCCGCACCACCTCGCCCAAGCCGGTGAACCCCTCGTGGGTGTCCCAATGGGGGTTGCGCCGGGCACGGTGCCGAGCGATGCGCTCGGCCATTTCGCCGTCGGAGCGGGTGGCTGTAGCCAGGTACAGCACGTCGTCGTGGGCAGCGAAGAGCCCCTCGGCAAAGGTACTCTTGCCCGACCGGCTGCCACCGGTGATCAGTATGATTTTGCTCTCGCTCATGCGTCATTCTCCTTTGTTGGTTCCCCCGGCCACAGGGCACCCAGGTACAGGTTGCTATACTCGGCGTGTACCACGGCCACGTCGCCATTGCGGCACGCAAACTTCCAGAAGAGCGCCGGGTCGCCCAGCACGAAGCAGTAACTGGCGCGCAGCACCCCGCCGTGGGCACTCAGCAGCACGTCGCCGCCTTCCTGGGGCAGCAGCTCCTGCCAGAAGCCCACCACCCGCTCGTAAAACTGCAGATAGCTCTCACCACCGGGGATGGCGTACCCCATCCAGTCGGCCTGCCACGCGTCGCACTCGGCAGGGTGGCGGTGGGCAATCTCGTCCCAGGTCAGGCCCTCAAAGAGGCCCAGCTCCCGCTCCCGCAGGCGGTCGTCGGGCCGGGCGGGCACGCCGGGCAGCGCCAGCGCGGCGCTCTCCCTAGCCCGGGGGCTGGGGCTGCACCACGCACGTGCGATGCCCGCACCGGCCAGACGCGCCGCCGCCGCAGCCATCTGCTGGTGCCCGAGCTTGGTCAGCAGCTCATCGCTCGCGCCGGCAAAGCGGCCGGCAGCGTTGGAGAGGGTCTCCCCATGGCGCAGCAGGTAGATTTTCATCGCATCCATCCTTGTTTGGCGCGGTTGTGCCGCGCGGTTTTCACATTATAGCATGGTGCGGTTGACCGGGGCAAAATCTAAAGGAGTGTTGATTCCTCTGCGGCGGGCGCTATCTGCTCCGCCCGTCGCTCGGCCCGGTACCGGGCGGCAAACTGCCCCGGCGCGCAGCCGTAGTGGGCGCGGAAGAGGTGGTAGAAATGGCTCAGGTTATTAAAGCCCGCCTGGTTGCACACCTCCAGCATGGAGGGGGCACCTGCCAGCAGCAGTTCGGCGGCGTAAGCCAGCCGCTTGGTGTTGATGTAGGCGGTGGGCGGCATCTGCAGGTAACGCTGGAAGGTACGCGTCACATGCTCCTGGGAGTAATTGGTGTGCCGCAGCACGTAGTCCAGCCCGGCGAGGAAGGCTGCCGGGCGATCGAGGTCGGCGAGGAGCGCCGAAAACCATGCGGGCAGCGTGGTTGGTGCGGCATCGCTTACCTGCTGGGTCATGCACACCAGCAGCTCCGGCAGCAGGGCGCGGAACGTGCGCCGGCGCGCCGAACTCGGCTCCATGGCATTGAGTGCCAGCAGCTTTCGCCGTGTTTCATTGTATTCGTAGCCGGTCAGGCGGGTCTGCGGCGGCAGGGGAGCCTCATCTACCACCTTGGTCGGCAGCTCCAGCCAGTTGGCGGCCTCCTCAAAAAAACGGCGATCGAACGCCACGTTGATGAAGTCAAAGGTGTAGGTGTTCAGGAACCGGTAGCTGTGCACGTCCCCCGGGCGGATGAGCACCAGCGAGCCGGTGTCCAGCACCAGGTGGTGGTCGTTCACGTCGTGCAGCGCCTGGCCGTTGAGCACGAAGAACAGCTCGTAAAAGTCGTGCCCGTGGCGGTGGTACGTCTCGGACACGACGTATTGGCGCAATAGGCCCAACCCGTCAGACGGGTCATCGGCCTGAAAGTGCAGGCACTCGGTTTCCATCGCTTCCCCTTCCTTTCTGCAATATCAATATAGCACAAACAACAGTCAACCGCTCAGAAGATTTGGGCGGTTGGCGACGCTATACTAGAGGAAATCAACGCTTGCGAGGGATTGCAATGAGTGACGTGCAGAGCATTCGCTATGTGGTGGAGTTCACCCGGGTCTACAAGGAGTGCGGGGAGAAGCACCTGCGGGAGGCACGATGCCTCGATCTGCAGCTGCGGCAGATTGCCTTGCCCCTGAAACAGGAGGACTGGCTGGCGGGCATGGTGCGCCATGAGCTGGTGGGCTTCTCTTCCCAGTTTGGCGGCATTTACACCTACTTCTTCCACGAGCATGAGTTCCTCAGCGCCATGGACCGCTGCCAGGGGGAGCTGGACGAGGCGACGCACAAGGCTGCGCTGGCCGCTTGTGAGTTCTGGCGGTTGGAGAACACAGCAAAAAAGCACAACATGCGTTTCGTGCAGAAGTATGGTTTTGAGCCGCCCCACAACTTCTACACCGCCGGCATCGCCAACTGCGACAGCCGGGTGGCGGGCACCAATGTGGACTTCCACAAGCTCATCGATCTGGGTCTGCCGGGTCTGAGGCAGGAGATCGCTGCAGCCGTCGCCGCCAACGGCGCCAGCGACTTCTATACGGGGTTGATACAGTGGATTGACACGCTGTGCGCGGTGGCCCTGCGGTACGCTGACCAGGCGCAGGCGCTCTATGACGAAGGCGGCGACGCCCACCACCGGGTGCTGGCACAAGCGCTGCGCGGCATCACCGAGCACGCGCCCCGGAGTTTTGTGGAAGGGCTGCAGCTCATGTGGCTCTACTCCGTCTGCTGCGACCTGATGAATTACGGCCGCATGGACGACTACCTGGGGGCCCTCTACCTGCGGGACATCGAGCGCGGCACATTGGACGAAGAGGAAGCTGTGAGGTACGTCCTCAAGCTGTACAAGCACTTCCTCACCATCAACAAGATCCACGACTGCCGTGTCATCGTGGGCGGGCGCGGGCGTCGCAACGTGGAAGGGGCCGACCGGCTTGCCATCGTCATCATGGAGGCATCCCGCCGTTTCCGCCAGGCGGTGCCCCAGTTGACACTGCGCTACCACAAGGGCATGGACGAAGCGGTATTTGCCAAGGCCATGCAGGTCAACGCCGAGGGCTGTACCTTCCCCATTCTTTACTCCGACGAGACCAACATCCCGGCGGTCATGAAGGTCTATGGCGTGCCGGAACGGGAAGCTGAACAGTATGTACCCTTTGGCTGTGGGGAGTATGTGCTGGTGGGCATGAGCGTGGGCACGCCCAACAACGGCGTCAATCTGCTGAAGGCCCTCGAAGCCACCCTGCACGATGGGTTTGACCCTTGGTTCCACCAGCAGATCGGCACGCACACCGGCAAACCGGAGGATTTTGCCAGCTACGAGGTGCTCTATGACGCGCTGCTGACCCAGCTGGCCGGGCCGGTGGAGCAGGTGGCTTATCACAAATGGCTCAACTACCGCGTGGCGGGGGAGGAAGCCGCTTATCTGCATCTCTCGCTGCTGATGGATGACTGCATTGCCCGCGGCAAGGCCGTGCTATCCGGTGGGGTGCGCTACGAGAACGCCTCCAGCGAGATCTTCGGCCTCATCAGCTGTGCCGACGGCCTTGCCGCCATCAAGCGGCTGGTATACGACGAGAAGAAGTACACGCTGCCCCAGGTGGTGGAGATGCTGGACCGCAACTGGGAGGGGCACGAAGCCGACCGGAAGGCCATGCTGGCCGCCCCCAAGTATGGCAACGACGACGCCTATACCGACGCCATTGCCACCCGGCTCTTTGCCGACATCGCCGACCTGACGGCAAAAGCGGGGGAGAAGGTAGGCCTCCATCGCTACAACATCGTGTCAGTCAACAACTCCATGAGTGCCGAGTGGGGCTACTTCTGCGAGGCATCACCCTGCGGGCGGCGGCGCGGCGACGCCATGGCCAACGCCAACGGCCCCTCCCTGGGGGCGGACCGCAGCGGCATGACGGCGCTGCTCAACTCCATGGCGAAGTTTGACAACACCAAGCATGTCGGCGTCATCAATAACCTGCGGCTGACCAAGGAAATGTTCGCCGCCTCCTACGACCAGGTCACTGCGCTGCTCAAGACGTTCTTCCACAACGGCGGGGTGCAGCTCAACTTGTGCTGCATCGGTCGGGAGGACCTGGAGAACGCCATGGCCCACCCCGAGGCCTACCAGAACCTCATGGTGCGCATCGGCGGGTTCAGCGCGCGCTTTGTGACGCTGGAACCCTCCACCCAGCGGGAGATTCTGCGCCGCACAACCTACGGAGCCTGACATGGGCGTGGTGTTCGACATTCAAAAGTGCTGCCTGCACGACGGGCCGGGCATCCGCACCACGGTGTTTCTGAAGGGCTGCAACCTGCGCTGTGCATGGTGCCACAACCCGGAGAGCTTCCGCGCCGAGCCGGAGCTGTTTTGGCAGCAGTCACGCTGCACCGCCTGCGGGGCCTGCGTGGTAGCATGCCCCAGGCATGTCCACACCATCGGTGAGGACGGCGCACACCACCTGCAGCGGGGGGCTTGCGTGGCCTGCGGGCAGTGCGTGGCGCTCTGCCCCAACGACGCCCTGCGCCTCTACGGCCAGCCCATGACGGCGCAGGAGGTCTTTGACGAGCTGCGCAAGGACACGTTGTTCTATCAGTCCTCCGGCGGCGGGGTCACGCTCTCCGGCGGGGAGGCGATCCTACAGACGGCCTTTGCGCTGGAGCTTCTCACCCTGTGCCGGCAGGCCGGCTTCCACACGGCGCTGGAGACCAACGGGAGCGTACCCTGGGCAGCGCTGGAGACATTCCTGCCGCTGGTGGATCTCTTCCTGTACGACTTCAAGCATTGGGACAGCGACGGCCACCGGCAGTACACCGGCGTGGGCAACGAGCGCGTTTTGGCGAACCTGCGCCAGCTCGCCGGGCGCGGCGCGACCATCTGGCTACGGTGCCCCATCATCCCTGGCGTCAACGACACCGACGCGCACTTTGAGGCTATCGCGGCCCTCGCGCAGGAGATCCACCCTGAGAAGGTGGAGCTCATGGCGTACCACGACATTGGTCGGGGCAAGTGGGGCGGCCTGGGGCTGTCCTACGCCTTCGATGGCCTGCCGTCAGCGACGCCGGAGCAAAAGGCCCAATGGGAAACGCGGCTGGCGCAGGCGGGCCGGTAACCGAGGACGCGTAGAGACAACTGCATATGCTTATAACCCGGCTCCCTGGGTGGAAGCCGGGTTTTTTGTCAGCAGGTGGGGCAACCCCATCAGAACACAAACTGAACCAGCAACATATAGACCACCGTACCCCCGGCGATGGAGAGCAGCATCTGCCGCCGCCACAGGTGCAGGGCCACCACCACCCCCACGGCAATGAGCTCGGGCAGGCTGTGGGTGCCGGTGAGCACGTTGACATCCTTGAAGCAGTAGACGACCAGCAGGCCCAGCACGGCGGCCGGCAGCATCCGCCCCAGGTAGCGGATGACCGGCGGGGTGGGCCGGTTGGCCGGGAACAGCAGGAACGGCAGGAAGCGGGTGGCCATGGTGCCCAGCACCACCGCGGCAATCGTCACAATTCGTTCGGCCAGCGTCATCGTCATGGTTGTGCCTCCCCCCGCTCCAGCCAGCGGCGCAGCAGCAGGAGGCTCGCCAGAATCGCCGCCATCGCCGGCAGCAAAAAGCGCTCACCGCCGAATGCCAGCAGGCTCAACGCCGTCAGCCCCAGGCCGATGAGAGCACTGTGATGGCGCTTCTCCTTGCGCCACTGCTCCAGGAAGAGCACCACGAAGAGCGCCGTCATCACGAAGCCCAGCCCCTCGGTGTTGAAGCGGAGAACGGGGCCCAGCAGCCCGCCGATGGTTGCGCCGCACACCCAGTACACCTGGTTGAGGAGCGTGATGAAGAACAGGAACCAGCCTCGGTCCACCCCCAGGGGCACGTCCGTCGTGCAGTGGATGGAGAAGGACTCGTCGCACATGCCGAAGATGAGATAGGGCTTCTTCCATCCGGTGTCGCGGTAAGGCTCCAGCATGGAAATGCCGTAGAACAGATGACGCGCGTTCACCATGAGGGCCAGCGCGAAGGCGCGCAGCGGGTCAAAGGCACCCAGTAGCAGGTTGACCGTCACAAACTCCATGGAGCCGGCGAAGATGGTGGCGCTCATCACTGCCGGGTACGCCGCGCCAAACCCCGCCCCGGTGGCGTAGATGCCATAGGCGATGCCCAGGAACAGGAACCCCGCCAGAATGGGGATGGTGTGGGGGAACGCTGCTCGCAGCGCCGCCCCGATGGTGTTCGTTCGCGTCATGCCTGCCCTCCCGTATGCGGAGCAATGCTACACATTCTACCGTTTTTCGCCTGCTGTGCAAAGCCGTCGGCTTCCCTCCTTTTCCGGTTGTGCGCCTCAATGACCGGCTGCGTAATCCTGCACTTGACATGCCATAACGCTGCAGCGCTGTGTGCTTGGAAAATCGTGCATCCCATGGGGCCTGATGTGTCACAATCGTGTATAATGGTATTGATTTCCACCACCCCGTTGACGCATTTGCTTGGTGCGGGGTGGCGGGTGAGGAGGGTGTATATGAAACGGATCGTTGCGTTGCTCACTGCCGCCCTGGTGCTGGCAGCCCTGCTGGCCGGCTGCGCTAGCCCCGCCGCCACACCCAGCAAGGTGCTCAAAGTGGGTATGGAGCTGGCCTACCCGCCCTTTGAGACCAAGGACGACGCCGGCAACCCCACCGGTGTCAGTGTGGACTTGGCCAAGGCCTTTGCGGAGTCGCTGGGGATGGAGGCTGACATTCAGAACATCGCCTGGGATGGGCTCATCCCCTCGCTGCAAACGGGCAAGGTCGACATGGTCATCTCATCCATGACGATCACCGACAAGCGCCGCGAGCAGGTCGATTTCTCCGACCCCTATGCCAAGGCGTATCTCGCGCTGCTGGTGGGCAAGGCGAGCCCCGTGGAGAAGGCGGAGGATCTCAATGCCGCCGGTCGCGTCATTGCCGTCAAGCTGGGCAGCACCGGCGAAACCTACGCCCGGGAGCACTTCCCCAACGCCACGGTCAACGCCTTTGACAGCGAGAATGCCTGCGTCACCGAGGTCACCCAGGGCAAGGCCGACGCCTTCATCTACGACCAGCTGACGATCACCCGCAACAGCGTGCAGTTTGCCGACACCACCCGGGCGCTTTACATCCCCGGGCAGGATGCCGAGGGCTGGGGCATGGCCTTCCAGAAGGGGAGCGACCTCACCGACAAGGCCAACACGTTCCTCAAGACCTATACCGCCGACGGCGGGTTTGACACGCTGACTGAGAAGTACCTGAAGGACGAGAAGGCAACCTTTGATCAACTTGGGTTCCCCTTCTTCTTCGCCAACAAAGACGGCACCTGGCCCACCGGCGCTAATTGACGATGAAGCATTGGTTTGTGGCCACCGCCACCGACAGCCGGGCAAAACGGGTGGCCAACGGGTTGCTGGTGGCGGCGGCGGTCATCGGTTTTCTGGCGCTGACCATTGCACGGGTGGGCGGCGGGTACGATTTTTCTGACCTGTGGCGCTACCGGCTGCGGTTGGCCCAGGGCTTTGGCATGACGGTCGTCATCAGCGTACTCAGCATGGTCGTAAGCCTCTTGCTGGGCTTCGCCGCAGCCACGGGGTCGCGTTCCCGCGTGCTGCCGGTCAAGTATCTCAGCCGGGGTTATGTTGAGGTCATTCGCGGCACGCCGTTGCTGGTGCAGATCTTTCTGTTCTATTACATCATCGGTCAGGCCTGGGGGGTGGAGAACCGCATCGTGGCCGGCGTGCTGATTCTCTCGCTCTTTGAGGGCGCGTACATCAGCGAGATCGTGCGTGGCGGGCTCGATTCCATTGAGGCGTCCCAAATGGAGATCGCCCGGGCCATTGGGCTCACCCCCCGGCAGACGACGCGCCTCATTGTGCTGCCCCAGTTGCTGCGGCGCATCCTGCCGGCGCTGGCGGGGCAGTTTGCCTCCATCATCAAGGACTCGTCGTTGCTGTCGGTCATCGCCCTCATTGAGCTGACCCAGACGACCAAGGAGTTTGTCGCCGCGTCCTTTCACTTCATCCCCGATTACCTGTTCCTGGGGCTGCTGTACTTCGCGTTGACGTTCCCGGTCTCGCTACTGACGCAGGCGCTGGAAAGGCGGTTTGCCTATGAGAATTGAGTGCCGCGACGTGACGATACGCTTCGGGGCGCAAACGGTGTTGGACCGGGTGACGATCGACGAGCCTGATTTCCGTGCGCTGGCGCTGCTGGGGCCGTCGGGCGCGGGCAAGTCCACACTGCTGCGGGTGCTCAGCGGTCTGCTGGCTCCCAACGACGGCGAAGTGCTGCTGGATGGCCAGCGGGTGGACTATGCCGAGCGGGCACTGCTGGCCCACCGGCGGAGCGTGGGCTTCGTGTTTCAGTCCCGTGGGCTGTTTCCCCACCTCACCGCCGAGCAGAACATCATGCTGCCTCTAGTGCACGTGCACGGCATGGCCGAGGCCCAGGCGCGGGAGACGGCCAACGCACTGCTGGCCCGCTTCGGCCTCGCGCAGGACGCCCACAAGCGGCCCTACGAGCTCTCCGGCGGGCAGTGCCAGCGCATTAGCATCGCCCGAGCGATGGCGCCACGGCCCCGGCTGCTGCTGCTGGATGAGCCCACCAGCGCCCTCGACCCTGAGCTCACCGCCGAGGTGCTGGGCATGATCCATGAGCTGCAGGCCGAGAACCTCCGCATGGTCATCGTGACCCACGAGATGGGCTTTGCCCACCACGCCTGCGACCGGGCGCTCTTTCTGGCCGATGGGCGGATTCTGGAGGCGGGTGATACGGCGACACTGTTTTCTAACCCCCAAACGCCTCAGCTGCAGGGATTCCTGCGCAAGGTGCTGGAGTGGATTCCTTAGCGGGGCGGGGATGACGGCCAACAGGCGAGCGAGAAGGAACAACAAAGGCAGGTGGAATGAAATTCCACCTGCCTTTGTGATTGTACGCGTGTCTTCCGCTTCTTCGTCCGCTCAGGCGTTGGCCGCCACGGCGTCACTGGTCGTCCAGCGGGCGAGTTCCTCCGGCGTTGCAAGCACGTAGTGCTGGCCACCCAGGTAATGCTGCACACCACTGTGGTAGTCTACGCCTTGGGCCTTGTAGTCGTAACTCTGAGCCACGCGTGTCTTCTCCACCCGCGGGTTGGGGCGGGGGATGGCCGAGAGCAGGCTCTGGGTGTAGGGGTGCACGGGATTCTCAAAGATCTCGGCGGTGGTGCCCGTTTCCACCAAGTGCCCCATGTGCATCACGCCGATGCGGTCGGAGATGTACTTGACCATCGACAGGTCGTGGGCGATGAAGAGATAGGTCGTGCCAGTCTGGGCCTGCAGGTCGCGCATGAGGTTGACGACCTGAGCCTGGATGGACACGTCCAGAGCGCTGATGCATTCGTCAGCAATGACGAGCTTTGGGTCCATGATGAGCGCCCGGGCGATGCCCACGCGCTGGCGCTGGCCACCGCTGAACTGGTGGGGGTAGCGGTCAGCGTGCTCGGGGGCCAGGCCCACCTTCTTGAGCATGGCGGCCACCTTGGCCTCCCTCTCGGCGCGGGTCTTGTAGAGGTGGTGGATGTCCAGCCCCTGGGCGATGATCTCGCCGACCTTCTTGCGGGGGTTGAGGCAGGCCATCGGGTCCTGGAAGATCATCTGCATCTCGGTGCGCAGCCGCTCGATGTGGCTGCGGCTCATCCGGCCGGAGATGTCCATCCCGTTGAATTCAATCTTGCCGGCCGTTGGGTCATAGAGGCGGATGAGGCTACGGCCGATGGTGCTTTTGCCGCTGCCGCTCTCGCCCACCAGGCCGTAGGTCTCCCCGGGGTAGATGACAAAATCCACGCCGTCCACCGCGCGCACGGTGAAGTGGCTGCTGATGACAAAATGCTGTTTGAGGCCCTTTACCTTCAGAATGGGCTCAACGTTGGGCATTCAGTTCGCCTCCCTTCTTCATGCGCTCGATGCGCTGACGCAGTTCCTCGGGCATGTCCACCCGGGGGGCGCGCTCGTCCAGCAGCCAGGTGGCGGCCCAGTGGGTGTCGCTCACCTGGAACATGGGCGGCTCGGCCCGGCGGTCGATCTTCAGCGCGTACTGGTTGCGCGGGGCGAAGGCATCGCCCGGCACGGGATGTAAGAGGTTGGGCGGCGAGCCGGGGATGGTGTAGAGCCGCTCGTCGGTGGTGTCGAGGTCTGGCATCGCACTCAGAAGCCCCCATGTGTAGGGGTGGCGCGGGTCGTAGAAGATGTCCTCCACCGTGCCGCGCTCCACAATCTTCCCGGCGTACATCACGCTCACGTACTCGGCAATCTTGGCCACCACCCCCAGGTCGTGGGTGATGTAGATGACGCTGATGCCGCGCTCCCGCTGGATACGCTGGATGAGCTCCAGAATCTTGGCTTGGATTGTCACGTCCAGGGCTGTCGTGGGCTCGTCGCAGATCAAAAGATCGGGGTCGCAGGCCAGGGCGATGGCGATGACCACGCGCTGGCGCATGCCGCCGGAGAGTTGGTGTGGGTAGTTCTTCATGCGCCGCTCAGGCTCAGGGATGCCCACTTCGTTGAGCAGCTGCACGGCCTTGCCCCAGGCTTCGGCCTTGGTGGCACGCTTGTGCCACAGCATCCCTTCGATGATCTGCTTGCCAATGGTCATCGTCGGGTCCAGGCTCGTCATTGGGTCTTGAAAGATCATGGCGATGCGCTTGCCGTTGATGTGGCGGCGCAGCTCCTGCTTTTTCATCTTCAGGATGTTCACGGTCTTGACGTTGCCGTTGTCCTGGTGGTAGGTGTACTCGATCGTACCGCCTTCCACCCGGCCGTTCTTGGCGAGGATGCCCATGGCGGCCTTCATGGTGACAGACTTGCCGCTGCCGCTCTCGCCCACGATGGCCAGCGTCTCACCGCGGTTGAGGTCGATGTCCACCCCGCGAATGGCGCGCACCGGGCCTACCATGGTGTCAAAGGTGATGGAGAGGCCGCGGATCTCCATGATTTTTTCCTTGTTGGTCAGTTCCATCTGCGGCACCTCACATTTCCTTGAGTTTGGGGTCGAAGGCCTCACGCAGGCCGTCGGCCAATACGTTGAAGCAGAGCATCAACAGCGCCAGCACCACGATGGGCGGTATGATCTGGTAGGGGTGGGTGGTGAAGCTGTTGAACGCGTCACTGATGAGCGAACCCAGGCTGCACTGCGGCACCGGGATGCCCAAGCCCACAAAGCTCAGGAACGCCTCGGTGAAGATGGCCGTAGGGATGCTGAACATGAGCTGGGTGATGATCTGACCGATGATGTTGGGCAGCACCTCGCGGAAGATGACGGCCCCGTGGCTGGCGCCCAGGGTATGGCTGGCCAGCACGAACTCCTGCTCCTTCAGTTTGAGCATCTCGGCCCGGGCGATGCGGCTCATGCTGATCCAGTCGGTGATGACCAGCGCCAGCACGATGGTGGCGAAGCCAGGCTTCAACACCAGCAGCAGCAGCGTCACAATGACCAGCCGTGGGATGCCGTTGTTGATCTCGGCAAAGCGCTGCATGACGCTGTCCACCCAGCCGCCAAAGTAGCCGCTGACCAGGCCGTAGCACATGCCGATCGTCATGTTGATGAAGGCGCTGACGATCGCGATGCCCAGGGACACACGGGCACCCGCCCACACGCGGGTCCAGATGTCGCGGCCCAGGGTGTCGCTGCCAAACCAGTAGTAGACGTCGGTCTTGTTCTTCTCCACATAGCCATTGATGACCTTGGTGCCACTCGTGGTGTGCAGCGACTCGTCGCCGTCGAGGATGCCGAGCTTCTCCAGCACCGGAATCCGGGGCGCGAAGTTCTTCTGCGTCAAGGTCTGCTGGGAGTAGGTGTACCCGCTCATCATCGGCCCCACCACGGCAAAGAGCACGATAAACACGATGAAGATGAGCGACACCACCGCGCCCTTGTTCGCAAGGAACCGGCGGCGCACATCGCGCCAGTAGCTATCACTGGTAAAGTCGGAGTCGATGCGTGCCTCGGGCTCACCACCGATGAGGGTGAAGTCGTCGGGCTGGAACACATAATTGGCCGGAAGTGTGCCGGTTGTATTCTCATTCATGGGCGTTCACCGCCTTTCGCTGTTGGATGCCCAGCACCCGCGCCCAGCGGGCAAAGAAGCCCGGCCGGCCGGCGGAGCCGCCCTCGCCGCCGCTGTCCTTGGAGAGACGGATGCGCGGGTCAATGATGCCGTAGAGGACGTCCACCACCAGCATGATGCCGATGTACATGGCGCTGTAGATGAAACTCAGGGCGACAACCACGTTGTAGTCATTGGACTGTATGGCCGTCACCAGCAGGCTCCCCACCCCGGGGATGGAGAAGATCTTTTCCACCACCAAGCTCCCGGTCATCAGGTCCACGATGAGCGGGGCCAGCACGGTGATGATGGGGATGAGGGCGTTTCTCAGCGCGTGCCGCACGATGAGCGGCGCACCGCTGATGCCCTTGCTCTCGGCCAGCAGCATGTAGTCGCTGCCCAGCACCTCCAGCATCTCGTTGCGGGTGAAGCGCGCGATGGAGGCCAGGGTAAACATGCTGAGCGCGATGCTGGGCATGACGCCGGACAGCACCGGGTCCTTGATGCTATAGAGCATGGGCAGCCAGCTCAGCTTGAACCCCAGGGTGTAGCTCAATGTCAACGCAAAGACATAACTGGGCACTGAGACTCCCAGCACCGAAATGACGGTACACAGGTTGTCAATCCACGTTCGGTGGTTCAGCGCCGCCACGATGCCCAGCAGCAGCCCCACCAGCGCACCCAGGCCCACGGCCATGCCGCCGATGTTGATGCTCACCGGCAGGCGGGTCTGCACCAGCTGGCTGATGGGCGTGTTCTTGCTGATGTTGTAGCTCACCCCGAAATCGCCCTTGACCAGGTTGAACACATACCGGCCAAACTGCACGACCAGCGGTTTGTCCAGTCCGTATTTGGCGTTGAGCACGGCCCGCTGGTCGTCGTTGAGCTTCTCGTCGTTGAAGGGCGAGCCGGGCATCAACTGCAGCAGGGTGAACAACACCAGGGTGATGGCCAGCAGGGTAAACACCGAGATGAGCACCCGCCGGAAGACATAGTGTTTCAATGCGCTCCCTCTTTCCGTTGGTCCATTGTCAGTCAAAAAGCGCAGCGGCCTTGAAGGGAATCAAAGCCGCTGCGCAGAGTCTGCCAGAGAGACTCTTTACTTCTTCTCCGCGTTCTTGTACACGCGGTTGAGCGCCACGGGGTGGAACTCGATACCGGTCACGGAGCTCTTGATCATGTTGGCATCGGCCTTGGTGTACAGCGGCACGATGACGGCCTGATCCATCACGATCTTCTCGGCTTCGTACAGGGCGGCCCAGCGGGCGCTGGCGTCGGTGATGTACTTGCCGGTTGTGCAGTCCGCGATGATCTGGTCATAGGCAGCGTCGCTCCACAGACCGTAGTTGTTGCTGTTGCCAGTCACCCACATGCCCAGGTAGGTCATCGGGTCGGCGTAGTCCGGGCCCCAGCGGGTCAGGCACACTTCGTACTTGCCAGCCTGGATATCCTCAACGCGCTGCTTCTTGGGCTCCACCTTGAGGTTCAGGGTGACACCGGGCAGGGCGGCCTCAATCTGCTCCTTGAGCACGGCGGCCACATTCTGGGTCTCGGTCTGGTCTTCCAGCAGCAGCTCGAAGGTAAAGGCGTCCTGGCCGAGCTCTTCCTTGGCCTTGGCATAGTACTCAGCGGCCTTGGCGGTGTCATCGGCGCAGACGTCCTTGAACTTGGTCTGGTCAGCGCTGAAGTCGGAGCCATCGGGGCCGGCAGCGAACTGCGGCGGTACGGCGGTGTAGGTGGCAACGGAGCCATCCTTCACCACGTCCTTGACGATCTCGGCGCGGTTGACGGCGTTGCTGAGGGCCAAACGGAAGTTGGCGTTGCCCAGCGCGGGCACATCCTTGCCATTGAGGGTCAGGTACCACATGTAACCGGCGCCGGTCACATTGAGTTCGGCGTCGCCGGAGACCTGGTCAACCTGGTCGCCGGAGAGCTTCACGATGTCAAGGGCGTCGTTCTGGTAGCTCATGAACGCCTGCTGGCTGTCCTTGACGACCTGGTAGTTCAGGCCGGAGAGCTTCACGCTGTCAGCAGCGTAGTAATCGGGGTTCTTCACCAGGCTGAAAGACAGGGCTGCGGGCTCATAGCTGTCAAGCTTGAAAGCGCCGTTGCTCAGTACGGTCTCCGGGCTGGTGCCGAAGGTACCAGCCTCCAGGCTGGTGTAGAACTTGCGGTTTACCGGGTAGAAAGTGGGGAAGTACATCAGGCTCTCGAAATACGAGACCGGCACGTTCAACGTGACCTGCAGAGTCTTCTCGTCCACAGCCTTCACACCCAGGTCGGTGACAGGCTTGCTGCCCCCGATGACCTCGGCGGCGTTCTGGATCTGGCCGATGTCGCTGAGCATATAGGAATACTCAGAGGCGGTGGCCGGGTCGGCGGCGCGCTGCCAGCCGAACACAAAGTCGTCGGCGGTGACGGCGTCCCCGTTGCTCCACTTGGTATCACGCAGGTGGAAGGTATAGGTTTTGCCATCCTCGCTTACGTCCACGCTCTCGGCGAGGGCGGGCACGGCCTTGCCGGTGGAATCCATCTGCATCAGGCCGTCGGTGTAGTCGGCGATGACCTCAAAGCTGGTGCCGTCAGTGGCGACCTGCGGGTCGAGGCTGGCGACCTCCACTTCCACCATCACGTTGAGGGCGTTGCCACCCGCCGCCGCGGCGGAAGCGGTGGCAGCACCGGCGCTGGCGGCGGCGTCCGCCGTGCTGGCCGGGGTGCTGCTGCCACAGGCAGCCATGCCCAGGGCCATCATAACGGCCATGGCAACAGCGGCCAGTGACTTCACTGGATTTCTCTTCATGTGCTCTCTCCTCCCAATCCTTTTTGGCTAAAATGCCCTTGTTTAGAAATAGAGCGCTCGCCCCCCGATTCTGTTGGACGAGCGCCATTGCTCCAAACAATGCAACTATACTGCCGAGTACATGGGTTGTCAAGGTTTTGCAAGTTTTTTGAGCCAATCTTTCTTGCCAATGCTGTTTGGACACGTACTTCCAGTATTTCCTGCAGGGGCGCAGGAAAGCTGCGGCAAGAGGGTGCAGCCATGGGGAGAGGCACGGTTGCCTGTGATAATTGGCGTGAGAGCGTGCCTGACAAGTGTCTGCGCGGCATTTGCCCACCGGCACTGGGTGAATCAACAAAGGGCAACGTACTGTGCCATCGATGCGGGTGCCCTGTTGGCTTTTGCAGGAGTGGCGCAATTTGATGGCGTTTTTCCTTTTTTTAATCCAAAATGACGGACACTTTCCTTCTTGTTGCATGTGCGGTACAATTAAAACGCATCAATGTGGACGCGGAACAAGGGGATACGACCTTCCGTCCGCTGACAAGTATTGGGCATTGAAAGGGATGAACCGATGAAAAAACTATTGATCGTTGTGGATTACCAGAACGATTTTGTCAGCGGCAGCTTGGGCTTCCCGGGGGCGGAGCGGCTGGCCGACGGCATCGTTGCCAAAATACGGGAATACAAGACGCGAGGTGATGACGTTGCCTTCACCTTTGACACCCACGACGAAACCTATGCCGACACCCAGGAGGGACGCAACCTGCCCGTGGCCCATTGTGGGCGTGGTTCCTGGGGCTGGCAGCTCTTTGGCCCCGTGGCGGGGGAGTGCGACGATGCGACGCCGCGCTTTGAGAAGGGCGCCTTCGGCTCGCTGGCGCTGGCCAATTGGCTGGCAGGAAGGGAGTACGAGGCCATCGAATTGGTTGGCTTGGTCTCCAACATCTGCGTCGTCTCCAACGCCATCCTCGCGAAGGCCGCGCTGCCCGAGGCCGTTGTGACGGTGGATGCCGCCTGCACAGCGAGCCACGCCCCTGCGCTGCACGCCAAGACTCTGGATGTGCTGGAAGGACTGCAAATCCAGGTTATCAACCGATAGGAAGGGAACACCATGGACGGCAACCGTTATCAACTGCTCTGTGACTTCTACGAACTGACGATGGGCAATGGCTATCTCGCCCGCGGGATGGACCGGCGCATCACCTATTTTGATGTGTTCTTCCGCAAGGTGCCCGATGGCGGCGGTTATGCCGTTGCCGCAGGGCTCCAGCAGGTCATCGACTACATCCGTACCCTGCACTTTGATGAGGAGGACATCGTCTTCCTTCGAGGCAAGGGCACGTTCTCCAGTGAATTTCTGGAGTATCTGGCACACTTCCGGTTCCACGGCGACGTGTGGGCCGTGCCGGAGGGAACGCCGGTCTTCCCCAATGAGCCCATCCTCACGGTTCGTGCCCCGGCCATCGAGGCGCAGCTCTTGGAGACCTACGTGCTGCTGACGATCAACCATCAGTCACTCATTGCCACCAAGTCCGCCCGCATCGTGCGCGCGGCCCAGGGGCGGCCCGTCACCGAGTTCGGCTCCCGCCGGGCCCAGGGGCCGGACGCCGCGGTGCTGGGGGCACGGGCGGCTTACATCGCCGGCTGCACCGGCACGGCCTGCCTGCTGGCCGACCAGCGGTATGGCGTGCCGGCCGGCGGCACCATGGCCCACTCCTGGGTGCAGATGTTCGACAGCGAATACGAGGCCTTCCTGGCCTATTGCCAGCAGTACCCCCACGGTGCCACGCTGCTGGTGGATACCTACAACGTGCTCAAAAGCGGCGTGCCCAATGCCATCCGCGCCTTTCAGGAGGTACTGGTGCCCCAGGGCATCACCCAGTGCGCCATCCGGCTGGACTCGGGTGACCTCACGTACCTCTCGCGCCGGGCACGTCGCATGCTGGATGAGGCAGGGCTCACCGACTGCAAGATCGTCGCCTCCAACGCGCTGGATGAATTTCTCATCACCGACCTCATCGCCCAAGGGGCTCGCATCGATTCCTTCGGCGTGGGGGAGCGGCTCATCACCTCCCGCAGCGAGCCGGTGTTTGGCTGCGTGTACAAGCTGGCTGCCATTGAGGACGAGGCGGGCACCATCGTGCCCAAGATCAAGATCAGCGAAAACGCGGCCAAGGTGACCAACCCCCACTTCAAGAAGGTGTACCGGCTCTACGACAACGTCTCCGGCAACGCCATGGCCGACCAGCTCTGCGTGTTTGACGAGACGATCGACGACAGCCAGGAGCTTGAGATCTTTGACCCCGAGTTCACCTGGAAGCGCAAGACCATCGAGAACTTTACGGCCAAGGAACTGCTGGTTCCCATCTTCCGCGCGGGTGAGCTGGTGTATCAGGAGCCGACACTCGCGGAGGTTCGCGCTCACTGCGCCGATCAACTCGACCGCCTGTGGGATGAGGTCAAGCGCTTTGAGAACCCGCACGAATACTACGTGGATCTTTCGCCCAAGCTGTGGGGCATCAAGCAGCGCCTGCTGGGGGCACAGACTACCCGAGCCTAAGGACTCCACTGCTCTTCACTCGCCGCCGGCCTCATGCCGGCGGCGTTTTCATGCGCAAGCCAGATGATGTGCCCCGCCTCCACGGTGTCCGGTGCCGTCGTTTGTCTGTCTCCGGCAGGAGGGGCATCAGGCAAATGGAAACGGTTTTACCATGCTTTGAGTGCACACAAACCCTACCATTTGTCTATACATTCGTACGCAGGAAGAAGGAAAACACGTTTTGTGGCGAATTGCTTTGATGCTGCCCACGCAGCAAACAGGACGCCAAACGAAGGAGGCACTCTATGCTCAAGCCCTATCAGAACTTCAAAATCGCCGCCTATGTGTTCGCCTACTACCTGCAAAAGGCGGACGACGCGGAGATTCAACGCGCCATCGATTACTACAAGCAATACATGCACCTCGACAAGGTCTACCTGGAAAATCACCGCTCGGTCGTGGACATCCCCGTGGGGCGGATGCGGCAGGTGAAGGCACTCTTTGAGAAGAACGGCATCGAAGTGAGCGGCGGTATCACCTCCACGGGGCTCGTGGGGGAGCGCAAGCCCTCGTTCTACGACACCTATTGTTTCACCGACCCGGCCCACCGCGCGGCCTATCTGCAGATCGTGCGGGAGCTGTCCGAGGTCTTTGACGAGATCATTCTGGACGACTTCTTCTTCACGGCCTGCAAGTGCGAGAAGTGCATCGAAGCCAAGGGTAGCAAGAGCTGGGCTCAGTACCGGCTGGATCTCATGGAGGGGTTCTCCAAGGAGATCGTGGCCCTGGCGCGCAGCATCAACCCCAAGATGAACTTCATCATCAAATACCCCAACTGGTACGAATCCTACCAGGAGACGGGCTACAACCCCGGCAAGCAGAAGGACATCTTTGACATGATCTACACCGGTACCGAGACCCGCGAGGCCTCCTACAGCCCCCAGCACCTGCAGCGGTACGAGAGTTATTCCATCATACGCTTGATGGAGAACATCGCCCCCGGTCGCAACGGCGGCGGGTGGATTGACCAGGGCGGATCCATGGACAACCTGACCCGCTGGCTGGAGCAGGGGTATCTCACTATGCTCGCCAAGGCGCGGGAACTGATGCTCTTCAACTTCTCCGTGTTGGTGGATACGCCGGCGCTGGCGGCGCTGGGCGCGAGCTTCTATCGCATTGACGCGCTGCTGGGGCAGGCCGGGAACCCAATGGGCGTGGCTACCTACGAGCCCTATGACGGCGACGGCGAGGATCAGGTGCTTAATTATTTGGGTATGTGCGGCATTCCCTTTGAGCCCAAGCCGGAGTTTGACTTCGACGCCCCGGTGCTCTTCCTGTCGGAGACCTCGGCCCACGACCCCAACGTGATGCAGAAGTTGGAGCGCTATGTCCGCCAGGGCGGCAACGCCATCGTGACCACGGGCTTTGTGCGCCGCACCTACGACTGCGGCATCCGGGAGATGACCTCGGTGCGCCTCACGTCCCGCCATGTGCTGGGGCAGGAGTATCTCATCAGCCACTACAACACGCCGGCGGGCTCCATGGCCTGTGCCGGGGTGGACGATGTGCTCTTCGAGGTCCTCGACTACAAGACCAACGCAACCTGGAACGACGTCAAGGTCATCGCCGGGGAGAATAACTTCCCCGTGCTGACCGAGGACTTCTACGGCAAGGGCTGCCTCTATATCCTGAACGTGCCGGAGAACTTCTCCGACCTCTTCCGCCTCCCACGAGAGGTGTGGCAGATGATCAACAAGGAGTTTGCCAAAGGGATGGATGTGTACGTGGCGGCGGGCATGAAGTGCAACCTCTTTGCCTACGACAACGATGTGTACGGGGTCTACCCCTATGGCGCGGCGCGCGGCACGGTCAGCATCATCGTGAAGGGCGACTGCACCGGCATTCGCGACATCGAGACCGGTGTCGTTTACCCCGCCGCCGGCATCACGCCCCGCCCAGGTCGCCAGGGTGACAGCGCCACCTGCATCGACGAGCCGGTGGAGCACATCGTACCGGTGACGCTGCCCGGCGGCAAGCTGCTGTTCTTTACGCCGGTGCGCGGCTAGGGTATAATGCCCGAGCCCGTGCAAACCGGGGAAGAAAGGGAAACGAATGAGGGACAACGAGGGATTCCAACCGCTCTTTGACGGCAAAACGCTGGCGGGCTGGCACGCCGTGCCCCGGCTGCCGGTGCCGCGCGCGCCCGGGGAGCCGGCCCCTGATACCACCACCGAAGCCTACCGCCGCGCCACCCAAACCTGCGGCGGCTGGACGGTGGAGGACGGTGCCATCGTGGGCCGGCAGGATCCGCCGGGCTGCGGTTATGGCGGGTATCTGCTGAGCGACGTCGTGTACGGCGATTTTGAACTGGTGCTGGAGGCGCGGCCCGATTGGCCCGCTGACACCGGCATTCTGGTGCGTGCCACCGGCCTGGGCTCCCAGGGGTTCCAGGTGCTGCTCGACCACCGCAAGTCCGGCAACATCGGCGGCATCTATGGCAACGGCATCGGCGGGTTCCACGGCATCAACTTCACCCTGGACGCCAAGCGCGATGAGCAGGGCAATCCCATCGGCTTGATGCTGGAGGATTCGACCACCACCCTGGAGCCCATGACGCCCGACAAACCGGCGTTGCTGGCATCCGCCGCCACTGGGGAGGAGTTCCTGGCCGCTTGGCGGTGGGACGATTGGAATGAGTTTCGCATCCGGGTGGAGGGGGCGTCGCCGCGCATCACCGTGCACATCAACGGCGTTATGATCGCTGAGATTGACACGGCTACGCTTCAGCACCCGCTCTATGACGCTGCGGCCATCCGGGCTCTTCTGGGCTCCCGGGGGCACATCGCCTTTGAAATCCACGACAACGACCCGGGAATGGGGGCGGCGCGTTGGGCCCCGGAGGCCGCCTGCCGCTGGCGCAACATCCGCCTGCGTGAGCTGTAAGCCAAGTCGATAGAACAGGCCCCATCCCGGTTGGGATGGGGCCTGTTGATGTTCTGCGTTGGGATGAAACGTACGATTGGGGGCGGCTCATTCCGCCGACAGTTCCTCCAGCGCCATTCGTTGGCGTACTTTGCCCCGGGCGTAGAAGAAGCTGGCCACCTGGCCTATGCCCGCCATTGCCCAGGTGATGGGGTAGCAGGCGAAGAGGATGATCTCCGTGGGGAACCAGCTGAACACCGTGACCAACCACACGATGCGCAGCAGGCACGCGCCCACCAGCGTGCTCACCATGGGCAGCACTGAGTACCCCATGCCGCGGGTGAGGCCGGGATAGACGTTCATCATGCCGCAGGTGAAGAAGGCGATCATCATGACATTGATGCGCATCGCGCCCAGCTCGATGACCTGCGGATCGTTGGTGTAAATAGAGAGCAGCGGCCGGGCGAAGAGCATGGTCGCGCCGCCCAGCACAATCCAGGTGGCGAAGATGAGCACTGTGCACACCTTGGCGATGGTGTCGATGCGATCAACCTTCCTGGCCCCCATGTTTTGCCCGGCGAAGGTGATGGCTGCGTTGTAGTAGGCGTTCATCGCCGTGCCCACAAACCCCTCGATGTTGGAGGCGGCCGAGCTCGCCGCCACCATGGTAGAGCCGAAGGAATTGACGGCCGACTGAATCAGCACGTTGGAGATGGAGAACAGCAGCCCCTGCAGCCCGGCGGGCAGGCCGATGCGCACAATCTGGGCGAGCTTGTGCCGGTCGATGCGCATTTGCCGGAGGTTGAAGTGGATGGCACCATGGCTGCGGCACAGGCAGATGACGATGAGCGCCATTGCCAGGTATTGGGATGCGACGGTGGACCAGGCCACACCGGCCACGCCCATGTGCAGCACGATGACCAGAAAGAGGTTCACGAACACGTTGACCACGCCGGCGATGAGCAGGTAGTACATGGGGCGGCGGCTGTCGCCCACAGCCCGCAGGATGGCCGCACCGAAGTTGAATACCATGCTGGCCGGCAGGCTGAAGAAGTAGATGATCATGTATTGGGCGGAGAGATCAAAGATGTCCTCCGGCGTGCCCATCACCACCAGCAGGGGCCGCCACAGGGTGAGGCCCAACACCATGACGAGGAGCCCGGCGATGACGCTGATGGCCATGGAGGTGTGCACCGACCGACTGACATCGTTGGGCTTGTCGGCGCCGTAGTCCTGCGCCACGATGACGCTGGTGCCCACCGACAGGCCCATGAAGAAATTGACGATGAGGTTGATGAGTGCGCCGGTCGCGCCGACCGCCGCCAGGGCCTCGCTGCCGGAGAAGCGCCCCACCACCACCATGTTTGTGGTGTTGAACAGCAGTTGCAGCGCGTTCATTGCCATGATGGGCAGGGAGAAAGTCAGTATTTTGCCAAATAACGGACCATTGCACATGTCCAGATCGTGGTTGCGCGATATCATTTCGACAGATAATTCCTTTGCTCGTGTCACTGCCAGCTTTCCCACGTTACACCGCAATGCAAGCACCAGAAGGAAAGCTGTACCAGCCGTATGGGTCGCAAACAGGGCATTCACCCCCGCATGCCGCTGCAGCAGCCACTGTGCCAAGGTGAAGATGGACCCAAAGTGTCGGGTTCGCTGGGGACAACGGCCTCTTGCGAATTGCCCGCGCTCCGTATGTTATACCACAGTTGCCCGGCGATTGCCACAGGCGCAAGGGGCAATTCCTTTGCGGCGAAGGGAATTTCTTCCGGTAAGAACAACGCAACGTTGGCGCGTGAGGCGGGTGGCTAGCGCTTGGTTTGGACGTGTCACTCCACGATGCCGCAGTGCGCGGCCGACACACCCTTCCCCTGCGCTGCGAGTTGCAGTGGATGAGAAATACTGGTTGACAAATGGCGGCGCAAAGAATAACATATATTATATAACTGGTGTTATTTATGGGGTGAATTAGATGCCGCCCAAACGTGAAACAACAAGGGAATCCATTCTGTCAGCAGCACTGTGCATTGTGGAGGACCAGGGCCTCGATGCCGTGTCCGCCCGCAGTGTGGCGCAGAGACTGCGATGTTCCACCCAGCCCATCTACAGCCTCTTTGACAGCATGGAAACGCTGCGCAGGGAAGTCTGGCAATTGGCATTGGAAGAAGCACAATCTCACATTCGCGGGCATCACGACGACCGGTATCTGCCGGAATTGCAGCTGATCATCGGGTATTATGACCTGGCGCGTACGCGAAAGGCACTGTTTCGCTCGGTCTATCAGTCCGCCGTGAGCGCACAGAATCCGGAGAGTGTCACCGTAGGGCGGGAGATGTTGATGCAACACCTTGCCCGCAGTGAACGGCTCCGCAGTCTGCCGGCCGACGGCTTTGGGCGGGTGGTGTTGGTGTTGACCGTGTTCATCAACGGCCTGGCCACCATGCTGAACACCGGAACGCTGGACACCACGCTGGACCAGGCTGCCGACCTGACAACTGAGGTATACACCATGGCCGTGATGAAAGAACGAACCCGCATGAGGATGGAGGATATGGACCATGAGTGAACTGGGGAAGAGACTGGGCGTTGGCGCCAACGCCGAAGTGTACGAATATGGTGAGGGGAAGGTCATCAAGCTGTTCTTCAACCGGGAGCTTGCCGGCGGCATTCACAATGAACTCAAGAACACCATGGCGGTGTGGAAGTTGGGTCTGCCCGTGCCGCGGCCCTATGAGATTGTGGAGATGGATGACCGCCCGGGGCTGGTGATGGAGCAGATCAAGGGGGGGCCCCTGGTGGCCCGTATGTTTGGGGAGCACCACCTGGACCAGATGCGCCTGCTTGCCAGGGTCCTCCACCAGATTCAGAGCGCACCGGGGGACGCGGTGTCCGCGTCGGGCCTGCGGCCAATCAAGGGATACTTGGCCTGGCAGGCTTACAACCAGACCGAGCTGACCTGGGTGGAACGACGGCTGGTGGTTCATGCGCTGGCGGACCTTCCCGATGGAAACTGCGTCTGCCATGGGGATTTCCACATGCTCAATGTCATGATGAACGGGGAGACCCCTGTGGTCATTGACTGGCAGGGTGCCAACACCGGAGACCGATGCTACGATGTGATGCAGCTGTTCCTGTTGCTCCGCTATGCCGTCATCCCCGCCGGCATGCTTCCGCAGGAAGCCATCAATGGGTTCTATGCCACGAGGGAGGCGATGGAGCGCACGTTTATGGAGGAATACCATGCTTTAATGGGCGTCACACAGGAGGAGATCGAGGCATGGTTCCTGCCCTGCGCTGCGAGCCGGTTGTCCACCAGTGTGCTCCCTGAAGAGCATGACGCTGTGTTGGCGGAACTCCAGCGCAGACTGGCTGGTGTGAGCGCCGCTGTGCGGCAGGGCTGACGCTGACCTACCGGTGCGCGGTTGGTAGTTGCGCGGTATTCTTAAGGCCTGATCCCATAGAGTTCTTGGCGCTTTGGGCAAAGGTCTTTGGCGGTTTCCTGTATCAGTGGGATGGCTGCTGGTGACTCATTGACTAGAGAAGGGAAGCCCCGCAGTGATGCACTGCGGGGCCTTCCTTTGGCTTTACAGGGGCAGCACGCCCTTTCCTGGGCGGTAGTCCCAGTAGGTTTGGCTGATGTTGTGGGCGGTGAAGAAGGCGCGCGTCGCTCGCATCTTTTGGGCCATCAGTGGGTCGCCGTTGGGGAAGGCCCCCCACTCACCGGCCAGTATGGGCAGTCCGTACTGCTCTGCCCAGTCCAGGTGCTGCTGGAAGCACCGGTCCACCCGGTTCTGGTCGGCGGCATAGACGTAGTCGGTGCAGTCCACCAGGTCGTACCCGTGGGGAGCGAAGGCCTGGATGGGATCGCGCACGCCGTCCACCTCCAAGGGGCGCAGGTGATCGACCCCGCCCCAGTTGGTGATGGCGCTGTTGCAGTACAGCAGGATGCTCTCACGGTCCACCTTGCGCACCGCCGCCGCCATCTTGTTGTAGAAGGGCTGCAGGTAGTCGGCCTCGAAGTGCTCCACAATCTTCGACGGTTCGCCGGCCAGAATGGCCGAGAATTCGTCAATCCCGATGTCACGCAGTACCGGCCCGATGCGGTCGGGGTCGTAGTACATGGCGAAGGTCTCCTCATAGGTGTGGGGAGTGCCGGTGACCCGATCCCAATAGCCGTTGAGGCTGCGGAGGAAGGCGCGGAAATAATCCCGGAACAGGGTGCCGGGGGAGGGCTCGTTGAGGAAGTCATACCCCACGACATTGGGGTTCCCGGCGAAGCGCTCGGCGATCTTCTGCCAGGTGAAGGCCAGGTGATCCTGCAGGCCCTGCCCGTCGCGGGCCGGCGCATTGTCCCAGAAAGCATCGAGCGCCGTGTGCACCGCGGGGCTGATGTAATAGGCGCTGGACCACGCGCCGTCCACCTTGTGTTCGCCCCGACTCAGCGTGGCCCAGAGGGGCGCGCCATCCATAAAGCGGATGGAGTACAGATCCTGGTGCATATCAAGGTACACCGGGATGCCGTGCTCCTCAAACTCTTTGAGCTTGCTCTCCACCCGGTCGAGATAGTCGTCGTCCACCACGCCGCAGACGGGCTCGGCTCCGCTCCACATGACGCCGAAGCGCACGAGGTCAATGCCCATTTCCGCCAGTGCGTCCCAGTCCTCCTGCCGGAAGTCGAACAGGTACCCCATCCGCGGGTCTTTGCACACGATGTTGATGCCGTTGTACACCTTCTCCTTGCCGTCCCTGTCGAGGAAACTGCGGCCCTTTACGGTGATGTTCTTCATGTTCCGCATCCTTTCTTTCCAAGAGTGGGGTGGTGACCTCTTCCAGTCTAGCGCAAGGCTCACCTTACGTGGTCGCCACGGCCGAATCCGTCTGTTTGGTGTTGTTGCGCGTGTTTCATGCGGGCCACACCCAGGGGGCGGGGTGTGCCGCACGATGGGGCGAATGGGCTGAGGAATTTGCTTCTCATCACCTCCCGGGCGTCGCGTTGGACAGGGGATGGCGGATGGGGATGTTACTTCTGCCATTATACCATGCCGAGGGGAAACAAGGCTCAATGTGCAGCAGAAATGGTGATGCTGAGGGAACAACGCGTTGCCAAATGCGCCTGGGCAAGGTGGTTTGTGATGCTTGTGGCACCAGCCCGAATATCCTGCCAATAAACGCTAATGTTGTCACCAGCTGGTTGTTATGGTATCATTTAATGTGGTAACTAATCTTAATATTGAGGCATCGGCGAAGGACCTGTGCGCAGCCCGAACCCGATCTGTGGAGGGATGAGAATGAGGAAATTACGCGCTGTTGTGTTTGTTCTGGTCTCAGCGTTCCTTTTTGCGGTGGTGCAGGTACCTGTAGCCCTGGCGGCCCTTTCCGCCCCAACTGGCTTGAAGGCGTTATCGGTCAGTACCACGCAGATCAATCTCTCGTGGTCAGCCGTCTCGGGTGCGAGCAAGTATCTGGTATACCGGGCCACCTCTTCCGGTGGGTCCTATACCAAAATCGCTACGGTCACCACCAAGACCTACCAAAGCAAAGGATTGACAGCGAACAAGAAATACTATTACAAGGTTCGTGCGGCCAACAGCAGCGGCTCGGGCGCATACAGCGCGGTGGTCTCCGCCCGAACCCGCGCAGGAGCGCCCAGCGGAATCAAGGTGACCGCCCCCAACACCAGCAGCATCAAACTGACCTGGACTGCGGTGACCGCGGCCACCAAGTATGTGGTCTACCGTTCCACCACATCAACGGGCACCTATACCAAGGTGGGCGAGGCCACCACGACTGTCTACACAAACACGGGCCTTTCTGCCAACAAAGTGTATTATTATAAGGTATCGACGGTCAATGCGGGGGGAGAAGGCAGCAAAAGCGCGGCAGTCTCCGCCCGAACCCGTGCCGGCGCACCCAGCGGGATCAAGGCAACCGCGCCGAGCACCAACAGCATCAAACTGACCTGGACTGCCGTAACCGCGGCCAGCAAGTATGTGGTCTACCGTTCTGCCACTTCTAGCGGCACCTATACCAAGGTGGGTGAGGCCACCACGACTGCCTATACCAATACCGGGCTTGCTGCCAACAAAGCGTATTACTATAAGTTGGCGACGGTGAACGCGGGAGGCGAAGGTGGCTTGAGCGCGGCGGTCTGGGCTCGGACCCGCGCCGGCGCGCCCAGCGGGCTGCAGGCGACGGCCCAAGGCGCCAGCAGCATTAAGCTGACCTGGACTGCGGTGACCGCGGCCACCAAGTATGTTATTTACCGCTCCGCCGCGTCAGGCGGCACCTATGCCAAGGTGGGTGAGGCGACGACAACTACTTATACCAACACCGGCCTTTCCGCAAACACAACATATTACTACAAGGTGTCGACGGTGAACACGGGGGGCGAGGGCGGCCAAAGTGCGGCGGTCTGGGCCAAGACGACTGCCGCTGGAGGGTTGCCGGCCCCCACCAATTTCAGCGCGGAACCCTACAACTACCAATCGGTGCAGCTTTACTACGATGTGGTGCAGAATGCCGTCACCTACCGCATTTACTATTCGACCACAGCATCCCAGAACATCGCAGACTACCAGCACTTTGACTGGCCCAGCAAGGATTGCCGCGTCGTCGGCCTCAACGCGAACACGACGTACTACTTCCGGGTGGCGGCGATTGGCAGCAACGGCGCAGCGGGTACGCCCACCGGCTTCGTCGCCGCGAAGACCTCGGCGGCACCGAGCACCCCGGCTACCCCCCGGTTTGTTCTCGATGGCATCGACTGGGCCGGCTCCCTATACCGGATGAAGTTCGACCACGGCTACAGCGCTTATTATCCCTCGGGGCTTGAGCCCACCTTTGAGTTCTACTGTGCCAGTACGGAGGCTGGTTTGGCGTCCGACGAGCCCGATGTGCTGGCCACTGGGGACGTTATGGGGTCGGGCAACTATTATTTCTATGAGGATGTCACCCCCGGGCGGGCCATGTGGTATGGCTTCCGAGCCTGCTTTGGCCCCTATAAGAGCCAAATGCAGAAGCTGCATCTGGCTGCCCTGGCCAATCCGACCAACGTGAAGACATCCCCAATCAGCAGCGCGATTACGCTGAGTTGGAACTCAGTCAACGCGGCAGCCCAGTATAGAATTTACTACTGCGTGGGTGCTCCGGACACCACAAAATCCTGGGCGGAGTTCAAGGCATCCATGCAGGGCACCGGCAACCTCGTATATTGGGGCTCGACCTCGGCAACTTCTGTCTCCATCTACGGAATGCCCATTTACAGCAGTTACTACTACATCGTCGTGCCGGCGGATGCCTCTGGAGTGGAAGGGTGGTACTACGGTTATGCAATTGGGACAGTGTTCTACTGAGTACCCGGGTTAGCACGAACGCTCAAGACTAGAGCAATTGCCAAGCAACAGAGTACGAACGGTAGAAGGGGCCTTGCTCCCGCAAGCAGCGGGTGCAGGGCCCTGTTCTTGTTTCTTTGAAAAAGGCTCATGCCCCGGCAGTGGTGCAATCGGTAGGTGGTGAATGTTATTTGCTGTGATGGACAGGGGTAATGGGCAAGGGAACGAGCCTCGCCAGGGGGCAGCGGTGTCCCTCTCTCGCTGCTCTGCGTGCAATGGGGGTAGAGAAAAAGGGCCGTCCGTGACGGCCCCGCGGTTCTTGCTTTGACCGGGCAGTGGGCTGCCTGCGGCTGTGACTTCAGCCGGTAAACGCCCCCTCCGCGTGGAGCTGCGCCAACAGAACGGCTTCCGTCTCCTGCGCCGGCATGGGTTTGAAGTGATAGTACCCCTGCACTTCATCGCACAGGCGCTGCCGCAGAAACTGGAGCTGGGGGGTCGTCTCCACCCCCTCGGCCAGCACCTTCAGCTGCAGGCTTTTGGCCAGGTTGATGATGACCTTGGTGATGGCTCGATCCTTGTCGCTGCGCTCAATGCCGTGGATGAACTGCATGTCCACCTTGATGCGGTCGATGGGTAATAGCTTCAGCCGGCTGAGTGAGGAGTATTTTGTGCCAAAGTCATCGATGGAGAGAGAGACCCCCAGTGCCTTCAGCCGGTGAAGCAGCAACACCGTGCTGTCGGTGTTGCCGTCTGCCACGCTCTCGGTAATCTCCAGCTCCAAATGCTGGGGGGCCAACCCGGTGGAGTGAAGCACTTCCTCCACCTGCTGCACAAACCGTGGGTTCTTCAGCTGCTGCAGGGAGATGTTGACGGCCACGCGCAGCCCTACACAGCCCATATCCACCCAGCGTTTGCACTGCATGCAGGCCTCCCGCAGCACCCAGTGGCCAATGGGGTGGATGAGCCCGGTCTGCTCGGCCAGGGGGATGAAGGTGCCGGGGGCAATTATCCCGCGCTCCGGCAGATTCCAGCGCACCAGCGCCTCCATCCCCATAATGGACCCGGTGGTCAGGTCGACCTGCGGCTGGTAGTGCAACACCAGCTGCTCCCGCTCCAGCGCGCGGTAGAGCAGGTGGGTCACTTCCACTCGTTTGGCGATTTCATCTTTCATGGCCTGGGAGCACAGCGCGTACCGGTTTCTACCCGAACTCTTGGCGACATACATGGCGGTGTCGGCGTTTTGGAGCAGGGTGTCGGCGTTCTGGCCATCCATGGGGTAGAGGGCGATGCCGGCGCTGACGGACACGAAAAACTCGTGACCGGACAACAGAACCGGTCGGTGTGTCGCCTCCATAAGCCGCTCCATGATCTCTGCCAGCTCTTGCTGGTTGGAGAGCAGTGGGAACAGCAGAAGGAACTCGTCCCCGCCGAAACGGGCGACCACATCGCTCTCGCGCACAGTGTGGCACAGCGTGTGGGCAACTTTCACCAGCAGCTGGTCGCCTTGGTCGTGGCCCAGGGTGTCGTTCACGGCCTTAAAGCCGTCAAGGTCCAGGAGAGCGACGCCGACCAGCTTCCCGGTGCCCTCGGCCTGCAGGATCACCCGCTCCAGCGTCTCCTTGAAACGGAGGCGGTTGGGAAGATCGGTCAATTGGTCGTGGTAGGCCATGTGGTTTAGGCCCCGTTCTCCCTCCACCTTAGCCACGGCGTCCGAAACGATGCCCGCCAAAATCTCGTAGAAGTCGGTGGAAACGAGGTTCCAGGCTCCCATGGGCCGGCTGGCGTTGAAGCCGAGGAACCCGATGAGTTCACCCTTTGGGTTTCGCACGGCCACATTGGCAAGGGCACGAATGCCCTGGGCCAGCATGCTTCGCTTGACGTGCGCGGCGGGGGGAGGCAGCAAACGGGCATCCTTCAGGATGAGCACATTGTTTGCCTTGAACCGCTCAACCATATCGGGCCGAATGTCACGCAGGCCGTCGTCCATCCTGCTGCCCCGGGGGGCCGCCGCTTCCTGCGTCCACTCCACCGCATGGCGGACGTTGTTTGTTTCCACATCCAACAGCACGAGATACCCCCGGTCGCAGCCAACGAAGCGAACGCAGCGCTCCAGAGTCAAACGCAGCTTTTCATCAAAGTTCTCTTCGCCGATGGAAGCAAGAGTCTGCGAGATCTGGGAGGCGATGGTCTGCATGTGGGAGTGATTGATGTTCTCCCGCAGGCGGCTGGTGTAGACCCTGTTGACATACAGTGCGAACAGGGCACCAAAGCCAATGATGCCCAGGCGAAGCAGGTAGTCCGACGTGGCGATGTGCATCGCTGCCGCCGGAAGATAGGCCCACTGATACAATTGCGTGAGTAACGACACGCATAGCAGGGAGAGCAGGAGGATGCGCCGGTTGAACAGCAGGCAAAAGACCATGAGCGGAAAGGAAATTGCCCACGCGCCCAATACACCCGCATCGGCAAACCACAGCACTTTGAGGGGTATGATGAGGGCAAGGGCACACGACACCAGCAGCTCCTTGAACTTCTCCTCTAGCAGCAACCAATCCATTGTCAGCAAAAGCATCCCAGTGACCACAACAAGCGTACCCACCAGGCCGGCAGACAGGTGGGCGGGTGGGTTGGCGATGTGGCCCCCTGCCATCAGCAACGCCAGACCACCCGCTGAAATCCCCAGACCAAAATACCGGTTCACGTGGGACTGGGCAGCGACTGGCAATATCAATTCATCCGGCCGTATGGGTTCTGGCTGCGGGAAGCGGTAGCCATTGACACAATGGCCAAACAAAAAGACCAGGGCACTGGTGAAAATGGCGGAGACCTGCAGGGGTGGGAGCCCCAGATAAAGCTGGGCCGACTCCATCACCATGCCCAGCGGTACCGCCGCAGCAAGTGAATACCCGATGAGGCTTGCCTGCCGGCGATTCTCCCTGGAGACGGAGCGTCTCCCCCAGCGCAGCAGAAGCGACAGGGACAGCAACGTGTAGAGCGTGACATGGATGAGGTAGTACACATCCCAGCCGTCGACTGTGGCTGTGCTGACCCACCCATGATGGGTGCGGACCATATCGTCAGCGTTCCCCCCAAACAGCGGCAGAACGGAGAAGGCGAAGACCGCAACGGCGCTTGGTAAATAGACCAGGGGAATGGCCCATTTCCTTTGCAGCAGCCCGCTGCCGGTCAAAACTAAAACGAAGTGCAGCGTTATGCCGGCAACCACACCCCACCCCAGCGGCGAAATGCGCCGCCCAAGCAGGCTGAGCGCTCTCTCGTAGGCCCCGATGGAAAGCAGCTGGCCGAAGGACCACACCACCACCGCGCAGCTCATGGCCAGCAGCAGACGGTTGAGCGGGGAATGGTAGTTGCCCCGCACGGCATAATAGCCCACGGCGATGGTCACCCCGCAGGTCATCAGAAGCAATGCGCTGTGCCATTCCATCACCAGCATTGTGTCCCGTCTCCTCCTTCCATTGCATAGGGGATTTCTTGACAGGGGTGTTCGGCGCTCCCCTGCCCATTGAGGAGGCGGCCCTGGAAGATCCGCTCCATTTCCTCGGCCGGCATCGGCTTGTAGTAATAGTAGCCCTGTATCTCGTCGCACGCCTGTTGCTTCAGAAATCCCAGTTGTGCGTCGGTTTCCACCCCTTCGGCTAGTATCTTCATGTTCAGGCTCTTGGCCAGGTCGATGATGCCCTGCGCAATGGCCCTGTCCTTGTCGCTGCTTGTGATACCGCGCACGAACTGCATGTCCATCTTAATCCGGTCGATGGGCATCATTTTCAGCCGCCCCAGCGAGGAATACTGCGTGCCAAAATCGTCAATGGCGAGGGACACCCCCAGCGTTTTGAGCCGCTCCATGAGCTCGACCATGTTATCGGTGCCGCTGTTGGCCACGCTCTCCGTCACCTCCAGCTCCAGGGAGGCGGGCGACAGGCCGGTTTCCCCCAGCACGCCAGCGACTTGGCACACGAAGCCCCTGTTCTTCAACTGCTGAACCGAGATGTTGACGGCCATGCGCACTGGGGGGAACCCCATGGCCTGCCATGCTTTGTTTTGCCGGCAGGTGGTCTCCAGCACCCACAGGCCGATGGTTTGGATGAGGCCGGTCTGCTCCGCCAGGGGGATGAAAGCGGCGGGGCTCACGTAGCCCTGGTCGGGCAGCTTCCAGCGCAGCAGCGCCTCCACCCCCACAATGGTGCCGGTTTCCATCTCCACCTGCGGCTGGTAGTGGAGGGCCAATTGTTCCCGCTCCAGCGCCCGGTAGAGAAGGCTGGTCAGTTTCGCGTTGTTGAGCGCTTTGTTCTTCAGCAATGGGGAGCACAACGCATATCGGTTCCGTCCCAGGGTCTTGGCTTCGTACATGGCGACGTCCGCGTTCTTCATCAGTGTTTCCGCATCGGTGCCGTCCTGGGGGTAGAGCGCCAGACCCATGCTGCCGGTGACAAAGAACTCCTGCCCCTGTACCACGACCGGCTGCTGTATGGCATTGAGCGTGGTCTGTGCCATCTGCTCCAGCTGCCCGGCGGTAACCTGGTTGAGCAGCAGCACGAATTCGTCACCACCGAAGCGCGCGAGGGTATCCTGCTCCCGCAAATGGCGGGCGATGACCCCGGCCACTTTTGTGAGCAGTTCATCGCCGGCCTCATGGCCCAGGGCGTCGTTGATGGTCTTGAACGCGTCCAGGTCAAGCAAGGCGACCCCGACCTGCCCACCGGCGCGTTGTGCGTCGGCAATGGCTTGGCCCAGCTTTTGCTTGAACAGAAGACGATTGGGCAGCCCGGTGAGATCGTCATGGTAGGCGATCCACTCAATCCTGCGCAGATCCTCCAGCTTCGCCACCGTGTCGGCAATCGTGTTGGCGATGATGGACAGGAAAAGCGGGGGATTGCGCTGCCAATCCATGTCTGTCCGCGCGGTGGCAAAGCTCAGGCAGCCCAGCTCCTCGCCGTTCTTGCGGATGGGAAGGAAGAGAAACCCACCAACCCCCAACGCTTTGAGATGGGACTTGATCTCCTCGGCTTGGGGCGGCAGGGAATCCACATCCGAGACCGCCAGCAACGCCTGTCCAGGGGCTTCCTGCCGTAGGTAGCGCGCAAAGAGCGGCATGCCCTGTTCACAGGCAGGGCGCTGGCACGGCGTGTTTTCCGCCTTCCACTGCCAGCAAAGGGGCCCGGCTCCCGGTTCTCTGCTATGCAGGGTCAGGTACACCTGCTCACATTGCACCAGTGGGCCGCACTGGGCAAGGATGGACGCAATCTTTTCGTCAAAGTTGATCTCATCGGCTGAAATCAGGGATTGGTTGATCCCGGAAACCAACCGTTGCCGGTACACATGCTCGGCGTTGGCGCGCAGGCGATGGCGGTAGATGTGGTTGATGTACAGGCACAGCGCGGCCGCCAGGCCGAGGAGCCCCAGACGAACCACATAATCTGCCTCGTCCAGTCGCACGGGTGTGGAGGGCGTGGCGCTCCAAACCATCAGTTGGGTCAAAACGGAGGAGAGGAGAATGGTGACCAGCAGAAGCCGCCGGTTAAAGAGCAGGCTGACCAGCAGGGGCAGGAAAAACCAAGCCCAGATGGTGATGCTGCCATAGACGACAAAACGCAGCGTGATCAAGGGGATTGCCAGCGAGAGGAGCATGGCAAACAGCAGTTCCTTAAACAGCTCGTTTATGCGCAGGCTGCTGAGGAGCAGGGTGGCAGCCCCGAAGAGGAGCAGAATGCCGCTGAAGAGCAGAGAGGAGACAAGCCCGGTTTCCCGCGAGAAGATGTGTTGGTTCGCCAGGTTCACGACGCTCCCGGCCAGGAAGCAAATTCCCAGAATCCGGTAGACCCGCGCTCTGTTTTTTCCATCCAGTATGACTTGGTTGGGGTCGATCGTTTCGGGTTGCATGAAGCCATATTTGTGTACGGAATAGCTGATTGTCACAATGGGGGCAAACGTAAATAGGGGGGCCATGCTGGGGACGTGAATGTTCGCAAACCCCAGCCCGGCGTCGGTGATGGAGCCTAGAACAGTGGCAACCCACAGGGAGGTCATAAGGTGACGTGCCTGCCGGCGGTGCCGGTCAGTGGTGGCACTCTTGTTCCAGCCCACCAGCACCAGCATGGTTACCACAAAGAAAACGACGTAATAGATGTAATAAAAGGTGACCCAGCCGTTGGCGTTCGCGTTGACCCACCCCAGGGGGGAGGGGAGCATTCTGTCCGGTGTCCGCGTCAGCAATGGCCAGAGGGAGAACCCGTAGATCGTGACGGCGCCGGGCAGATAGAGCAGCAGGCGAATCCACCACCGTTGGACGAGCTGCTTGTGGCCCGTGAGGAGCAGCACATAGTGGAGCAACACACCAAACATCGTGGCGTATCCCAACGGCGCGATCCGGCTCCCCAAGTAGCGAATGGAGGCGTTCGCCCCGCCAGACTGCACCGCAAGCCCGACAGACCACACCAACAGGGAGATCCCCATGGTGAATAGGAGCTTGTTGATTTTGGGTTTGAAGTTTCCTTGGATGGTGTAGAGCACGCACGCGACCGAAGCGCCCCCCGCCGCCAGTAATAATATGGAGAGATAGACAGAATGGTTCAACGATGAGCCCCCTTGCTCCCTTTGCTCCACAACATATAGATACCCATATCTATAAACAAGTTATCGTTTGGTTTGGCCTTTCTCATAAACACGAAAGGTGGAAAGCCTCTTGTGTGAGTACAAAGGGGTTGAAGACCGACTGGCGTGCGCATATGTGGAGCGGTGGCCGTCTAACCTCAAGGGCCGCATAAAAGCAGCCTCCTCACATGGAAGCACAGCACCATTTCGCTGCATGGAGCTCCTGCGGAACAGGCGGTGCGTGATGGTGGCAATCAGCAGGGCATGAGGACCTCACTCATCAGTGTGGACGACCTACGGCGTTGCCTTTTGCTCCTCGGTGGATTCGCTCATTCATCGTGCAGCCCTTTGCCAATGAAAATTTGCGGGATGCACCGCTCCACCCTTGCGGCCCGCGTCTGGGCCTGCTTGGGTTGGGAAAAGTGCAGCAGGTACGCCCGCTGCCGCCCCGGCGTCAACGCCTCAAAGGCGGTTTTCAGAGCCGGGAGCTCATCAAACTTATCCTGCAACTCGGAAGGTATGGCGAATTCCGTGCTCTTTTTGAAGGGGACATCCAAGCCGGCCTTCTCAATCTCAATGGCCTCCTGGACATAGGCTCGCAAACTGGGTTCCAGTGCGGTAATTTCCTGCACGCTGGCAAAGCGAACCTGACGGCCGGCCTGCACGTTCTCCGTCTGTTGGATGAGGATCCCATCGGCATCCCGCAGCAGCGAGCCCTTGATAAAGAGGAGCGCGCAATATTCCTTGAAGCCGTGGATCAGCACGACGTTCTTGCCCTGCCAGGTGTAGCAGGGCCAGCCCCACTTCCATTCTTCGGTCAGCGGGGTATCGAGGGCAATGGCCCTCAGCTTCTCATATTCCGGGCGCCACTGTGTGGCTTCGTTGATGAACGCATCCACTTTGGGGTTGGTTCTGTCGCTTGTCATCCCGTATCCCTCCCTTTCGTTCTTTGGCGATTCCCGGTTAGAGGGGGCGATTCCGATGCGTTCCCCATCTGTTCTGCGCCCCATGGCTTGGTATGGAGGTGTGGTATCCTGTGAATTCATTGTACCCCTCATAGTATTCCATTTCAACTGAATTGTATAAAATTAATTTCAGCATAATTGGGTGTGCCAAGGTACGTTATGTTTTCGTTAATCGCATTGACGTCTTTCGATTTGACGCATACAATGGTCACATCGAAGTTCGTAGATTTGAGGTGTCGCATGGAAGACTTCCTGGTACAAACAAAGGTGTTCAAGGCACTGGGCGACCCAAAACGGGCCATGATCGTGGACATGCTCTCCTGCGGGGAGCTGTGTGCCTGCAAGATCCTGGAGAAGTTTGAGCTATCCCAGTCCACCCTTTCCCACCACATGAAGCAGCTTTGCGAGTGCGGCATTGTGCGGGGCAGGAACGAGGGAAAGTGGACGTACTATTCGCTGGACACGGAAGCCATCGCCAGGGCGAAGGAGTTCCTCTGCGCCATCACCACCGAGAAAGAAAACTGCATCTGTAAAACAGACGAGGTCTGCTGCTGCAAGGGATGTGATGGGGATGCGTGAAGACAACGCCGGAGGCATTGGCTTTTTTGAGAAATTCCTGACCCTCTGGGTGCTGCTGTGCATGGCAGCAGGCATCCTGATTGGTAAATTCTTGCCGGGGGTTCCCGCGTTCTTGGGGAAGTTTGAATACGCGCATACCTCCATCCCCATCGCGGTGTTGATCTGGGTCATGATCTATCCCATGATGCTCAAGGTGGATTTTCAGTCCATCCGGAACGTGCGCCGGCATCCTCGGGGACTGCTCATCTCCAGCGGGACGAGCTGGTTGATCAAACCCTTCCTGATGTTTGGCTTGGCCTCCTTTTTCTTCTACGTGGTGTTCAAGGCATACCTCCCCACAGAGTTGGCGCGGGACTACGTGGCGGGCGCGGTGTTGCTGGGCGCGGCTCCCTGCACGGCCATGGTGTTTGTGTGGAGCCACCTGACCAAGGGTGACCCAGCCCACACGCTGGTGCAGGTGTCCATCAATGACCTCATCATCATCTTCCTGTTCGCGCCCATTGTCTCCTTCCTGTTGGGGGTATCGAGCATCAAGGTGCCGTGGGATGTGCTGCTGTTCTCGGTCGTGGTGTTTGTCGTCATCCCCTTGGCAGGGGGTGCGCTCACCCGTGCCTGGATAACCCGGCACAAGGGTGAGGAGTACTTTAACAACCGCTTCATTCCCAAGTTCAACGGGGTAACGACGGCGGGCTTGCTCCTGACGCTGGTCATCATCTTTTCCTTCCAGGGGGATGCCATCCTAAGTAACCCGCTGCATGTGCTGATGATTGCCGTACCCTTGGTGTTGCAGAACATCCTGACCGCGCTCTTTGCTTACTTTCTTTGCAAGAAGCTCAAACAGCCGCACAACATTGCCGCGCCAGCCGCGCTCATCGGCGCGTCAGACTTCTTTGAGCTGTCGGTGGCTGTTGCCATCACGCTCTTCGGCGCAAGCTCGCCGGTCGTGCTGGTCACGACGGTTGGTGTGCTGACGGAGGTGCCCGTGATGCTCCTGCTGGTACGGTTTTTGAACAGAACCAGACACTGGTTCCCAGTGGAAGGAGAGGCGAAATGACAAAGGTTGCGTTCATCTGTGTTCACAACTCCTGCCGAAGCCAGATCGCCGAGGCGTTGGGCAAGCACCTTGCCGGCGGTGTGTTTGAGAGTTATTCGGCGGGCACGGAGACCAAGCCGCAGATCAACCAGGATGCCGTAAGGCTGATGAAGCGGCTCTATGGAATCGATATGGAGAAGACGCAGCGCTCCAAGCTGCTGGAGGAGATCCCGCCCGTTGACGTCGTCGTGACGATGGGGTGCAACGTCGCTTGCCCATACCTTCCCTGCAAGCATCGGGAAGACTGGGGGCTCGATGACCCGACCGGGATGGGTGACGAGGCGTTTATCGCCGTGATTGCGGCGATCGAGGGGAAGATCAAGGAGCTCGCGGAGCGGATTGCAAATCAGCTCATCTAAGTCATAGTGGGAGGAAATGGGATGGCAGGTCAATCGTGTTGCGGGGGAGGGGCCCCCACGAGCAAACGGAAGCAGACAAGCTGCTGCGGCGCCGGGAAGAGCACTGCAGGAAGGCCCAAATTCCGCACCGTTACAAATGGGCAGGGGTGCGGCGGCAATGCCACGCCAGCCGTAGGCCCCTCGGAGGAGGCGTCTTGCGGCTGTGGGGGCCAAACACCTCGGCAGGAGAAGTGGATGACCGGGTATGTCCATACCCCTGTCATGGAGGTCCCGCAGGTATCCACGACGCTCTCGTTCTCTGATGTATTGGGCTCCTGGAAGTGCCGTTGGTCCATCGGCAGGATGGACTATGCCATTGAGCCAGGCCTGTACTGCGTGGGCAACCCCGATGGGCAATCCCCGGTGCTGGTAACGGCCAACTACAAGATGACTTTCGACCGCCTGCGCATGGAGCTGAGCGGCTTCGACGCATGGATTGTGGTGCTGGACACCGACGGCATCAACGTCTGGTGTGCGGCGGGCAAGGGAACCTTTGGCACCGAGGAACTGGTGCATCGGCTGAAGGATACTGGGCTTGCGGAGATCGTCGCCCACCGCACCATCATCCTGCCGCAGCTGGGGGCCACGGGTGTCGCCGCTCATGAGGTGGCAAAGCAATCCGGGTTCCATGTCGTCTACGGTCCGGTTCGGGCCTGCGACCTCAAGGCGTTCCTCGCGGCGGGAATGAAGGCCACCGATGAGATGCGCACGGTGAAGTTTACGCGTTGGGATCGATTGGTGCTCACGCCGGTGGAGCTTGTCAACGGTGTCAAGCCAATGCTTGTCGTTTTTGGCGTGATGTTTCTATTGAACGCCATTGGCTTGGGCCATTACGGGTTGGTGGATCTGTATGCGCTGCTGGGGGCCATCTTCGTCGGGGCGTTTCTCACCCCGGTCTTGCTCCCGTGGGTGCCGGGGCGAGCGTTTTCCTTCAAAGGTTTTCTGCTTGGCCTCCTCTGGGCCGTCGGTGTGAATCTGCTCAATGGGTTCCCCGCAATGCCGGTGTACGGCTGGTGGAAAGCGGCCGCCTATGTTCTGATTCTTCCGGCGCTCTCAGCCTTCTGCGCCATGAACTTCACCGGCAGTTCCACCTACACCTCGCTCTCAGGGGTGGACAAGGAAATGAAGGTGGCGCTGCCGTCCATGCTGGTCGCCACAGGCATTGGCGTCATCCTTCTGTTGGTCAATGACTTCATCCGGGTGTTCGGTTGAAGGAGGGGAGTGCAATGACATATCTGAAGAACGTGGTGACATTGCGGCAGGATGAAGAGAAATGCACGGGCTGCGGCATGTGCGTGGTTGTCTGCCCGCACCGGGTATTTCAGCAGTGCGATGGCAAGGTGAAAATCACCGACCGTGACCGTTGCATGGAGTGTGGGGCCTGCGCCCAGAACTGCCCCTTTGGTGCCATTGATGTGCAGCAGGGCGTCGGCTGCGCGGCCGCCATCCTCACGGGGTTGCTGACGGGCAGTGAGCCAAGCTGCGGGTGAAGGAAGGCGAGCTTCACTGGGGATTGTTTGGTCGACGGTTGTGATGTGGAGCTGGTTGGCGGTTCTTCTGCTTTGGTGCGAAATGGGGGCGAGACCTAGAATGGCCGGTTAGCCTTCCCAGGTCTCGCCCCCTGTTGTACCCGTTGCCACAATGTGGTGGACCCAGGGCAGCGTGTGGGCCCATTCCCTGCCGTCAATCACTCATACCGGATCGCGACAGCCGCTTCGTTTTCGTTGAAGTAAACGCAGTCGCCCTCCGCATAATGCCAGACGGACTGGATGACCTTCGGTTGCAAGATACCGTTCACCCGTTGGTAGGCACGATATAGGGCGGACCATTCCGCCTTTGTTTCCTTACCATCCATTCCCATGGCAACCCTGTCATCTGTGAGGAAAGAAAGCAGCTCGCCGGTTTTGTCGAAGGCGAAAACACCGCTTGCCGATATGCCTTCCCACGAGATGCATGCCTTAGCATGGGTATCGTCAACAGCCTCCCATTTCACGAGATCCTGAAGTGCCGCGTTGGGTAGCATCAGGCTTTCGGCAAGCCATGTAACAAGGCAAGCGCGGTCCATCTGGTCGCCTTGTTGGTCAAACAGGGGGATCACCTTGGCAAGTGTCCCTTTCATCCTGCCCGTTCCGTTTTCGAAGGAATCCAATCCCTCAAATGGGACACCGAAGAGCGACGAAGAGATCAGTGCGTACCGCTCCGGGCGTTCCACTAGATTGAACTGCTCATAGTCAATTTTGATCGTTTTGTCCTTCGACATCACAAAGTCCACATCGTGCAAAGAAGCCTTCATGTATGACATTTTGGGTGTGCCCAAATACCCGCAATACCGGAAGTACCGTTGCAGCGGGAGGGGGAGCGGCGCGATATCCGCTTCGGTAAATGCCCCAGATGCAGGCGCGCATGTGGCCGCCTTGCCCAGCGTCACCTGTCCGAATTGCTTGCTTGTAGGGGAGAACGGCACCAGGAAGAACACTATGACTGCCAGAATGACAAAAATGGCCGATGAACCCACAATCCACATCTTTCTATGATTCCTTTTCTTCATCGCTTCGTCCCATTTCTTTTGCGTTTTCCTCAAGCTTTTTGATGGCTCCTGCTAGGAGCGACAGTTCCGGTGCTTCAAAGCTGCAGAACAGCTCTTCGATAAACCGTTCCTCTGTCTCCTCGCGCTGTTTCAAGTGCGCTCTGCAGGCATCCGTTAGCCTGATCCGAAGCATCCTCGCGTCACGGGCATCTTTCTCCATCGAGACGAAGCCCTGCTTCTCAAGGATGATGGCCATTTTCTTCACGTTCTGCCGCGAGCTTCCAATGCGCACGGCAATGTCGGTAAGCATTGGCGCCTCGATCCCGCATTTGACAACACCGGCAAGGAAAAGCCATTGCTTCACTGTCAGCGTTTCGTCAATGCGGTCACCAAGAAGCTGCAACTTGTTGGAGAGCGTGAAGATTGAACCAAAAATATACGCTTTATCTTCCATTCACTTTATTCCTTTTCGCAGAAAATGAATGTTTGGTAACCGGTTACGTATAATACACACAGCTGGTTACTGATTGTCAATGTCTCATTGCTTTTCGGTTTTCCCAATGGTCAATTTGACACAGGTATCCGCGCCCGGAGTCAGCCTGCGTTCCTATGAAAGGCCGAACCGCCCTTGCGGGCAAGGGCGGTTCGGTGATTGGGGCACACGCCCTGTTTCCGCTGTGGATAAGCGTTGCAGCAAATCACGGGCGGTGATCGGACTCTAGTAGCTGATCAATGCCGGTTTGTAGTCGTCTGGCAATTCTTCCTCACTGAGGAATTGGAACGTGTCGTCGTTCAGGATTGGCAAAAAAACCTCATAGGGAATCCGGGTGAACTCACAGGCATAATCGCTGGCACCGAACCACTTGCCCTCTTTGGCGCTTAGATTTAGGCCCCGGGCGAATTTTGTGTGGTTGGAGCAATCGTGAACCGCCAAATCCCAGTTTTCGTCGTCGGCAATCTTCATGAATTTGAGGGTCAGTTCCCGGCTCCAAATGGGGGAAATGTAACCATGCCTGCAAATGTACATGTTCTCGCCGTAGTAATTGTTGATGTTGTTCTCATTCAAGTGCAATTCGGCGCAGTTGATAAAATCAAGCTTTGTGCCAAGGATCGCCTGCTTTTTCTGGAAGAACGTGTCGAAAAACTCCGGGGTCATGGGCGTTTCAATGCCAACGTTCCCGATATACTTTTTCGCTGTACCAGTGTTTTCAATGACTTTGTCTGCACACCGGGAAGCCCCCAGGTTGAACCGAATCTCATCAAGCCCCGCTTCCCCCAATGCCTTCAGCGTTTCCTCGGTCGCCAAGGTGCCATTGGTGTACAAATGCTGATGGACGTGAGCATCGCTGAACTTCTTCACAATCGGATAGTACTTTTCAATCTCCATGAAGGGCTCCAAATACACATAGGAGATGCCGGTGGGTTTCTGCTGGATGGAAAGAAGCAAATCGATGTCCTTCTCGTAGAACTTGGTGCCCCCAATTTCCCACAGATCCTCGCCAACGGGAGGAATGCGGTCCAGCTCCCCGTAGTTGTAGCAGAATTTGCACTGCAGGTTGCATTTGTTGGTTTTGCGGATGGCGCTCAACCCGGTACCCACCAGACAAGAGCGGCATCCTGCGGGGAATTTGTTGTCGTTCCCCACGTACAGGGTTCTATTCTCAATGGTTTTCAAATGGCTGATTTCTGAAATCAACGCGTCGTTTCGATGGTCGACCGCTGCCTCAATCTGGGCAAAGGTGGAGTAGATGATTTCTTCGTGCTTTGTGGTGAGTTCTTCCCCCTCGGGCATTTGCGCAAAATAGTCAAACCAGATCAATGCGTCGGTCTTTGAAATCTTCATCCTGTGCCCTCCTCTGGGGTGCAGAGCTTTGTTCTGCCCAAGAAACGCCCAAACCACAGCAATACTGGGATTGTCACCGCAGGACGCCAGGCCTTGTTTGTCCGGTTTCGTGAACGTTCTACTAGAATACACCGTTGTACTGGGTGGCGCAACTCTGGATGGATGTCCCGCCAGCATTGTCGGCCAATGCTGTCCAAACGGAGGCCGCATGAATAGGATGTGACAGACGGTAGAAGAGAGGGCGTCATCTATGAGCAATTGGTTGGCAGCCGTCGGTTATGGCACGGCGCTGTTCTGTGTACTTGCATCCATGGCATTGGGTGCCGTTTCGATAGTGGCAGTGTGGGTAATCAGGCATTTCAAGAGGAAATGGCTGCTGACCCAGCGCGCGGTGCACATGCGGGCTGATGCGCCGGACACGGATGCACAAAAGGATGGCGTGCGGCAGATTCTCGAGGACACGGGCTACGCCTATGATTGGGAGCAGGACATTTTTTACTCTGTGGCGAACCCATGGCAGAGGAAGATGGGCTACTGCAGCCTGTATGATGAGTGGGCCACCCCGCTGGGCATGGTGTTTGACTGCGAACCCGTTCATTTTGAGTACAACGGCAAACAGTGGCTGATCGAGTTTTGGAAGGGCCAATACGGCATCACCACCGGTGGTGAAATTGGAATTTACCACACGGCGGACCCGGGTGGAACTCCTCCCATTGTTTTTCAGGGCACGTTCTATCAGTCTGCCAGTGATGAAGAAGCGCTGAACGTTGCATTTGCGCTGTTTAAGAAGGGCAATCCGCTCTTCACCAGGGCCGATAAACACTGGTGGTTGACGGGCTTCGTGCTCGGCGAGTATTCCGAACCGTCCTCGTTGACGATGAAAGCCTCGGTAGCCTTCCTAGATCCGGGGATGCGGGACGCGTTTTTGGCAGCCTTCCGCCAGCTTGGCTATGGGGCAGAGGATTTCACGCTGAGCGAGAATACCTTCTCTTTCCTCTTTGCAAAGCCGCGAACCAAGCAGCCGTTGGCCCGGCGCAGCCCGGTCAAGTTTCTGGCAATGCTCCGGCTCAAAGCCTTTGTGGACGAATACAGAAAGCAGACCAATGGGCTCACGAACATGTACGACATCCTCACCAAGCTTAAGATCGAGTCTCCGCTTCTCTATCAGTTTGTCATCAACATCGGCAGACAGCGGGAATCATACCGAAACAACGATGCCATAATAAGGCGCTTGGGTTGATGCATCTAGGGTGACACCGCACAAATGGAGTGGTCGGATTGCGCAGAGGATTTTCTTGTCCTGCAAGGCGGAGGAAGGAGCTTATGCCACAGGGCATAGGCGACGAATGACAACGCGGCAGGGCGAGAAAAGACCAAGCA